>NZ_JAVYJG010000003.1:0-604772 GCF_032621675.1 Pseudomonas sp. zfem003 | reverse complement strand
CGGGCCGGGGGCACGGGCGGGTCAGCACTCGATGGCGCTGACGGCCAGGCCGCCGCGGGAGGTTTCCTTGTACTTGTCGTGCATGTCGGCCCCGGTGTCGCGCATGGTGCGGATCACCCGGTCGAGGGAGATGAAGTGCTCGCCGTCGCCACGCAGGGCCATCTGCGCGGCGTTGATGGCCTTTACCGCGGCGATGGCGTTGCGTTCGATGCAGGGCACCTGCACCAGGCCGCCGACCGGGTCGCAGGTCAGGCCGAGGTTGTGCTCCAGGGCGATCTCGGCGGCGTTCTCCAGCTGTTCGGGGCTGGCCCCGAGCACTTCGGCCAGGCCGGCCGCGGCCATGGCGCAGGCGGAGCCGACCTCGCCCTGGCAACCCACTTCGGCCCCGGAGATGGAGGCGTTCTTCTTGCAGAGGATGCCGACGGCGGCGGCGCCCAGGAAGTACGCCACCACGTCGTCATCGGACGCTTCGGGGTTGAAGCGCATGTAGTAGTGCAGCACGGCGGGGACGATGCCGGCGGCGCCGTTGGTGGGCGCGGTGACCATGCGCCCGCCGGCGGCGTTCTCTTCGTTCACCGCCAGGGCATACAGGTTGACCCACTCCATGGCGCTCATGGTGGAGCCGATGACGTTGGGCTTGCCCAGGTCCAGCAGGCTGCGGTGCAGGCGCGCGGCACGGCGGCGCACGTTGAGGCCACCGGGCAGTACGCCCTCGTGGCGCAGGCCGTTCTCCACGCATTCGCGCATGGCGGCCCAGAGGCGCAGCAGGCCGCTGCGGATCGCCTCGTCGCTGCGCCAGGCACGCTCGTTGGCCATCATCAGCTCGGACACGCGCAAGCTGTGGCGCTGGCAGAGCTGCAGCAGTTCGTCGCCACTGGAGAAGTCATAGGGCAGCGCGGTGGTGTCCTGGTCGAGGCGACCAGAGGCGGCCTGCTCGGCATCCACCACGAAGCCACCCCCGACGGAGTAATAGGTGTCGCGGTGCAGTTCGCCGTCCTCACCGAGGGCCACCAGGGTCATGGCGTTGGGGTGGTAGGGCAGGTTCTCGTCCAGCAGGCGCATGTCCCGCGACCAGACGAAAGGCACCGGCAGGCGACCGTCCAGCAGCAGTTCGTTGCGCTCCATCAGCGTGGCGATGCGCGGGGCGATGAGCTGCGGGTCGATCTGGTCGGGCCACTCGCCCATCAGCCCCATGATCACCGCGCGGTCGGTGCCGTGCCCGACGCCGGTGGCGGACAACGAGCCATAGAGGTTCACCTCCAGCCGACGCACGCGTTCCAGCAGGTGGCGCTCGCGCAGGGCGCCGACGAACAGCGCGGCGGCGCGCATGGGCCCGACGGTGTGGGAACTGGATGGGCCGATACCGATCTTGAACAGGTCGAACACGCTGATGGCCACGGGACTCTCCGCTGACTGGGTTGCATCGCGCACATCATCAGCATTTCCGTGAGCGGCGAACGTCCCACACCGACTTGCTCGTGTCCGAATGCGTCGCCCGTTATCCCCACAGCGAGCGTGGAAAAACGACAGCGACGTCCTGCTTGCGACCTGCTTCGTAGAAAGCGACACGTCTACGGCGCCATGATCCAGGCGCCCCGCTCCGGCCAGCAGCGCATCGTTCGCCACGCGGGTTTCCCCGATCCGAAACACCCTGTGGATAAGACCATGAACCCTAGAAAAACCTGGGGCCTGGCCGCAGCGCTGTGCTTTCCGCTGCTGGCCCAGGCTGCCGATCCGGAGTCCTGCTCCACCGTTCGCTTCGCCGATGTCGGCTGGACCGACATCACCGTCACCACCGCCGTGACCCGCTACGTGCTCACCGAGCTGGGCTACAGCACCCAGGTCAAGCGCCTGTCCGTGCCCGACACCTACAAGGCCATGGCGGACAAGAAGATCGATGTGTTCCTCGGCAACTGGATGCCGAGCATGGAGAACGACATCGCCCCCTACCGCGAGAAAGGCAGCGTCGACACCCTGGGTGCCAACCTGGAGGGCGCCAAGTACACCCTGGCGGTGAACAAGGCGGCGTGGGACGGCGGGTTGAAGAATTTTTCCGACCTGGCGCGCTTTCGCAAGGAGCTGGGCGGGAAGATCTACGGCATCGAGCCGGGCAACGACGGCAACAAGCTGATCGGCCGGATGATCAGCGAGAACGCCTTCGGCGTCGGTGACTTCCAGCTGGTGGAGTCCAGCGAGAGCAGCATGCTGGCGCAGGTGAAGCGCGCCGAGCACCTCAAGCAGTGGGTGGTGTTCCTCGGCTGGGAGCCGCACCCGATGAACAACACCTTCGAGATGCAGTACCTGGCCGGCGGCGACGCCTACTTCGGCCCGAACTTCGGCGGTGCCACCGTCTACACCAACACCCGCGCGGGGCTGGCCAAGGAGTGCCCGAACCTCGGGCGCCTGCTGAAGAACCTGCGCTTCTCCCTGGCCATGGAGAACCACCTGATGGGCGCCGTGCTCAACCAGAGCACCAACCGTCGTCGCGAGGCCAAGGCCTGGCTGAAGGAGAACCCCGCCGACCTGGCGCGCTGGCTCGAAGGCGTCACCACCCGCGACGGAAAACCGGCGGATCCTGCCCTGAACCTGGCCGCCGAACCCTGATTTCTGTCGTTCCCTCCATCCCACCGCAGCCCCCGGCTGCCCTGGCCTGCAGCCTGCGCAAGTGCTGCAGGCCAGTCGCCACGCGGGTTCCAGCGGTCGCGCCGGGCAAAAACTTTCTGTTAAGGTTTTCCGCCATTGGCTGATGTCGTCGCCCAACACGTCAGGGTCGTAAACCGACAATTGCCGGTATGCCGAGGCTATATCGTTGAGACAGCCGATTTCGTCGCTGTCGCACTCCCAGGGAGGTGCGGCAGACCGGGGCCCTCCGCCCCGGACCGAAGAACACAAAGCGGCCACGCCCTCCTGACGGGACGCGGCCCTACAAGAAATTTCGGATGTACGCGCACCTCCGGTCGAGGTGTGGAATGACCCAGGGATCGGGTCACGTAGCACTGCCAGAGGGTGTGGAAAGCGGTTTGCAACTCAGCGCAACGAAGGACAGGAACTCAAGGATTCGATCAGGCGTCCATGCCCTGCGGGGTGAGGGTGGCTGTCTGAATCCGTGGGCACCCGGTCGTCGGTTCGACGTCGCACAGCCTCCCTGCCAGGCCCTGGAACCAGTAAACCCACACAGGCAAGAACAGTCGACAGCACCTGGCGCCGCGCCCTGGATGGGAGCCCGCGAGCACGCGTGTCCGACAAGGATGCCTACCGAAGGGGAATGATCCCATGCAGTCTGGAAAAATCGTGGTCCAGAACCTCTACAAGGTTTTCGGCCAACAGCCACAAGAAGCCATCGACCTGCTCAAGCAAGGCTGGAGCAAGGAACGGATTCTCGCTGAACGTGGCGCGGTGATCGGCGTCAGCGACGTCTCGTTCAGCGTCGAGGAGGGCGAGATCTTCGTCCTCATGGGCCTGTCGGGCTCTGGCAAGTCCACCCTGATCCGCCTCATCAACCGTCTGATCGAACCGACCGCGGGCGACGTCTTCATCGACGGCCAGAACGTGGCCAAGCTGCCCAAGGCGCAGCTGATCGACCTGCGTCGTCGCGACATGAGCATGGTGTTCCAGTCCTTCGCCCTGATGCCCTCGCGCACCGTGCTGGACAACGCCGCCTTCGGCCTGGAAGTGGCCGGCAAGAGCAAGAAGGAGCGCGAGCGTCGCGCCATGGAAGTGCTGGAGCAGGTGGGCCTGGCGCCCTTCGCCCACAAGTACCCCCACGAACTCTCCGGCGGCATGCAGCAGCGCGTGGGCCTGGCCCGCGCCCTGGCGGTGGACCCGTCGATGATCATCATGGACGAGGCCTTCTCGGCCCTCGACCCGCTCAAGCGCCGCGAGATGCAGGACGTGCTGCTGGAGCTGCAGAAGACCCACCGCCGCACCATCATCTTCGTCTCCCACGACATCGAGGAAGCCATGCGCATCGGTTCGCGCATCGGCATCATGGAAGGCGGCAAGCTGGTCCAGGTCGGCACCCCGCAGGAGCTGATCGAGAAGCCCGCCAACGACTACGTGCGCAACTTCTTCGACACCGTCGACACCAGCCGCTACCTCACCGCCGGCCAGCTCAAGGCCGACAGCGTCCCGCTCTACGTGCACAACGGCAAGGCGCCCGATGCGCTGCAGGTGTGCCGCGAGCTGCAGGCGATGGACAAGCACTACGCCTTCATCGTCGACGAGGACAACCGCTTCCGCGGCTCCATCAGCCTGGAGAAGATCGCCCTGCTGGTGGAGGACGGCCGCTCCCGCAGCCTCGAACCGGACCTGCTCAAGCAGATCGTGCCGGTGCCCGAGGACCTGCCACTGGACCAGGTGATCGAGCGCCTGGTGGACAACGAAGGCCCCATCCCGGTCATCGACCAGGCGGGCCACTATGCCGGGGCGATCAGCAAGGGCCGCCTGCTGAGCCGACTGCAGGGGGTGTGAGATGAGCGAGAAACTGGATCTGGGCAGCTGGGTCAACGACGTCGTCCAGCACCTGCTGGAAAACTACGGCGGCGCCTTCGAGAACGTGGGCGCCGTGGTCAGCGGCTTCTCCGAGCTGATCGAGCGCTTCCTGATGTGGCCGCCGGCCTGGCTGCTGATCGCCGTGTTCGTCGGCCTCGGCCTGTGGCGCATCGGCGTGAAGTTCGCGCTGTTCACCGCCGCCTCGCTGGTGCTGATCGTGCTCACCGGCTTCTGGGAGCAGACCGTGGTCACCCTCGGCCTGACCTTCTCCTCCACCCTCATCAGCCTGCTGCTGGGCATCCCGCTGGGCATCTGGGCCGCCAAGAGCGAGCGGGTGGCCATCATCATCCGGCCGATCCTCGACTTCATGCAGACCATGCCGGCGTTCGTCTACCTGATTCCCGCCGCCATGCTCTTCGGCCTCGGCCGCGTGCCGGGGATCATCGCCACGGTGATCTTCGCCATGCCCCCAGCGGTGCGCCTGACCAGCCTCGGCATCCGCCAGGTGAACAAGGAAATCGTCGAGGCCGGCCAATCCTTCGGCTGCACCAGCTGGCAGCTGCTATACAAGGTGCAGCTTCCCAACGCGATGCCGTCGATCATGGCCGGGGTCAACCAGACCATCATGATGGCGCTGTCGATGGTGATCATCGCCTCGATGGTCGGCGCCGGCGGCCTGGGCAACGACGTACTCGCCAGCATCCAGCGCCTGGACATCGGCCTGGGCTTCGAGAGCGGCATGGCCGTGGTGCTGCTGGCGATCATCCTCGACCGCATCACCGAGAGTTTCGGCACCCCGCGCGTCCAGGGTCGTGCCAGCCTGTTCGGCTGGTTCAGCGCCCGGGCACGGCTGCAGCGCCAGGTGAAGCCTTCCTAAGAAACGCCAATAAACGAGTACCAGGGGAGTTGCTGATGAAGAACATGAAGAAAATGGCGGGAGTCGGGCTGCTGGCCTGTGCGCTGATGCAAGGCGCCTGGGCCGGTGAGCCGGAAAGCTGCAAGCAGGTACGTTTCGCGGAAATCGGCTGGGCGGACATCTCCGCCACCACCGGCGTGGCCATGGTGCTGACCGAAGGCCTGGGCTACAACCCGCGCAAGATCATGGCCTCGGTGCCGATCGCCTTCACCGGCGTGAAGAACAAGCAGATCGACGTCTTCCTGGGCTACTGGGCGCCGTCGATGGACGCGGTGATCGAGCCCTTCACCAAGGACAACGGCGTGAAGGTGCTGCCGACCGCCAACCTCGAAGGCGCCAAGTACACCCTGGCCGTGCCCACCTACGCGGCCGAAGCCGGCCTGAAGAGTTTCCAGGACATCGCCAAGTTCAAGGACCAGCTGGGTGGCAAGATCTACGGCATCGAGCCGGGTAACGACGGCAACCTGCTGATCGACAAGATGATCAAGGGCAACCAGTTCGACCTGGGCAGCTTCCGCATGGTCGAGTCCTCCGAGGCGGGCATGCTGGTCCAGGTGCAGCGCGCCATCAAGAAGAAGGAGCCGGTGGTCTTCCTCGGCTGGGCCCCGCACCCGATGAACACCCAGTTCGACATCACCTACCTCTCCGGCGGCGATGACGTGTTCGGCCCCGACTACGGTGCCGCCAAGGTCTACACCGTGGTACCGCCGGACTACGAGGCCCGCTGCGGCAACGTCGGCAAGCTGCTGAACAACCTGCAGTTCAACGTCGAAATGGAAAGCCAGCTGATGGAGAACATCCTGAAGAAGGAAGACCCGATGAAGGTCGCCACCACCTGGCTCAAAGCCAACCCCGCCGTGCTCGACAAGTGGCTCGCCGGCGTCACCACCTTCGACGGCCAGGACGGCGCCGCCGCCGTCAAGAAGCACCTCGGTCTCTGACTTCCCTTTCCGCCACCGAGGCCGCACGGCCACGGTGCGCGGACTCGCCAAGCCCGCCCAAGAACGGGTTCAGGCCTCCAACGTAGCAATGCTGCCAATCCCACCTGATGGAGCAATACGTATGCGAAAGCTGAAGTCCCTGTGTCTGCAATCCATCGGCATCGCCGCCCTGGCCCTTGGCCTCGGCACGGCCCATGCCGCTGACAAACCCACCCTGAAGATCGGCTACGTCAACGGCTGGGACGACAGCGTCGCTGCCACCCATGTCGCCGGCGAAATCCTCAAGGAACGGCTCGGCTACGGCGTCGACCTCAAGCCGGTGGAGCCCGCCATCATGTGGCAGGGCGTGGCCCGGGGCGACCTGGATGCCACCCTCTCGGCCTGGCTGCCGGCCACCCACGGCGAGTACTACGAGAAGCTCAAGGACAAGGTGGTCGTCCTCGGCTCCAACTACAAAGGGGCCAAGATCGGCCTCATCGTGCCGGACTACGTCCAGGCCAAATCCATCGAAGACCTGAACACCTACAAGGCCGATTTCGACGGCAAGATCACCGGGATCGACGCCGGTGCCGGCGTGATGCGCCGCACCGAGGACGCGATCAAGCAATACAACCTGGACATCAAGCTGATGCCCAGCTCCGGCCCGGCCATGGCCACCGCCCTGACCCGCGCCGAGAAAGCCCAGAAGCCCATCGTGGTGACCGGCTGGATCCCCCACTGGATGTTCGCCAAGTGGAAGCTGCGCTTCCTGGAAGACCCGAAGAAGGTCTTCGGCGATGACGAGCATGTCGACACCGTGGTCAACCCGGGCCTGGAAGCCAAGGCTGCCGATGCCACCGCCTTCCTGAAGAAATTCTCCTGGAGCGGCGAGGAAGTCGGTGCCGTGATGCTGGCCATCCGCGAAGGCGCCAAGCCGGAAGAGGCCGCCAAGGCCTGGATCGCCAAGAACCCGCAGCGCGTGGAGGAGTGGCTGAAGTAAGCCACGCCACGCTCGCCCAAGCCCCCGCCGGCCCTGCCGTCGGGGGCTTTTTCATGGGCCTTGCCCCAGCGCCTGGATGCCCTGCAGGGTAAAACCGCCCCATCCCCGGGCACCTCGGCCCCTTCCCGCCTGCGACGACGCTGATTGATCAATCAATTAATTACGCCCTAGACTCCGCCTTCCCGATACCCACACAAAATGGTGGAAATCCCCGATGCCCAAGGTCGGAATGCAGCCGATCCGCCGCTCGCAACTGATCCATGCCACCCTCGAGGCCGTCGACAAGGTCGGCATGGCCGACGCCAGCATCGCCTACATCGCGCGCCTCGCCGGTGTTTCCAACGGCATCATCAGCCACTACTTCAAGGACAAGAACGGCCTGCTCGAGGCCACCATGCGCCACCTGATGCAGGCCCTCAGCACCGCCGTGCGCGAGCGTCGCGCCGCCCTGGTGGACGGCAGCCCCCGCGCCCACCTGCGGGCGATCATCGAAGGCAACTTCGACGACAGCCAGGTCAACGGCCCGGCCATGAAGACCTGGCTGGCCTTCTGGGCCGCCAGCATGCACCACCCCTCCCTGCGCCGCCTGCAGCGGGTCAACGACCACCGCCTCTATTCCAACCTGTGCTGCGAGCTGCGCAGGGTGCTGGACGTCCAGACCGCGCGTGCGGCCGCCCGTGGCCTGGCCGCGCTGATCGACGGGTTGTGGCTGCGCAGCGCCCTCTCCGGCGACGTCGACACGCGGCAGTCCCTGCACATCGCCTACGACTACCTGGACCAGCAACTGGCCAAGGCCGCCCGCTGACCCCGTTTCACGCGCTACCCGCCTGAAACGAAAACGCCCCGGGGTTTCCCCCAGGGCGTTTCGCATTGCGGGCCGATCAGACCGGGCCGGGTACCGACACCGGTGAGCGGCGCTCCAGGGCCTCGCCGTCCAGGTCGGCGCGCATCGCCTTGAGCAGGGCGAACATGTACAGCAGCAGCACCACCGAGAACGGCAGCCCCGCCAGCACCACCACCGTCTGCATGGCGGTGAAGTTGCCGGCGAACAGCAGGCCGATGGTCACCAGGGTGATCACCACGGACCAGAAGATGCGCAGCCAGTTCGGCGCGTCCTCGTCCAGTTCGCCGCCCTTGCGGGACAGGTTGGCCAGCATCACCGAGCCGGAGTCGGCCGGGGTGAGGAACAGCACGAAGCCCACGCAGATGGACAGGCCGATCACCACCTTGGCCATCGGGTAGTGCTCCAGCAGCAGGTAGATGGACATGGACGGCTGCTCCAGCGCGGCCTTGCCCAGCTCCACGGCGTTCTGCTGCATCACCAGGTCCAGGGCGCTGTTGCCGAACACCGACAGCCAGGCCAGGGTGAAGCCCAGCGGGATCAGCATCACCCCGCACACCAGCTCACGGGCGGTACGGCCACGGGAGATGCGGGCGATGAACATACCGACGAAGGGCGCCCAGGAGATCCACCAGGCCCAGTAGAACAGGGTCCACAGGCCCATCCAGGCTTCGCTCTTGCCGCTCTGGCCGGTGTAGACGTAGAGGTCGAAGGTCTTCAGCACCAGGCCGTTGAGGTAGTCGCCCAGGTTCTGCACCAGGCTGTTGAGCAGGTGCAGGGTATTGCCCGCCAGCAGCACGAACAGCAGCAGGCCACTGAACAGGATGATGTTCAGGTTGGACAGCCGGCGGATGCCCTTCTCGATGCCCGACACGGCAGCCAGGGTCGCCACCAGGCTCATCACCAGGATCACCGCCAGCAGCGCAGTCTGGCTGTGGGGGTAGCCGAACAGGTACTCCAGGCCGGAAGAGACCTGCAGCGAGCCGATGCCCAGGTTGGTCACCAGGCCCAGCAGGGTGACGAAGATGCCGAAGCAGTCCACCGCATTGCCCACCGACCCCTTCATCAGGCGTTCGCCGAACAGCGGGTAGAGCGCCGAGCGCAATGCCAGCGGCTGGTTGTGGCGGTAGGCGAAGTAGCCGACGGCCAGGCCCACCAGCGCATAGATCGCCCAGCCGTGCACACCCCAGTGGAGGAAGGTCAGCTGCAGCGCCTGGCGTGCGGCGTGTTGGGTACCGGGCTCGCCTTCCGGCGGGTTGTAGAGGTGATCCAGCGGCTCGGACGCCGCGAAGTACAGCAGCGAGATGCCGATGCCCGAGGAGAACAGCATCCCCGCCCAGGCGCCGTAGCTGAAGTCCGGACGCTCGCCGTCCGCCCCCAGGCGCAGGTTGCCGTAGCGGGAGAAGGCCACGTAGAGGACGAAGAACAGGTAGGCACCGATCGCCAGCATGTAGTACCAGCCGAAGCTGCGGGACAGCCAGGCCTGGGCCTTGCCGAGCCAGAGGCCGGCCTGTTCGGGGAAGAGGATCAGCACGAGGGTGAGCAGCAGGATCGACGCCGTCGATCCGAAGAACACCACGGGATTCAGCCGCGGCTGCACGCCGTGGCCGTGGTGGGAAGAGGCGGTACTCATGGACAGCAGAGCTCCAAGGCAGTTAAGGCACGCGCCTGTCGGCGCAACCACAGACCCGCGCCGCCCTGCCCGACCCGCTCATGAACCCCGGCGAAGCCTCTGCATTGCGGCCTGGACAGGGTGCGGCGAACTGCCGCACATCGGTCCATGCCGCGCAGCTTATTCTTTGTTGTTTGAACGTTCAATAAAAATAAAGTAGGCTCGTTTTCACCCTGATCGGGCGGCCCTTTGCCGTCCTGGAATCACGAGAAAGGGGTGCACAAAGGCACCCCGCCTTGCGTAACGAGACCTGAGAGGACGATCCCCATGGCCCGATTCGAAGAACAGAAGCTCTACATCGGCGGTCGCTACGTCGAAGCCACCAGCGGCGCCACCTTCGAGACCATCAACCCCGCCAATGGCGAAGTCCTGGCCAACGTCCAGCGCGCCAGCAAGGACGACGTCGAGCGCGCCGTCGCCAGCGCCGTCGAGGGCCAGAAGGTCTGGGCCGCCATGACCGCCATGCAGCGTTCGCGCATCCTGCGTCGTGCCGTGGACATCCTCCGCGAGCGCAACGATGAGCTGGCCGCGCTGGAAACCCTCGACACCGGCAAGCCCCTGGCCGAGACCCAGGCGGTGGACATCGTCACCGGCGCCGACGTGATCGAGTACTACGCCGGCCTGATCCCCGCCCTGGAAGGCGAGCAGATCCCCCTGCGCGAGACCAGCTTCGTCTACACCCGCCGCGAGCCGCTCGGCGTGGTCGCCGGCATCGGCGCCTGGAACTACCCGATCCAGATCGCCATGTGGAAGTCCGCCCCGGCCCTGGCCGCCGGCAACGCCATGATCTTCAAGCCCAGCGAAGTCACCCCGCTGACCGCCCTCAAGCTGGCCGAGATCTACACCGAAGCCGGCGTGCCGGACGGCGTGTTCAACGTGCTCACCGGCAGCGGCCGTGAAGTCGGCCAGTGGCTGACCGAGCACCCGCTGATCGAGAAGATCTCCTTCACCGGCGGCACCGCCACCGGCAAGAAGGTCATGGCCAGCGCCTCCAGCTCCTCGCTGAAGGAAGTGACCATGGAACTGGGCGGCAAGTCGCCGCTGATCATCTTCGACGACGCTGACCTCGACCGCGCCGCCGACATCGCCGTCATGGCCAACTTCTTCAGCTCCGGCCAGGTCTGCACCAACGGCACCCGCGTGTTCGTGCCCAAGTCCCTGGCTGCAGCCTTCGAAGCCAAGGTGGTCGAGCGCGTCAAGCGCATCCGCCTGGGCAACCCGGAGCAGGCCAGCACCAACTTCGGCCCGCTGACCAGCTTCGCCCACATGGAAAGCGTGCTCGGCTACATCGAGGCCGGCCGCAAGGAAGGCGCGCGCCTGGTGATCGGCGGTGAGCGCGTGACCGAAGGCGAGTTCGCCAAGGGCGCCTATGTGGCCGCCACCGTGTTCGCCGACTGCACCGACGACATGACCATCGTCCGCGAGGAAATCTTCGGCCCGGTGATGAGCATCCTCACCTACGAGACCGAAGACGAAGTGATCCGCCGCGCCAACGACACCGACTACGGCCTGGCCGCCGGCGTCGTCACCCGCGACCTGGCCCGCGCCCACCGCGTGATCCACAAGCTGGAAGCCGGCATCTGCTGGATCAACACCTGGGGCGAGTCCCCCGCCGAAATGCCGGTGGGTGGCTACAAGCAATCCGGCGTCGGTCGCGAGAACGGCATCACCACCCTGGCCCACTACACCCGCATCAAGTCCGTGCAGGTGGAGCTCGGCGACTACGCCTCGGTGTTCTGAGCCCAGCCCCCGCAAGCCTCAAGCGACTCGGCTGCAAGCCCGCGCGCCGCACACGGTGCGGCCCGGCGCTTGTAGCCCGCAGCCCATCCGGAGGATGACCCATGGAATTCGACTACATCATCGTCGGTGCCGGCTCGGCCGGTAACGTACTGGCCACCCGCCTGACCGAAGACGCCGACGTCAGCGTCCTGCTGCTGGAAGCCGGCGGCCCCGATTACCGCTTCGACTTCCGCACCCAGATGCCCGCCGCCCTCGCCTACCCGCTGCAGGGCCGCCGCTACAACTGGGCCTATGAGACCGACCCCGAGCCGTACATGAACAACCGCCGCATGGAATGCGGGCGCGGCAAGGGCCTGGGCGGCTCCTCGCTGATCAACGGCATGTGCTACATCCGCGGCAACGCCCTGGACTTCGACAGCTGGGCCAAGGCCCCGGGCCTGGAAGACTGGACCTACCTCGACTGCCTGCCCTACTTCCGCAAGGCCGAGACCCGCGACATCGGCCCCAACGACTACCACGGCGGCGACGGCCCGGTGAGCGTCACCACGCCGAAGAACGGCAACAACCCACTGTTCCACGCCATGGTCGAGGCCGGCGTGCAGGCCGGCTATCCGCGTACCGATGACCTCAACGGCTACCAGCAGGAAGGCTTCGGCCCCATGGACCGCACCGTCACTCCGGAAGGCCGCCGTGCTGCCACCGGCCGTGGCTACCTGGACCAGGCGCGCAACCGCCCGAACCTGACCATCGTCACCCACGCCCTGACCGACCGCGTGCTGTTCAGCGGCAAGCGCGCCATCGGCGTCGACTACCTCAAGGGCGACAGCGACCAGCGCATCACCGCCCACGCCCGTCGTGAAGTGATCGTCTGCAGCGGCGCCATCGCCTCGCCGCAACTGCTGCAACGCTCCGGCGTCGGCCCCAGCGACCTGCTGCGCGGCCTCGACATCCCGGTGGTGCATGACCTGCCCGGCGTCGGAGCCAACCTGCAGGACCACCTCGAGCTGTACCTGCAGTACGCCTGCAAGGAGCCGGTCTCCATCTACCCGGCCACCAAGTGGTGGAACCAGCCGGCTATCGGTGCCCAATGGCTGTTCCTCGGCAAGGGCCTGGGCGCCAGCAACCAGTTCGAGGCCGGTGGCTTCATCCGCACCCGCCCCGAGTTCGCCTGGCCCAACATCCAGTACCACTTCCTGCCGGTGGCGATTAACTACAACGGCAGCAAGGGCGTGCAGGAGCACGGCTTCCAGGCGCACATGGGCTCCATGCGCTCGCCGAGCCGCGGCCGCATCCACGTGAAGTCCCGCGACCCGCGCCAGCACCCGAGCATCCTGTTCAACTACATGTCCCACGAGCAGGACTGGCAGGAGTTCCGCGACGGCATCCGCATCACCCGCGAAATCATGGCCCAGCCGGCCCTCGACCCCTATCGCGGGCGCGAACTGAGCCCGGGCGCGGACAAGCAGACCGATGCCGAGCTGGACGAATTCATCCGCAACCACGCCGAAACCGCGTTCCACCCCTCCTGCTCCTGCAAGATGGGCACCGACGACATGGCGGTGGTGGATGGCCAGGGCCGCGTGCACGGCATGGAAGGCCTGCGGGTGGTGGACGCGTCGATCATGCCGGAGATCATCACCGGCAACCTCAACGCCACCACCATCATGATGGCCGAGAAGATCGCCGACAAAATCCGCGGTCGCCAACCGCTGCCGCGCAGCACCGCCGCGTACTACGTGGCCGGTGACGCCCCCGTGCGCACCGAGCCGCAGCGCAAGGCCAGCTGACCCTCCGCGGGGGCGGTTCGCGCCGCCCCCGCGTTTACTCCGGCAGTTCCTGCCGGATCATCCAATGCCCTTCCGGCGGCATCAGCCGGCTGATGTCGAAGTGATCCAGAGCCGCCCGGTCGAGCATCTGGATGCGCGGACTCACCCACGTCGCCGCCTCCCTGTGCTCCAGTGCCCTCACGGCCAGGTCCATGGCAATTCGCGCCTGGATCACCGGCGAATCCGTGGGCGCCGCCAGTACCTGACCCTGGCGGACCTCATCCAGCACCCGCTCCGTGGCATAGAGCGACACCACCTGGGTCGGAAAGCGCGACGGCGACACCTTGACCAGGCTCGCCGCAAACGCTGCCGCCTCCGCATTGCCCAGCAGGTAGTCCAGGTGAGACTCCTGCGCCAGCAACTGGCGCACCAGCGCCGCCTGGGTGGTGCGATCAACCGGGCCATAGCCGCCTTCCGCCAGGCTCACCGACGCCCCCTGGATAGCTTGCTGAACGCCCCGCTCGGCATCCAGCACCCACCCGGCATCACGGGGCCCGGGCAGCCATCCGATGCGGACCGGTGAACTGCCCGCGCGTGCCCGGATGTACGCCACCGCCACGCTGGCCATGTCGGCGAAGTCCACCCGCGAATGGGCCGTCACCCCTGCGCACTCGATGCCATTGACCAGGTCGATCACCGGCGTGCCGCGTTGCTGCAGCTGCCGGATCTCGTCGCACAACCCCCGCGCTTCGATGGCCCCGATGATGAAGGCATCGGCACCGAGCTCGACACACCGGCTCAACTGCGCGCGTTGCACATCAGGGAACTGGTAGCCGCCGGCCTCATAGATGCCCAACTGGACGCCTTGCCGCTGGGCCTCCTCGGACAGCCCCCAGGCCACACCCCACCAGTAACGGTCGATGCCATGGGGCAGCAAGGTACAGACGCGCCAGGGCCGGCTGGCACGCTCCAGCGGCACGTAATCGCGAGCCTGTCCGTCAGCGATCACCGGCACGGGAAACCACTCCGCCGCCTGGCAAGGTACCAGGGCCAGCCAGGACAGCAGCAGCGCACAGCAGATCCGCATCGAAGCCAGTCCTTAGCAAGCGCGAGGGGGATTCGCAAAGAGCCTAGCAGCCCGCATGCCACGGTGGATGACAGCCTTCGCCTACAGGCCTAAAGTCCCCGGGTCATCCTCTTGAGGATTCCCATGCCCGGCTCCCACCCCCTCGATCCCCGCACCGCCCGCCTGCTGCCCTGGCTCGTGGCCATCGCCTTCTTCATGCAGGCCCTGGACGGCACCATCCTCAACACCGCCCTGCCCACCATGGCCCGCGACCTCGCCGAGGACCCGCTGCGCATGCAGTCGGTGGTGATCGCCTACATGCTCACCGTGGCCCTGCTGATCCCCGCCTCCGGCTGGCTGGCGGACCGCTTCGGCACCCGCCGGGTGTTCCTCGGGGCGGTGCTGCTGTTCACCCTCGGCTCGCTGTTCTGTTCCCTCTCCACCACCCTCGGCCAACTGGTGGTGGCGCGGGTGGTGCAAGGCCTGGGCGGCGCCCTGATGATGCCCGTGGGCCGGCTGATGGTGCTGCGCAGCTACCCGCGCACCGAGCTGGTGCGGATCATGAGCTTCGTCACCCTGCCCGGCCTGCTCGGCCCGCTGATCGGCCCGACCCTCGGCGGCTGGCTGGTGGAATACGCCACCTGGCACTGGATCTTCCTCATCAACCTGCCAGTGGGCCTGCTCGGCGCCTACGCCGCCGGGCGCTTCCTGCCCGACCTGCGCAGCAGCGGCCCGGTGCGCCTGGACCTGCGCGGCTTCCTGCTGTTCGGCACGGCGATGGTGCTGATCACCATCGCCCTGGAAGGTCTGGGCGAACTGCACCTGCCCCACGTACGGGTGATGCTCCTGCTGTTCGCCGGCATCGCCTGCCTGGCGGCCTACTGGCTGCACGCCATGCAGATCGAGCGGCCGCTGTTCCCGCCCTCGCTGTTCCGCACCCGCACCTTCGCTGCCGGCATCCTCGGCAACCTGTTCTCGCGCCTGGGCAGCGGCGCCCTGCCCTTCCTCACCCCGTTGCTGCTGCAGGTGGCGCTGGGCTTCAGCCCGGCCCAGGCGGGCATGACGCTGATCCCCCTGGCGCTCTCGGCCATGCTCGCCAAACCCCTGGCCAAGCCACTGCTGGACCGCCTCGGCTACCGCCGCCTGCTGCTGGGCAACACCACCCTGCTCGGCGGCCTGATCGCCAGCCTGGCCCTGGTGGACGCCAGCACGCCCTACCCGGTGCTGCTGGCCCAGCTCGCCGCCCTCGGCGCGGTCAACTCGATGCAGTTCACCGCCATGAACACCGTGACCCTGCTGGACCTCGACGACCAGCAGGCCAGCAGCGGCAACAGCCTGCTCTCGGTGGTGATGCAGCTGTCCATGAGCCTCGGCGTCGCCGTGGCCGCCGCGTTGCTCGGCGGCTTCGGCAAGCCCGACGCCCAGAGCGTGCTGGAGGCCTTCCAGGCCACCTACCTGTGCGTCGGCGTGCTGACCCTGATGGCGGCGGCGATCTTCCTGCAGTTGCCCGCCGACAGTGGCCGCGCAGTCCGCCCGGTGGACGACGGCGGCCACTGAAACCCCGCCGCCGGTCGCCAACGGCCGGCGGTGATGACTCTTCATCCTGCTAAACTGCGCGCCCAGATGACCCACCAGGCCCCCTCCGTGAGCACCCTACCCTTCAGCAGCCTTCCCCTGTCCGCCGCCATGCAGGCCAACCTCGAGGCCCTCGGCTACCGGGAGACCACGCCCATCCAGGCCCTCGGCCTGCCCGTGATCCTCCAGGGCCGCGACCTCATCGCCCAGGCCAAGACCGGCAGCGGCAAGACCGCCGCCTTCGGCATCGGCCTGCTGGAAGGGCTCAACCCGCGCTTCTTCGGCTGCCAGGCCCTGGTGCTGTGCCCCACCCGCGAGCTGGCCGACCAGGTGGCCAAGGAACTGCGCCGGCTGGCCCGCGCGGCCGACAACATCAAGATCCTCACCCTGTGCGGCGGCATGCCGCTGGGCCCGCAGATCGGCTCCCTGGAGCACGGCGCGCACATCGTCGTCGGCACCCCGGGCCGTGTGCTGGAGCACCTGCGCCGGGGCAGCCTGGTGCTCGACGGCCTGCGCACCCTGGTGCTGGACGAGGCCGACCGCATGCTCGACATGGGCTTCATCGAGGCCATCGAGGAAGTCGTCAGCCTGGCCCCGGCCAAGCGCCAGACCCTGCTGTTCTCCGCCACCTACCCCGACGGCATCGGCCGCCTGGCCTCGCGCTTCCTGCGTGATCCGCAGCGGGTCGAAGTGGAGTCGCGGCACGACGACCAGCAGATCGAGCAACGCTTCTTCGAGATCGACCCGCGCCAGCGCTTCGAGGCCGTGGCCCACCTGCTCATGCACGTGCGCCCGCAGTCCTGCATCGCCTTCTGCCAGACCCGCCAGCAGTGCCAGGAACTGGTGGAACACCTGCAGTCCCTGCGCATTTCGGCACAAAGCCTGCACGGCGAAATGGAGCAGCGCGACCGCGACCAGGTGCTGACCCTGTTCGCCAACCGCAGCCTCTGCGTGCTGGTGGCCACCGACGTCGCCGCCCGTGGCCTGGACATCGCCGGGCTGGAAGCGGTGATCAACGTCGAGCTGTCCCGCGATGCCGAGGTGCACATCCACCGCGTCGGCCGCAGCGGCCGGGCCGGGGAAAAGGGCCTGGCCCTGAGCCTGGTGGCCCCGGCCGAGGCCAGTCGCGCCTCGGCCATCGAGGCCCTGCAACAGGCGCCGCTGAACTGGCAGCGCCTGGATGAGCTGGTGGTGAAGAATCGCGAGCCGCTTCTGCCGCCTATGGCTACGCTGTGTATCAGTGGAGGGCGCAAGGACAAGGTTCGCCCCGGGGACATCCTCGGGGCACTCACCGGCGAGGCTGGAATTCCCGGTACGCAGGTGGGCAAGATAGCCATCTTCGACTTCCAGGCCTTCGTGGCCGTGGACAGGAGCATCGCCCGCCAGGCGCTCCAGCGTCTTGCGGAAGGCCGTATCAAGGGGCGTGCCTTCAAGGTGCGCCTCCTCTAGCGACACCCCGGAACGGATCGATCGAAACACAGCGCTGGCGACAACGTGCCCGTCGTCGAGGCAATGGAGCAAGTAGTGCGCAACATTCTGGTCATCGAAGACAGTCCGCTGGTCCTGAAGATCCTGGAGCACCTGTTCCGCCAGGAGCCGGACCTGCAGCCGCTGTTCTGCGCCAGCATGGCCGAGGCCGAGGTGCTGCTGGAAACCTCGGCCGCGCTGTTCTTCGGCGCCATCGTCGACCTCAACCTGCCCGACGCGCCGGATGGCGAGGTGGTCGACCTGGTGCTGCGCCACGCCGTGCCCTGCATCGTCCTCACCGGCTCCTACGATGAGCAGCGCCGCGACAGCCTGCTGCTCAAGGGCGTGGTGGACTACGTGCTCAAGGAGAGCCAGCACTCCTACGAGTACGCCTTCCGCCTGTTGCACCGCCTGGAGCGCAACCGGGGCGTGAAGATCCTCGTGGCCGAGGATTCCGACGCCACCCGCAAGTTCGTCCGCCGGGTGCTGACACCGCACCAGTACCAGGTGATCGAGGCCTGCGACGGCGACGAAGCCCTGCGCATCCTCCAGGAGCAGACCGACATCGACCTGCTGCTGGTGGACCACGGCATGCCCGGCATCAGCGGCTTCGAACTGGTGAAGACCCTGCGCCAGAAGATGCGCCGCAACGAGCTGATCATCCTCGGCCTGTCGGCCGACACCAAGGGCTCGCTCAGCGCCATGTTCATCAAGCACGGCGCCGACGACTTCCTGCGCAAGCCCTTCTGCACCGAGGAGCTGAACTGCCGGGTGATGTTCAGCCTGGAGCGCCGGGACATGCTCAAGGCCCTGCGCCAGGCCGCGCTGTACGACTCGCTCACCGAGCTGTTCAACCGCCGCGCGTTCTACGAGCAGTGCGCCGAACGCCTGCAGCAGGCCCGGCGCAACAGCCAGCCCATCAGCGTGGCGATGATCGACCTGGACTTCTTCAAGCGCATCAACGACGACTACGGCCACGCCAGCGGCGACACCGCCCTGGTGATGTTCGCCAAGGTGTTCCGCCACAGCTTCCCCGATGCCGTGCTGGGCCGCCTGGGTGGCGAGGAGTTCGCCCTGCTCAGCGACGCCGACGGGGCCACCGTGCAGGCCACGCTGGACCAGCTGCGACGCAACTGCGCACGGCTGCGCTATGCCAACGAGGCACCGCCGCTGTCGTTCAGCGCCGGGGTCTACCACGGCGAGCCGGAGGAGCTGGAAGCGCTGCTGCAAAAGGCCGACCAGCGCCTCTACGAAGCCAAGAGCCAGGGGCGCGGGCGCACCCTGCTCTGACCCCCTCCACGCCCTTGCTGCACCAGGCGCTCAGAGCCCCTGCCCTTCAAGAATGCGCTGGTAGGTGCCGTCCTCGCGCATCCCTTGCAGGGCCCGGTTGAAGCGCTCCACCACCTCACGGTGCTGGGGCAGGCTGCGCCGCACGAGGATCGCCAGGTTGTTCTCCGACAGCGGCTGCGGCAGGAACTCCAGCTCATCGCGGATGCCCTTGAGCTCGCGGCCGAAGTGATAGCGGGCCACCAGCTCGTCCTCCAGGGTCAGGTTCACCCGCCCCGCCGCCACCATCCGCGCGCCCATCTCGAAGCCCACCACCGGCACCCGTTTCAGGCGAGTGTCCTGGTCGAAGGCGGGCGAATAGGCGTAGCCGCGCACCACCGCCAGGCTGTAGGGCAGCAGGTCGTCCAGGTTCGTGTAGCGAAGGCCGCTGCCGCGTCGCTGCACGAAGCGGATGCGGTTGACCAGGTAGGGCTCGGAATAGAGGCCGTAGACGGCCCGGGCATCCTCGTACCAGGCGCTCACCACCACGTCGTAGTCACCGGTCTGCAAGCCCCGCAGCACCCGGGCCCAGGGCACCTCCACGTATTCCGTGGCGTAGCCGGCACGTTGCAGCGCGGTCTCCACCAGTTGCACGGCCACGCCATTGCCCGGCATGCGCGCATCGGTGAAGGGCGGCCAGACGTCGCCGACCAGCCGCAGCGGGTCCGCGCGCAGGCCGGCCGCACCCAGCAGCGAGAGCAGGAACAGCAAGCGAAGGGTCTTGGTCATCGAAAGTCCCACTTCCTGGCAGGGACGGCAGCACGCCATTGAGCCGCCCTCTCAGGGTAGACCGACGCGGGCAGGAGCGCCGGCCAATCACCTGCCCCCAGCATGCCCACCGGCGCCAGCCGCTGCACAAACGCGGCATGTCGCTGTAACCCGCCTCGCCCGGGAAACATCCAAGCGGTAACCTCAGGCGTGCCGCTCCGTACGGCAGCCGTCCCGAATCGCCAGCTCACAAGGCCGCCATGCCCGCTACCTCGTTCAGCCACTCCCTGCGCCGCCTCTGGGCCCAGGACAAGTTCAGCTACAGCCTGCGCGTGTCCATCGCGCTGACCGGCAGCATGGCGCTGTGCTGGTCCCTGGACCGGATGGACGCCCTCATCCCGCTGTTCCTCGGCATCATCGCCAGCGCCCTGGCGGAAACTGACGACAGCTGGCAAGGACGTATCCAGGCGCTGCTGGTGACCCTGGGCTGCTTCAGCATCGCCTCCCTGTCGGTGGAGCTGCTGTTCCCCTACCCCTGGCTGTTCGTCGCCGCCCTGGCCCTGGCCAGCTTCGGCCTGACCATGCTCGGCGCCCTCGGCGAGCGCTACGCCACCATCGCCTCGGCGACGCTGATCCTGTCGATCTACAGCATGATCGGCGTCGACCAGCGCAACGGCGTGGCCGACGACCTCTGGCGCGAGCCGGCACTGCTGGTGAGCGGCGCCGCCTGGTACGGTCTGCTCTCGGTGCTCTGGCAAGCGCTGTTCACCCACCAGCCGGTGCAGCAGAGCCTGGCGCGGCTGTACCGCGAGCTGGGGCAGTACCTCAAGCTCAAGTCCAGCCTGTTCGAGCCCCTGCGGGAGCTGGACGTGGAGGCCAAGCGCCTGGAGCTGGCCCAGCAGAACGGCAAGGTGGTGAGCGCGCTCAACGCCGCCAAGGAAATCATCCTGCACCGGGTCGGCAACGCCCGGCCGCGGCCCAAGGTCAGCCGCTACCTGAAGCTGTACTTCCTGGCCCAGGACATCCACGAGCGCGCCAGTTCCTCCCACTACCCCTACAACCAGCTGGCCGAGGCCTTCTTCCACAGCGACGTGCTGTTCCGCTGCCAGCGCCTGCTGCGCCAGCAGGGCGGCGCCTGCCAGGCCCTGGGCCAGGCCATCCAGATGCGCCAGCCGTTCGAGTACCACGACGGCACCCAGGCCCTGCAGGACCTGCACCGCTCCCTGGAGCACCTGCGCATCCAGAGCAACCCGGCCTGGCGCGGCCTGCTGCGCTCGCTCAACGCCCTGGCCAGCAACCTCTCCACCCTGGACCGGCTGCTGACCGACGCCAGCAACCCCGACGCCCTCGCCGACGCCCAGGACAGCAGCCTGCTGGACCGCTCGCCCAAAGGGCTGAAGGACGTCTGGGAGCGCCTGAAGCAGAACTTCACCCCCACCTCGGTGGTGTTCCGCCATGCCCTGCGCATGGCCATCGCCCTGTCCGCCGGCTACGGCGTGCTGCACCTGATCCACCCGAGCCAGGGCTACTGGATCCTGCTGACCACGGTCTTCGTCTGCCAGCCCAACTTCGGCGCCACGCGGCGCAAGCTGGTGCAGCGGATCATCGGCACGGTGATCGGCCTGGCCCTGGGCTGGGCGCTGTTCGACCTGTTCCCCAGCGCCCTGGTGCAATCGATGTTCGCCGTGGTGGCCGGGGTGATCTTCTTCACCAACCGCGCCACCCGCTACACCCTGGCGACGGCGGCGATCACCCTGATGGTGCTGTTCTGCTTCAACCAGATCGGCGACAGCTACGGCCTGTTCGTGCCGCGCCTGGTGGACACCCTGCTGGGCAGCCTGATCGCCGCCCTGGCGGTGATCTTCATCCTCCCCGACTGGCAGGGGCGCGGGCTGCACCGGGTGGTCTCCACCACCCTGGTCTACAACGCCCACTACCTGCGGCAGATCCTCCAGCAGTACGCCAGCGGCAAGCGCGACGACCTGGCCTACCGCCTGGCCCGGCGCAACGCCCACAATGCCGACGCGGCGCTGTCCACCACCCTGGCCAACATGCTCATGGAACCCGGGCACTTCCGGAAGGACGCCGACATGGGCTTCCGCTTCCTCGTGCTGTCCCACACCCTGCTCAGCTACCTCTCCGCCCTGGGCGCCCACCGCAGTGCCGATCCGCTGGTGCTGGAGCCGACCCTGGCCGAGGCCGGCGAACGCATCGCCGCGACCCTGGAAGCCATCGCCGCCGCCATGGCCCAGCGCCAACCGGTGGCCATCCATAGCGACAGCGAAGAGGCCCTGGCCAAGACGCTGGAGCAACTGCCGGACGACATGGACGAGCGCGTACGCCTGGTGCAGACCGAACTGGCCCTGATCTGCCGCCAGCTAGGCGCACTACGGACATTGGCGGGGCATCTGGCGGGTGGGGCGAAGACGGAGTAGCGGAGCGCACTCCCCTGAACCTGTGGGAGCGAATTCATTCGCGATACGGCCCGAAGGGCCGCCAGGCACTCACAGCCACATGGCATCCCAATGCGGGTAATCACCCAGGCGTTTCACCAAACCAGCCCTCAGCGGGTTCGCCACCACATAGCGCGCAACCGGCAGCAGCTCGCTCTCGCGCCGCAACGCCCGGTCATGGAAACCCGGCTGCCAGACCGCACTGCGTTCCCCCATCAACAGCCCCAGATGCCTGGCCGTACGCCCTTTCAAGACCTTGACCACTGAAGACAGCGACACCGGTGCATCGAGCCGCATCAACCAGTGGAAGTGATCGGGCATGACCACCCAGGCCAATGAATACGCCAGCTCGAGGCGCTGCAGGCGCCTCAACTCGCCGACCAGCAACCGGGCATGTGTGAAGTGGGCGAAGAACGGGCGTCGATCAACGGTTGTCGCGGTAACGAGATAGACCCTGCCGAGTTGGGAAACACGTCCCTTGCGCAGATCACGGCTGCCCACGAGCCTCTCCTCTTCCGGTGGAAAGAACGGACTCTAGCCAGGCAAGGGCCGTTCGGTCGCAAGGGTGAGCGCCGGAAACATCGGATCAGTGGGTAGGACGGCTATCGCACGCCGGAAGCCATCGGTGCTCATACCCTCGCGAATGAATTCGCTCCCACAGGGCCCTCCTCCTGTGCACCCTCGCTTTGCGCCATCAACACCTTCACCCGCTCGCCCACCTTGCGCACGGCCGCTTCCTGGGCAGCGCTGGGGCGGGGGGCGTAGTTCATGCGCAGGCAGTTGCGGTACTTGCCGGAGGCGGAGAAGAGGCTGCCGGGGGCGATCTGCACCCCGTCCTGCAGCAGCTCGCGGTTGAGGCGCAGGGTGTCGAAGCCGGCCGCCAGTTCCACCCACAGCATGAAGCCGCCCTGGGGGCGGCTGACGCGGGTGCCTTCGGGGAAGTACCTCATCACCCAGTCGATCATCTGGTCCCGGCCCTGCTGGTACTGGGCACGCATGCGCCGTACGTGGGGCTCGTAGGCGCCACTGGCGATGAACTCGGCCAGTGCCAGTTGCGGCTGGGTGGCGGTGGCGCCGGAGGAGATGTACTTCATGTGCAGCAGGCGGTCGAAGTAGCGCCCAGGGGCGATCCAGCCCATGCGCAGGCCCGGCGCGACGGTCTTGGAGAAGGAGCTGCAGAGCAGCACGCGGCCGTCCTCGTCGAAGGACTTGATGGTGCGCGGACGCGGGTAGCGGTAGGCCAGATCGCCGTAGACGTCGTCTTCGAGGATCGCCACGTCGTAGCGCTGGGCCAGCTCCAGCAGGGCGCGCTTGCGGGCCTCGGGCATGATGTAGCCCAGCGGGTTGTTGCAGCTGGGGGTGAGCTGGATGAGCTTGATCGGCCACTGCTCCAGGGCCATCTCCAGCGCCTCCAGGCTGATGCCGTTGAGCGGGTCGGTGGGCAGTTCCAGGGCCTTCATGCCGAAGCCCTTCAAGGCCTGCATGGCGCCGTGGAAGCTGGGCGAGTCCACCGCGACGATGTCGCCGGGCTGGCACACGGTGCGGATGGCCGTGGAGAGCGCCTCGTGGCAGCCGGTGGTGATGATCAGGTCGCTGGCGGGAATACGGCTGCCGCTGTCCAGCAGCAGCCGCGCGACCTGTTCGCGCAGCGCCTGGGAGCCCTGCAGGCTGTCGTAGTACAGGCCGCCGAGGTCACTGCGCCGGGCCGCCTGGGCCAGGTTGCGCAGCAGCGGGCGCAGGGTGGGGCTGGTGATGTCGGGCATGCCGCGCCCCAGTTGCACCAGGCCGTCCCGCGCGCCACGGCGCACCAGCTCCAGCAGGTCGCTCCACTGCGACACCTCCACCGGCCGCTGGGCGGCCCGCGCCACGGCGGGCAGCTCGGGCATCTGCCGGCGCAGGGAGACGAAGTAGCCGGACTTGGGCCGGGGCTCTGCCAGGCCCTGGTCCTCCAGCACCCGGTAGGCCTGCTGCACGGTGCTGAGGCTGACGCCGTGCTCCTGGCTCAGGGCGCGCACCGAGGGCAGGCGGTCGCCAGGGCGGTAGTAGCCCTGTTCGATGCGCTCGCCCAGGGTTTCGGCGAGCTGGCTGTAGAGCGTCATGCTGTTCTCCCTGGCGACTCACGCGTGGCCGCCGACCATACAGATTCGCCGCCGATTGTGGATTCAGACGCTGAAGTCGGCAATCTGTATGAAGAAAATTCCACAACCTTGAATCTGTATCGAACACGACCTGCCACCGGACAATGGCTTCGCCCCCAGAAAACACCAGGAGTCCGGAGATGAGCGGCTTGAGCGATGTACGGCTGACCCTTCACCCACAGGAACTGATGCAGGCCGGCGAACGCGCCGCCACGTCGGTGCGGCTGTCCGGCAGCCCCTGGCAACGCTTCTGGCTGCGCCTGGCGACCCGCAAGGCGCTGCTGGAGCTGGACGAGCACGCGCTGAAGGACATCGGCCTGACCCGCGCCCAGGCGCTGGAGGAAGGGCTCAAGCCGTTCTGGCGCGGCTAGCGGCTCACCCCAGGCGGAAGCGCGAGGTGTTGTCGTGCAGGGCCTGGCTGCCCAGGCGCAACTGCTCGGCCACGCTCTGCACCGAGCGTGCCCCGCCCAACAGCAGCGCGGCGGCCTGGTCCACCTGCTGGATGTTGCCGCTGACCTCGTCGGCGGTGGCGGCCTGCTGTTCGGCGGCAGTGGCGATCTGCGCCAGGCGGTCGCTGACCCGCTGCACGGCGTCGGCGATCCCCGACAGGTCGTCGCCCATGCTCAGCACGCTGCCGACGTCGCCCTCGGCCTGGCGGTAGGCGGCCTCCATCAGCGCCACGGCCTGGCTGACCACGCCTTGCAGGCTGGAGACGGTGTCGCCGATCTCCTGAGTGGAGTCCTGGGTGCGCTGGGACAGGCTGCGCACCTCGTCGGCCACCACGGCGAAGCCCCGGCCCTGTTCGCCGGCGCGGGCAGCTTCGATGGCGGCGTTGAGGGCCAGCAGGTTGGTCTGCTCGGCAATGCCCTTGATCACGTCCACCACGCGGTTGATCTGCTGGGTCTGGTCGCGTAGTTGCTGCAAGGCCGTGACGGTCTCGCCTAGGCGGCTGCTGAGTTCACGCATGCTGGCCCCGGTGCGGGCGCTGCGCTGGTTGCTCTGCACGGCGATCTGCCGGGTCTGCTGGGCGTCGGCGGCGGCGCCTTCGCAGCTTTCAGCCACCGTCTGGGCCGTGGCGGCCAGTTGATGGGCGGCGGCGGCGATCTGGCTGACCTGGCCCTGCTGCTGCTCCACCGAGACGAGGGTTTCCTCGGCCTGGTCGTTCAACTGGCGCACGGTGCCGCCCAGTTGCTGGCTCTCGCGGTTCACCCCATCCAGGGAATTGCGCAGCTGCACCAGCGCGGCGTTGAGGGCCTCGGCGATCTGCGCCAGGTCGTCCCGCCCATGCACCGCAGCGCTGACCCGCAGGTCCCCCGCACGCAGGCCCTCGGCGGCCTCGGTGATGGCCGCCGTGCCCCGCCGGATCGCCGCGTTGAGGCACAGCAGCATGTACAGCGCCAGCAGGGTCAGTACGGCAAAGCCACCGATCACCTGGGCCATGCTGGCCAGGGCCTCGCCACGGAACACGCCAAGGCGCAGACGCAGCCGCTCGTCCAGCGCCACCTGCAGGGCCGTGAGCTGGCGCTCGGTCTGCTCGGCCTGGCTGATGAACTCCGCCACTTCAAGGGTGAAGGGGTTGGCGTCGAACATGCCCTTGTCGACGGCGGCGAGATAACCCGACAGGGCCTCTTCGGCCTGGCCGAACGGTCCGTCGAGTTCGGTGTTGGGCAGGCCCTTCCCGGCAATGGCTTCACGGGCCTTGCGCAACTGGCGGACGGAGTCGTCGAGGGCGCGGCGCAGGTCACGCACGCCGACCCGGCTCTGCAAGGTGAAATGCCGGGAGACCACCGCGCCATGGGCGCTGGCGACGAAGTTGCCGAGCAGCTCGCGGGTGCGCGGCTGCACATAGGTGACCTGCTCCATCATCAGGTAAGTGTCCATCACCGGGTCGAGGATCAGCCCGGTGCTGGTGGCCACCTGCTCGCGCAGGGACTGCAGGCTCTGCAGCACCGCCTGGTAGCGGTCCAGGGCATCGGGCAGGGCGACGCTCGCCAGCGCCTGGGGGCGGATGGCTTCGCTGCGGCTCTTCAGTTCGTCGAACAGCGTGCGGTTGGCCCCTTCCAGGGATTCGGCCTTCAGCTGCGCGTCGACCTTGTCCAGCATCGCTTCCAGTTGCCCGGCACGTTGCTCCAGGGTGGCCTTGGCTGCGACCTCGGTGCCCTTCCAGCGCGCCAGCAGGGTGCGCTGGGCGATGGTTTCGTCGAGGGCGTCGTCGAGGGTGACGATCGCCCGCAAGCCGCTGAGCTCGCCGTCGATCAGCGCCAGGCGCTCCTGATAAGTGCCGGCGATGATCCACAGGGCATAGCCCAGGGGCAGGATGAACAGCAGGAACAGGATCTGGAACTTGCGGGCGAAGCTGAACCCCTCGAGGAGGCGGACACCCGGGCTGAACAGTGCGTTCATGACGAGACCTCTCTGAATCCGGTCGGCCCCTGGCCGTGGTCGTGCAAGAGGCGCTCCGGCCATCAAGCCCCGCGACGGCTCCTTACGCGGGACCGGGCATGCCTGGCGGCATGCCGTGACTCAATGCAGCAGCGACTCCATCCGCTGGATCTCTACCCGCTGGCTGGCCACCAGGGCCAGGCCGTTGCCGCTGGGGTCCAACGCGTTCTGCGGTGGCAGCAGCTTGCGGTAGGCCGCCAACTCCACGATAGGCGGCAATTGGGCAGTGGGCCCGTTTTCACGGATCGCGTGGTAGAGCCCGAGGTTGACCAGGTCCACCAGGCCGATGCCGGGCCCCGGGGATTCGCCCCACAGCCCAGCACCACGCACCACCTCGATGTAGCTCTGGTCCACCGCCCACTTCTTCAGCACCACCACCCCCAGCGACTTGCCGTATTCCCGGCACAGGCGGTTGTAGAGCTCGGTGGCGGGCACCTGGTCAGCCGCCTTGAACGCGGAAAGGATGGCCATGGCGCCCACCTCACTGAGGATAGTCGCCAACAGCACATGCTCACCGGAAACATGACCGAGCAGGCGCCCCAGCACGGCACTGATGGCCGCACGACGGGCCAGGCGGTGCCAGGTGTCGAGAAACAGTTTCTTGTGCGCCGGGCTGTGCAGCGGGAACAGGCTCTTGATGCTGTGGACCATGGTGATGCGGTCCACCTCCAGCATGCCCAGCTGGCGGATGACCTCCTCCAGGCTCCTGGGCGGCGGTGTGCCGCGCAGGCGGGCGCTGGAGGCGTGCTTGACCAGGGTGGCGCTCAGTGCCGGGTCCTTGCTGATGGCCCGGGCCAGGGAGCCGGTGGTGGCGTTGGGATCGGCCAGGGCACGGCGGATCTCCATGGTGATCATGGGCAGGCTGGGCAGCTGTTCCTCGCCATTCATCAGCTGGGAAACCAGCTTGCGGTAGATCGAATAACCCGACTCTTCAGTACTCACCGATGTTCCTCACGTGGCCCTTTGCCATTCTAGCCAGCCGCCGGAGGCCCACACAGTGGGGCGACGCACGTTATTCAGGTACCTGGACGCCGGCCTCGGCCGCCATGCGGGCGAAGCGGCCGTCTTCCAGCAGGCGCAGGAAGGTCTCGTCGAAGCGGACCTTGAGCGCCTCGTAAGGCTCGCGCCGGGGGAAGGCGAAGTAGCCGTCCTTGCTGTCGATGGCCGGCTGCAGCTGGACCAGGCTGCCGGCCGGCAGGGCTTCGATCCAGGGGCGGGAGTTGCGCTCGTTGGTGGCCAGCAGGTCGATGCGCCCGTGCTGCAGCATCAGCAGGGCGTTGCCCACGCCCTCGACGCTGCGCAGGTCGAGGTGAGCGCGGGCATGGTCGAAACGGTCGCCGTAGACCCAGCCACGGATGGCAGCGACCCGCTGCCCCTGCAGCCGCGCGTAGTCACCGCCCCATTCGAGGGGCTGGTCGCTGCGGGCATAGAACACCAGGCGGTCGCGGTAGAAGGCGTGGCGGGTGAAGAGCATGCGCATTTCCCGCTCGGGGGTGCGGTAGGGGCCGACGAGGATGTCAGCGCGGCCTTCGGCAACCATGAGTTGGGCGCGGGCCCAGGGATACAGCTCGAAGCGCACGCTGTCGCCCATCTCGCCCAGCACCACGCGCAGCAGATCGGCGCCCAGGCCGATGAAACGGCCCTGGCCATCCTGTTCGTACAGTTGGGGGAAATCGGTGCCGACGGCCAGCCATTCCCGGGCTTGGGCCAGGGGGCAGAACAGCAGGCACGACAACACCAGACCGGGCAACCAGGACGTGCGCTTCATGCCTAAGGGAATCTCGCAGAGGGACAGCGTCAGAGCCTAGCAGGCTTTACGCCCTCGTCAGGCAGTTGCGTCAGCCTCTCTCAGAAAGCCCCTACAACCGGCGCCCTGGCGCAATGGCTATAGTCCGCTCGTCATGCCCGCCTCAGGACTGCGCATCCTGCAGCCCTCCACAGCTGGGGCGGGCATGGCTCCTCAGCCCTTCTCCCCGAGGTCGCGCCAGGTCAGGTACAGGCGCAGGTCGAACTCCAGTTGGTGATACCCCGGCAGCATGTGCTCGCAGAGCTGGTAGAACGCCTTGTTGTGGTCCCGCTCGCGCAGGTGCGCCAGCTCGTGCACCACGATCATCCTGAGGAATTCCGGCGCGGCCTCCTTGAACAGCGAGGCGACGCGGATCTCCTTCTTCGCCTTCAGTCGCCCACCCTGCACGCGGGACACGGCAGTGTGCAGGCCGAGCGCCTTCTGCACCACGTCCAGCTTGTTGTCGTAGACCACCTTGTCGATGGCCGGCGCACTGCGCATGTGCTCCTGGCGCAAGGCATTGGTGTAGCCGTAGAGCGCACGGTCACTCTGCACGTCGTGACGGTCGGGGTAGCGGCGGGCCAGGTATTCGCCCAGGCGGCCCTGGTCGATCATCTGCCGCACCTGCTCCTGCAGGTGAGTGGGATAGGCCTTCAGATAGCGCAGCGGATCCATGGTCGAGAGGGGGTTCGTGGAAGGGCGCCCATTGTACCGAGCGCGGCAGCAGGTGCCGGGATTTGTCATGACCATCACAGCGCCAGCATCGCCGTTCGTCGGGGCAATTCAGGCCCCTTCCAACCGCCTCGCTTACGGCTATTTGACAGCCGCGCCGGAGCGCCTCCGCACGGCACGCGGCTTCCCTGAAAAGGCGATGTACCGGCTGGTTACTTTTCGCGATGGCATTGCGATGTCAAACACTGATTTCGCCATTTTTATGGCGGCATGAATTTGACGATCAGTGATTCACGGGCGGTTTTGCACGCCGTATAAAGCCATCCGCCAGGTGCCCCCTCTCGGGACGCCCAGTACGAACAGCGGCTCAGGCCGCACTTAACCGCCCTACTTTTGGTTCGTGTGCAGTTGGCCGGATTGCCAGTGTAAGGGCGTCTCTAAAAGCGCAGCGATGACAACGCAGATCGTTTTTGGAGATGTCCGCAAGTGATTACACGCTCGTGGATGAGTTGCACCCCACTGAAAGTTCTCTTCGAGAACTCAGTCATGATCGACCTTGGAACCTGGAACCTGACCATCCCCGTCGGCGCCCCCTCCGTCACCATCGATACCCCCGCCCTGGTCGGCGGTTACCAGGACAACTACTTCAAGGCCAGCAACGGCACGCTGTTCTTCTGGACGCCGGTCAACGGTAGCACCACCGCCAACGCCATCTACCCCCGCAGCGAACTGCGCGAGACCTTCGCCGACGGCCGCCTGCGCAACTGGAACTACAGCGCGGCGGACAACTACATGAGCGCGAACCTGGCAGTGGACCAGGTGCCCTCCACCGGCAAGATCGTGGTGGGCCAGATCCACTCCTACGGCAGCACCAGCCCGCTGCTGAAGCTGGAGTACCAGTACAAGACCAAGACCGGCACCGGGAACATCGTCGCCAAGATCCGCAACACCCCGGCGGACCCCGACGGCGCGGTGAGCACCCTGCTCAGCGGCGTGAAGCTGGGGCAGCGCTTCACCTACGTGATCAACCTGTCGCCCCAGGGCCGCCTGAGCATCCTGGTGAACGGCACCCAGTTCAGCCAGCAGCTTGACGGCACCTGGGCGCCCAAGCCGCTCTACTTCAAGGCCGGTGTCTACACCCAGGACAACGTCGGGAACGGTAGCGAGGCCGGCAGCGCGACCTTCTACAACCTGAAGACCGAGCACCGGGCGCTGACTGCCGCGAACTGAGCCCAGCCCGACGAGCGCCCATGAAAAAGCCCCGCCGAAGCGGGGCTTTCTCCATGCACCGACGCCGGATCAGTTGACCTTGGCGTCCAGCTCACCCTTGGCATAGCGCTGGAACATGCCTTCCAGGGAGATCGGCTTGATCTTGGAGGCATTGCCGGCGGTGCCGAAGGCTTCGTAACGGGCGATGCAGATGTCGCGCATGGCCTTCACGGTTTCGCTGAAGAATTTGCGCGGGTCGAACTCGCTCGGGTGCTGGCTCATGTAGCGGCGGATGGCGCCGGTGGAGGCCAGGCGCAGGTCGGTGTCGATGTTCACCTTGCGCACGCCGTGCTTGATGCCTTCGACGATCTCTTCGACCGGAACACCGTAGGTTTCCTTAATGTCGCCGCCGAATTCGTTGATGATCGCCAGCCAGTCCTGGGGCACCGAGGAGGAGCCGTGCATCACCAGGTGGGTGTTGGGGATGCGCTTGTGGATTTCCTTGATGCGGTCGATGGCGAGGATGTCACCGGTCGGCGGCTTGGTGAACTTGTAGGCGCCGTGGCTGGTGCCGATGGCGATGGCCAGGGCGTCCACCTGGGTCTTCTTGACGAAGTCGGCGGCCTCTTCCGGATCGGTCAGCATCTGGCTGTGGTCGAGGATGCCCTCGGCACCGACGCCGTCTTCTTCACCGGCCTGGCCGGTCTCCAGGCTGCCCAGGCAGCCCAGCTCGCCTTCCACGGACACGCCGCAGGCGTGGGCGAATGCCACGGTCTGCTGGGTCACGCGGACGTTGTACTCGTAGTCGGCCGGGGTCTTGCCGTCTTCACGCAGGGAGCCGTCCATCATCACCGAGCTGAAGCCCAGCTGGATGGAGCGCTGGCACACGTCGGGGCTGGTGCCGTGGTCCTGGTGCATGCACACCGGGATGTGGGGGAATTCTTCGATGGCAGCCAGGATCAGGTGGCGCAGGAAGGGCGCACCGGCGTATTTGCGGGCACCGGCGGAGGCCTGGACGATCACCGGGGAATCGGTCTTGTCGGCCGCTTCCATGATGGCGCGCATCTGTTCCAGGTTGTTGACGTTGAAGGCCGGGACGCCGTAGCCGAACTCGGCGGCGTGGTCCAGCATCTGGCGCATGCTGATGAGTGCCATGGTGTTTCAGTCTCCCAAGTGGGGTGGGCTGTCGAAATGCGAAGCCTGCCGCAGGGGCAGGCCGGGTTCAAGCTTCGCGGTGGAACCCACCGCGAAAGCGGATGTTCTCAAGGGTGGTGCGACTCAGGGCGCCTTGCAGCCGCGACCGATCAGGTCGTCGGTGGCCACCCAGTAGACCAGGCCTTCGTCACCCTTGGTGTGGAAGGCCAGGCGGTCGTCGCTGTAGAGCGCGCCGGAGCCGGAAGGTTCTGCCTTGAGGCGATAAACGATGTCACCGCCGCCCAGGCGCACGTCCACTTCCTGCTGGGCCTTGTCGGCGTAGCGCCAGAACACTTCGGCCTGGCTGTCGCAGACCCAGTGGGTCCAGTTGTCCTCGGGCGCCTTCTGGCTGGCGCACCCGGCCAGCGCCAGCAGCGCTGCGAGGGCGAGAATGCCTTTCATCCTTCACTCCATGGCCGGGCGTTGCCGTCGGCTCACTGACAATGCTGTTCCGCGCTGCTGCCCAGTGTCGGGTCCCCGCTGCTCTGGGCTTCCACCCGCTGGTCGTCGCGCGTCTGCGGCAGGACGACCTGGGGCGGGCTGAGCACCTCGCAGGGCTGGGGTGCCGGGCCTCCAGCACACCCGCCGAGCACGACGAACAAGGGCAACAGCAACGTTCTGATCCACATGGCGATGACTCCTTTATCGGTTTCCCTGAACGAGAGACCGCATGCCATCGCCATGATTCAGGCCATCTTTCAGGCCTTGGCGCGCTGCTCCAGCACCTCTACGGCCGGCAGCACCTTGCCCTCGACGAACTCGAGGAACGCGCCACCACCAGTGGAAATGTAGGAGATGCGCTGGGCCACGTCGTACTTGTCGATGGCGGCCAGGGTGTCGCCACCGCCAGCGATGGAGAAGGCATCGCTCTCGGCGATGGCCAGAGCCAGGGCCTTGGTGCCTTCGCCGAACTGATCGAACTCGAACACGCCGACCGGGCCGTTCCAGAGGATGGTCTTCGACGACTTCAGCAGCTCGGCGAACTGGGCAGCGGTCTGCGGGCCGATGTCGAGGATCATGTCGTCATCCGCCACGTCGGCGATGAGCTTGACGGTGGCAGCGGCGGTTTCGGCGAACTCCTTGGCAACCACCACGTCCACCGGCAGCGGCACACTGACCTTGGCGGCGATGGCCTTGGCGGTGTCCACCAGGTCGGCTTCGTAGAGGGACTTGCCGACCTTGTAGCCCGCCGCAGCGAGGAAGGTGTTGGCAATGCCGCCGCCGACGATCAGCTGGTCGCAGATCTGGCTCAGGGAGTTGAGCACGTCCAGCTTGGTGGAGACCTTGGAGCCGGCAACGATGGCGGCCATCGGGCGGGCCGGGTTGCCCAGGGCCTTGCCCAGGGCGTCCAGCTCGGCGGCCAGCAGCGGGCCGGCAGCGGCGACCTTGGCGAACTTGGCCACGCCGTGGGTCGAACCCTCAGCGCGGTGGGCGGTGCCGAAGGCGTCCATCACAAAGACGTCGCACAGGGCGGCGTATTGCTGCGCCAGCTCGTCGGCGTTCTTCTTCTCGCCCTTGTTGAAGCGCACGTTCTCGAACAGCACGACCTGGCCGGGGGCGACGTCGACGCCACCCAGGTAGTCGGCCACCAGCGGCACCTCGCGGCCCAGGGCCTTGGACAGGTAGTCGGCTACCGGCTTGAGGCTGTTCTCCTCGGAGAACTCGCCCTCGGTGGGGCGGCCCAGGTGCGAGCAGACCATCACCGCCGCGCCCTTCTCCAGTGCCAGCTTGATGGTCGGCAGGGAAGCGAGGATGCGTGCGTCACTCTTCACGACGCCATCCTTCACCGGCACGTTGAGATCCTCGCGGATCAGCACGCGCTTACCCTGGAGGTCGAGGTCGGTCATTTTCAACACGGTCATGGGGTCAGTCCTTCACGGGGCTGGAGGTCAACGGGTTGTAGTAGCAGCCCGCAGGTAGTGGCCTGCGGTGTCGAGCATGCGGTTGGCGAAGCCCCATTCGTTGTCGAACCAGGCCAGCAGGTTCACCAGGCGCGGGCCGGACACACGGGTCTGGCTGCCGTCGACGATGGCCGAATGGGGGTCATGGTTGAAGTCGCAACTGGCGTGGGGCAACTCGGTGTAGGCCAGCAGGCCCTGCAACGGGCCGCTTTCGGCCGCCTCGCGCAGCACACGGTTGATGGCGGCGGCGGAGGTGTCGCGGGCGGTCTGCAGGGTGATGTCGAGGCAGGACACGTTCACCGTCGGCACGCGGATCGCCTTGGCCTGGATGCGCCCGGCCAGTTCCGGCAGCAGGCGCTCGATGCCCCGGGCCAGGCCGGTGGACACCGGGATCACCGACTGGAAGGCCGAGCGCGTGCGGCGCAGGTCTTCGTGGTGGTAGGCGTCGATCACGGGCTGGTCGTTCATGGCCGAGTGGATGGTGGTGATGGAGACGTACTCCAGACCCACCGCCTCGTCGAGAAGTTTCAGCAGCGGCACGCCGCAGTTGGTGGTGCAGGAGGCGTTGGAGACCAGGCGCTCGGAGCCGCTGAGGCTGGCCTGGTTGACGCCGAAGACCACCGTGGCGTCGATGTCCGCCTCGCTGGCCATGGGCTGGGAGAACAGCACCCGCGGCGCACCGGCGGCAAGGAAGCGCTCGCCCTCGGCGCGGGTGGTGTACTGGCCCGAGCACTCCAGCACCAGGTCGACGCCCAGCGCGGCCCAGTCGATGCCCTCGGGCTCGGCACTGCGCAGCACCTTCACGCAGTTGCCGTTGATGTGCAGGCAGTCGCCGTCCACCTTCACCTCGCCGGGGAAACGGCCGTGAGTGGAGTCAAAGCGGGTCAGGTACTCAATGCTGGCCTGGTCGGCCAGGTCATTGAGGGCGACGATCTCGAAGCCGTCACGACCGCCACGCTCGTACAACGCGCGCAGGACGCAACGACCGATGCGGCCGTAGCCGTTCAGGGCGACTTTGAAGGGGCGATGGCTGGACATGGGCGCTCGCTGGGCCGAAAGGAATGAGAACCCCGGACCCGGGCCATGACGGCCCGGGTCCGTGCAGGTCAGACGTCCAGCAGTTCTTCGGCGGTGGCGACGATGTTGTCGACGGTGAAGCCGAAATGCTCGAACAGCGCCGGCGCGGGGGCGGATTCACCGAAGCTGGTCATGCCGATCACGCGGCCTTCCAGGCCCACGTACTTGTACCAGTAGTCGGCATGGGCGGCTTCGATGGCGATGCGCGCGCCCACCTGAACCGGCAGCACGGCCTGCTTGTAGGCGGCGTCCTGCTGGTCGAACAGGCTGGTGGACGGCATGGACACAACGCGCACCTTGCGGCCGGCAGCGGTCAGGGCGTCATGGGCCTGCACTGCCAGGCCCACTTCGGAACCGGTGGCGATGAGGATCAGCTCGGGCTCGCCGTCGCTGTCCTTGAGCACGTAGCCACCTCGGGCGATGTCGGCCAGCTGGGCGGCATCACGGGCCTGGTGAGGCAGGTTCTGGCGGGAGAAGATCAGCGCGCTCGGGCCGTCCTTGCGCTCGATGGCAGCTTTCCAGGCCACGGCGGATTCCACCGCGTCGGCGGGGCGCCAGGTGTCCAGGTTCGGGGTCGAACGCAGGCTGGTGAGCTGCTCGATGGGCTGGTGAGTCGGGCCGTCTTCGCCCAGGCCGATGGAGTCGTGGGTGAAGACGTAGAGCACGCGCTGCTTCATCAGGGCGGACATGCGCACGGCGTTGCGGGCGTATTCCATGAAGATCAGGAAGGTCGCGCCGTAGGGGATGAAGCCGCCGTGCAGGGCGATGCCGTTCATGATGGCGCTCATGCCGAACTCGCGGACGCCGTAGAACAGGTAGTTGCCGGCGGCGTCATCGGCGGAGACGCCCTTGCAGCCTTTCCACAGGGTCAGGTTGGAGCCGGCCAGGTCGGCGGAGCCGCCGAGGAACTCGGGCAGCAGCGGGCCGAAGGCGTTCAGTGCGTTCTGGCTGGCCTTGCGGCTGGCGATGGTCTCGCCCTTGGCGGCCACTTCAGCGACGTAGGCAGCGGCCTTCTCGGCGAAGTCGGCCGGCAGTTCGCCCTTGATGCGGCGCTCGAACTCGGCGGCCAGCTCCGGGTGAGCAGCGGCGTAGGCGGCAAAGCGCTGGTTCCACTCGCTCTCGCGGGCTGCACCGGCGGCCTTGGCGTCCCACTCGGCATAGATGTCGGCGGGGATTTCGAACGGGCCGTGGTTCCAGCCCAGGGTGGCGCGGGTCAGGGCGATCTCGTCGTTGCCCAGGGGCGCGCCGTGGCACTCTTCCTTGCCCTGCTTGTTCGGCGAGCCGAAGCCGATCACGGTCTTGCAGCAGATCAGGGTCGGGCGGTCGGTGGTCTTGCGCGCGGTCTCGATGGCGGTGCGGATCTCTTCGGCGTCATGGCCATCGACATTGCGGATCACCTGCCAGCCGTAGGCTTCGAAGCGCTTCGGCGTGTCATCGCTGAACCAGCCGTGGACTTCGCCGTCGATGGAGATGCCGTTGTCGTCGTAGAAGGCGATCAGCTTGCCCAGGCCCAGGGTGCCGGCCAGGGAGCAGACCTCGTGGGAGATGCCTTCCATCATGCAACCGTCGCCCAGGAACACGTAGGTGTTGTGGTCGACGATGGTGTGGCCTTCACGGTTGAACTGGGCGGCCAGCACCTTTTCGGCGATGGCGAAGCCCACGGCGTTGGCGATGCCCTGGCCCAGCGGGCCGGTGGTGGTCTCGACGCCGGCGGTGTAGCCGTACTCCGGGTGGCCCGGGGTGCGGCTGTGCAGTTGGCGGAAGTTCTTCAGGTCATCGATGGACAGGTCGTAACCGGTCAGGTGCAGCAGGGAATAGATGAGCATCGAGCCGTGGCCGTTGGACAGCACGAAGCGGTCGCGGTTGGCCCACTGCGGGTTGCTCGGGTTGTGCTGCATGTAGTCACGCCAGAGCACTTCGGCGATATCGGCCATGCCCATGGGGGCGCCGGGGTGGCCGCTGTTGGCTTTTTGCACCGCATCCATGCTGAGGGCACGAATGGCATTGGCACGCTCACGACGGCTGGGCATCGCTGATCTCCTGCGGGTTGAATGACGCTGAACGAAAAAAGGCGGCTATTTTCGCCCAGCGGGCAGGCTCGGGGCAATGACAGATGGTCGAAGAGGCGCAGCTTCCCTCAGGCCGGGCTGCTCAGGCAGGGCGCACGGAACAGTTCGCCATGCCACAGGCCGGCCAGCGTGCGGCGCATCACCAGGCCCCAGACCAGCGCCAGGCCGGCGGCCAGCAGCAGCCCGAAGCCCCCGAAGGCGACCATGTCGGTCTGCCGCTGCAGCTCCAGGCTGGCCAGGGCGAACACCCCCAGCGGGAAGGTGAAGCCCCACCACCCCAGGTTGAAGGCCATGCGCTGGCGCCGGTAATGCAGGGTGAACAGCAGGGCGATCACCAGCCACCAGAACCCGGCTCCCCAGAGCACGAACGCGCCCATCAGACCGGCGGCGGGCGCCAGGCTGCCCAGCCCTTCCAGGGGCGTCCCGGCGAAGGCCGCCGGGGCGGCGTGGCCCAGGGTCATCAGCCCCAGGCAGCCGGTGGCCAGCGGCCCCAGGGGCAGCCAGCTGGTGGCGGCGAAGGCGGTGTCCGGCAGCTTGTGCAGGGCCAGGCGCAGCAGCACCAGGGTGATCAGGGAGAACGCCAGGGTCAGGGACAGGCCCCACAGCAGGTAGCCGCTCACCAGCAGCGGCCGCGCCAGCTCCGGCGCCAAGTGCGGCGCCAGTACCCCGGCACTGGCCGCCGCCACCTCGGGTGCGACGATGGGTAGCAGCCACACCGCCGTCAGGGACTCCAGGGCATGGCGCTGGTGGGTGAACATCAGGTACGGCACCAGCAGGGCGCTGCCCAGGGCCAGCAGCATATCCAGCCACCACAGCCCGTGGGCCAGGGTGTAGGCCGCCTCGCCCCAGCGCGGGCCACCGTAGAGCACCAGCCCGTTGATCAGCGTTGCCAGCCCCATGGGGATGGCCCCCAGGAACATCGACTGGACCGGGTGCGCCAGCATGGGTCCGACGGTTTCCGGGAACGCCACCAGGCGACCGATGAACAGCAGGCTGAAGGCCAGGAACAGCACCAGGTCCAGCGCCCAGACCACCTCCCCGAGCGGCCGTAATGCGACCAGTGGGCCCGGCAGGTTGCCCAGCACCAGCGCCAGCACGCCGGTGCCCATGGTCACGGCGAACCAGCCGGGGATGAAATGGCGCACCAGGGCGCTGGGATGATCGAGGCGGGTGAAGGGGCGAGGCATGGCGGCTCCGGTCGGGCGGTCCCGTGTCAGACGATGCCTGCACGATACGGCCGGGCGTGCTATACGAAAAATACATCCTCGATATGCCAGGCATGCCTTTCATTTATGAATCTGCACCACCTCAAGGTCTTTCTCGCCGTCGCCGAAACCGGCGCCATCAGCGCCGGCGCCGAGCGCCTGCACATCAGCCAGCCGGCGGTCACGCGGGAAATCCGCGAGCTGGAAGGGCGCCTGGGACTGCCGCTGTTCGATCGCCAGCCCCGCGGCGTCACCCTGACCGAAGCCGGCCAGCGCCTGCTGGCCTACGCCGAGCGCATCTTCGCCCTGGAGCAGGCCGCCGAGCGCGAGCTGCAGGCCTTCGCCGGGCTGGGCGACGGCGAGCTGCAACTGGGCGCCAGCGCCACCCTCGGCAGCTACGTGCTGCCGCCGCTGATCGCGCGCTTCCACCAGGCCCACCCGCAGATCCGCGTCGAGCTGCGGGTCGGCAACACCCGCAGCATCCTCCGTGACCTGCAGGACCAGCGCATCGCCCTCGGCTTCGTGGAGGGCGAATTTGACCGCCAAGCCTGCGCCTTCCAGCGCCTGGAGCAGGACAGCCTGGTGGCGGTGTGCGCCCCCGATCACCCGTTGGTCCGACGGGGCACCCTGCGGGCCCGCGACCTGGCCGACTACCCGCTGTACCTCCGGGAAGAGGGCTCCGGCACCCGCGCCAGCATCGAGCAGGCCTACCACGCCCACGGCCTCGGCACCGACCCGCGCCTGGCCATCGGCAGCACCGAGGCGCTGAAGCACCTGGTGGCCCAGGGACCCGGCCTGGCCTGGCTGTCCCGCCGGGCGGTGGCAGACGAGCTGGCTGCGGGGCGCCTGGTCGCCCTGACGGTGGACGACCTGCACATCGAGCGTGAGCTGCATGTGCTCTGGCTGCCGGGCCGCAGCCTGGCCCCGGCGCCGGCGGCCTTCCTGGCGCTGGCCCTGGACGGCCAGGCACCGCCGATCAGCAATATCAAAGAATCTTGATATTGGGATTGCGAGCAGGGGGAGCGCTGACTAGACTGCGCCCCCATGAACCTGCGCGTGCCCCAGATCCGCCATGACGACTGCGACGAGCTGGCCGCCCTGTGCAAGGCCGGCGGCGACCCGCTGCGGCTGAACGTGCTGCGGGCGCTGGCCAACGATTCGTTCGGCGTACTGGAGCTGGCGCAGATCTTCGCCATCGGCCAATCGGGCATGAGCCACCATCTCAAGGTATTGGCCCAGGCCGGGCTGGTGGCGACGCGCCGCGAAGGCAACGCGATCTTCTACCGCCGCGCCATCGCCCGCAGCGACAGCCTGGGTGGCGCCCTGCACGCCGCGCTGCTGGTCGAGGTGGACGCCCTGGCGCTGCCGGACGACGTACTGGCCCGCATCGCCGAGGTGCATGCACGGCGTGAAGCCGCCAGCCGCGAGTTCTTCGCCCGCACGGCGGAGAAGTTCCAGGCCCAGCAGGACCTGATCGCAGGACTGCCGCAATACCGTGACAGTGTGCTGGCATTGCTGGACGCGCTGCGTCTGCCCGAGGCGTCCAGCGCCGTGGAGATCGGCCCGGGCGACGGCGGGTTCCTGCCTGACCTCGCCCGCCGCTTCCGGCGGGTGGTCGCGCTGGACAACAGCCCGGCGATGCTGGAGCTGGCGCGCCTGCGTTGCGAGGCCGAAGGACTGGGGAACGTCGAGCTGAAGCTCGCCGACGCCCTGGATGACGAACAGGAAGCCGCCGACTGCGTGGTGCTGAACATGGTCCTGCACCATTTCGCCGCCCCGGCCGAGGCCCTGAAACAGCTGGCCCGCCACCTGCTACCCGGCGGCGCCCTGCTGGTGACCGAGTTGTGCAGCCACAACCAGAGTTGGGCCAGGGAGGCCTGCGGCGATCTCTGGTTGGGCTTCGAACAGGACGATTTGGCCCGTTGGGCCGATGCCGCGGGGCTCACGCCCGGCGAGAGCCTCTACATTGGCTTGAAGAACGGCTTTCAGATTCAGGTGCGGCACTTCGCCAAACCGGACTCGCGAAGCGACCTCACCCACCGGTAGTAAAGGAAACCGATAGATGAGCGAATACTCCCTGTTTACCTCCGAATCCGTGTCCGAAGGCCATCCGGACAAGATCGCCGACCAGATTTCCGATGCCGTCCTCGACGCCATCATCGAGCAGGACAAGCACGCCCGCGTGGCCGTGGAAACCCTGGTCAAGACCGGTGTCGCCATCGTCGCCGGCGAAGTGACCACCAGCGCCTGGGTCGACCTCGAACAGATCGTCCGCGACGTGATCAACGACATCGGCTACACCAGCTCCAACGTCGGCTTCGACGGCGCCACCTGCGGCGTGATCAACATCATCGGCAAGCAGTCCGTGGACATCGCCCAGGGCGTCGACCGCTCCAAGCCGGAAGACCAGGGCGCCGGTGACCAGGGCCTGATGTTCGGCTACGCCAGCAACGAAACCGACGTGCTGATGCCGGCCCCGATACGCTTCTCCCACGCCCTGGTCGAGCGCCAGGCCGAGGCCCGCAAGTCCGGCCTGCTGCCGTGGCTGCGCCCGGACGCCAAGAGCCAGGTCACCTGCCGCTACGAGAACGGCAAGGTCGCCGGCATCGACGCGGTGGTGCTGTCCACCCAGCACAACCCCGAAGTGTCCATGGCCGACCTGCGCGAAGGCGTGATGGAGCTGATCATCAAGCACAGCCTGCCCGCCGAGCTGCTGCACAAGGACACCCAGTTCCACATCAACCCGACCGGCAACTTCGTGATCGGTGGCCCGGTGGGTGACTGCGGCCTGACCGGCCGCAAGATCATCGTCGACTCCTACGGCGGCATGGCCCGCCACGGCGGCGGTGCCTTCTCCGGCAAGGACCCGTCCAAGGTGGACCGTTCCGCTGCCTACGCCGGCCGCTACGTGGCCAAGAACATCGTCGCCGCCGGCCTGGCCGACCGCTGCGAGATTCAGGTTTCCTACGCCATCGGCGTGGCCCAGCCCACCTCCATCTCGATCAACACCTTCGGCACCCACAAGATCGCCGAAGACACGATCATCAAGCTGGTGCGCGAAGTCTTCGACCTGCGTCCCTACGCCATCACCAAGATGCTCGACCTGCTCCACCCGATGTACCGCGAGACCGCCGCGTACGGCCACTTCGGCCGCACCCCGCAGCAGAAGACCGTCGGCAACGACACCTTCAGCACCTTCACCTGGGAGAAGACCGACAAGGTCGACGCCCTGCGTGCCGCCGCCGGCCTCTAAGCCGACGCGAAGCAAAAAGCCCCGCCATCGTGCGGGGCTTTTTCGTTTACGGCCTTCGGCAACCGCGTATCGCACGCCCCGCGCGCGTGCTTTCCCACACCCTAATCGGCCCTCTTTACCGGTACTCCTGGCGACACTGGCGGCTCGCAGCCTCACCCGAGCCACCCTGTTCAAGGAAGAACCATGCGCACCTCCACCCTGCTGCTCCTGTTGACCTTCCCCGTCGCCACCTTCGCCACCCCCTCCTGCCCCGACTGGCCTGCAGACAAGGCCCGCCAGGAACTCACCACCCTGGACACCCAGCTCGCCGCCTGGAACCAGGCCTATCGCCTCGAAGGTCACTCGCCGGTGGCGGACGAGCTGTACGACCAGGCACTGGCCGAACGCGACCGACTCGGCCGGTGCTTCCCCACCGTGGCGGGCACCCCACCCAATCCGCTCGACGGCGCCGGCGGCAAGCAATTGCACCCGGTGCCCCAGACCGGCCTCGACAAGCTGGCCGATGCCAGCGCCCTCGCCCGCTGGATGCGGGGACGCGAGGACCTCTGGGTGCAACCCAAGGTGGACGGCGTGGCCGTGACCCTGGTGTACCAGGACGGCCGCCTGGCCCAGGCGATCAGCCGGGGCGACGGGCGCCAGGGCGAAGACTGGACGGCCCGCGCCCGCCAGTTGCCGGCGGTCCCCACCGAGCTGCCGGGACTGGCCGGGCGGCAGAACCTGCAGGGTGAGCTGTACTGGAAGCGCCCCGGCCACGTGCAGGCACAAGCAGGCGGCCAAGGTGCGCGGGGACGGGTCGCCGGGCTGATGGCGCGCCAGCGGCTGAGTGAGGAGGACGCAGCAGGCATTGGCCTGTTCGTCTGGGACTGGCCCGGCGGCCCGCCCGAGATGGCGGCGCGGCTCGATCGCCTGGCGCAGCTGGGCCTGGACGACACCCGTCGGCTGACCCGCCCGGTGCACAGCGCCGCCGAGGTCGAGAAGCTGCGCGAGCAGTGGTACCGCTCGCCCCTGCCCTTCGCCAGCGACGGCATCGTGGTGCGCCAGGGTCGCGCGCCGGCACCACACACCTGGGAGCCACGACCGCCCCACTGGGCAGTGGCCTGGAAGTACCCCTTCGCCCAGGCACTGGCCGAAGTGCGCCGGGTGGAGTTCCGAATCGGCCGCACCGGGCGCATCACACCCCTGCTGCACCTGGAGCCGGTCACCCTGGAGGACCGACGCATCCAGCGTGTCGGCCTGGGCTCCCTGGAACGCTGGCAGGCGCTGGACGTCCGCCCCGGTGATCGGGTCGCGGTCGCACTGGCCGGGCTGACCATTCCGAGGGTGGACGCGGTGGTGACCCGCGCGGTGGAACGCCCGGCACTGGAGGCGCCCGACCCGGCCCTGTTCCACCCCCTGAGCTGCTGGACGCCGGAGGCCATGTGCCGCCCCCAGTTCCTCGCCCGCCTGGACTGGCTCTCGGGCAAGCAGGGGCTGGACATGCACGGCATCGGCGCCGGCACCTGGGAGCAGTTGCTGTTGGCCGGAACGCTGGAGGGGCTGCTGGACTGGCTGGACCTGGAAACCACCCGCCTCGACACGGTGCCGGGCTTTTCCCACGCGCGTAGCCAGGCCTTCCACGAGGCCCGGGAGCGGGCCCTGAGCCGACCATTCGCCGACTGGCTGAAGGCACTGGGGGCACCGCCGGGGCATAGCGTCGCTGAGGGAGAGGACTGGCGAGCGCTGGCCGCGCTCGATGAGGCCGATTGGCGACAGCGCCCTGGCGTGGGCCCGAAGCGGGCCGCGCAGCTAAAGGCGTTCTTTCATCATCCGCAGGTCGCCGATCTGGCAGCCCGCCTGGGAGCGGCGGGCGTGGAGGGTTTCGCGCCGGCTCAGTAGGCGCGGAATTCCTTGTGGCAGGCCTCGCAGGCGTCTTCCACCTTCTGCACCAGCGGCGCCATGGCCTGGGGCTGCAGCGGACGGTTGGCCGTGGCGGTCGCCAGTTGGCCGGTGGCGGCCTCCAGCTCGCGAGCCAGGGTCTGGAAGCGCTCCTGGCGCTGCCACACTTCGTCACGGGCATCGCTGCCGTGCTCATCCTCGCGAACCTGGGGGAAGTGCTGCCAAGGCTGGTGGGCCAACTGGTCCAGCTGCTTGGCGTTGTCGGCGAATTTCTGCTCGTCGAAGGTCACCCGCCCGCGCAGCATGCCGCCCATGTCTTCGCTGACATGGAGCATCTGCTTGAACAGTGCCTGGCGCTTGCCCAGCGGGGAGTTGGGATCGACACCGCCACAGGCGGTCAGGGCGAGGCAGGCGGAAAGCAGGATCAGGGCAGGGATCGTCTTCATGGGAGCGGTGCACCGAACGGCTGGCGGCGGGGGGCGCACAGTATCGACACCCGCCGGGCAAATACCAAGGGTGGCGACAGTTTGTCGCAGCCCTGCCCGCCCGGCGGCGTCGCCCGTCAGGCGGACACGAAGAAGAACGCGGCGATCAGTGCCATGCCGACGAACCACACCAGCGAACGCAGCAGCGCCCAGTCCGCCAGGTAGCAGGCGAAATACACCACGCGACTGACCACGAAACCGATGGCCAGCAGGTCGAGGGTCTGCTGCGGCGCCTGGCCGATCTGGTGAGCGGCCAGCAGCGCGGCGGCAAAGGCCGGCGTGACCTCGAAGGCGTTGTGCTGAGCGTTGTCGGCACGCTTGCGCCAGCCGGTGAGGCCGGCGAGGAAGGTGCGCGGGTCGTGGTTCTGCCGGGGCCCGAAGTCCCCCCCGGTGAACTTCGCCACCCCCGTGGAGAGGTAGGGCAGGAACAGGGCGATCAGCAGGCACCAGTAGGCAAGGGTCATGGCGGGCTCCAGTCAGGAAGGGGAGCACAGAGCCTCCCAGCCCTGGCCGGGGCTGTCCATGGCCGCCGCAACCGGGGTCGCGGCACGGCGGCCAATCCGGCGTTAGTCCTTGAACTGGTCGCGGATGTAGGTGATCTCGGTCTTGCCGTGGGCAGCGGGCTTGCCGTCGTCGCCGAGGTTGACGAAGACCATGCGGTCGATGGTGAGGATGCTCTTGCGGGTGATCTTGTTGCGCACTTCGCAGCGCAGGGTCAGGGAGGTGCGGCCGAACTCGGTGGCGGTGATGCCCAGCTCGATGATGTCGCCCTGGCGCGCGGAGCTGACGAAATTGATCTCCGACATCAGCTTGGTCACCACCCGCTGGCTGCCCAGCTGGATGATGGCGTAGATGGCGGCCTCTTCGTCGATCCACTTCAGCAGGCTGCCGCCGAACAGCGTGCCGTTGGGGTTGAGGTCCTCGGGCTTGACCCATTTGCGGGTGTGGAAATTCATGGAATCCCTCCGGTTGGCGAGTGACGGCGCGATGATCGCAGGGCGCTGTCGGCTCGTCCAAGCGACGCGCTCAATCGCCTCGATAGCAGCAGACGGAAAGCCTTGGGGAGTGCCGTTCGGGCCGCTATAATCTCCACCGCTTCAAACGGCCCACCGGGCCGTTCCCGCCACCTGTCCGAGGGGCGCTGCAGCAGGGCTGTCTTCGATGGCGCCTGTCAGGCTCGGATGGGGCGTTCCCCAAACGCATCAACGGCGCCCATTCGCACCCAACGAATGGAGAGTTCGCATGAGCGCTGTCATCACGCCTGCCGATTTCAACGATTACAAGGTCGCCGACATTTCCCTGGCCGACTGGGGCCGCAAGGAACTGACCATCGCCGAGTCCGAGATGCCGGCCCTGATGGGCCTGCGTCGCAAGTACGCCGCCAGCCAACCGCTGAAAGGCGCGAAGATCCTCGGCTGCATCCACATGACCATCCAGACCGGCGTCCTGATCGAGACCCTGGTCGCCTTGGGCGCCGAAGTGCGCTGGTCGTCCTGCAACATCTTCTCCACCCAGGACCAGGCCGCTGCCGCCATCGCCGCCGCCGGCATCCCGGTGTTCGCCTGGAAGGGCGAGACCGAGCAGGAGTACGAGTGGTGCATCGAGCAGACCATCCTCAAGGACGGCAAGCCCTGGGACGCCAACATGGTGCTGGACGACGGCGGTGACCTGACCGAGATCCTGCACAAGAAGTACCCGCAGATGCTGGACAGGATCCACGGCATCACCGAAGAGACCACCACCGGCGTGCACCGCCTGCTGGACATGCTCAAGGCGGGCACCCTGAAGGTCCCGGCGATCAACGTCAACGACGCGGTCACCAAGAGCAAGAACGACAACAAGTACGGCTGCCGCCACAGCCTGAACGACGCCATCAAGCGCGGCACCGACCACCTGCTGTCCGGCAAGCAGGCCCTGGTGATCGGCTACGGCGACGTGGGCAAGGGCTCCGCCCAGTCCCTGCGCCAGGAAGGCATGATCGTGAAGGTCTCCGAGATCGACCCGATCTGCGCCATGCAGGCCTGCATGGACGGCTTCGAGCTGGTCTCCCCCTACAAGGACGGCATCAATGACGGCACCGAAGCCAGCATCGACGCCGCCCTGCTGGGCAAGATCGACCTGATCGTCACCACCACCGGCAACGTCAACGTCTGCGACGCCCACATGCTCAAGGCCCTGAAGAAGCGCGCCGTGGTGTGCAACATCGGCCACTTCGACAACGAGATCGACACCGCCTTCATGCGCAAGAACTGGGCGTGGGAAGAGGTCAAGCCGCAGGTGCACAAGATCCACCGCACCGGCGCCGGCAGCTTCGATCCGGCCAACGACGACTACCTGATCCTGCTGGCCGAAGGCCGCCTGGTGAACCTGGGCAACGCCACCGGCCACCCGAGCCGCATCATGGACGGCTCCTTCGCCAACCAGGTACTGGCGCAGATCTTCCTGTTCGAACAGAAGTTCGCCGACCTCTCTGCCGAGAAGAAAGCCGAGCGCCTGACCGTGGAAGTCCTGCCCAAGAAGCTGGACGAGGAAGTGGCCCTGGAGATGGTCAAGGGCTTCGGCGGCGTGGTCACCCAACTGACCAAACAGCAGGCCGACTACATCGGCGTCACTGTCGAAGGCCCGTTCAAGCCGGACACCTACCGCTACTGACAGCCCCAGGCCGTGGACCGCACACGCGGTCCGCGGCCTGCCGCTGGAAAGAGACTGCTTTCCATGTCCCAAGACCGTCGTTACAGCTTCGAATTCTTCCCCGCGAAGACCGAGGCCGGCCACGAGAAGCTCCTGGCCACCGCCCGCATCTTCGCCGGCTACAAACCCGACTTCTTCTCCTGCACCTACGGCGCCGGTGGCTCCACCCGCGACCGCACCCTGCAGACCGTGCTGCAACTGGATGGCGAGATCCAGGTGCCGACCGCCCCGCACCTGTCCTGCGTCGGCGACAGCAAGGCCGAACTGCGTGCCCTGCTGGCCCACTACAAGGACGCCGGCATCCAGCGCATCGTCGCCCTGCGCGGCGACCTGCCCTCCGGCATGGGCATGGCCAGCGGCGAGCTGCGCCACGCCAACGACCTGGTGGAATTCATCCGCGCCGAGACCGGTGATCACTTCCACATTGAAGTGGCCGCCTACCCCGAGGTGCACCCCCAGGCACGCAATTTCGAAGAAGACCTCAAGCACTTCGTCAACAAGGTGAAGGCCGGTGCCGACAGCGCCATCACCCAGTACTTCTTCAACGCCGACAGCTACTTCTATTTCGTCGATCGTGCCCGCCAGCAAGGCGTCGAGATCCCGATTGTCCCGGGCATCATGCCGATCACCAACTACAGCAAGCTGGCACGCTTCTCCGACGCCTGCGGCGCGGAGATCCCGCGCTGGGTGCGCAAGCAACTGGAGGCCTACGCCGACGACACGGCCAGCATCCAGGCCTTCGGCGAGCAGGTGATCACCGAGATGTGCGAACGCCTGCTGCAAGGCGGCGCCCCGGGCCTGCACTTCTACACCCTGAACCAGGCCGAGCCCAGCCTCGCGATCTGGAACAACCTCAAGCTGCCGCGCTAGGGCGCATCCGGAAACCCGGGCGAGGCCATCGGCGCACAGGCAGGCACAGGCAAAAGCGCGCAATTCATCCGGCGCGAATGAGCACTTTGAGCCTGTTCTCAACGCGGCGATGACAACGCAGGTAGCGTTTAGAGACCCGTTAGAGACCAAGGCCGGTGGCGGAACCGCACCGGCCCCTCCTTCCAAGGACGATGCCATGAAGACCTCGCCACGCCTCCTCCCGCTGCTGATCCTCGGCGGGCTCGCCAGCCCTGCCGCACACGCCAGCTACGACTTCTTCTGCAGCCCCACCTGGGCGCTGGTGGAAGACAACCTGAACACCTGCAGCAACCTGCCCTTCCTCAGCCCGGGCAACGACAGCCGCGCCAACCTCAAGCTGCTGCTCGCCGATGCGGGCCGCCTGAGCCTGCCGAGCCCGTTGCAAGCGTCCAGTGACTACGAAGGCGGCTACGCCCAGGCGCCCTTCGCCCTGGACATGCTCAACCCGGCCGCACCGGAGAGCGAAGCCACCGAGGCGCCGACGGACGTGGACACCACCGCCACCGAATCGGTCTCGCCGCGCGTGGAGAACCTGTCCCTGGCCCTGGAGCAGATCGGCGTGAAGCTGGAGGACGGCGCCCTGGCCGAACAGCAGTTCGCCGAAGGCGAAGGCAGCCGCTGCCGCACCAACAACCTGGACACCACCCAGGCCTTCGTCGAGCAGTTGGCCAGCACCAGCGGCCTGTCCGCCGAAGAGCGCAAGGCCCTGGCCATCAGCCGGGTGAACCTGCTGACCGTGTGTGGCGAAGGCGACCCGCAACCGGCCGACGTGCTGCCGACCGCCGGCACCGTCACCTCCGCCGACGGCCAGGCGTACCTCGCCTACCTGACGGGCGCCGACGCCTTCTACCGGGGTGACTTCGGCACAGCCCGCGAGCGCTTCACCCAACTGGCCGACAGCCCCCAGCCCTGGATCAAGGAAGCCGCCCTGTACCTGAAGGCCCGTGTCTCGCTGAACCAGGCCCAGGAAGGTGCGTTCGACGAATACGGCATCCCTGACCTGGCCAAGGTGGACCGCACCCTGCTGGACGCCAGCGACAACGAATTCAAGGCCTACCTCACCGCCTACCCGGAAGGCGCCTACGCCGCCTCCGCACGCGGCCTGCTGCGCCGCATCTACTGGCTGCTGGACGACAACCGTCGCTTCGCCGCCGAATTCGCCTGGCAGTTCGCCCAGGACGACGCCAAGCGCAACCTCGGCCTGCCCGAGCTGGTGGAAGAGTTGGACGTCAAGCTGCTGCCCGCGCTGAAGCCCGAGGACCTGCAGGACACCGCCCTGCTGGCCATGGCCGACCTGATGCGCCTGCGTCGCCCGGCCGAAGGCGAGCCGCCGCTGATCAGCCTGGAGCAACTGCAGGCACAGAAGCAGCGCTTCGCCGACCGCCCGGCGCTGCACGCCTACCTGGTCGCCGCCTGGCACTTCTACCGGGGCCACGACGCCGCCAAGGCCCTGGCCGCCCTGCCGGCGGAAGACCCGCAGGCGCGCCTGGACCTGGTCACCTTCAGCCAGGAAACCCTGCGCGGCCTGGCCCTGGAAGCCAAGGGGGATGCCGAAGGCGCCTACGCCCTCTGGCAGCGCCTGCTGCAACGCCAGCCCAGCGAGCTGCAGCGCGGCCAGCTGGAACTGGCCATTGCCCTCAACCGCTCCCGTGCGGGCCAGGTCGATGCCCTGTTCACCGCCGATTCGCCGGTGCGCACCGCACCGATCCGCGAGATCCTCCTGCGCAACGTCGCCTCCGCCGACCTGCTGCGCCGCCAGGCGGTGGACAGCGCCGCGCCGCAGCGCGAACGCGACACCGCACTGTTCACCCTGCTCTACAAGGACCTGGTGTTCGGCGACTACGCCGCCTTCCTCAAGGACCAGCCGCTGATCCCCTCCCCGACGCCCAAGGTCGAGGACGGCAACGAGCTGGCGGTGGGTCGGTTCGCCTGGAGCGGCCAGCAGGACGGCTATGCCTGCCCGAGCCTGACCGAGGTGGCCACCCGCCTGCAGGGCAACGCCAAGGACGCCCAGGCCGGCAACTGCCTCGGCGAGTTCATCCGCACCAACGGCTTCGACGGCTTCAGCCTCAACACCCAGCCGCCGAAGGGCGAACTGGGCGGCTCGGCCAGCCAGTTCCCCGGCAAGCCGTACTCGCGCCTGGTCGGCTACATGGCGGTGATCGACGACGCCAAGGCCAGCGATGACGACCGCGCCTATGCCCTGTACCGCGCCGTGAACTGCTACGCCCCCGCCGGCTACAACACCTGCGACGACCAGGACATCAGCAAGGCCCAGCGCAAGCAGTGGTTCCAGGCGCTGAAGACGCGCTACGCCAAGAGCCCCTGGGCCGAGGCGCTGAAGTACTACTGGTGATGCCCCTCGGGTTCGCCAGGCTCCTGGCCCTCGGCCTGATCCTGGCCAGCCCGCTGCTCGGCGCCAGCGAGCGGGTCGACGCCGCCGCCCACGATGCCTTCTGGCTGTGGAGCGGCGTGCGCCCGCAACCCCTGCTGGCCAAGGCCAAGACCCTCTACATCCTCCAGGGCCAGATCGACGGGCCGCGCCGCGCGGGCGATCCGGCGGCGCGCTTCATCGCCCAGGGCATGGCCGTGCCACGCCTGCGCCAGGGCGAGATCTGGGTGGTCTATCGCGCCCACACCCTGCGCTGGACCGAGGACGTGCACCGGACCCTGCTGGCCCAGCTGTCGCGCTGGAAGCGTGCCGGCAACACCGTCACCGGCATCCAGATCGACTTCGACGCCGGCACCCTCTACCTGGCCGAGTACGCCGACTTCCTCCAGGGCCTGCGCCAGCGCCTGCCGCCCGAATACCGCCTGAGCATCACCGGCCTGCTCGACTGGGGCAGCAACGGCGACCCCGAGGTGATCAACCGCCTGGCCCAGGTGGTGGACGAAGTGGTGGTGCAGACCTACCAGGGCCGCCACACCATCCCCGAGTACGGCCGCTACCTCCCGCGCGTGGCACGCCTGCGCCTGCCGTTCCGCATCGGCCTGGTGCAGAACGGTGAATGGCAAGCGCCCGACTACCTGGCAGCGAGCCCCTGGTTCAGGGGCTATGTGGTGTTCCTGCTGAATCCTTGAACGCGCCGGGATGTGAATCGGTCGAACCGTTGAGCGGTTGAATGGGCTGCACACGGGAAAGCCTCTGTTATACTCCGCGCTCCCGCCAGGCATTCGCCCGGACACTGGCCCTCCATTCCGCCAGTGGGACCGGACGGCACCGCGCTCCCCGTAGCGGCTGCTAAGGCCTGTACGAAAAGCATTTTTCGTCCAGTACCTCGCCAGGCTGACAAGTCCCCCGGGCCCAGCCCTAACTAGACAGGATCATCCATGTCCTTTGCCTCCCTCGGTCTCTCCGAGGCATTAGTCGGCGCGGTGGAAGCCGCCGGCTACGCCCAGCCCACTCCCGTGCAACAGCGGGCCATTCCCGCCGTGTTGCAAGGTCGCGACCTGATGGTTGCGGCGCAGACTGGCACTGGCAAGACCGGGGGCTTCGCCCTTCCGGTTCTCGAACGCCTCTTCCCCAACGGTCACCCGGACAAGTCCCACCGCCGCGCCGCGCGCCAGGCCCGGGTACTGGTCCTGACCCCGACCCGCGAGCTGGCTGCCCAGGTGCACGACAGCTTCAAGGTGTATGCGCGCGACCTGCCCCTGGCCAGCGCCTGCATCTTCGGCGGTGTCGGCATGAATCCCCAGGTGCAGGCCCTGTCCAAGGGCGTCGACGTGCTGGTGGCGTGCCCCGGCCGCCTGCTGGACCTGATGGGCCAGGGCAGCATCGACCTCTCCCACGTGGAGATCCTCGTGCTGGACGAAGCCGACCGCATGCTCGACATGGGCTTCATCCACGACGTCAAGAAGGTCCTCGCGCGCCTGCCTGCGCAGCGCCAGAACCTGCTGTTCTCGGCGACCTTCTCCAAGGACATCACCGACCTGGCGAACAAACTGCTGCAAGACCCCGAGCGCATCGAGGTCACGCCGCCGAACACCACGGTCGAACGCATCGAGCAGCGCGTGTTCCGCCTGCCGGCCAACCAGAAGCGCGCCCTGCTGGCGCACCTGGTCACCGTCGGCGCCTGGGAGCAGGTGCTGGTCTTCACCCGCACCAAGCACGGCGCCAACCGCCTGGCCGAGTACCTGGACAAGCACGGCCTGCCGGCCGCCGCGATCCACGGCAACAAGAGCCAGAACGCCCGCACCAAGGCCCTGGCCGACTTCAAGGCCAACGCCATCCGCATCCTCGTGGCCACCGACATCGCCGCGCGCGGCCTGGACATCGACCAGTTGCCCCACGTGGTCAACTACGAGCTGCCCAACGTCGAGGAAGACTACGTCCACCGCATCGGCCGTACCGGCCGTGCCGGTCGCAGTGGCGAAGCCATCTCGCTGGTGGCCCCGGACGAAGAGAAACTGCTCAAGGCCATCGAGCGCCTGACCAAACAGCGCATCCCCGACGGCGACCTGCAGGGCTTCGACCCCTCCACCGTCGAGGCCGAGCGCCCCGAGGCACGCCCGCCGAAGCCGGAGCGCAAGCCCCGCGCCGACAAGCCCAAGCGTGAGCCGAGCAACGGCGACAAGCCCCAGGCCGCCCAGGCGGCTGCCGCCGATGGCGAAGGCAAGGCCAAGAAGAGCCGCAAGCGCCGCGGCAAAGGCAAGGGCAAGGCGGACGGCGCCCAGCCGCAGCCGCACTCGGCGAACCCGGCCGGCAAGCAGAACTCCCGCCCTGCCGGCCCGCCGCCGGTCCCGAGGGACCGCGACCCGGAAGAGTTCCTGGACGATGACGTGGACAACTTCGGCAACCGCGCCGACTACGTCAGCCCGTACCAGGACAAGGGCCGCGGCCGTCGCGGCGGCAATGGTCAAGGCCAGGGCGCCCGCAGCAACGGCGGCGGCGGCGCTGGCAATGGCGGTCGCTCCCGTAACCAGGGTGGCGCCGGCGGCAGCGGTGGTGGCAATGGCCAGCGCCGTGGCGGCAGTGGCGGCCAGCGCGCCCAGGGCGGCGGCAACCAGGGTCGTCGGGAAGAACCCCGTCGTCGCGAGGAGCCGGCCGTTCAGGAGCCGCGCAAGCCAGCCCCGAAGATCATCCACAAGGAATCCCGCGCCGACCGTTTCCCGACGCCGGAGCAACTGGATGAGCTGAGCAACGGCAACCGGCCGCGCGGTGAGAAGCCCGCCCTGCTGACCCGCAACCGCTGACAGCAAGCCCCATTGAAAACGCCGGCGAAAGCCGGCGTTTTCATGTGCAGTGCCCGGTAACGCCAGGCCAACTGCCAGAAACAGAAACGCCGGCTTGCGCCGGCGCTTCTGTTTCCCTGGGGAAGGTTACTTGCGCACACCTTCGAAGGAGATGATCAGCTCGACTTCCTGGGAAGCCGGGCCGAGGTCCTTCTGGATGTCGAAGTCCTTCAGCTTCAGGGTAGTGGTGCCTTCGAAGCCGGCACGGTAGCCGCCCCACGGGTCGCTGCCTTCGCCGATGAACTTGGCCTTGATCACCACCGGCTTGGTCACGCCGTTGAGGGTCAGGTTGCCGGTCACGTCGGCGGTGCCTTCGCCGGTGGATTTCACACCGGTGGACTCGAAAGTGGCGGTCGGGTGCTTGCTGACGTTCAGGAAGTCACCGCTCTTGATGTGCTTGTCGCGCTCGGCATGGTTGGTGTCGACACTGCCGGTCTTCAGCTCGACCTTCACCTTGCTGGCTTCGGGCGCCTTGGCGTCGAAGCTGAAGGTGCCGTCGAAGTCCTTGAAGGTGCCGTAGAGCCAGCTGTAGCCCAGGTGGCTGATCTTGAAGTTGACGAAGGCGTGCTGGCCCTGCTTGTCGATGACGTAGTCGGCAGCCATGGCCTGGCCAGCGAACAGGGCGGCACCGAGGGTCAGCGCGGCGAGGGATTTCTTCAGCATCGGTGTTTCTCCTTGTGAGGGTGCAGCGTTATTTGGCGGCGCGCCCGAGCATGCGGACCAGGGTGGCGTCGCGATCGATGAAGTGGTGCTTGAGGGCGGCCAGGGCATGCAGGCCGGCGAAGATCACCAGACCCCAGGCGAGGTACTCGTGGACCACACCAGCCACGTCTTCCTGGTCGGGAATGGTTGTCAGGGTGGCGGGCACTTCGAACAGCCCGAACACCTCGATGCCACGGCCATCGGCGGTGGAGATCAGGTAGCCGGAGATCATCAGGGCGAAGAGGCCGGCGTACAGCGCCAGGTGGCCCAGCTTGGAACCCAGGCGGGTCATGCGGCCGTGATTGGCGGGTGCCGGCGGCGGCGGGCTCAGGAAGCGCCACACCAGGCGCAGGCCCATCACCAGGAACAGCAGCACGCCGATGCCCTTGTGGATGTCCGGGGCGGTCTTGTACCAGCTGCTGTAGTAGTCCAGGCCGACCATCCACAGCCCCAGCCCGAACAGGCCGAAGACCACCAGGGCTACGCCCCAGTGCAGGAAAATGCTGATTGCGCCGAAGCGGTCGGAAGTGTTGCGCCACTGCATCAGGAAGGGTCCCTTGAAAACGAATGGCCACAAGCCTAGCGGCAAAAAGATCGAATTAAAGTAGAAAATGTCGCTTTGAAATATCGAGCAATACGATCATTGAAGACGACCCAGCGCGCCGAAAATTTAGCGATAGGACAGGTCTGACAGAGATGTCCGACGGCTGGCACAGCCGCCGGACGGGTGGCGGGGCGGAAGGATCAGAACAGCCAGGAGAAGAAGCCCTTCTTCTCCGGCTTGGCGGCCTCGGCCTTGGCCGGGGACTCAGGTGCAGCGGCGGCGACCGGTTCCACCGGCTCCAGCGGTTTACCGGCGAACAGGTCGCGGGCCTGACCGGCGGCGCGCTGGCCGCTGCGCAGGGCGCCTTCCAGGGTGCCTGGGTAGAGGGCGTCGGTGTGCTCGCCGGCGAAGATCACCCGCTGCAGCGGCTTTTCCCACAGGCGCCAGTACTGGCTGATCTCGCCCGGGCCGTAGGCCAGGTAGGCGCCACCGGCCAACGCATCCTTGCCATAGCGGCGGACCTCGAAGCCCTGGAACTGCTCGCGGGCACCGGGGAAGAACTTGTCCAGGCGGATCAGCACCTGGTCCACCATCTGCCGGTCACCGAAGGCCTGCAGCAGGCGCGCGCTGTCGCCGGAGATGTTCACCAGCAGGTTGGCGCCGCCCTTCAGGGCCGGCTCGACCCACAGCATGCCCAGCCCCTGGTCGCTGTAGACCTCGCCGGAAAGGCGGCTCTTGCCCCAGACGGGCTTCTTGAACTTGAGCAGCAACTGGTCGCGCCAACCGTAGTTGATGTCCTTCAGCGCCTTGAGCTGCAGCGCCGACAGCGCCGGGGTGAGGCTGATCTTGTCCATCGCCGGCAGCGGCACGGCCAGCACCACGTAGTCGGCACGGTAGCCGGCGCCGCCGACCTTCACGGTCACGCCGTCCTTGTCCTGGACGATGGCCGAGACACGGGCGTTGGTCTTCACCGTCTTCAGTTTCTTCGCAACGGCCTGGGCCAGGGCCGCGCTGCCGCCGGGCAGTCGCGCGGCGCGCAGGTCACCTTCCGGCAGCCCCCGGTAGACGCGGGCCTGCTGGGCCAGGTAGAGCAGCGACAAGCGCGACGGCTCGTCGTAGCGGGAGCGGATGCGCTGGTCCACCAGGGCGCGGGCGGTGGGCGGCAGGGCCAGCTTGTCCAGCCAGCGGGACGCGGTGATGGCGTCCAGGCTCTGCAGGGTGTGGTTGACCAGCGGCTTGAGCGGGTCCTCGATGGACGCGGCGAGGTCATCCAGGCTCTTGTCGAAGCGCTTCAGGCCCTCGACGGTGGAAGGCGCCTCCTTCAGCAGGTCGGCCTCGGTGAAGTAGCGGCCATTCACCAGGTAGCCGGGGGCGCGCACGTAGTCCGGCGCCGGGACGGTGCCGAGCTTGAAGTCCTTGAGGTAGGCATGCAGGGTCGGCTGCAGCTTGGCGGAACCGATCCACTCGGTGGTGGCCAGGCCGGAGCGGCCGCCGATGGACGGTTTGGCCTCCAGCAGGGTGACCTGCCAGCCCTGCTGCTGCAGTTCATAGGCCGCCGTCAGGCCGGCCATGCCGCCACCGACGACGATGGCAGCGGGTTGTTTCTCCTTGCCCTGCGCACCGGCGCAGAACAAACCGATCAGGATCAGCGCGCACCCGCGCAGCCAGGCAGCAGACATTGGTTCCCCCAAGGAAAAGCGAGCGTCTTTCAAATGGCGCGCAGGATACGCCAGGCGCCCCCGGCCCACCAGAGAACCCCGTCGGCGATGTGCCGGATCGGCCGGCTTGTCCATCTCACCCCTATTGCATAGGCTTCCCCGACCTTTCCGGAGACCGACCATGGGCCAAAACGCCGACTGGATGCAGCGCGACCTCGCCGTGCTGTGGCACCCCTGTACCCAGATGAAGGACCACGAGCGCCTGCCGGTGGTACCGATCCGCCGTGGCGAGGGCGTGTGGCTGGAGGACTTCGAAGGCAAGCGCTACCTGGACGCGGTCAGCTCCTGGTGGGTCAACGTGTTCGGCCACGCCAACCCGCGCATCAACCAGCGCATCAAGGACCAGGTCGAGCAACTGGAGCACGTCATCCTCGCCGGCTTCAGCCACCAGCCGGTGATCGAGCTGTCCGAGCGCCTGGTGAAGCTCACGCCCCAGGGCCTGGACCGGGTCTTCTATGCCGACAACGGCTCCTCGGGCATCGAGGTGGCGCTGAAGATGAGCTACCACTTCTGGCGCAACCAGGGCCTGGAGCGCAAGAAGCGCTTCGTCACCCTGACCAACAGCTACCACGGTGAAACCGTCGCCGCGATGTCGGTGGGCGATGTGGCGCTGTTCACCGAAACCTACAAATCCCTGCTGATGGACACCCTCAAGGTGCCGACCCCGGACTGCTACCTGCGTCCGGAGGGCGTCAGCTGGGAGGCCCATTCGCGAGCCATGTTCGCCCACATGGAGCAGACCCTCGCCGAGCACCACGAAGAGGTCGCCGCCGTGATCGTCGAGCCGCTGATCCAGGGCGCCGGCGGCATGCGCATGTACCACCCGATCTACCTCACGCTGCTGCGCGAGGCCTGCGACCGCTACGGCGTGCACCTGATCCATGACGAGATCGCCGTCGGCTTCGGCCGCACCGGCACGATGTTCGCCTGCGAGCAGGCCGGCATCGCCCCGGACTTCCTGGTGCTTTCCAAGGCGCTCACCGGCGGCTACCTGCCGATGGCCGCCGTGCTCACCTCGGAGGCCGTCTACCAGGGGTTCTACGACGACTACCAGACCCTGCGCGCCTTCCTCCACTCGCACACCTACACCGGCAACCCGCTGGCCTGCGCCGCCGCCCTGGCGACCCTGGACATCTTCGAGCAGGACAACGTCATCGAGGCCAACCGCGCCCTGGCCACGCGCATGGCCAGCGCCACCGCACACCTGGCCGACCACGCCCACGTCGCCGAGATCCGCCAGACCGGCATGGTGCTGGCCATGGAGATGGTTCAGGACAAGGCCAGCCGCACGCCCTACCCCTGGCAGGAGCGCCGTGGCCTGAAGGTGTTCCAGCACGCCCTGGAGCGCGGCGCCCTGCTGCGCCCGCTGGGCAACGTGGTGTACTTCCTGCCGCCCTACGTGATCACCCCGGAGGAGATCGACTTCCTCGCCGAGGTGGCCAGCGAAGGCATCGACATCGCCACCCGTGACGGGGTGAGCGTGGCCGTCGCCGCCGACCTGCACCCCAATCACCGCGATCCGGGCTAGCAGGCGGTTTAACGGCGGGCGGCGAAGCGGGTAAGCTTGCGGCTTTCCCTCTTCAGCCCGCCGAATCCATGCGCCTTTCCCGCTTTTTCATCGACGCCGCCCTCGCCCTCGGGCAACACGCCCTGCCCGAAGCCCAGGCCCACTACATTGGTCGCGTGCTGCGCCTGGCCGAAGGTGATGCCGTCCAGCTGTTCGACGGCTCGGGCCAGGAATTCATCGGCGAACTGGTGGAGGTCGGCAAGAAAAGCGTCCGCGTCGAACTGCGCGAAGCCTTCGCCGGTCTGGCCGAGTCGCCGCTGCGGGTCCACCTCGGCCAGGGCCTGTCCCGGGGCGAGCGCATGGACTGGGCCATCCAGAAGGCCACCGAGCTGGGCGTGGCGGAAATCACCCCCCTGGTGAGCGAGCGCTGCGAAGTGCGCCTGAAGGATGAGCGCGCCGACAAGCGCCTGGCTCACTGGCGCCAGGTGGCCATCAGCGCCTGCGAGCAATGCGGCCGCTCGGTGCTGCCGGTGATCCACCCGCCGGTGACGCTGGGGGAGTGGCAGAAGCAGGTGGAGGCGGACCTCAAACTGGTCCTGCACCCGGTGGCCGAGCCCCTGGCCAGCCATGCACGACCAGCCACGCTGGCGTTCCTCATCGGCCCGGAGGGCGGGCTGTCCGACGCCGAAGTGGAAGCGGCCCAGCAGCAAGGCTTCCAGGCGGCACGCATGGGCCCACGCGTACTGCGCACGGAAACCGCGCCGGTGGTGGCGCTGAGCGTCGCCCAGCAGTTGTGGGGGGATTTCTAAGGGGACAGGCCGGCTCAGCGGCTCAGATCAGGCCGGCGTCCGCCAGGAGTTGCTCCAGACCGACCAGGTCCGGGATCTTGGCGATGCCGTCCTCCAGCTGCACCGAACCCAGCTCCAGGGGCAGCAGCTCGGCATTGGCCGAGGGCAGGTCGGTGTCGACCTTGAGGGAGCGCGGAATGCCCTGCACCAGCAGGGCGATGAACTTCACATGGGCACGGCTGCCCAGGGCGTTGAGCACCACCACCCGCGCGCTGGAGCCCACCTGGGGCTGGCCACCGCTGGCGGCTTCGAACGACAGCAGGGGCAGGCGCAGATCGCGCCAGGCCACCTGGCCGAGGAACCAGGCCGGCATCCCGGCGGACGCCTGGGGCGCCCGGTAGGGGATCAGCTCCGCCACCGCCACGTTGGGCACCAGCAGGGTGCGGTCGGTCAGCGACAGCAGCAGCCCGGTCAGGCTGTTGGCGCTCTGGGTGTTGGCGACGGCTTGGCTCATGGCGTTTCCTTCAACGATTCTTCAAGACCACCGGCGGCGCGTCAGGCGCACTGCTCGGCCAGGTGGTTCACCAGCGCCTGGGCCAGCTCGCGCGGGTCGGCACTGAAACTGCTGTAGCCGCCTTCACGCAGGCTGTCGGGCATGCTCGAACAGACGCAGCTCTCAGCCCGCTGGGTCCAGATCGGCGCACCCTGGCGACGCACGTAGGCCGCCGCGGCGCTGCCATCGCTGCCCATGCCGCTGAAGGCGATCACGCCGCAATGCTCGCCGAAGTGCTGGGCGAGGTTGAGCATGATCTGGTCGATGGACGGGCTGTAGGGCTCGGGCCAGGGGCGGTTGCCCATGAGCATCGCGCCGTCTTCGGCGAAGGTCAGCTCCTGGGCGATCGGCACCACCACCACCTCGCCGGCGCGCACGTGGTCGCCGGGGCGGGCCAGGTTGACCGGCCACTGGCTGTGGCGGCCGACGGCCTGGGGCAGGATGCTTTCGAAGGCGGGATCGATGTGCTGGGCGTAGAGGAAACCCACCGGCAGGCCGCCGGGCAGTGCATCAAGGAAGGCCTTGACCGCCGCCGGACCTCCAAGGGACGCGGCCAGCAGCCAGACCTGGCGCGCCGGCTCGCCCGCCACCAGCGGGGTGTCCGCCAGGGCACGCGGCAGGTCCAGGCGGGCGGGGCGCTGGGCCTCGGCCATCAGGGCCTCCAGGCTCGGGCCGACCGCCACGGCGGGATCCCCCACCAGGCGCTTGAGCTTGCCGAACAGGCGGCGCTCCCAGCGCGGGTAGTTTTCCGAATGGCGTTCCGGGGCATGCCCTTCGCCGAACAGTACCGGGGCGCTGGCGCGCTCCAACAGGCTGTCCACCAGCGGCGAGTCTTCCGACTGGGCCAGGTCCACCAACCAGAGGTCGGCGTCGCAGGCGCTCAGGGCGTCGTCGTCGAGACGGGCCGGGTCACTGTTGAGGATCACCTGGTAGCCGTTGCCGACCAGCGCCTGCTGCAGCACATGGCGCTGCAGCGAGGTGTCGGCGATGACGGCGATGCGTGCAGAGGTTTTCTCAGTCATGTCCCTTGACCAGTCGCTGGATGGTTTCAAGCAGCAGGGACTCCTGGTACGGCTTGCCCAGGTAGTCGTTCACGCCGATGGCCATCGCCCGCTCGCGGTGTTTCTCGCCGGTACGGGAGGTGATCATGATGATCGGCAGGTCCTTCAGGCTCGCGTCGTGGCGCACCAGGGTGGCCACTTCGAAGCCGTCCATGCGCGGCATCTCGATGTCCAGCAGCATGACGTCGGGGCGGTGCTCCTGAAGCTGGGCGATGGCATCCACCCCATCCTTGGCCGTCAGCACGTTCATGCCGTTGCGTTCCAGCAGGCGGCTGGTGACCTTGCGCACGGTGACCGAGTCGTCCACCACCATGATCACCGGCGGGCGGTCGTGGTCCAGCTCCGCCGGCAGGGCGGCCTGGCTGGTGGTGCGCGGCAGCATTTGCACCTGATGGGCATGGCGGGCGCGGATGGTCGCCAGCAGGTCGAGAATCACCACCACGCGGCCGTCCCCAAGGATGGTGGCACCGGAGATGCCCTGCACCCCGGCGAACTGCGGGCCGAGGCCCTTTACCACGATCTCGCGGGAGCCGGCCAGGGCGTCCACCTGGACGGCCACGGCGTGCTCGGTGGAACGCACCAGGATCACCGGCAGCGGCAGACTCTGGCCCACCAGCTTGGGATGCTGGCCATTGTTCAGCAGGTCGCCCAGGTACTTCAGTTCGTAGGCCTGGCCGGCGTACTCGAAGCGCGGCGCATCCGGCTGGTAGTAGGCCTCCAGCTCGTACGGGGAGACCCGCACGATACCTTCGATGGTGTTCAGCGGGATGGCGTAGAGGTCTTCGCCGGAGAGCACCATCAGCGCACGGTTCACCGACACGGTGAACGGCAGGCGGATGAGGAAGCGCGAGCCCTCGCCCGGGGTCGACTCGATGCTCATGGAGCCACCGAGCTGCTTGACCTCGGAGTGCACCACGTCCATGCCCACGCCACGCCCGGAGATCTGCGTGACTTTCTCAGCGGTGGAGAAGCCGGCCTCGAGGATGAACTGCAGCACCTCGTGGTCGGAGAGCTGGGAGTCGGCATCCATCAGCCCACGCTCGATGGCCTTGCGGCGCACGGCGTCGAGGCGGATGCCGCCACCGTCGTCGGACAGGGTCAGGAGGATGTCGCCACCCTCGCGGCCCAGGGTCAGGCGGATGGTACCGGCGTCTGGCTTGCCGGCGGCGCGGCGCAGTTCGACCGGCTCGATGCCGTGGTCAACGGCGTTGCGCAGCATGTGCTCCAGGGGCGCGACGATGCGCTCGAGCACGGTCCGGTCCATTTCGCCCTCGGCGTTGCCGACGAGGAACTCCACCTGCTTGCCCAACTCGCTGGCCACCTGGCGCACGATGCGGCGCAGGCGCGGTACGAGGCGGTCGAAGGGCACCATGCGGGTCCGCATGAGGCCTTCCTGCAGCTCGGTGTTGACCCGTGCCTGTTGCAGCAGCAGGGTTTCGGCGTCGCGGTTACGCGCGGCCAGGGTTTCCTTCAGGTCCAGCAAGTCGGACGCAGACTCGAACAGCGCGCGGGAGAGCTGCTGCAGCTGGGAGTGGCGGTCCATTTCCAGCGGGTCGAAGTCCTCGTAGCCGGCGCGCTCGGCCTCGGCCTGGTAGCGGCTGAGGATCTGCGCCTGGGTCTCGGTGTCGAGGCGGCGGAGCTGGTCGCGTACCCGCTCGATGGTGGATTCCATCTCGCTCAGGGTGAAGCTGAAGTCGCTCACCTGCTGTTCGACACGGCCCCGGAAGATGGACGTTTCACCCGCCAGGTTGACCAGGCCTTCCAGCAGGTCGGCCGGGACCTTGACCATTTCCTGCGGCGCACGACGTGCGGCGGCATCCTGGGCGGCTTCCTGGGCCTTGAGCACGAACGGCAGGACCTTGTCCTCGGTCACCGCCACCGGCACGGCGCTCGCCGCCACGATGGGGGCTGCGAGGGTCGGCTGGGGCACCGGATCAAAGACCTCGGCAGGTGCTTCGGGCTCGTCCGCCAGGCTGGCATCCAGGCGCTGGCGCAGCTGGTCCAGCTCGGCCTGCAGGCCTTCGAAGCCGGACTGCACGTCGAGGAACAGGCTTTCAGGCCAGGGCGCGCCTTGTTGCAGCGCCTCGGTCAGGTGCTGTTCCAGGTCGTGGCTGAGGTCGCCCAGGCGTTTCTGGCCGGCCAGGCGCGCACCGCCCTTGAGGGTGTGCAGCAGGCGCAGCAGGTCGTCGATCTGGGCGCTGTCGTCGCGGTTCTCTTCCCAGCGGCCGATGGTGCGCTCCATCGCTTCCAGCAGGTCATCGCCCTCTTCGAGGAAGATATCGAGGATGTCGGCTTCCGCCTCATCGTCCTCCACCACGGGCGCGGCGACAGGCTGCAGGTGCACGCTGGAGGGCATGCTCAGCTGTTCGTCGGGGTTGGCACGGAAGCGGCGGATCGCCTCGATCAGCACGCTGCCATCCGGCACCGCGCGCTTGTCGCGCACGGCTTCGAGCATCTCGGCAAGGCGGTCGTGGCAGGACTGCAGCAACCCGAACAGCGTCGGGCTGGCACGCAGGCGGCCGCCACAGAGGCCTTCGTAGAGGAATTCCAGTTCGTGGGCGAGGTCACCGATCTCGCGGATCTCGGCCATGCGCGCACCACCCTTGAGGGTGTGCAGGTCGCGTTGCAGGGCCTCGACTTCCAGCAGGTTGTCGACGTCCTCCATCCAGCGCTGCAGGGCGTTGCCGGCGCTTTCGATGATGTCGAAGCCTTCCTCGAGGAAGATTTCCACCAGTTCGGGATCACGGTCATCGAAGGCGCTGTGGACCGGCTCGCTCACCACGGGAGCCGGTACAACCGGCTCGACCGGGGCGGGCGCCTCGGCCATCTCGGGCAGCACCAGCTCGATGCTCGGCTCGTCGTCCACCTCAGGCAGCGCCGGGGCTTCATCCACCGGCAGCCATTCGGCGTCGGGCTCGGGCTCGGGCTCGGGCTCGGGCTCGGGCTCGGGCTCGGGCTCGGGAGAAAGTGTGTCTTCGGCTTCGGCTTCGGCTTCGGCTTCGGCTTCGGCTTCGGCTTCGGCTTCGGCTTCGGCTTCGGCTTCGGGGGCAGGCGACAGGTCGCCTTCGGTCTCGTCAAGCAGCCAGGCATCGGCCTCGGCGCTTTCCACGAGCGCCGGCTCGTCGGTCTCCGGCAGGGGCAGGTCTTCCAGCACCAGCGGGGCGTCGGCATCGGGTTCGTCGAGGGTCGGCAGCGGCAGGACGTCATCGTCCAGCTCAGGCAGGCCGGCATCCAGTTCGAGGGGCGCTTCGGACACCTCATCCGGCAAGGCAGGCGCTTCCACCTCTGCCTCTGCCTCTGCCGGCGGGGCGATGGCCTCACTCGCCGGAACTTCGGTCACCGGCGCGACGGGCAGGCTTACCGTGCCGCCTTGGCGAAACGCACGAATCGCCTGGATCAGCGCCTCCGGGTTGCGCAGCGGTTGGCGGGCCTGGAGCTGGTCGAGCATCACGGCCAGGTCGTCATGGCTGGCCTGGAGCAGGCCGGCCAATGCCGGGGAATGGTTGAAGCGGCGGTCCACCAGCCCTTCGTAGAGGGATTCGAGTTCGTGGGCGAGGTCGCCGATAGGGGCGATCTCGGCCATGCGCGCGCCACCCTTGAGGGTGTGCAGGTCACGCTGCAGCGAGTGCAGCGGTGCGTGGTTGTCCGGCTCGTCGAGCCAGCGTTCCAGCGCCTGGCCGGAGCTTTCCAGGATGTCCACGGCCTCTTCGAGGAAGATGGAGACCATCTCCTCGTCGAGGTTCTCGTAGGCCAGCGGTGCGGCAGCCGGTTCGACCGCTGCGGCAGGCTCGGCGGCCGGGACGGGCACCGGCTCGACGGCCTCGGTGGGCTCGTCGAGCAGCTCCGGCAGGGTGACCGGTTCAAGGGCCGGCACTTCATCCAGTTCGGGCAGCGGCGGCAGTGCGTCATCGTCCGCGAGCGTCAGCTCGGCTTCTGTGGCGGGCGGCAGCACCTGGTCCGGCTCTTCGACCAGCAGTCCGGTGTCGCGGTCCATGTCCAGCAGCGCGAGGGCTGCCGGATCGACGGCCTGCTGGAGCAGGTCGCGCAGGGCCTGGACCCGCTCCGGCTGGGGCGTGACCTGAAGGGCGGCGGCGACCTGGTCCATCATGCTGATCAGCGCTTCGTGGGCCCGTTCGGCCTCGTCGAAGAAGCGTTCGCTGACCGGCAGGCTGCCTTCCTCGACGGCACCGTAGGTGTCCAGCAGGGCTTCGCAGAGCTCTTCGATCTGCGGCAGCTCGGCCATCTCGGCGCCACGGCCGAGGGTGTTCAGTTCTTCCAGCAGGGCGCCCAGTTCCTGGCGCTCGGAGGGGTGCTCGCGCCAGCGGCGCAGCAGGTCCTCGGCATCCAGGAGGATGTCCATGCCTTCGGCGAGGAAGATGGAGATCAGTTGCGGGTCGCGCCCGGCCTGGCCCTGCTCGCCCAGGCGAGCGGCTTCGGCCGCGCCGATGCGCTCGGCGTGCAGGCGCTGGACGCGTTCGAGGAAGGCCTCGGTCCCGGGGATCGGGCGCAGCGGTGCGGTTTCCAGCTGCTCCAGGCCGATGCGGAACAGTTGCTCGGCATCGCGCAGCAGTTCGGCATCCACCAGGTCCATCTGGATCAGGTTGGTCTTGTATTCCTTGGCCAGCTTCTCCAGCGGCATGGCGATGGCGGCGATCGGCAGGATGCCGGCCATGTGCGCACTGCCCTTGAGGGTGTGCAGGGCGCGCTGGAGGTTGTCGGTCACCGGCTGCGGCAGGGACTGCGCGCAATCGGCGAGGAAGCCGACGAGGGTTTCCAGGTGGGCTTCGGCCTCGTTGCGGAAGATGTCCAGCAACTGCGGGTCGAGCGGCTCTTCATCGGTCGACGCGCTGGAGGCAACGGTCGGCGCGGCCACTTCGGGCTGAGAAGGAAGCTCGCCCACGGGCTCGGCAGCCTGTACGGAGACCGGGGCTTCAGATTTTGGGAGGCGCTGCCCCTTGGCCAGGGCGTGCGCCTCGGCGGCCAGGTGGTCGACATCGTCACGCTGGCGCTGGGCCTTGGCGGCGAATTCGTCCACCAGCTGCGGCAGCAGGGCGACCACGTCGTTGACCACGCCCTTGACGTCCTCGTCCGGCTGGATGCTGCGGTCGAGCACGCGGTTGAGCAGGTTCTCGATGGACCAGGACAGCTCGCCGATGACCAGCGCGCGGACCATGCGGCCGCTGCCCTTGAGGGTGTGGAAGGCACGGCGGACTTCGGTCAGCGCGTCCTTGTCGTCCGTATTGGCGCACCAGCGCGGCAGGTAGTCGCCGATGGTCTCCAGCACTTCGCCGGCTTCTTCGATGAAGACTTCCAGCAGTTCGTCGTCCACCGGCTCTTCGTCGGCAGGCGGCGGCAGCAGGCTGGGCGGGACCTCGCCAGCGGGCGGGTTGATGGGCTGCACCGGGGCGGCCATGACATCGGCCATGGACAGCGCGCGGGGTGCTTCCTCGACCGGGGCAGCGACGGGCTCCAGCGGAGCGGAAGGCAGGTCGACCTCCGGCAGGTCGAGGCCGCTCAGCTCCACGTCGTCCCAGCTGGGGGTGGATTCGGGCAGCGGCTCGAGGCTGAGGGGCTCGTCCAGCATCGGTTCAAGGGGCTCGGCAGCCGGCAGCGGCTCAAGGGCCTCAAGGTCGAAGGAGGCGAAGGGCTCGTCGGCCGGCTTGGGCTGATCGAGGGATTCCAGCTCCAACGGGGCGTCGAGGCTGAAGTCGATGACCTCGGGGGCCTGGACCTCCGGCTCGCCGAGGTTCCAGTTGTCATCGGAGACCAGCAGCGTCGGCGCGTCATCGGCCTTCGGCTCGGTGGTCTCGAAGCTGTCGAGTGTGCCCAGTTCCAGGGGCTCGTCCAGCAGCGGCTGGGCTTCCAGCTCGGGCAGCGGCTCCAGTTCGGGCAGTGCGTCGAAGGCCACCGGCTCGGCGCTGTCCAGCGGTTCGAGCTCCGGCAGGGCATCCAGTGCAGGGGCCTCTTCCACCGGGGCGGAAGGCTCGGCGAAATCGGCATCGAGCGTGATTTCCGGCTCCGCTGGCAGGGGTTCGAAGGCCAGGGGCTCGACCGGCTCGGGCGCTTCCTCGGCGAGGACTTCGATCTCCTCCACCGGGTCGGCCAGCGGAGCGGGCTCTTCGGCCTGGAACTCCGGGAGATCGAGGATGGAGGGCTTGGCCTTGAGCGGGTAGCCCAGGTTCTCCAGGCTCTCCTCGGCCACGTCGAGGATCATGTCGCCTTGGGTGGCGTGGTCCTCGGAGAGGCGCTCCAGGTAGTACTCGACGCTGGTGATGGCGTCGGCCAGGGTGTCCAGGCTCTGCCAGTTGGGCACGGCCTTGCGGGCCAGGAGCTGTTCCTGGATGTAGCGGTTGCAGGCTTCCAGCAGGGCAGCGGCGCGGGCCAGGGGGATCATCGCCAGGCCGCCACGGACCTGGGTCAGCAGGTCGGGCACGCGGGCCAGGTGCTCGTGGTTCCACTGGGAGGCGATGAACTCGATGATCGCGTCCTTGGCCTGTTCGAGGCCATTGCGCGCTTCCTTGATCACCAGTTGGTGGATCTGCGCCACGTCGGTGGTGGGCAGGTGACTCTCTTCGCGGGAACCGTCATCGGCCGGGCCGACCATGCCGGCGAGGGTCGCCTCGACGTACAGCAGGGCGCCGGCGACGTCCATGAGAACGGCGTCGTTGGGCTCGCGCTGGCCGAGGGACAGGCTGTGGATGACGTCGATCTGGTCGAGGATGACCCGGCGCGGTTGGCCGAAGCCGAGCACGGCGAGGGTGTCGGCGATCTGCTTGAGGGGCGCGAGCAGGGCATCCAGCTCGGTGACGCCGCGGCGGTCGCTGCGCACGAAGATGTCGAGGCTGTCCTTGACGCGGACCAGCTCTTCGCAAAGGGCGGTGACCACCGAGCGCATGGCGTCGCGGTCGGGGCCGGCCAGGCGGGCACGTTCCTCGTCCACCACGTCGGTGTCGGGCAGGGCTTCGTCGAGGCGGTACTGTTCCTTGAGGGCACGGATGCGCGGCGACTGGGCCGGGGCCTTGGCGATATAGAACAGCAGGTTCTTGACCAGTTCGTCCGGGGCCGGCTGGTTGATGCCATCGGCGCCCTGGTCGACCAGGCGCTTGAGCTCCTTGTCGATCTGACGCAGCAGGGTGCGGACGGAGGTGCCGTTGACCACGCTGCCATTGGCCAGGCCTTCGACCATGCCGGAGGCGATGGGCCACAGGGTGCCCAGCGGGGCTTCCTTGCACAGCGATTCGAGGCGGGCGAAGACGCGGGCCATGTAGCCGAGGTTGGTGGCCAGGTCCTGGCCACGGATGATCCCCACCAGGGCCATCTGCAGCATCTGCCGCAGCTTGCGCAGCAGTACCGGCAGTTCGGCGGTGCGCATGCGGGCCAGCGCATCCACCGAGAGTGCGGGGGTGCGGCTGGAGAGATCGGGGGAGAACAGGCTGGTTTCGGACAGCAGCTTCTCGCCACGGGCGGCGCGCAGGTCGTTGAGCAGCGGCAGGACGACCATGGGCAGGTCACGGCGCGCGCTCTGGATGCGATCCAGGTAGACCGGCAACTGCAGGATGGCCTGCATGAGCACTTCCAGGGCCTCGCCCTGGTTGGTCACGCGGCCTTCCATCAGTGCCTGGGCGAGCTGCTCCATTTCCTCGGCGAGCAGGGCCGCGCCGTAGAACTCGACCATCTGCAGGGTGCCGTGGACCTGGTGCACGTAGGTCTGGCAGAAACGCATGCGCGTCGGGTCCTGGGTGTTCTCGACGAACGCCTCCAGGGCCTGGCGGGCCTGCTTCAGGGTTTCCGCGATCTCGCCCTTGACCCACTCCAGGGCGACATAATCGTGCCGATCACTCATAGCCGTCTGCTATCCCTTCCGGGTGAATGCCAGAACCTGATCGTCGGCCACCGGCTCCAGGTCCGGATGGTGCCAACCAACCACTTCACCGACGCCGATCACCATGAGCCCACCGGGCGCCAGGCGCTCGGCCAGGCGATTGAGGATTTCACGGCGACGCCAGCGGCGGAAATAGATCAGCAGGTTCTGGCAGAAAATTACGTCCATGCCGGACATTGGCGCCTTCGCCAGTTCCAGCACATTGAGCCGGGCGCAACACACGCGCGCGGCCAGGCTCTCCACAACTTTGAAACGGCCATCGCCCAGAGGCTGGAAGTAGCGCTCGCCCATGTCGCCTTCCAGGTGCTCCAGGCGCCGTGCGCCGTACACCCCCTCGCGGGCCTTGTTCAGGGCGCTGAGGCTGATGTCGGTGCCGGTCACACCAAAATAGTCGGGCCGCTCGCTGCCCGTGAGGGCCTCGGCGGCCGCGATGGCCAGGGAATACGGCTCTTCGCCGCTGGAACAACCGACGCTCCAGAGGGCGAGGGGGCTGTCCAGTCCCTTGGCAACACGCTCGCGCAGATAGGCGCCGAGCAGGTCGAACGAGGGTCCGTGGCGGAAGAAACGGGTTTCCTGAACGGTGAGGCGGTCCAGCAGGGTCGACCATTCGACGGCACCACGCGGCCCGTCGGTGACCTGGCGGAAGTAGAGGGTGTAGTCGTCTACGCCCAGCTCTCGCATCCGCGCGGTGAGGTTGGTCTGCAGGAACGAGCGTCGCTGCTCGTTGATGACCACGCCGGTACGTTCCTCGAGCAGCGATTGCCAGTCATGGAACTGCGCGGGGGTCATGTCGGCCATGGGTTTCAAGGCCCACACGCCGCCAGGCTGCATGCTGTCGTGCCTCTCGCTCATGGCCGTTGCGCCGCAGCCTCAGGCTACGGCACCTCCCTTGGTCAGGCCCGGTCTGCGTCCGGCAGGTTGAAGCCGGATACCGACTTGCGCATCTCGCTCGCCATCTTGGCGAGGTTACCGATGCTCTTGGCGGTTGCCGTGGTACCGGCGGAGGTCTGCGAGGTGATCTCCTGAATGACGTTCATGGTGTTGGAAATGTGGCCCGCGGACGACGCCTGCTGGCGTGCCGCGTTGGAGATGTTCTGGATCAGGGCCGCGAGGGTCTTGGATACCTTCTCGATCTCTTCCAGGGCCACACCGGCGTCCTGTGCGAGGCGGGCACCGCGTACCACTTCGGAGGTGGTCTGCTCCATGGAGATAACCGCTTCGTTGGTGTCGGTCTGAATGGTCTTAACCAGGGCCTCGATCTGCTTGGTTGCGGCAGAGGAGCGTTCTGCGAGGCGCTGTACCTCGTCCGCTACCACGGCGAAGCCTCGACCGGCGTCACCCGCCATGGACGCCTGGATCGCGGCGTTCAGTGCAAGGATGTTGGTCTGGTCGGCAATGTCGTTAATCAGGCTCACGATGTCACCGATCTCCTGGGACGATTCACCGAGACGCTTGATTCGCTTGGAGGTGTCCTGGATCTGCTCGCGGATGTTGTCCATGCCGGTGATGGTGTTGTGCACCACTTCGTTGCCCTTGTTGGCGATGGCTACGGAACGTTCCGCTACCGCGGAGGATTCCGAGGCGTTCGCCGATACCTGGTCAATCGACACGGCCATTTCGTTGATCGCGGCGGACGCACCGGCGATTTCCTGGGCCTGGTGCTCGGAAGCCTCGGCCAGGTGCATGGCGGTGGCCTGGGTTTCCTGGGCAGCGGCGGCTACCTGCACGGCGGTCAGGTTGATGGTCTCTACCAGTTCGCGGAGCTGGTCGATGGAGTAGTTGATCGAGTCCGCGATCGCACCGGTGAAGTCTTCGGTTACGGTCGCCGCTACGGTCAAGTCACCGTCTGCAAGGTCGGCGATTTCGTCGAGCAGTCGCAGAATCGCGGCCTGGTTACGTTCGTTCTTCTCGGCGGTCTCGGCCAGACGCTGGCGGGTGGTCTGAACCATGACCAGGCCGATCAGGATGATCGAGCCCAGTGCCAGGGCACCGAGGATGTAGCCAGCCAGGGTGTTCAGGCTACGGCCGGCGGCCTGCTCTTCGAAGCCGGCGGCCAGCTGGGACGCCTTGTCCAGCAGGGTCTGGGAGCCGGTGAAGATGGTGTTGGCGGATTCACGGACCTGGAAGAGTTCGGGCGAGGTCTCGAGGATCTCGTCCACGGAACCGGAGACGAACTCGAACAGTTCGGAAATCTCCTGCAGGCGCTCCAGGGCTTCGGTGTCGGTCACCTTGGAGATTTCCATAGCGGCGTTGCCTTCGAGCATCGCGTTCAGTACGCGGCCGAACAGGCTGGCGTCGCGGCCGAACATGTCGGCGGCCTGTACGGAGTCCTGGTCACCGGCCAGTACCTTGTTCACGGAGCCGAGGATCCGTTCGGCCAGCAGCGACTGGCGCTGGGCCACGGACACCTGGGCAGCGGGCGCGCCGCTTTCCAGCAGGATGTCCACGACTTCCTCGTACTCGACCTGCAGCTGCGGGATGGTCTCGGCGAGGGTGCCGGCTACCTGGTGCAGGGAGAGTACGGTCTGCTCGCTGGCCAGGATGGCGTCGGAGTTCTGCCGCAGGCTGTTCCAGTCCGCCTGCACGGCGTCCATCTGGGCCTTGACGGCTTCGGGCGCCGGCGGCAGGCCGGTTTCCGCGTCACCGTTGAGCAGAATGTTCCAGCGCTTCTCGAAGTCGTTGCGCGCTTCCTTCAACAGGGCGAAGGCCTCGGGCTTGCCCGCCGCCGCTTCGGTGGCGTTCTTCGCGATACGCTGGGACAAGACCCGCAGCTCACCGGAGTGGCCGAGGTATTCCTGGTCGTGGTTCGCCTGCGTGTTGAGGTACGCGAAGTTGGCGAACAGCAGCACGATGGAGACGATCAGGACCACGAAGAGTCCGGCGATCAACGTACTGCTGCGCGCTCCCGCGAGTAGATTGCCTGCGTTCAGTTTTTTCATTATCGGGCCCCCGCCTGGACCAACTACACAACGATTTCCATGTAACGCCAAGGGCCGGTATAGACCGGCCCAACCTTGGATCAACGGCACACGTTGGTGCCTGGGTCAGCCGGAGACACTGCACTCCGACCGATCGGGCCGCCCCTCCCGGAAACGGCCCTGCGCGCAGGCCCGAAGGCCTGCGCGTTGGGAACTAGACCGCGACGTCCAGGAACACCTGGTGCTGGGCCAGCGCATGAGGGCTGAACACCAGCCAGGGATGCTCACGCTGGAACACGCCGTGGATGAAGGGTTGGATGGTGGCCTCCAGCGGCGGCAGTTCCTCGGAGAACGAGCCCACCGGGAAGTGCTGCATGCCGAAGACTTCGTCGACGATGAGGCCGGCGAAGATTTCCTGGTGGTCGACCACCAGCACCCGGCGCTGCTTGCGCAGGGACGAGAGTTCGCCGCCGAAGAAGCCGCACAGGTCCATGATCGGCAGCAACCGACCACGGACGTTGGCGACTCCCTTGACCCAGGGTTTCACCCCCGGCAGCTGGGTGTAGCGGGGCTCGTGGAGCACTTCGCCCACTTCGCCCATGGACGCCACGAAGAAGCGCTCGCCCATGCGGAAACCGATCCCACTCCAGGTCTGAACCGTTTCCTGCTGGGCGGGCAAGCCCGCCGCCAGGGCGCGGCAGCGCTGGTCGATCTCGAGGAGTATCTGGAATGGGGTCTTTGCGTCCGACATGCGGGGCTGAGCCTTCTTCTAGGACATCACGGTGCTACCGGCATCAGCCGGCCAGCACCGCGTTGAGGGTTTTCAGCAGCGTGTCTTCGTCGATCGGCTTGGTCAGGTAGTCCTTCGCGCCCTGGCGCTTGCCCCAGACCTTGTCGGTTTCCTGATCCTTGGTGGTGACGATGATCACCGGGATATGGCTGGTTTCGGCGTCCTTGGTCAGCTGACGGGTCGCCTGGAAGCCATTGAGGCCGGGCATGACGATGTCCATCAGCACGGCATCGGGTTTTTCCTGGCGAGCCAGGGCGACGCCATCGGCGCCATTTTCCGCCTTCAGTACCTGATGGCCATGTTTTTCGAGCATGGCGGTCAGCTTGTACATTTCGGTCGGCGAGTCATCAACAATCAGAATACGAGCCATGTTTGTCCCCAATACGGAAAGGCACTTCCAGCCACGAGGGCCGGACTTCAGGAGGCTTGTTCCACCGGGGTGAAATCAGGCACGTGGGTCTTGATCGCGCCGAGCAGTTCTTCCTTGCTGAAGGGCTTGGTGAGGTACTGGTCGGAACCGACGATGCGACCCTTGGCCTTGTCGAACAGGCCGTCCTTGGAGGACAGCATGATCACCGGGGTGGACTTGAAAGCACTGTTGTTCTTGATCAGGGCGCAGGTCTGATAACCGTCGAGACGCGGCATCATGATGTCGACAAAGATGATGTTCGGGTGTGTGTCCGCGATCTTGGCCAGGGCATCGAAACCGTCGACAGCCGTGATGACCTCGCAACCCACCTTCTTCAGCAGAGTTTCAGCGGTGCGACGAATCGTCTTCGAATCGTCGATCACCATCACCTTCAAACCCTCGGAATGCTGTTCCATGTTCGCCCTACCATCGCCTCGGTGAGTCGTTATTAGCTTCGTTCAGTGCGCCTGAGGCCCTGTCAGCGACGGGCTGCGACCCAATCGTCGGGCCTTTTTAGCACACTCTCCAGACGCAAGCCAGAAACCGCCTACGCCATGGATTTGCCAGTTCGCACGGCGAGGTTTCCCTTGACCGCAACCGCCTCCAGCGCCACCCTGAGCGCCTCTTCCGGGGCCCGATCGAGGCCCCTTTCTTCACTTCACGAGTTGCGGAGACACCACCCATGAGCGTTCGCCTCGGGATCGTCATGGACCCCATTGCGCAGATCAACTTCAAGAAGGACAGCTCCCTGGCCATGCTTCTCGCGGCCCAGGCTCGCGGCTGGTCCCTCTTCTATATGGAGCAGCAGGATCTTTACCAGGCAGCGGGCGTAGCCCGTGCCCGCATGAAACCGCTCGAGGTGAAGGCCGACCCTGCGGGCTGGTATGTCCTCGGGGATGAGCAGGACACCCCGCTCGCCGACCTCGATGTGATCCTCATGCGCAAGGATCCGCCCTTCGACAACGAGTTCATCTACTCCACCTACCTGCTGGAGCAGGCCGAACGCGCCGGCGTGCTGGTGGTGAACCGTCCGCAGAGTCTGCGCGACTGCAACGAGAAGTTCTTTGCCACGCTCTTCCCGCACCTCACCCCGACGACTCTGGTGAGTCGACGGCCCGACATTCTGCGCGAGTTTGCAAAAGAGCAGCGTGACATCATTCTCAAACCCCTTGATGGCATGGGCGGTTCGATGATTTTTCGTCACCGCGAGGGCGACCCGAACCTTTCGGTGATCCTGGAGACCCTCACCCGCCACGGCGCCGAGCAGATCATGGCGCAGCGCTACCTGTCGGCGATCGTCGACGGGGACAAACGTATCCTGATGATAGACGGCGAACCGGTACCTTACTGCCTGGCACGCATTCCCGCTGCCGGCGAGACCCGTGGCAACCTCGCCGCCGGTGGTCGGGGCGAAGCCCGCCCGTTGACCGAGCGCGACCGCGAGATCGCCGCCACCGTCGGTCCGGTACTGCGGGAGAAGGGCCTGCTGTTCGTCGGCCTCGACGTGATCGGCGACCACCTCACCGAGATCAACGTCACCAGCCCGACCTGCATCCGCGAGATCGACGCGGCGTACGACACCCGCATCGGCGAACGCCTGATGGACGTCATCGCCACCCGCCTGGAGGCGAACCAGAGCAAGCCGCAAGCTTGACGCAGTCAACACCTTGCAGCTTGCGGCTTGCAGCCTGCCGCCCCAGTTCGGCAGACTGCGCGCCACTTTGAGCAGACCCGATGTGCGATGAACGCAGCCGCTGACCTCCCCCGCTTCCCCTCCGCCAGCGTGCGCCCGGCGGACAGGCTCGGCTTCACCCTGTTCCTCGCCGCGGTGCTGCACATCGCGCTCATCCTCGGTGTCGGCTTCACCTTCAGCGACCCCAGCCAGATCAGCAAGACGCTGGAAGTCACCCTCGCCACCTTCAAGAGTGACGAGAAGCCGAAGGAAGCCGACTACCTGGCGCAGAACAACCAGCAAGGCAGCGGCACCCTGGAACACAAGGACACGCCCAAGACCACCGAGCAGGCGATGTTCCAGGACCAGGAGATCCGCAAGGTCACTCCGCCCGCCGCCCCCCAGCAGACCAAGCGCCAGGAAGCCCCCAAGGCGGCCATCGCCACCACGGCACCCAAGCCGCAGAAGACCCCGGTCAAGCGCGAGGAAGCCAAGCCCGAGCCCGAGACACCGCCCGCCCCCGTATTCGACAGTGCCCAGCTCTCCTCCGAGATCGCCAGCCTGGAGGCCGAGCTGTCCCAGGAGCAGCAGCGCTACGCCAAGCGCCCACGCATCCACCGCCTCAACGCGGCCTCGACCATGCGCGACAAGGGTGCCTGGTACAAGGACGAATGGCGCAAGAAGATCGAGCGCGTCGGCAACCTCAACTACCCCGAAGAGGCCCGCCGCCAGCGCATCTACGGCTCGCTGAGGCTGCTGGTGTCGATCAACCGCGACGGCACTCTTTATGAGGTGCAGGTGCTGGAGTCATCCGGCCAGCCGGTACTGGACCAGGCCGCCATGCGCATCGTCCGCCTCGCCGCGCCCTTCGCCCCCTTCACCGGCGACCTGGCCGACATCGACCGCCTGGAGATCATCCGCACCTGGCGTTTTGAGCGGGGCGACAGACTCTCCAGCAACTGAACCGGCACCCTTGAAGCCGACGGCGCGAAGATCGACACTAGCGCCCATGAAAAGCACCGCGCCCAGCTACCTCAAGCACCACTTCCTGATCGCCATGCCGCACATGGACGATCCCAATTTCGCGCAGACCGTCACCTACCTGGTCGAACACAACGACCAGGGCGCCATGGGACTGGTGATCAACCGCCCCAACGGCCTCAACCTCGGTGACGTGCTCGAACAACTGCGCCCCGACGACACCGCCCCCGCCCACTGCCAGAACCTGCCCATCTACGCCGGCGGCCCCGTGCAGACCGACCGCGGCTTCGTCCTGCACCCCAGCGGCCCGCAGTACCAGGCCACCCTGGACCTGGGCGACCTGGCGCTGTCCACCTCCCAGGACGTGCTGTTCGCCATCGCCGACGGCAGCGGCCCGCAGAAGAGCCTCATCGCCCTCGGCTATGCCGGCTGGCAGGCCGGGCAACTGGAGGCCGAGCTGGCCGAAAACGCCTGGCTCACCTGCCCCGCCGACCCGGCCATCCTCTTCGACACCCCCAGCGACCAGCGCCTCGCCGCCGCCGCCGCACGGCTGGGGGTCAACCTCAACCTGCTCACCAGCCAGGCCGGGCACGCCTGATGGCCGGCCCGACAACCGCGCCCCGGCTGCTCCTCGGCTTCGACTACGGCACCCGCCAGATCGGCGTCGCCGTCGGTCAGGCCGTCACCGGCCAGGCCCGCGAACTGTGCGTGCTCAAGGCACAGAACGGCGTACCCGACTGGCAGAAGGTCGAGGCCCTGATCAAGGAGTGGCAGCCCGACGCCATCGTCGTCGGCCTGCCGCTGAACATGGACGGCACCCCCAGCGAGATGAGCGAGCGCGCCGAGAAATTCGGCCGGCGCCTCAATGGCCGCTTCAACCTGCCCGTCTTCACCCACGACGAACGCCTGACCACCTTCGAAGCCAAGGGCCACCGCCTGGCGCAGGGCCAGCGCGGCGGCTACCGCGAACGCCCGGTGGACGCCCTGGCCGCCGCCCTGCTGCTGGAAGGCTGGCTGGCCGAGCACCCCGGACACGACTAGCGAGGAACGCCCATGACATTGCCCAACCCGGCCGAACTGCTGCCGCAGATGGCCCGCGCCCTGACCGACCACCTGGCGGCCCGGCACATCGACACACCGCGCTTCATCGGCATCCGCACCGGCGGCGTCTGGGTCGCCCAGGCCCTGATGGAAGCCCTGGGCCGCGACGACGCCATGGGCGTGCTCGACGTCTCCTTCTACCGCGACGACTTCACCCAGAACGGCCTGCATCCCCAGGTGCAGCCCTCCGAACTGCCCTTCGAGATCGAAGGCCAGCACCTGGTGCTGATCGATGACGTGCTCATGAGCGGGCGCACCGTGCGCGCCGCCCTCAACGAGCTGTTCGACTATGGCCGCCCGGCCAGCGTGACTCTGGTCTGCCTGCTGGACCTCAACGCCCGGGAGCTGCCGATCCGCCCCGACGTGGTCGGCGCCACCCTGTCCCTGGCCACCCACGAGCGGGTAAAATTGCTCGGCCCCGCGCCGCTCGCACTCGAGCGCCAGGTCCTCGCCGCCTCCTGAAAACCCAACCCCCAGGGCCCGCCCCATGCCGAACGCCAAGCGCCCGCTGCAGCTCAACGACCAGGGCCAGCTGCGCCACTTCCTCTCGCTCGACGGCCTGCCCCGTGAGCTGTTGACCGAAATCCTCGACACCGCCGACTCCTTCCTCGAAGTCGGCGCCCGCGCCGTCAAGAAGGTGCCCCTGCTGCGCGGCAAGACGGTGTGCAACGTGTTCTTCGAGAACTCCACGCGCACTCGCACCACCTTCGAGCTGGCGGCCCAGCGCCTCTCCGCCGACGTCATCAGCCTGAACGTCTCCACCTCCTCCACCAGCAAGGGCGAGACGCTGTTCGACACCCTGCGCAACCTGGAGGCCATGGCGGCCGACATGTTCGTGGTCCGCCATGCCGACTCCGGCGCCGCCCACTTCATCGCCGAGCACGTCTGCCCTGACGTCGCCATCATCAACGGCGGCGACGGGCGCCACGCGCACCCTACCCAGGGCATGCTCGACATGCTCACCATCCGCCGTCACAAGGGCAGCTTCGAGAACCTCTCGGTGGCCATCGTCGGCGACATCCTGCACTCGCGCGTCGCCCGCTCCGACATGCTCGCCCTCAAGGCCCTGGGCTGCCCGGACATCCGCGTGATCGCGCCGCGCACCCTGCTGCCCATCGGCATCGAGCAGTACGGCGTCAGCGTCCACACCGACCTGGCCGAAGGGCTCAAGGACGTGGACGTGGTGATCATGCTGCGCCTGCAGCGCGAGCGCATGCAGGGCGGCCTGCTGCCAAGCGAAGGCGAGTTCTACCGCCTCTACGGGCTGACCACCCAACGCCTCAAGCTGGCCAAGCCCGACGCCATCGTCATGCACCCGGGGCCGATCAACCGCGGCGTGGAGATCGAGTCCGCCGTCGCCGACGGCAGCCACTCGGTGATCCTCAACCAGGTCACCTACGGCATCGCCATCCGCATGGCCGTGCTCTCCATGGCCATGAGCGGCCAGAACACCCAACGCCAGATCAATCAGGAAGCCGAGGTGCAGAACTGATGCGTACCCACATCATCGGCGCCCGCCTCATCGATCCCGCCAGCGGCACCGACCAGGTCACCGACCTGTTCCTCCAGGCCGGCAAGGTCACCGCCATCGGCCAGGCACCGGCCGGCTTCGAGGCCGAGACCCGCATCGACGCCCAGGGCCTGGTGGCCGCCCCCGGCCTGGTGGACCTCAACGCCGCCCTGCGCGAGCCCGGCTACAGCCGCAAGGGCAACGTCGACAGCGAGACCCGCGCCGCCGCCGCCGGTGGCGTGACCAGCCTGTGCTGCCCGCCGCTGACCCGCCCGGTGCTGGACACCCCCGCCGTGGCCGAACTGATCCTCGACCGCGCCCGCGAAGCCGGCCACGCCAAGGTCTTCCCCATCGGCGCCCTCACCCGGAACCTCGCCGGCGAGCAGCTGGCCGAGCTGGTCGCCCTGCGTGACACCGGCTGCGTCGCCTTCGGCAACGGCCTGGCGCCCATGAGCAGCAGCCGCACCCTGCGCCGCGCCATGGAGTACGCCGCCACCTTCGACCTGACCCTGGTGCTGCAACCCCAGGACGCCGACCTGGCGGAAGGCGGCCTCGCCCACGAAGGCGCCACCGCCGGCTTCCTCGGCCTGGCCGGGATCCCCGAGAGCGCCGAGACCGTGGCCCTGGCCCGTGACCTGCTGCTGGTGGAGCAGAGCGGCGTGCGCGCGCACTTCAGCCAGATCACCAGCGCCCGTGGTGCCGAAATGATCGCCCAGGCCCAGGCCCGCGGCCTGCCGGTCACCGCCGATGTCGCCATGTACCAGCTGCTGCTGACCGACGACGCCCTCACCGGTTTTTCCAGCCTCTACCACGTGCAGCCGCCGCTGCGCAGCCAGGCGGACCGCGAAGGCCTGCGCCAGGCGGTGAAGAGTGGCGTGATCGGTGCCATCGCCAGCCACCACCAGCCCCACGAAGCCGACGCCAAGCTGGCGCCCTTCGCCGCCACCGAGCCCGGCATCAGCAGCGTCGAACTGCTGCTGCCGCTGGCCATGAGCCTGGTGGAAGACGGCCTGCTGGACCTGCCCACCCTGCTCGCCCGCCTCACCGCCGGCCCGGCCCGCGCCCTGCGCTTGCCGGCTGGCCGCGTGGCGGTCGGCGCCCCGGCAGACCTGGTGCTGTTCGACCCGAAGGGGCGCACCCAGGCCGGCGAGGCCTGGCACTCGCGCGGGCGCAACTGCCCGTTCATCGGCGACTCGCTGCCCGGGCGCGTACGCTACACCTTCATGGACGGCCACCTGACCTTCCAGGGCTGAAGCTGAAACCGCTGCAAACGAAAGGGGCCGTCATCGACGGCCCCTTTTGCTTTCCGGCTCAACGCTGGGCGTTGAGCACCGAGATCTGCGTGTTCAAGGTCCAGAAGTCGTAGAGCACGCCCAGCAGGAAGAACCCACCGGTGAACAGGTAGAGGATGCCGGTGATCCATTTGCCCTGGTACATGCGGTGCACACCGAACACACCGAGGAAGGTCAGCAGCAGCCAGGCCACCGTGTAGTCGTAGGAGCCCGCGTTGAAGCGCAGGGCGGCCTCGCGCTCCATGGACGGGATCAGGAACAGGTCGATGATCCAGCCGATGAAGAACAGCCCCAGGGTGAAGAACCACAGGGTGCCGGTCACCGGCCGGCCGTAGTAGAAGCGGTGCGCCCCGAGGAATCCGAAGATCCACAGGAGGTAGCCGATCAGGGTGCTGTGGGTATCCGGGCGTTGCATGTGATCTCCTGATGACGGGCCGGCGACCGAAGGTCGTCGACGGACTTGCACAGGTTCCGGTCGCCGAAATACTGTATGCACGTACAGTTAATTTCAGAATCCGACCATGGAACTGATCGACAAGCTAACCGTGCTGGCCGACGCCGCCAAGTACGACGTGTCCTGCGCCAGCAGCGGCGCCCCCAAGCGTGGCTCCACCGGCAAGGCCGGCATCGGCTCCACCAACGGCATGGGCATCTGCCACAGTTTCACCCCCGATGGCCGCTGCGTGGCCCTGCTGAAGATCCTGCTCACCAACTTCTGCATCTACGACTGCCAGTACTGCGTCAACCGCCGCTCCAGCGATGTGCCGCGCGCCCGCTTCACCCCGGAAGAAGTGGTCCGGCTGACCCTCGACTTCTACCGGCGCAACTGCATCAGCGGGCTGTTCCTCAGCTCCGGGATCATCCGCTCCGCGGACTACACCATGGAGCAGCTGGTGCGCGTAGCCAGGCTGCTGCGGGAAGAACACCAGTTCCGCGGCTACATCCACCTGAAGACCATCCCCGACGCCAGCCCGGAGCTGATCGCCGAAGCCGGCCTGTACGCCGACCGCCTGAGCGTGAACATCGAGCTGCCCACCGAATCCGGGCTGGTGCGCCTGGCGCCGGAGAAGCGCGTGGCGCCGATCCGGCGCGCGATGGGTCGCATCCGCCTGGGCGTGGAAGAAGCGCAGGAGGAACGGCGTGGACCGGCCTTCGCCCCGGCCGGGCAGAGCACCCAGATGATCGTCGGCGCCGACGCCACCGACGACCGCACCATCCTCGGCACCGCCCAATCGCTCTACAGCGCCTACCGGCTCAAGCGCGTCTACTACTCCGCCTTCAGCCCCATCCCCAGCGCCCCCGGCGGGCTGCCGGCCGAGCCGCCACCGCTCATGCGCGAACACCGCCTGTACCAGGCCGACTTCCTCCTGCGTGGCTACGGCTTCCGCGTCGAGGAGCTGATCAGCAGCCCCGGCAACCTGCCCCTGGACATCGACCCCAAGCTGGCCTGGGCGCTGGCCAACCGCGAACAGTTCCCCCTCGACCTCAACCGCGCCGAGCCGGCGATGATCGCCCGCGTGCCCGGCATCGGCGTGCTCAGCGCCCGGCGCCTGGCGGACCTGCGCCGCGAGCGGCGCATCCGCTACCAGGACGTGGTGCGCCTGCGCTGCGCCATGGACAAGGCCCGGCCGTTCATCATCACCCAGGACTACAGGCCCCGGCTGGCCGACCTCGAATCCACCGCCCTGCGCCGCCAGCTCGGCGACGCCCCGGCACAGATGGCGCTCTGGTGATGCACCGGCCCCGCTTCGACGGCAGCTTCGAAGGCTGGCGCAGCGAAGCCCGGCGCCTGCTGCAGGCCGGGATCGCCCCGCACCAGGTGGACTGGACGCCGGATGCCGGCCTGTTCGACAGCCTCGACCCCGCCCCGGCGGACGCCCCAGGCGGCACGGTGCGCATCCCTCGCGAACTGCCGGAATTGCTGGCCCAGGCTGCACGCTTCCGCCAGCAGGACCGCTGGGGCCTGCTCTACCGCGTGCTCTGGCGGGCTGCCCGGGGTGACCGCAGCGCCATGCTGCCAGGCGACCGCGACGGCGCCGAGCTGCACCGGCGGCTCAAGGCCGTGCGCCGGGAAGCCCACCACCTCCACGCCTTCCTGCGCTTCCGCCTGGGCCAGGCCCAACGCGGCGAGCCGGACTACCTGGCCTGGATCGAACCGGCACACGAGGTGCTCGACCTCGCCGCCGAACACTTCGTCCCGCGCATGGGGCGGCACAGCTGGCTGATCGCCACGCCCGACGGCGTGGCCTGCTTCAATGGCGAGCGCCTGGCCTACCTGCCCCCGGGGCCACCCGGCCTGCAGGCCGCCATCGAGGAGCGCGACGACCCGGATCAATCGCTGTGGCAGGCCTACTACCGCAGCACCTTCAACCCGGCCCGACTCAACCCGAAGGTGATGCGCGGCCACATGCCCGCACGCTTCTGGCGCCACCTGCCGGAAGGGCCGCTGATCCCCGCCCTGGTCAGCGCGGCGCGCACCGGCCAGCAGCGTCTGGCCCAGGCCCCGGCGGTCGGCGCCCAGGACGGCAAGACAGTGCTGATCAGCCCGCTGAAAGCCCAGCCGGTGCGCGAGGCCACCTCAGCCCTGGAGCGTTGCCAGACCTGCACGCGCTGGCACGCCGCGACCTGCGCCGTGGCCGGGCAAGGCCCGGAAACCGCCGACGTAATGGTGCTCGGCAGCCAGCCTTCCGATCAGGACGACCTGAGCGGACAGCCCTTCAGCGACCCCGCCGGCATCCGCCTGCGCGAAGCCCTGGCCAACGCCGGGCTGGCCCGCGAACGCCTGTACTTCACCCACGCCGTGAAGCACTTCGCCTGGCACAGCCAGGGGCTGCGCAGCGAGCGCGAGGCGCTGCCGGTGACGGAAGCCGAACTGACGGCCTGTGCCCCCTGGCTGGAGGCGGAGCTGCAACAGCTCCGGCCACGACTGGTGATCGCCCTGGGCGACGGCGCCCGTGCGGCCCTGCGCGGTTTCATTCCACCGCACCTGGCGGAACACAGTGGCGAGGTGCTGGAAACGAACCAGGCGCCTTTCGGCGCCTGGTTCGCGATTCCCTGGCCTGCGGGGAACGACACACTGGAGGCCTTGGCGCGCCGGGCGGCGCAGTGGCTGGCGCCACTCAGCGGAAGCGACGGCCCGGATCGTCTTCCGAGACTTCCAGGGACAGCCCGCCACTGATGCTGGTCAGGTGTTCGCCATCGGTCTCGGAACCGAGCTTGATCATCAGGCGCAGGTCGTTCGCCGAGTCGGCGTAGAGCAGGGCGTCTTCGTAGGTGATCTCGCCCTGGGAGTAGAGGTTGTACAGCGCCTGGTCGAAGGTCTGCATGCCCTGCTCGGTGGAGCGTTTCATCAGCGGCTTGAGCTCGTGGACCTCGCCCTTGCGGATCAGGTCGGCCACCAGCGGGGTATTGATCAGCACCTCGATCACCGCGCGGCGCCCCTTGCCATCCGGGGTCGGCACCAGTTGCTGGGCGACGATGGCCTTGAGGTTGAGGGACAGGTCCATCCACACCTGCTGCTGACGGTCGGCGGGGAAGAAGTTGATGATCCGGTCCAGCGCCTGGTTGGCGTTGTTGGCGTGCAGGGTGGCCAGGCACAGGTGGCCGGTTTCGGCGAAGGCCACGGCGTGGTCCATGGTCTCGCGGGTCCGCACCTCACCGATGAGGATCACGTCCGGCGCCTGGCGCAGGGTGTTCTTCAGGGCCACTTCGAAGGACTCGGTGTCGATCCCCACTTCACGCTGGGTGACGATGCAGCCCTGGTGCTGGTGGATGTACTCGATGGGGTCTTCGATGGAGATGATGTGGCCGGAGCTGTTCTTGTTGCGGTAGCCGATCATCGCCGCCAGGGACGTGGACTTGCCGGTGCCGGTGGCACCGACGAAGAGCACCAGGCCGCGCTTGGTCATGGCCAGCTTCTTCAGCACCTCGGGCAGCTTGAGCTGCTCCAGGGTGGGGATGTTGGTCTCGATGCGGCGCAGCACCATGCCCACCAGGTTGCGCTGGTAGAAGGCGCTGACGCGGAAACGGCCGATGCCCCGGGCGCTGATGGCGAAGTTGCACTCGTGGTTCTCGGCGAAGTCGCGGCGCTGCTGCTCGTTCATCACCCCCAGCACGGTTTCCCGGGTCTGCTCCGGCGACATGGGGTTCTTGGTGACCGGCATGACCTTGCCGTTGACCTTCATCGACGGCGGCACACCGGCCGTGATGAACAGGTCCGAACCGCCCTTCTCGACCATCAGGCGCAACAGTTTCTCGAATTCCATGGTCTTTCTCGCAATGTGGATGGCCGACCTGTTCGCTCGCGTACAGGCCAGTTCGGGCAGCCGCCCCGTTCAAGCAGACAGGGCGCCTGCCGGGGCGCCCTGTCGGGTCTAGAAGTTTTCCGGCGTCTTGGCCTTTTCGCGCGCGCTTTCGCGGCTGACCAGGCCCTTGGCCACCAGGCCCTTCAGGCAGCTGTCCAGGGTCTGCATGCCCAGGGCGCCGCCGGTCTGGATGGCGGAATACATCTGCGCCACCTTGTCCTCGCGGATCAGGTTACGGATGGCCGGGGTGCCGATCATGATCTCGTGAGCCGCCACCCGGCCGCCGCCGATCTTCTTCAGCAGGGTCTGGGAAATGACCGCCTGCAGCGATTCGGAGAGCATGGAACGGACCATGGATTTTTCCTCGGCCGGGAACACGTCGACCACCCGGTCGATGGTCTTGGCGGCGGAGGTGGTGTGCAGGGTGCCGAACACCAGGTGACCGGTTTCCGCAGCGGTCAGCGCCAGGCGGATGGTCTCCAGGTCGCGCATCTCGCCCACCAGGATGATGTCCGGGTCTTCCCGCAGGGCCGAGCGCAGCGCCTCGTTGAAGCCGAGGGTGTCGCGGTGCACCTCACGCTGGTTGATCAGGCACTTCTTCGACTCGTGGACGAATTCGATCGGGTCTTCCACGGTCAGGATGTGGTGGTACTTGGTGCCGTTGAGGTAGTCGAGCATCGCCGCCAGGGTGGTGGACTTGCCCGAACCGGTGGGGCCGGTGACCAGCACCAGGCCGCGCGGCACGTTGGAGATCTTCTTGAAGATCTCGCCCATGCCCAGGTCCTCCATGGACAGCACCTTGGAGGGAATGGTCCGGAACACGGCGCCGGCGCCGCGGTTCTGGTTGAAGGCGTTGACCCGGAAGCGGGCCACGCCGGGCACCTCGAACGAGAAGTCGGTTTCGAGGAATTCCTCGTAATCCTTGCGCTGCTTGTCGTTCATGATGTCGTAGATCAGCGCGTGCACCTGCTTGTGGTCCAGGGGGGGCAGGTTGATACGGCGAACATCGCCGTCGACGCGGATCATGGGCGGCAGCCCGGCCGAGAGATGCAGGTCCGAAGCGCCCTGCTTGGCGCTGAACGCAAGCAGCTCAGTAATATCCATGGGACTCCCCAATTCCAAGCGGTTAGAATGCCGCAGACCCACTCAGGCCGGGCTGTAGAGCGCAGGTAATGTCCACGATAGCAAAGAATATTGCAAAGGTTCGCGCGCGTATCCGTGAGGCGGCGCAAGCCTCTGGAAGGGATTCATCCACCATCGGCCTGCTGGCCGTGAGCAAGACCAAACCCGCCGACGCCATTCGCGAGGCCCACGCCGAGGGCGTGGCCGATTTCGGCGAGAATTACCTCCAGGAAGCGCTGGCCAAGCAGGCCGAACTCACCGACCTGCCGCTGACCTGGCATTTCATCGGCCCGATCCAGTCGAACAAGACCAAGCCCATCGCCGAGCACTTCCACTGGGTGCACTCGGTGGACCGGCTGAAGATCGCCGAGCGCCTCTCCGCCCAGCGCCCTGCCCACCTGGCGCCGCTTAACATCTGCCTGCAGGTCAACGTCAGCGGCGAAGCCAGCAAGTCGGGCTGCGCACCGGAGGACCTCCCGGCCCTGGCCAAGGCCGTGGCCGGCCTGCCGAACCTGCGCCTGCGCGGGCTGATGGCGATTCCCGAGCCCACCGACGACGTCGCAGCCCAGCACGCTGCCTTCGCCCGCCTGCGCCAGTTGATGACCGACCTGGACCCCGCCCTCGACACCCTGTCCATGGGCATGAGCCACGACCTCGAAGCGGCGATCGCCGAAGGCGCCACCTGGGTGCGCATCGGTACCGCCCTGTTCGGCGCCCGCGACTACGGGCAGCCGGCACCTTAATAAGGAAGGAACACGACATGAGCACTCCCCGCATTGCATTCATCGGCGCCGGCAACATGGCCGCCAGCCTGATCGGTGGCCTGCGCGCCCAGGGCGTTCCGGCCGGCCACATCCGCGCCAGCGACCCCGGCGCCGAGCAGCGTGCCCGCATCGCCGCCGAGCACGGCATCGAGGTGGTCGAGAGCAACGCCGACGCCGTGCGCGGCGCCGATGTGGTGGTCCTGGCCACCAAGCCCCAGGTCATGAAGGCCGTGTGCGAAGCGCTGGCCCCGAGCCTGTCCGCTGGCCAGCTGATCGTGTCCATCGCCGCCGGCATCCCCTGCGCCAGCCTGGCCCGCTGGCTGGGCGTCGACTCCATCGTGCGCTGCATGCCCAACACCCCGGCCCTGCTGGGCGAAGGCGCCAGCGGCCTGTACGCCACCGCCGCCGTCAGCGACGAGCAGCGCCGCCAGGCCGAGCAACTGCTGCAAGCCGTGGGCATCGCCCTGTGGCTCGACGAGGAGAAGCAGATCGACGCCGTCACCGCCGTCTCCGGCAGCGGCCCGGCCTACTTCTTCCTGCTGATGGAAGCCATGACCGCCGCCGGCGAGAAGCTGGGCCTGAGCCCCGAGGTGGCCGCCCGGCTGACCCTGCAGACCGCACTGGGCGCCGCACGCATGGCCGTGGGCAGCGATGTCGGCCCGGCCGAGCTGCGCCGCCGCGTCACCTCCCCCAACGGCACCACCGAGGCGGCCATCAAATCCTTCCAGGGCAATGGCTTCGAATCCCTGGTGGAGCAGGCCCTGGGCGCCGCCGACCGCCGTTCCGCCGAACTGGCCGACCAGCTCGGGCAATGAGCATGCCGCGCCCAGTCGTCTGGTCACTGGCTCCCCTGCTGCTCTCACTGGGCCTGCCGGCGCTGGCGGACACCTGCGCCCTGCAACCAGACCTGGCCCAGGCCACCCGCACCGCCTTCGAGCAGGTCCAGGCCAGCCTGGACGGGCAGGACGAAGACCTGCCCACCGACGTTTCCCCGGCCATCGCCACCGCAGTGGAGGCCCACAAGGACGCCATCACCCGCGCCCTGGATGCGCGCCTGGCGTGCAGCGGTGCCGACCTCGATGCCGACGCCCTGCAGCAGGAAATGGCCCGCGAGCTGATGCCCGTCCAGCCGGCGCCGGAAGGCGAGGAAACCTCGGTGAGCCCCTATGCCGTGGCGCGTCACGACGAGCCGGGGCTACCGCCGATGGTGGTGGTCCAGGCCGCCACCTCCATCCCCTGCGGCGGCGACATCCTGCTGCTCGGCTATGCCCGGGAAGGCGATCGCTGGGTACGCACCCTGGAATGGCGCAGCCCGCCGCTGAAGGAACTCTCCGACGCCTACGGCGACTTCTACCAATACGTGCGCCTGGCCAGCGGGCAGTTCGTCATCGCCCACGGCACCCCCTGGTGCACCTCGCGCTGGAGCCGCTTGGCCGTGGATGTGGTGCAGCCGCGCAATGGCGAGACCGCCCAGCGCACCCTGCACCACCTGCAGCAGGGCTACGTGCGCGACGAAACCGAGCCACGCCTGAAGGCCCGGCCCGATGGCTTCGAACTGCGTGCCGAAGTGGGCAGCCTGGACGCCGACCGCATGACCCGCGCCGGCATCTACCGCTACCGCCTGGATGGCGACACCCTGCAGCGCATCCAGCCGGCCGCCAGCAATGGCCGGGGCTTCGTTGACGAATGGCTGACGGTGGACGATGCGCTGGCCGGCGACTGGAGCGCCCCGGAACAGCGCCAGCAGAACCTGACCGCCCGCGAACAGCTCAAGGCGCAGCGCGCTGAGCCCGGCATCACCCTGCTCTACGGCCCGGTACGTGCCTGCAAGGACGCCGGCCGCTTCCAGGTGGAGATCCAGCTGTACGACAGCAAGAAGGACCTGCACGACCTGGCCTATGCCTACGCCACCATCCTCCAGCGACCCGACGGCTTCACCCTGATGACCCTCGGCGACCATGAGGACACGCGCTGTAACGGACCGGACCTGATGGCCGGGCAGTGACACCCTCCATGCGCACCGGGAATCCCGATAAAGTAGCCCGCATCGCCGGCACCCCCGCTGGCCGTGCGCCCACCTCCACAAGGAACGCCCAATGACCGGACTCGCCTCCGCCGCGATCTATGTGATCCAGACCCTTGGCAGCCTCTACCTGCTGGTCGTACTGCTGCGCTTCATCCTGCAGCTGGTACGGGCCGACTTCTACAACCCCCTCAGCCAGTTCGTGGTGCGGGCCACCAAGCCCCTGCTGAACCCGCTGCGCAAGGTCATCCCCGGCCTCGGCGGGCTCGACCTGGCCTCCCTGGTGCTGGCCGTGCTGCTGCAATGGCTGCTGATGATCGTGGTGGTGCTGCTGATGGGCGCCAACCCCCTGGGCGCGCTGCCGCAGCTGCTGGTGTGGTCGGTGATCAGCATCACCTCGCTGTTCCTCAAGGTGTTCTTCTTCGCCATGATCATCAGCGTGATCCTCTCCTGGGTCTCCCCGGGCAGCTACAACCCCGGCGCCCAGCTGGTGAACCAGATCTGCGAGCCGCTGCTGGCCCCCTTCCGCAAGCTGCTGCCGAACCTGGGCGGGCTGGATATTTCGCCGATCTTCGCCTTCATCGCGCTGAACCTGCTGGATCGCTTCGTCATCGGCGGCCTGGCCGCCATGACCCAGATGCCGCCGCAGCTCAGCCCCTTCCTCTGATGAGCTGGTTCCGCTGGGATGGCGAGGACCTGATCCTCGCCTGCCACCTGCAGCCCAAGGCGAGCCGCGACGAGTTCGCCGGGCTGCACGGGGATCGCCTGAAGATCCGCCTCACCGCGCCGCCCATCGAAGGCCGGGCCAATGCCCACCTGATGGCCTTCCTCGCCGACGCCTTCGGCGTCGCCAAGAGCCAGGTGAGCCTGGAAGGCGGCGAGCTGAACCGCCAGAAGCGCGTGCGCATCCGCACCCCGCACACCCTGCCGGAGTTGCCCGGCCTGACCGCTCGGCAACCCTGACAGACCTTAAGGCGGGACTGTGAAGCCGCTCGATTGACGGCCAGCCGGGACGGCGGATAATTGCCCAACGCCCGCCCAGGCATCGGCCCGCTGTCGAGACGGCCGTACCATCGTTGTCGAGTTCCCCCCTTAGTTTCTGAACGCAGGACGCGTGAGCGGAAGGAGAGCCAGGATGAGCATGGAACGACTGAGTCAGCAGGTGGACGCCTACGTCGCCTGGAAGCGCGAGCTGATGCGGGAAATCACCCGCTACCGCAGCTGGCTGGAACACAGCCGCCTGAGCACCGCCGCCGTGCAGGACAAGCTCGAGCGCGCCCTGCGCCTGCTGCGCACCGACCACATCACCCTGGCCTTCGTCGGTGAGTTCTCCCGCGGCAAGACCGAGCTGATCAACAGCCTGTTCTTCTCCGAGTACGGCCAGCGCATGCTGCCGTCCCAGGCCGGGCGCACCACCATGTGCCCCACCGAGCTGTTCCACGACCCGCGCTCGGAACGTCCCTACATCCGCCTGCTGCCCATCGAGACCCGCACCGCCTCGGCCAGCGTCGCCCAGTTCAAGCGCATCCCCCGCCACTGGGTGAACATCCCCCTGGACACCAGCGACCCGGACAACATGGTCCAGGCCTTCACCCAGGTGGCCAAGACCAAGCCGATGCCGGTGGAGCAGGCCATCCAGCTCGGCTTCCACCCCGACACCCTGGAACCCGCCGGCCGTCCCGGCATGGTGCTGGTACCCGCCTGGCGCCACGCCATGGTCAACTTCGACCACCCGCTGCTGCGCCAGGGCCTGCGCATCCTCGACACCCCCGGCCTGAACGCCCTGGGTGCCGAACCCGAACTCACCCTGTCCATGCTGCCCGCCGCCCAGGCGGTGATCTTCCTGCTGTCCGCCGACACCGGCGTGACCGCCAGCGACATGGACATCTGGCTGCAACACATCCGCCAGCTGGATGACGACACCCAGACCAGCCTGTTCGCCGTGCTGAACAAGATCGACGTGCTCTGGGACGACCTGGCCGGCGAGACCTTCGTGCAGAACGCCATCCGCCAGATCCAGGACGCCACCGCCCGCCAGCTCGGCATCCGCCGCGAGGACGTGCTGCCGCTCTCGGCCAAGCAGGCCCTGCTGGCCAAGGTGCGCAAGGACGACGAACTGCTTGCCCGCAGCCAGATGGCCAACCTCGAGCGCCTGCTCTGCGAGCGCATCGTCGCCCAGAAGGAACGCCTGCTGGAGACCCGCGTGGTCAACCAGGTCCTGGCGCTGCTGCAGAACAGCCAGCACGTGCTCAACCTGCGCCTGGAGAAGGTCCGCGAGCAGCAGGCGCTGCTCAGCACCCACCAGAACGACAACGGCCAGCTGCTGTTCGAGCTGACCGCCCGCACCAAGGAAGACCACGCCCGGCACCATCGCCGGCTGCTGGGTCTGAAGACCAACCAGCGCCTGGTCAAGCGCCAAGGCGAGCTGCTGCGCGCCGCCGTGCGCCCCGAGCGCCTGGAGGAACACCTGGCGCGCGTGCGCCGCGACCTGACCGGCAGCTGGACCACCGTCGGCATCAACAAGGCCATCCTGCACTTCTTCCGTGCCGTGGAGACCGACCTGCACGCCCTCGACCACGAGGCCGATGCCGCCAACCGCATGGTCGCCGCGCTGTACCGCCGGCATAACGAGGAAAGCCCGCTGCAGGGCGTCGACGCGCCACAGTTCGACCTCACCCGCTACTACCGCGAACTGGGGCAACTGCGGCAGAAGGGCGATCAGTTCCGCCTGCACCTGAAGACCCTGCTCACCGAGCAGCGCCTGCTGACCCGGCGTTTCTTCTCCACCTTGGTGCAGGAAGTGATCGGCCTGCACCAGCGCCTGCGGCAGGAGGTCGGCCAATGGGCCGCCGAAGCGCTGATGCCGCTGATGCAGAACACCCTGGAGCACAAGCAGCTGCTGGAAACCCACATGCTGCGCCTCAAGGCCCTCGCCCAGGACACCCAGCAGGCCCGCCAGCGCGTGCTCCAGCTGACCCGCTACGTGGACGAACTGGAACGCCAGCTCAGCCAGGCCAACGACATGCTCCGCGCCCTGCGCCGCCCGGCGCCGATCCAGCGCCAGGGCAAGGTGGTCACCCTGCCGCGAGTGGCCCGCCAGCAGTGATCCAACCCCCTCCCGGCACGCGCAGCCGCGCGCTTGCCGGGTGCTGCGGTGCTCTTTAGACTGGCGCCCTTCCTGAAAAAAGAGCAGCGGTTGCGATGCCCACCGTCATTCCCGAAGACTCCGTCGGCCTGGTGACGCCCCAGGTGCAGCGCTTCAGCGAGCCGCTGTCGCTGGCCTGCGGCCGCACCCTCACCGACTACGAACTGGTCTACGAGACCTACGGCGAACTCAACGCCAGCCGCAGCAACGCGGTCCTCATCTGCCATGCGCTGTCCGGCCACCACCACGCCGCCGGCTACCACAGCATGGAAGACCGCAAGCCCGGCTGGTGGGACAGCTGCATCGGCCCCGGCAAGGCCATCGACACCCGACGCTTCTTCGTCGTCAGCCTCAACAACCTCGGCGGCTGCAACGGTTCCACCGGCCCTTCCAGCCTCAACCCGGCCACCGGCAAGCCCTATGGCGCCGACTTCCCGGTGATGACGGTGGAAGACTGGGTGCACAGCCAGGCCCGCCTCGCCGACGCCCTGGGCATCGGCCAGTGGGCCGCGGTGGTAGGTGGCAGCCTCGGTGGCATGCAGGCGCTGCAGTGGACCATCAGCTACCCGGACCGCGTCCGCCACTGCCTGGCCATCGCCTCGGCGCCCAAGCTGTCGGCCCAGAACATCGCCTTCAACGAGGTGGCCCGCCAGGCCATCCTCACCGACCCGGAATTCCACGGCGGGCACTTCCAGGAACAGGGCGTGATCCCCAAGCGCGGCCTGATGCTGGCGCGCATGGTCGGCCACATCACCTACCTCTCCGACGACGCCATGGGCGAGAAATTCGGCCGTGGCCTGAAGAGCGAGAAGCTCAACTACGACTTCCACAGCGTCGAGTTCCAGGTGGAAAGCTACCTGCGCTACCAGGGCGAGGAGTTTTCCGGGCGCTTCGACGCCAACACCTACCTGCTGATGACCAAGGCGCTGGACTACTTCGACCCCGCCGCCGCCCATGGCGGTGACCTGGCGCGTACCCTGTCGGCGGCCAAGGCGAACTTCCTGGTGATGTCCTTCACCACCGACTGGCGCTTCTCCCCGGCCCGCTCGCGGGAGATCGTCGACGCCCTGACCGCCGCGCGGAAGAACGTCAGCTACCTGGAAATCGACGCGCCCCAGGGCCACGACGCCTTCCTCATACCGATCCCGCGTTATCTGCAGGCCTTCAGCGGCTACATGAACCGCATCGCCCTCTGACTAGGAAGCCCTCCCGTGCGAGCCGACCTCGAAATCATCAAGGACTGGATCCCCGCCGGCAGCCGCGTGCTCGACCTGGGCTGCGGCGACGGCGACCTGCTGGCCTGGCTGCGTGACCACAAGGAGGTCACCGGCTACGGCCTGGAGATCGACCCGGACAACATCGCCCGCTGCCTGCAGAACGGCGTCAACGTCATCGAACAGGACCTGGACAAGGGCCTCGGCAACTTCGCCAGCAACAGCTTCGACGTGGTGGTCATGACCCAGGCCCTGCAGGCCGTGCACTACCCGGACAAGCTGCTGGAGGAAATGCTCCGCGTCGGCCGCGAGTGCATCATCACCTTCCCCAACTTCGGCCACTGGCGCTGCCGCTGGTACCTGGCGCGCAACGGGCGGATGCCGGTTTCCGACTTCCTGCCCTACACCTGGTACAACACGCCGAACATCCACTTCTGCACCTTCCATGACTTCGAGGCCCTCTGTCAGGACCTCAGGGTGCGGGTGCTGGATCGCCTGGCCGTCGACCGCCTGCACAGGCACAATCTGCCGAGCCGGCTGTGGCCCAACCTGCTGGGCGAAATCGGCATCTATCGAGTCAGTGGCCCCGGCCTGCCTGAAAGCCGCATCGCGATCTGACCTGGAGGACCTTCACCATGCGCCGCCTCATCTTCTGCCTCTTCGCCCTCTGCCTGTCCCTGCCCGCCGTCGCGGAGCGCAAACAGACCTTCGGCGAGCTCGACGTGCACTACAGCGCCTTCAACTCCGGCTTCCTGCAGCCGGACATCGCCGCCGCAGCCGGCCTGGTGCGCAGCAAGACCCAGGGCGTGGTGAACATCGCCGTGCTCAAGGCCGGCAAGCCCAGCACCGCCCAGGTCAGCGGCCAGGTCAAGGACCTGCTCGGCAAGGTCACGCCCCTGGCCTTCCGCCAGGTCAGCGAAGGGGGCGCCATCTACTACCTGGCGCAGTTCCCCTTCACCCAGCGCGAAATGCTCAACTTCTCCCTCACGGTGCAGCAGGGCGACGGCGCCCCGCACACCTTCACCTTCGACCAGGAATTCTTCCCAGACGAATGATGCCCTTCAAGGAACTGGTGCTGGCCAGTCACAACGCCGGCAAGCTCAAGGAACTCCAGGCCATGCTGGGTGACAGCGTGCGCGTGCGCTCCATCGGCGAGTTCAGCGACGTCGAACCCGAGGAAACCGGCCTGACCTTCGTCGAGAACGCCATCCTCAAGGCCCGCAACGCCGCGCGCGTCTCGGGCCTGCCGGCCCTGGCGGACGACTCCGGCCTGGCGGTGGACGTCCTCGGCGGCGCGCCGGGCATCTACTCCGCGCGCTACGCCGGTGGCCAGGGCGATGCCGCCAACAACGCCAAACTGCTGGACGCCCTGAAGGACGTACCGGAAGCCGGCCGTGGTGCGCAGTTCATCTGCTCCCTGGCGCTGATGCGCCACGCCGACGACCCGTTGCCGATCCTCTGCGAGGGCCTCTGGCGCGGCAGCATCCTCTTCGAGGCACGCGGCGAGCACGGCTTCGGCTACGACCCGCTGTTCTGGGTCGCCGAATGCAACGCCTCCGCCGCCGAACTGGCCCCGGCGGACAAGAACCGCCTGAGCCACCGTGCCCGCGCCATGGCCCTGCTCAAGCAGCGGTTGGGGATATGAAGCCGGACGCCGGAAGCCCCGCGTCGCACGCCACACCCGACGCACCGGAGCACCTGCCCCAGGGCTTCCAGCTACCGCCCCTGGCGGCCTACGTGCACATCCCCTGGTGCGTGCGCAAATGCCCGTACTGCGACTTCAACTCCCACGCCGCCGGCCCGGAGCTGCCTGAGACGGACTACGTCGACGCCGTGCTGGCGGACCTGGAACAGGACCTCGTCCACGTCCACGGCCGCCCGCTGACCTCGATCTTCTTCGGCGGCGGCACCCCCAGCCTGTTCAGCGCCGCGGCCCTGGGCCGGCTGCTGGAAGGCATCGAGCGCCGGGTGCCCTTCGCCCCTGACATCGAGATCACCCTGGAAGCCAACCCGGGCACCTTCGAGCAAGCCAAGTTCTCCGCCTACCGCCAGCTCGGCATCAACCGCCTGTCCATCGGCGTGCAGAGCTTTCAGGGCGACAAGCTCAAGGCCCTGGGACGCATCCACGACGGCAGCGAGGCGATCCGCGCCGCCGACATGGCGCGCAACGCCGGCTTCGACAACTTCAACCTGGACCTGATGCACGGCCTGCCGGACCAGAGCCTGGAGGACGCGCTGTACGACCTGCGCACCGCCATCGCCCAGGGGCCGACCCACCTCTCCTGGTACCAGCTGACCATGGAGCCGAACACGGTGTTCTGGTCCCAGCCGCCCCAGTTGCCGGAAGACGACCTGCTGTGGGACATCCAGGAAGCCGGCCAGGCCCTCCTGGCCGAGGCCGGCTACGCCCAGTACGAGGTGTCCGCCTACGCCCGCGCCGGGCGCCAGGCCCGGCACAACCTCAACTACTGGACCTTCGGCGACTTCCTCGGCATCGGCGCTGGCGCCCACGCCAAGCTGAGCAGCCCCGAGGGCCGCATCCAGCGCACCTGGAAGACCCGCCTGCCCAAGGACTACCTCGACCCGGCCAAGGCCTTCCAGGCCGGCGCACGGGAGCTGGACGCCGACGAGCTGCCCTTCGAGTTCCTGATGAACGCCCTGCGCCTCACCGACGGCGTTCCCGCCGGGCTCTACCCCCAGCGCACCGGGCTGCCCCTGGCCGACCTGGCAGCTTCACGCCGCGAGGCCGAGGCCCAGGGCCTGCTCCAGGCCGACCCCGCGCGCCTGGCGGCCACGCCCAAGGGCCAGCTGTTTCTCAACGACCTGCTGCAACGCTTCCTGCCCTGAGGGCTAAGGACGATCGATGGACCTGATCCTGGACCTGGTAGCCACCCTCTCGCGCTGGAGCCGTGGCCACCTCTACGACATCTCCCTGGCCATCATGGCCACCCTGCTGGTGCTGCTCGGCCCGGGCATCAACGCCTGGATCCAGCAGCGCATCGGCGGGCTCAACTTCCTCTTCCGCACCCTGCTGTTCGTCACCCTCTGCGCACTGGGCTACGGGCTGGCGATGATCTTCCTCACGCCCTGGCTGGCCAAGGGCCTGGGCTACTTCAACAACTACACCCTGGCCCCCGTGCTGCTCCTGGTGTTCTTCCTGATCGGCGTCCTGGCTGATCGGAGCTGAGTCCGGGCCCTGCCTGCCAGGCAGGGTGCATCCCAAAGCGCCCAACGAAGTCGACGGCCCTTCGCCCCGGGAATCAGCGGCAATAAAAAACCGCCCCGAAGGGCGGTTGGAGCGTGGCCAGGCAGGCCGGAATATCAGTTGCCTTCGCGGCGCAGGGCCTGGGGCGTGAAGTCACGCGGGCCGAGGGGCGCCTTGAAGTCGTACATCGGTTCGTTGTTGTCCAGGCCATCGGCGAAATAGCGCGAGCCGGCGAAGTCGTAGATGGTCTCCAGGGTGCTGCCGAACATGGGGACATCGTAGTAGCTGATCGGGTGACTTTCCTGCAGACCGGTCAGTTTTCCGTCCTTGTCGTACAGGTCCACCGCGAGGATCTGCCAGCTGTCCTCGTCGATGTAGAAACGGCGCTTGGCGTAGGGGTGGGTGAAGCCCTTGCGCAGCGAGGCTTCGACGATCCAGACGCGGTGCAGCTCGTAGCGCAGCAGGTCCGGGTTGACGAACTTGGTCTTGAGGATCTGATCGTAGGGGATGCCCTTCTGGTGCACGGCGTAGCTGTTGTACGGCACGAGCATTTCCTGCTTGCCCACCAGCGTCCAGTCGTAGCGTTCCGGCGCGCCGTTGTAGGAGTCGACCACATCGGCGGTGGCCATTCCGTTGGTGTCCGGCTGCAGGGTGTCGTAGGCCAGCATCGGCAGGCGGCGGACGCGACGCTCGCCCCGGTTGAAGCGCCAGGCCTTGCGGATGGACAGCACCTGGTCGAGGGTTTCCTGCACCACCAGCGCCGAGCCCGCGAGCTTGGCCGGGGCCACCACCGCGTACTTGTAATAGAAGATGGTGTTTTCCAGGTCCTTCGGGGTCACGCCGTCGCGGCCGTAGACGAAGTAGATGTTGCGATCCAGCTTCAGCAGGTTGTAGCTGCCGTTGGCCAGCACCGCCGCCTGGTTGGTGACGAAATGGATCTGGTCACCGCGGTAGCGCAGGATGTGGTTCCAGATCACCTCCAGCCCGCTGGCCGGGATCGGGAACGGGATGCCCGCCGCCACGCCCTGCACGCCGTTGCCGCCGGCGATCAGTTCGCCATTGAGGGCGTTGAGGCGAGTCGCGTCGTAGATGCGCTGGGGGGCGGCCGCACTGCGGTGGGTCGGGAAGACCCGGATGGAATAGTCGGGGTAGGTCTCCACCAGCGCTTTCAGGCCGGCAGGCAGGTGCGCGGCGTACTGGCTGGCATTGCGGGCCGTGATCACGTACTTGGGCGATTCGCCGGCGTAGGGATCGGGGTGGTGCATGCCCGGCTGGTAGCTGGCGGGCGGGGTGGACAGGCCGCCGTCCCAGGCGGGAATGGAACCCTCGGCGTTGCCGGCGCGCTGGCCGCCCAGCGGCGTCAGCTCCCCTCCCAAACGCGCGGCCTGGTCGGCGTCGACCTTGGCCTGGGCCTGCAGGGCGCAGGACGCCAGCAGCAGAATTGCTAACTTTCTCAACACAGCCTTCTCCTCGCGGCGCTCACGGGTGGCGTCGCTCTTGTTCTTGTGCCACCGCCGGCGGGGCGGGGCCTGTTCAGTGTCGGATCAGGTGAGGGGTGCCGTCCTGGCGGCCGGGTGGTCCCGGTCTGTGTATGGGGTCGTTCCTGGATGCCCCGTGCTGCCAGGGCACGGGGCGGGTACTGCGGTGGATCAGTCGATGCGCTGGAACTTCAGGTCCCAGACACCGTGACCGAGGCGCTCGCCACGGCGTTCGAACTTGGTCACCGGGCGCTCTTCGGGGCGCGGCACGTAGCGGCCGTCCTCGGCGAGGTTGCGGTAGCCCGGGGCGGCGTTCATCACCTCGAGCATGTGCTCGGCGTAGTGTTCCCAGTCGGTGGCCATGTGCAGCACGCCGCCGACCTTGAGCTTGCTACGCACCAGCTCGGCGAAGCTGGGCTGGACGATACGGCGCTTGTGATGGCGGGCCTTGTGCCACGGGTCCGGGAAGAACAGCAGGACGCGGTCGAGGCTGGCGTCGGCGACGCAGTCCCGCAGGACTTCGAGGGCATCGCAGGTGTAGACGCGGATGTTGTCGAGGTTCTGGGTCAGCATGCCGTTGAGCAGCGCGCCGACGCCGGGGCGGTGCACCTCGACGCCAATGAAGTCCTCGTCCCGCGAGGCAGCGGCCATTTCCAGGGTCGAGTGCCCCATGCCGAAGCCGATCTCGAAGGTGCGCGGTGCGCGGCGTCCGAACACCGCGTCGAAGTCCTGCAGGCCGTCGGCCAGCTCCAGGCCGAAGCGCGGCAGGCCCTGGTCGAGCCCGCGCTGCTGGCCGTCGGTCATGCGGCCGGCGCGCATCACGAAGCTCTTGATGGTGCGGTGGCGTACTTCGCCGTTCTCGTTCGGCGAATCCAGCTGTTCAGTCATGGAGGTTCTCAGCGAATCAGACCATCCAGCGGCGAGGAGGCGCTGGCGTAGAGCTTGCGGGGCATGCGGCCGGCCAGGTAGGCCAGGCGGCCGGCGACGATGGCGTGCTTCATGGCCTCGCCCATCATCACCGGGTCCTGGGCGTGGGCGATGGCGCTGTTCATCAGTACCGCGTCGCAGCCCATCTCCATGGCGATGGTGGCGTCGGAGGCGGTGCCGACACCGGCGTCGACCAGCACGGGCACGCGGGTCTCCTCGAGGATGATCCGCAGGTTGTAGGGGTTGCAGATGCCAAGGCCGGAGCCGATCAGGCCGGCCAGGGGCATGATGGCGATGCAGCCGATCTCGGCCAGCTGGCGGGCGACGATGGGGTCGTCGCTGGTGTACACCATCACGTCGAAACCTTCCTTGACCAGCACTTCGGCGGCCTTGAGGGTCTCGATGACGTTGGGGAAGAGGGTCTTCTGGTCGGCCAGGACTTCCAGCTTCACCAGGTTGTGGCCATCCAGCAGCTCACGGGCCAGGCGGCAGGTGCGCACGGCCTCGATGGCGTCGTAGCAGCCAGCGGTGTTCGGCAGGATGGTGTAGCGGCTGGGCGGAATCACGTCGAGCAGGTTGGGCTCGCCGGGGTTCTGGCCGATGTTGGTGCGGCGCACCGCCACGGTGACGATCTCGGCGCCGGAGGCCTCGATGGCCAGACGGGTCTCGTCGAGGTCCTTGTACTTGCCGGTGCCGACCAGCAGGCGCGACTCATAGGTCCGACCTGCCAGGGTGAATGGCTTGTCGATCGGCTTCTGACTCATGTGGACTCCTTGCGGGCGGCTAGCCGCCTCCGATGGCGTGTACCACTTCCACCTGGTCGCCATCGCGCAGGACGGTGGCGGCATGCTGGCTGCGCGGCACGATGTCGAGGTTGAGCTCGACCGCGACACGGCGGCCAGCCAGGTCGAGTCGGACGATCAGGTCCGCGACGGTCAGGCCGTCGGGCAGTTCGTGGGATTCGCCGTTCAACTGGATGCGCATGACGGGACGGTCACAACATTGGGGGGCCAGCATTCTAGCCCCGAACCCTGGGGATGACCAAGGCTGAATGACGCCATTCGTCCTGCTTTTTGACGCCAGGGTCAGGCCTGCTTCAGCGCGCGGCGAGGCGCCACGCAGCGAGCCCCAGGCACAGCCAGCCGGCCAGGAAGGACACGCCGCCGAAGGGGGTGATGATGCCCAGCTTGCCGATGCCGCTGAGGGTGAGCAGGTAGAGGCTGCCGGAGAACAGCAGGATGCCGAGGGCGAAGCAGCCGCCGGCCGCGTTCACCAGGCGCCCCGGTGCGTGGAGGCTGAGCAGGGCGACGCCGAACAGCGCCAGGGCGTGGATCAGCTGGTAGTGGGTGCCGGTCTGGAACACCGCCAGGTGCTCCGGGCTCAGCCGGGCCTTGAGGCCGTGGGCAGCGAAGGCGCCGAGGGCGACGCCGGTGAAGCCGGTGAAGGCGGCGAGCAGCAGGAACAACCGGGCCATTGGGCACTCCAGACAGGATGAGAGCGGCCGCTATAATGGCGCGCCAACCCGCCCAGGCCAAGCCACGCATGATCCGATCCCTGAGTCGTCGCCTGTTCAAGCTGCTGATCTGGTTCGCCGCCGGTTCCGTCCTGCTGGTGCTGCTGTTCCGCTGGGTGCCGCCGCCCGGCAGCATGATCATGGTGGAGCGCAAGGTGGAGTCGTGGTTCGATGGCGAACCCATCGACCTGCAGCGCACCTGGCGCCCCTGGAAGGAACTGCCCGACGACCTGAAGGTGGCGGTGATCGCCGCCGAGGATCAGAAGTTCGCCGAGCACTGGGGCTTCGACGTACCCGCCATCCGTGCTGCCCTGGCACACAACGAGCGCGGCGGCTCCCTGCGCGGGGCCAGCACCCTGAGCCAGCAGGTGGCCAAGAACCTGTTCCTCTGGTCCGGCCGCAGCTGGCTACGCAAGGGGCTGGAAGCCTGGTTCACGGTGCTGATCGAGACGCTCTGGCCGAAGCAGCGCATCCTCGAGGTCTACCTCAACAGTGTGGAATGGGGTGATGGCGTGTTCGGTGCCGAGGCCGCCGCGCGCCACCACTTCGGCATCGGCGCGCCCTACCTGTCACGGCGCCAGGCCAGCCTGCTGGCCGCCGTGCTGCCCAACCCCCGGGAATGGAATGCCGGGCGCCCGGGTAGCTACGTCGCCCGCCGCGCCGGCTGGATCCGCCAGCAGATGAGCCAGCTGGGGGGCAGCCAGTACCTGGAGCAGCTCAAGCCGGCCGTACCGTTCTGATCACTGCTTGAGTGTGGCGCGTGGCACCACGCGGATGCGGTGCACCTGGCCATCCACCACCTGGGCAGTCAGGCCTTCCACCGGGTAGACCCAGGCTTCTCCCACCCCCAACTGGAGCCGCAGGCGGGGCTGGCCGACGCTGGCCACCAGCCGCTCCGCGTCCGGCAGCTGCTGAGGGCGGACTTCCAGGGCTGACAAGCGGTGCTGCCCCAGTTGGTCGAGCATCTGCCGGCTGAGGGGCTGCTCGCCCTCCGGAGAGTGTCCGCCCAGGGCCTTGAGCAGGCTCGCGCGCTCGGCGTCGTCCAGGGCCAGCTCACCTTCCAGGTTGCAGGCATCCTCGCCTTCCCCTTCGCTGCGGAACAGCAGTTGCGGCCCCTCGCCGGCGTTACGCAGCCAAAGCTCGCCGTGAGCCTGGCCGTCCAGCGCCGCCAGGGTCAGCGTGCCTTCGGCCATGGGTTCCAGCAGCGGCGATTGCCAGGCTTCCAGGCAGGCCAGGGGGGCGGCGGGCTCGCCACCCCGCTGCATCCACATCGCCAGGCCGAAGAACAACACGGCTACCAGCACAAACAGCACGCCGTGGGCGGGGCGCAGGGACGGCATCGCCATGGTCGATTTCTCCGGGCAGAAAAAAGCCGCCCGTTGGGGCGGCTTTCGATCATGCGACGGCTCAGGCCTGGATGAAGCCCTTGAGCTTGTTCATCGCGTTCTTCTCCAGCTGGCGAATACGCTCGGCGGAGACGTTGTACTTGGCGGCCAGGTCGTGCAGCGTGGCCTTCTCCTCGGCCAGCCAGCGCTGGTAGAGGATGTCGCGGCTGCGCTCGTCCAGACCTTCCAGCGCTTCGTGCAGGTTGGCGGTGGAGCTGTCGCTCCAGTCCGCTTCCTCCAGCTGACGCGCCGGGTCGTAGCGGTGGTCTTCCAGGTAGTGCGCGGGGGACTGGTAGGCCGCGTCGTCGTCGGCATCAGCCGCCGGGTCGAAGGCCATGTCATGGCCGGTCAGCCGGCTTTCCATCTCGCGTACTTCATGGGGTTCCACGCCCAGGCTCTGGGCCACGGCATGGACTTCTTCGTTGTTCAGCCAGGACAGGCGCTTCTTCTGGCTGCGCAGGTTGAAGAACAGCTTGCGCTGCGCCTTGGTGGTGGCGACCTTGACGATGCGCCAGTTGCGCAGGATGAACTCGTGGATCTCGGCCTTGATCCAGTGCACCGCGAAGGACACCAGGCGCACACCCATCTCGGGGTTGAAGCGCTTCACGGCCTTCATCAGGCCGACGTTGCCTTCCTGGATCAGGTCGGCCTGGGCCAGGCCGTAACCGGAATAACTCTTGGCGATGTGTACAACGAAGCGCAGGTGCGCCAACACCATTTGCCGCGCCGCTTCCAGATCCTGTTGGTAGAAGAGGCGTTCGGCCAGTTCGCGCTCCTGTTCGACCGTCAGCAGCGGGATGCCGTTGACTGCATGCACGTAGGCATCCAGGTTCGCACCGGGGGCCAGGGCATAGACAGGTTGCAGGGAAGTGGTCATGCGAATCCTCCGATTCACTAAGCTCGCGCAGTGTAGCACTGGCCTTTATGACTGCAAGGGGGCGTAAAAGTTTCGTTACACCCCTCGTTTCCGCCCCGTCCCGGGGCGGTTCTGCTAGCGCGGCGCCAGCTCGCTGAGGTGGCGCGCCACCGCCAGCCAGGCGCCGATGTAGCCCAGCAGGATGGCGCCGAGCAACAGCGACAATCCGTCGCCCAGCGGCACGCCGGCAAGGGCGAAGTCACTGCCGTACAAACCGGCCAGGCGCACCACGGCGTCGTTCAGCCAGTCCAGCCCGTAGGCCAGCACCAGCCAGGCCAGCAGACCGGCCCCCACGCCATACAGCGCGCCCATATAAAGGAAGGGACGCCGCACGTAGCTGTCGGTTCCGCCCACCAGCTTGATCACTTCGATCTCGATCCGGCGGTTCTCGATGTGCAGGCGGATGGTGTTGCCGATCACCAGCAACAGCGCCAGCACCAGCAGCACGGTGAGCCCGAAGATGAAACGCTCGCCCAGCTTGAGGATGGCGCTCAGGCGCTCGACCCACACCAGGTCGAGCTGGGCCTGCTGCACCCGGGACAGCTCGGCCAGGCGCAGGCGCAGGGCTTCCAGGGTGGTCTTGTCGACTTCCTTGGGCGTCACCAGGATCACGCCGGGCAAGGGGTTCTCCGGCAGCTCCTTGAGTGCCTGGCCCAGGCCGGTCTGCTGCTGGAACTCTTCCAGCGCCTGCTCGCGGCTGATCCACTCGGCTTCGGCCACGTCGGGCATGCCGGCAATCTCGTCGCGCAGCTTGCGGCCGTCGGCTTCGCTGGCGTCCATCTGCAGGAACAGGGAGATCTGCGCCGCGCGCTGCCAGGAGCCGCCCAGGCGTTCGACGTTGTTGAGCAGCAGCGACAGCCCCATGGGCAGGCTCAGGGCAATGGCCATCACCAGGCTGGTGAAGAAGCTGCCGATGGGCTGCCGGCCCAGGCGGCGCAGGCTGTCCATCAGGCTGGCACGGTGGCTTTCCAGCCAGGCCGCCAGCAGGGTGCGGAAATCCGGGCCGTCATCGCCGTCTTTCTGCGGCTCCTCGGGACGGGCCGTGGCGCCCACGCGCTCGGCGGGCTTGGGCGGCGGCATGCGGGATGCGCTCATCAGCCGGCCTCCCCGTCGCCGATCAGGCGGCCGCGTTGCAGGGTCAGCATGCGGTGGCGCATGCGGGCGATCAGTGCCAGGTCGTGGCTGGCGATCAGAACCGTGGTGCCCAAGCGGTTGATGTCCTCGAAAACGCCCATGATCTCGGCGGCCAGGCGCGGGTCCAGGTTGCCGGTGGGTTCATCCGCCAGCAGCAGGGCCGGGCGATGCACCACGGCGCGGGCGATGCCCACGCGCTGTTGCTGGCCGGTGGACAGGTCGGCCGGGAACAGCTCGGCCTTGTCCGACAGGGACACGCGCTCCAGGGCGATGCCCACGCGCTTGGCGATCTCCGGCTTGGACAGGCCGTGGATCTGCAGCGGCAGCGCCACGTTGTCGAACACGGTGCGGTCGAACAGCAGTTGGTGGTTCTGGAACACCACGCCGATCTGCCGGCGCAGGAAGGGGATCTGGGAGTTGGTGATGGTGGAAAGGTCCTGCCCGGCCAGCAGCAGCTTGCCGGTGGTGGGACGCTCCATGGCCAGCAGCAGCCGCAGCAGGGTGCTCTTGCCGGCGCCGGAGTGGCCGGTGACGAAGAGGAACTCGCCCCGGCGGACGCGGAAACTCAGTTCATGCAGGCCGACATGGCCATTGGGATAGCGCTTGCCGACCTGCTCGAAGCGGATCATGCGCGCTCCTGCTCGGCGAACAGGGCGCGGACGAAGGCCTCGGCCTCGAAGTCGCGCAGGTCGTCGATGCCCTCGCCGACGCCGATGTAGCGGATCGGCAGGGCGAACTGCTTGGCCAGGGCGAAGATCACGCCGCCCTTGGCGGTGCCGTCCAGCTTGGTCAGCGCCAGGCCCGACAGGCTCACCGCCTGGTGGAACTGCTTGGCCTGGTTGATGGCGTTCTGGCCGGTGCCGGCGTCCAGCACCAGCAGCACTTCGTGGGGAGCGGTCTCGTCCAGCTTGCCGATCACGCGGCGCACCTTCTTCAGCTCCTCCATGAGGTTGTCCTTGGTGTGCAGGCGCCCGGCGGTGTCGGCGATCAGCACATCCACACCACGGGCCTTGGCGGCCTGCACGGCATCGAAGATCACCGAGGCGGAGTCGGCGCCGGTGTGCTGGGCGATGACGGCGATGTTGTTGCGCTCGCCCCACACCTGCAGCTGCTCGACGGCAGCGGCGCGGAAGGTGTCACCGGCGGCGAGCATGACCTTCTTGCCCTCCAGCTGCAGCTTCTTGGCCAGCTTGCCGATGGTGGTGGTCTTGCCGACGCCGTTCACGCCGACCACGAGGATCACGTAGGGGCGCTTGGCGCTGTCGATCACCAGCTTCTGCTCGACGGGCTTGAGCAGGCTGGCCAGCTCGTCCTGCAGCGCCTTGTACAGCGCATCGGCGTCGGCCAGCTGCTTGCGCGCGACCTTCTGGGTCAGGCTCTGGACGATGGCGGTGGTGGCCTCGACGCCGACGTCGGCGGTCAGCAGGCGGGTCTCGATCTCGTCCAGCAGGTCGTCATCGATGGCCTTGCGCCCGAGGAACAGGCTGGCCATGCCCTCGCCGATGCTGGCGCTGGTCTTCGACAGGCCCTGCTTGAGGCGGGCGAAGAAGCCGGCGCGGGCCGGCTCGGCGGCCACCGGTGCAGCCGCCTCGGGGACGGCCTCGGCCACGGGCTGAGCCTCGGCAGCCGGAACGACCGCCGCCACCTCGGGCAGCGGCTCCACCGGCACGGCAACCGGCGCCGGCGAGGGCTCTACGGCGGGGGCCTCTGCAGCGGGCTGCTCGGCCTGGGCCACGACGGGCTCGACCGGCGCAACCGGTTCGACGGGCACTGTAGGCTCGGCGGGGGCGACCACTTCCGGTGCAGGTGCAGGTGCAGGTGCAGGTGCAGGTGCAGGTGCAGGTGCAGGTGCAGGTGCAGGTGCAGGTGCAGGTGCAGGTGCAGGTGCAGCAGGCTCGGGGACGATGGGCGCGGGCGCAACCGGCTCGGGCTGGGCGGCGCTCACCGACTCGAGCGCCGGAGCGGGCGTCGGAACCTCGGCGGCTTCGACGGCCGGTGCGGCCTCAGGGGTGGGCTCGGGCTGGGCCGGCGCCGCGTCCTGGGACTTGCGGCGGAACCAGCCGAACAGGGATTTTTTCTCGGCCGACTCGGCCGGCGTCTTCTTGTCGTCGTTGGAACCAAACATGGGTAGCTTGCATCTCAAGGAGCGGCCGCTGCGGGCCTGGCCCGACAGCTTGGCCGCGCCGGAAAAGGATGGAGTATCCTAGCACCTCTTCGCCCGCAGGCGGTACGCCCCGCGGGCCCGTCGGACAGGTCCCCAGTATTGATGAAAGCGATCACCCGCCAGGCCACCGGCCTGCTGCTCGGCAGCCTGTTGCTGCCCATGGCGGCCTTCGCCGCCGAGACCCAACCCACCCATGAATACACCCTCGAAAACGGCCTGAAAGTCATCGTCAGAGAAGACCACAGGGCCCCCGTGGTGGTTTCACAACTTTGGTACAAGGTCGGCTCCAGCTACGAAACGCCCGGCCAGACCGGCCTCTCCCACGCCCTCGAACACATGATGTTCAAGGGCAGCAGCAAGCTCGGCCCCGGCGAGGCGTCCCTCGTCCTGCGCGACCTCGGCGCGGAGGAGAACGCCTTCACCAGCGACGACTACACCGCCTACTACCAGGTGCTGGCCAAGGACCGCCTCGGCGTGGCCTTCGAGCTGGAGGCCGACCGCATGGCCAGCCTCCGCCTGCCGCCCGAGGAGTTCCAGCGCGAGATCGAGGTGATCAAGGAAGAGCGTCGCCTGCGCACCGACGACCGCCCCGGCGCCAAGGCCTTCGAACGCTTCAAGGCCATGGCCTACCCGGCCAGCGGCTACCACACCCCGACCATCGGCTGGATGGCCGACCTCGAACGCATGAAGGTCGAGGAACTGCGCCATTGGTACGAGGCCTGGTACGTGCCCAACAACGCCACCCTGGTGGTGGTCGGCGACGTCACCGGTGACGAGGTCAAGGCCCTGGCTCAGCGCTGGTTCGGCGCCATCCCCGCGCGCCCGGTGCCGCCGGCGAAGCAGCCCCTGGAGCTGCCCGCGCCCGGCGAGCGACGCCTCGTCGTGCACGTGAAGACCCAGCTGCCCAGCCTGCTGATGGCCTTCAACGTGCCCAGCCTCGCCACCGCCAAGGACGCCCGCCAGGTGCATGCCCTGCGCCTGGCCTCGGCCCTGCTCGACGGCGGCTACAGCGCGCGCCTGCCCAGCCACCTGGAGCGCGGCGAAGAACTGGTGAGCGGCGCATCCGCCAGCTACGACGGCTACAGCCGGGGCGACAGCCTGTTCACCCTCAGCGCCACCCCCAACGCCCAGAAGGGCAAGACCCTGGAGCAGGCCGAAGCCGGCCTCTGGCGCGAGCTGGAGGCCCTCAAGCAGACGCCGCCCAGCGAGGACGAGCTCCAGCGCGTGCGCGCCCAGGTGATCGCCGGCCTGGTCTACGAGCGCGACTCCATCACCAGCCAGGCCTCCACCATCGGCCAGTTGGAGACCGTCGGCCTGTCCTGGCGCCTGATGGAGCAGGATCTCGCTGCCCTGGAAGCCGTCACCCCGGCGGATATCCAGGCCGCTGCCCGCACCTTCTTTACCCGCGACCGCCTCAGCGTCGCCCACGTACTGCCCGAGGAACCCCGCCATGAGTGAGCGCAACGGCCTGCGTTACGGCCTGCTCGGCCTGGCCCTGATCGCCCTGCTGGGCGTGCTCGTCCTGATCGTCAACCGCCCCGGGGAGGCCGTGGCCGCCACCGAGGCGAGCGACGCCCCCAAGCTGGCCTCCATCGCCGAACTCGATGGCAAGGCCCCGGCCAGCCGCAAGCTGGACATCCAGCAGTGGGAAACCGCCGAAGGCGCCCGGGTGCTGTTCGTCGCCGCCCCCGAGCTGCCGATGTTCGACCTGCGCCTGACCTTCGCCGCCGGCAGCAGCCAGGACGGTGACACCCCCGGCCTGGCCACCCTGACCAACGCCATGCTCAACGAAGGCGTGAAGGGCAAGGACGTCACCGCCATCGCCCAGGGCTTCGAAGGCCTGGGCGCGGACTTCAGCAACGGTGCCTACCGCGACATGGCCATCGCCGGCCTGCGCAGCCTCACCGACCCGGCCCAGCGCGAGCCGGCCCTGGAGCTGTTCACCCAGGTGGTGGGCGCGCCGACCTTCCCCGAGGACTCCCTGGCCCGCATCAAGAACCAGATGCTCGCCGGCTTCGAGTACCAGAAGCAGAACCCCGGCAAGCTCGCCGGCCTCGCCCTGTTCGAGAAGCTCTACGGCCAGCACCCCTACGCCCACCCCAGCGAAGGCGACGCGAAGAGCGTGCCGGGCATCACCGTCGCCCAGCTCAAGGCCTTCCACCAGAAGGGCTACGCCGCCGGCAACGTGGTGATCGCCCTGGTCGGCGACCTCTCCCGCGAGGAAGCCGAGGCCATCGCCAACCGCGTTTCCCAGGCGCTGCCCAAGGGCCCGCGCCTGGCCAGGACCGAGGCGCCCAAGGTGCCGGAGCCCGGCACCACCCACATCGAGTTCCCCTCGGCGCAGACCCACCTGCTGCTGGCCCAGCTCGGCATCGACCGCGCCGAGCCGGACTACGCCGCGCTCTACCTGGGCAACCAGATCCTCGGTGGCGGCGGCTTCGGCACCCGCCTGATGGAGGAAGTGCGGGAGAAGCGCGGCCTCACCTACGGCGTCAGCTCCGGCTTCACCGCCATGCAGGTGCGGGGCCCGTTCATGATCGGCCTGCAGACCCGCGCCGAACTCAGCGACGGCACCCTCAAGCTGGTCAAGGACATCGTCCGCGACTACCTGGCCCAGGGCCCGACCCAGAAGGAACTGGACGACGCCAAGCGCGAACTGGCCGGCAGCTTCCCACTGTCCACCGCCAGCAACGCCGACATCGTCGGCCAACTGGGCGCCATCGGCTTCTACGGCCTGCCGCTGACCTACCTGGAGGACTTCATGAAGCAGGTCCAGGGCCTCAGCGTCGAACAGGTGAAGGCGGCCATGGCCCGCCACCTCGACCCGGACCGCTTCATCATCGTCACCGCCGGCCCCACGGTTCCCCAGAAGGAACTGCCGGCACCGACCGAGAAGCGCTTCAAACCCAGCTTTGGCATCCCGGAGCACTGATGGCCACACGTACCCCGAAGAAGCCCTCGGCCCATGGCGGCCAGGGCCAGCTGCGCATCATCGGCGGCGAGTGGCGTTCGCGCCGCTTCGCCTTCCCCGACGGTCCCGGCCTGCGCCCGACGCCTGACCGCGTCCGCGAAACGCTGTTCAACTGGCTCGCCCCCTATATAGAAGGCGCGCGGGTGCTGGACCCCTTCACCGGCAGCGGCGCGCTCTACCTGGAGGCACTCTCCCGAGGGGCCCGCGAAGCCCTGGCGCTGGACCTCAATCCCGACTCGGTGGCCGCCCTGCGCGGCACCCTGGACACCCTGCGCTGCGGCACCGGCCAACTGCTGCAGGCCGACGCCCTGCGCTACCTGGCCAACCAGGCCGCGACGCCCTACGACCTGGTGTTCCTCGACCCGCCGTTCAACCTCGGCCTGCTGCAACCGGTGTGCACGTTGCTGGAAGAACGCGGCTGGCTGGCCAACGACGCCTGGGTCTACACCGAAAGCGAAGCCGCACCTTCCTCCCTCGGCCTGCCCGGCAACTGGCGGCTGCACCGGGAGAAGAAGACCGGCAACGTCCACTACGCCCTCTGGCACCGCACCGCGTGAACGACTTCCGCCCCGCCTGGTGGCTGCCCGGCCCGCACCTGCAGACGCTGTGGTCGCCCTTCTTCCGCCACCCGCCCCGGCTGGAACGCCAGCGCGAGCGCCTGTGGCTGGAGGATGGCGACTTCATCGACCTGGACTGGTACGGCCCCCATGACGCCCATGCCCCTCTGGTGCTGGTGCTTCACGGGCTGACCGGCTCGTCCAGCTCGCTCTACGTGCTCGGCCTGCAGCAGCGCCTGGCGGAGCAGGGCTGGGCCAGCGTGGCGATCAACTGGCGCGGCTGCTCCGGCGAGCCCAACCTGCTGCCCCGGGGCTACCACTCCGGCGCCAGCGAGGACCTGGCCGCCACCGTGGAACACCTGCGCCGCACCCGCCCCCTGGCGCCGCTCCATGCGGTGGGCTACTCCCTGGGCGGCAACGTGCTGCTGAAGTACCTGGGGGAGTCCGGCGAGACCTGCCCACTGCAAGGTGCGGTGGCGGTGTCGGTGCCGTTCCGCCTGGACCAGTGCGCCGACCGCATCGGCCTGGGCTTCTCCAGGGTCTACCAGCGGCACTTCATGCGGGAGATGGTCGCCTACGTGCGCGACAAGCAGCGCCTGTTCGCCCACCAGGGCATGGCCGACCGCCTGTCGGTGCTGGAGCAGCTCGGCCCGCTGGACGGCCTGCGCACCTTCTGGGACTTCGACGGGCGCATCACCGCGCCGCTGCACGGCTACGCCGATGCCGACGACTACTACCGGCGCGCCTCCAGCCGCTTTTTCCTCGGTGCCATCCGCGTGCCGACGCTGCTGATCCAGTCGGCGGACGACCCCTTCGTGTTCCGCCACAGCGTGCCGGAGGCCCACGAGCTGTCCGCCAGCACCCGGCTGGAGCTGCACGACAAGGGGGGTCATGTGGGCTTCATCGGCGGCTCGCCGCGCCAGCCCGACTACTACCTGGAGCGGCGCATCCCCGCCTGGCTGGCCGCACTGCCGCGCTGACAGGCCTGCGCCTGGCCAACGTCAGCCCAGCGGCGGCACCACCTGCTCCAGCGGCACGAACAACCGGGCCTGGAGCGCCGCCACGGCTTCCCGGCAGCCCTCGGTGACGTAGCCCGCCTCCAGCGCCAGCACCTGGTAGATGCCGCGCATCAGCAGGCGCTGGTCCAGGTCGCCCGGGGCGCTGCGGGTGGTGCAGAGGAAGCGCACCCAGGAGGTCATGATGATCCAGCTGTTCAGCGCCAGCGCCTCGATCTGCGCCGCATCCATGCGCAGGATCCCCACCTCGACGAAGCCCCGGTAGATCGCCTGGGCATGCCCCAGGCAGCGCTGGGCGAACACCCGGTAGCGCGCCGCCAGCTCGTCATCGGACTCCAGCAGGTGCTCCAGGTCGCGGTGCAGGAAGCGGTAGTGCCACATGGCCGCCAGCAGCGCCTCCAGGTAGAAGGTCTTGTCGTCCATGTTCAGCGGCCGGTCCTGGGGCAGGCGCAGGAAGGTGTCCACCCGCGCCTCGTACTCGGCGAACAGCTCCGCGATGATCATCTGCTTGTTGCGGAAGTGGTAGTACAGGTTGCCCGGTGACATCCCCAGGTGCGCGGCGATGTGGTTGGTGGTGACCGTCCGCTCGCCCTGGGCGTTGAACAGCTCCAGGCTGCTCTGCACGATGCGTTCGCGGGTCTTGATGCGTGGGGCCATGGGCGGGTCGGTCTCACAGGCGCCAAAAAGGTGGCCGAGGGTAACAAAACTACCCAGAGGCCGTGAATCGGCGCCCCGGGGGCGGGCAGCCCAACTTTTCGTTTGGTAGGCAAGCGTCGGCCGGCCGCGTCATGCTATTTGACACTCTAGAGCAATTACTCTAGAAATCGGCATGTCCAACAATAACGAAGAGGTGCCGCCATGGTCGCCGATGTCGCCTACCTGCAGCAGACCCAGCAGCAGATCAGCCAGCTGGAACAACTGTTCGCCCGCCAACGTGCCGCCTATGGCAACCACCCGATGCCCAGCGCCGAGCAGCGCATGCAGTGGCTGCAGTCGCTGCGCGACCTGATCTTCAACGAGCAGGACGCCCTGATCCGCGCCGTCAGCCAGGATTTCAGCAACCGCTCGGCGGACGAGACCCTGCTGGCCGAGATCATGCCCAGCCTGCACGGCATCCACTACGCCCGCCGCCGCATCCGCCGCTGGATGAAGCCCTCCCGCCGCGCCGTCGGCCTGGCCTTCCAGCCCGCCTCCGCCAAGGTGGTCTACCAGCCCCTGGGCGTGGTCGGCGTGATCGTGCCGTGGAACTACCCGCTGTTCCTCGCCATCGGCCCGCTGGTGGGTGCGCTGGCCGCCGGCAACCGGGTGATGATCAAGATGAGCGAATCCACCCCGGCCACCTCCCAGCTGTTCAAGGAGCTGATGGCGCGCATCTTCCCCGAGGACCAGGTCGCCGTGGTGCTGGGCGAGGCCGACGTGGGCGTCGCCTTCTCCAAGCTGCCCTTCGACCACCTGCTGTTCACCGGTGCCACCAGCATCGGCCGCCACGTGATGCGCGCCGCCGCCGAGAACCTCACCCCGGTGACCCTGGAGCTGGGCGGCAAATCGCCGGCCATCGTCTCCGCCGGCGTCCCCCTGGCGGACGCCGCCGAACGCATCGCCTTCGGCAAGACCATGAACGCCGGCCAGACCTGCGTCGCCCCCGACTACGTGCTGGTCCCGCGGGACCGCGTGCAGGGCTTCATCGATGCCTACCGCGAGGCGGTCAACCGCTTCTACCCGAAGCTGGCGGACAACCCCGACTACACCGCCATCATCAACGAGCGCCAGCTGCAGCGCCTGAAGGGCTACCTGCAGGACGCCGAAGCCAAGGGCGCGCGGCTCATACCGCTGTTCCCCGGCGACCAGGCCCGCCGCCTGGCCCACACCCTGGTGCTGGACGTGAACGACGACATGAAGCTGATGCAGGACGAGATCTTCGGCCCGCTGCTGCCGGTGGTGCCCTACGACCGCCTCGACGACGCCCTCGCCTACGTCAACCAGCGCCCGCGCCCCCTGGCCCTCTACTACTTCGGCTACGACAAGCGCGAGCAGCAGCACGTGCTGGAGCAGACCCACTCCGGCGGCGTCTGCCTGAACGACACCCTGCTGCACGTCGCCCAGGACGACATGCCCTTCGGCGGCATCGGCCCGTCCGGCATGGGCCACTACCACGGCCATGAAGGCTTCCTCACCTTCAGCAAGGCCAAGGCGGTGTTCGCCAAGCAACGCTTCAACGCCGCCCGGATGATCTACCCGCCTTACGGCAAAGCCATTCAGAAACTGGTCTACAAGCTGTTCGTTCGCTAACCCTGCAAGGGACCTGATGGGGTCACAACAACAATGACAGACACCACCCTCCAAGCGCCGGGGCTTACCCGGCGCGGCCTGCTGAAAGTCGGCCTCGTCGGCGGCGCATTCCTCGCCACCGCCGGCGTCACCGCCACCCTCACCGGCTGCTCCGCCTCCACACCGGCCAACGGCATGGTCGTGCTACGGGACTCCGACCTGCCCTGCCTGAAGGCGCTGATCCCGGTGATGCTCGCCGGCGCCGTCACCGCCGAACAGATGCCCCAGGCCGTCGCCGGCACCATCCAGAGCCTGGACAACGCCCTGGCCCACCTCTCCCCGGAGATGCTCAAGCTCACCGTGCAGCTGTTCGACGTGCTCGCCCTGCCCATCACCCGGGGCCCGCTCACCGGCATCTGGGGCAGTTGGGAGAACGCCAGCGCCGACGACGTGCGCACCTTCCTCTCGCGCTGGCAGAACAGCTTCATCGGCCTGCTGAAGATGGGGCACGCCTCCCTGCTGCAGCTGGTGATGATGGCCTGGTACAGCCGGCAGGAAGCCTGGGCGCACTGCGGCTACCCCGGTCCGCCGACCGTCTGAGCGCCGCTACCACAACAAGAACCCCGCGCCCCGACCGCCAGGTCGGCCGGCGCGACCGAGGATTGAGCTGATGCCTGTACCTGATCTGTTCGCCGAGGGCCTGGCCCGCGGCTGGAAAACCCACAACGGCTCCCGCCTGGAGCAGGACCTGACCCTGGAAGCCGACGTCGCCATCGTCGGCAGCGGCGCCGGTGGCGGCACCACCGCCGAGATCCTCAGCGCCGCCGGCTACAAGGTGCTGATCATCGAGGAAGGTCCGCTGAAGACCAGCAGCGACTTCAAGATGCAGGAAGCCGAGGCCTACCCCTCCCTCTATCAGGAAGGCATCGGCCGCATGTCCAAGGACGGCGCCGTCACCATCATGCAAGGCCGCGCCGTAGGCGGTACCACCCTGGTGAACTGGACCTCCAGCTTCCGCACCCCCGAGCCGACCCTGGAGCACTGGGCCAAGGAGCACGGCGTCAAAGGGCACAGCCCGGCCGAGATGGCCCCCTGGTTCGAGAAGATGGAACAGCGCCTGGGCGTCGCGCCCTGGGCCATCCCGCCGAACGCCAACAACGACGTGCTGCGCCAGGGCTGCGAGAAGCTCGGCCTGCACTGGAAGGTCATCCCGCGCAACGTACGCGGCTGCTGGAACCTCGGCTACTGCGGCATGGGCTGCCCGACCAACGCCAAGCAGTCGATGCTGGTCACCACCATCCCCGCCACCCTCGACAAGGGCGGCGAGCTGCTCTACCTCGCCCGTGCCCAGCGCCTGCTGATCCAGGGCGACAAGGTCACCGGCATCGAATGCCAGGCCATGGACGAACGCTGCGTCGCCCCCACCGGCCGCACCATCACCGTCAAGGCCCGCCACTACGTGCTGGCCGGCGGCGGCATCAACACCCCCGGCCTGCTGCTGCGCTCCGACGCCCCCGACCCTCACGGCCGCGCCGGCAAGCGCACCTTCCTGCACCTGGTGAACTTCTCCGCCGCGCAGTTCGACCAGGTCATCAACCCGTTCTACGGCGCACCGCAATCCATCTACTCCGACCATTACCAGTGGGACGACGGCACCACCGGGCGCATGTCCTACAAACTCGAAGTGCCGCCGCTGCAACCGGCGCTCACCGCCACCCTGCTCGGCCGCTTCGGCGAGGACAACGCCCTGCGCATGGAGCAACTGCCCCACACCAACGTGATGCTGGCGCTGCTGCGCGACGGCTTCCACCCGGAGAGCGCCGAAGGCACCGTGGAGCTGCGCGGCGACGGCAGCCCGGTGCTCGACTACCGCCTCACCGACTACACCTGGGATGGCCTGCGCCGGGCCTTCCACACCATGGCCGAGATCCAGTTTGCAGCCGGCGCCAAGGCCGTGCTGCCGCTGCACGCCGACGCCGACTACGTGAAGACCCCGGCCGAAGCCCGCGAACTGATCGACCGCCTGTCCCTGGAGCTGTACCGCACCCGCCTGGGCAGCGCCCACGTCATGGGCGGCTGCGCCATGGGCGAGGACCCGAAGCAGGCCGTCACCGACAGCCTCGGACGCCACCACCAGCTGGAAAACCTGTCGATCCACGACGGCTCGCTGTTCCCCACCAGCATCGGCGCCAACCCCCAGCTGTCGATCTACGGCCTCACCGCCCAGCTCTCCACCGAGCTGGCCAAGCGCCTGGGCAAGGCCTGACGCCCCCGGGCCCGCGCCCGGCGGGCCCGGCATCCGACGGACCGCGTGAACCGCACCTGTGCGTCTTTGCCGCAGGGTGCGGCCTGCGCTACCATCCGACTCCCTTACGGACCCACCCCAGGACGTAGCGATGAACCGAGTGCTGTATCCGGGCACCTTCGACCCGATTACCAAGGGCCATGCCGATCTGATCGAGCGTGCCTCCCGCCTGTTCGACACCGTGATCATCGCGGTCGCCGCCAGCCCCAAGAAGAACCCCCTGTTCTCCCTGGAGCAGCGCGTCGGGCTGGCCAAGGAAGTCACCAAGCACCTGCCCAACGTCGAAGTGGTGGGCTTCTCCACCCTGCTGGCGCACTTCGTCAAGGAACAGAACGCCAACGTGTTCCTCCGTGGGCTGCGCGCCGTCTCCGACTTCGAGTACGAATTCCAGCTGGCCAACATGAACCGCCAGCTCGCCCCGGACGTGGAAAGCATGTTCCTCACCCCGTCCGAGAAGTACTCCTTCATCTCCTCCACCCTGGTGCGCGAGATCGCGGCCCTGGGCGGCGACATCAGCAAGTTCGTCCACCCCGCCGTGGCCGACGCCCTGGCCGAGCGCTTCAAGCGCTGACCACCGGCCGGCGCGCACAAGTGGTGCGCCGGCCCCCGCATTCCGGCACAATTCCGCTCCTGTTCCGATAGACCGCCGTGTTTGGACGGCTGGAGTTGTTCCATGTCCCTCAAGATCACCGACGATTGCATCAACTGCGACGTCTGCGAACCCGAGTGCCCCAACGGCGCCATCTCACAGGGTGAAGAGATCTACGTCATCGACCCCAACCTCTGCACCGAGTGCGTCGGCCACTACGACGAACCGCAGTGCCAGCAGGTCTGCCCGGTGGACTGCATCCCCCTCGACGACGCCAACGTCGAAAGCCGCGACGAGCTGATGGCCAAGTACCTCAAGCTCACCGGCAAGGCCTGACCGGCATGGGCAGCCCGGTGCTCGGCAGACCCTGGCAGCGGGGGCTGATCGCGGCCCTGGCCCTGCTGGCCAGCAGCGCCCTCCAGGCCGCCACCCCGCAACGCGCCGCCGTTGCCAGCGCCCAGCCCGCCGCCACCGTCGCCGGCCTGGAAACCCTGGCCCTGGGCGGCAATGCCTTCGACGCCGCCGTCGCCATCAGCGCCGCCCTGGCGGTCACCGAGCCCCATGGCTCGGGCCTCGGCGGCGGCGGGTTCTTCCTGCTGCGCAAGGGTGGCGCCAAGCCCGAGTACCTGTTCCTCGACGCCCGCGAACGCGCACCCCTGGCGGCCCGCCCCGACCTCTACGTGCGCGACGGCAAGGTGCAGCCGCAACTGTCCATCAACGGGCCGCTGGCCGCCGCCATTCCCGGCCTGCCCGCCGCCCTGGCGGACCTGGCCGGCCACCACGGCCGCCTGCCCCTGGCCGACAGCCTGGCCCCGGCGATCCGCCTGGCAAAGGACGGCATCTCGGTAGACCGGGTGTACATCGAACGCGCCGGTTTCCGGGCCGCCGCCATGCGCGACGACCCCGAGACCGCGCGCATCTTCCTCGACGCCAAGGGCCAAGTGCCCGAAGAATTCAGCCTGCTGCGCCAGCCGGAGCTGGCGCGGACCCTGGAACGCCTGGCGCGCTACGGCAAGGCCGGCTTCTACGCCGGCGAAACCGCCGAGAAGCTGGTGGCCGGTGTGCGAAAGGCCGGCGGCATCTGGACCCTGAAGGACCTGGACAGCTACCGCGTGGTGGAGCGCCAGCCGCTGCGCTACCCCCTGGCCGACGGCCGCGAACTGATCGGCGCACCGCCCCCCTCCGCCGGTGGCGTGGCCCTGGCCCAGAGCCTGGCGATGCTGCAGCAACTGCCCTGGCGCGACGGTGACCGCCTGCAACGCACCCATTACGTGGTCGAGGCGCTGCGCCGCGCCTACCGTGACCGGGGCCTGCTGGGGGATCCGGACTTCGTCCGCAACCCGCTGGACAACCTGCTGGCACCGGCCTACCTCAAGCAGCTCGCCGCCGGCATCGACCCACGCCGGGCCACCCCCAGCGCCAGCCTGCCGCCCGCGCCCGCCTGGCGCGAGGGCGACCACACCACCCACTTCGTGGTCATCGACCAGGACGGCAACGCAGTTGCCGCCACCCTCTCGGTGAACCTGCCCTTCGGCGCCGCCTTCGTGCCGCCCGGCACCGGTGTGCTGCTCAACAACGAGATGGACGACTTCGCCGCCGATCCCAACGGCGCCAACGCCTACGGCCTGGCCGGCAGCCAGGCCAACGCCGTGGCCGCCGGCAAGCGCCCGCTGTCGAGCATGAGCCCCACCTTCATCGAGAGCGACGCACAGTTCACCGCCTTCGGCACCCCGGGCGGCAGCCGCATCCCCAGCATGGTGCTGCTGTCGATCCTCGAATACCTCGACGACCAGCCGGTGAGCCGCTGGGCAGCGGTGCCGCGCTACCACCACCAGTACCTGCCGGACGTGGTCGAGCACGAGCCGGACACCTTCAGCGCCGCCGAGAAGGCCGAGCTGCAGGCCCGTGGCTACAGCCTCAAGCAGGTGGACCGCCGCTACGGCAACCAGCAGGTGCTGCTCTGGGACAAGCGCGGCGGGCAGATCGAGGTGGCCAGCGACCCACGGGGCGTGGGCCTGGCGGAAACCCTGGCACCCCGGACGCCCGAGGCGGTCAACGGAGCTCGATGAGGCTCCCTTCGCCCTCGTCCTCAAGGGTGCGCATCACGCTGAACAGCCCCTGTCCCTGCCCGATCATCAGCACGTTGCGCAGGCTCTGGATGATGCGGCTGGCATAGCCCAGGTCGTTCATCAGCGAGCTGGTCTGCAAGCCGTCCAGCTGCCCCGCCCGCACCGCCGCGAACAGGTGTTCGCGGAAGGCGCCGTCGAAGGCCGCCGCCTGCTCGTCCAGCCACTCCAGGTGCTGGTTCCAGACCTCCTCGGGCAGCTCCGAACGCCCCAGCTCACGCACCTTCTGCAAGGCGCCCAGCAGGTGGCGGCGCAGGTCCAGGTAGGCATCGCGCACCGATGAGGGGCCTTCGCCGAGGTAGCGACCGAGGTTCTTCTGCAGGTGCTTGGCGTCCTTCACCGCGTCCACCAGCTGCAGGGCCGCCACCTGGCAGCTCAGCCAGAGGCGCTGGTGGGGTTCGTCCAGCTGCACTTCCAGGCGCCCCATGAAACTCAGCAGGTCGCCGTAGACGCCCTTCACATGGCGCTGGTAGAGCGCCTCGGCATCCAGGTGCAGGCGCTCGGGGATGATCTGCAGGGCGGCCTCGTCCGGGCGCGAGCGGTTGAGCTGATCCACCGGCAGGTAGAGCGCGTGGCAGATCACCTCCAGGCTCAGCCGCCCCAGGTGCCGCAGCTCCTGCAGCACCGCGCTGCAGGCCGCCTCGGAGGAGTCCAGCGCCCGAGCGCTCAGGTAGCGGGCCGTGGTGCGCTCCGGCTCCACCGGCCCGGCCACCAGCTCGGTGATCAGCACCTGGGGCTCCTCACGCTCCGGCAGCCAGCGCACCAGCAACCCGGCCAGGCGCTGCTGCCAGGGCCAGAACAGCGCCACGCCCAGGGCGTTGAACAGGGTGTGGAACATCGCCAGCTGGATCAGCGCGTTGCCTTCCAGCCCCACCGGCTCGGCCAGGGCCCGCACCAGCAAGGTCAGGGGCGTGAGCAGGGTGAAGGCCACCACCGCCGTCACCACGTTGAACAGCACGTGGGCCAAGGCCAGCCGCTGGCCGCTGCGGTTGCCCCCGAGGGAGCCGACGAAGGCCGTGGTGACGCTGCTGCCGACATTGGAGCCGATGGCGATCGCCAGGCTCTGGCCCAGCTCCAGCTGCCCGCCGGCCAGGGCCGCGAGGGTCAGCATCAGGGCCGCGTGGCTGGACTGCAGCACCACGGTCACCAGCATCCCCACCGCCATGAACAGCAGGCTGCCGAGCACGCCATCGACCCGCAGCCCGGTCATGTCGAAGCCGTCACCGAAGGTGGAGAAGCCGTCCTTGATCTGGTCGATGCCGAGGAAGACGAAGGCGATGCCCAGCACGATGCGTCCGGCGGCCTTGCTGCGCGGGCCGATGAACCCCGCCAGCACCCCGAACACCAGCAACGGCAGGGCCAGCGGCGAGAGGCTGAGGTTCTGCCCGGCCATGGCCAGCAGCCAGATGCCGCTGGTGGCGCCGAGATTGGCGCCGAAGAGGATGGCGATGCCGCCGGCCAACTGGATCAGCCCGGTGCTGATGAAGGCGATGGTGAGCAGCGCCACCAGGGTGCTCGACTGCAGCAACAGCGTGCCGCCCACGCCGAACATCAGTCCCTTGAAGGGCGTTGCGGTGCTGCGGGCCAGCACCTGCTCCAGCTTGCCGCCGGCCAGTTGCCGCAGCCCGTCCTCCAGGCACTGCATGCCGAACAGGAACAGCGCCAGCCCCGCGCACAGCTGCAGCCAGCCCGGGCTGTACCAGAAACTCGCCGCCAGCCCGGCCGCCCCCAGCACCAGCAGCGCGATCAGTTGAAACCCCTTCATCCACTCCCTCCATCCCTGGCGGGGCCGGTCCAGCGCCGGCCCCCAATGCAAACGGCCCCTTGCCCGCTACCGGGCAAGGGGCCGTGAACGGCCTGGCAGGCCGCAGCCGAAACGGATCAGTCCTTCTGGTAGCCGCTGCTGGTGCAGCCCAGGCAACGCACGAAGGCTTCCTTGCCCGGATCGACCACCAGGGCCTTGCCGGCGGCGCCGACGTTACCGCCCAGGGCGCTGAACGGCAGGCTGACCACGAACAGGCCGGCACCGATCACGGTGGCACCGATCAGCAGCGGACGGGCGATCAGCAGGTCGCCGGCCATGGCGAAGGCGGGGGGCGCTTCGACGGTGTAGGTGGGGTCGCCGCTGGCATTCTGCTGCTGCACCGTCTCGGCCTGCGCCGGGAGCGCCATGAGGCCGGTGGTCAGCGCCAGGACGGCAGCGGAAGTGCGAAACAGGTTCATGATGCAATCCTTCGGCTATTTGTAGGAGTAATCGTGCGGCTAACTATAACAGCGCCGTTTGCCTTGTCAGCGTGACGGCCATCAATCGCCGTTAAAAGCGTAGTCGGGATTCTTCGGCACATAGGGGCGGTAGAAGGCCAGCAACTGGCGCAGATCGGCCTCCTCGTTCCCGGTGGGCTGGAACGGCGCACCGATGACGATGCGCCGGTGCTGGAAGTCCAGCGCCGCCGGCACGATGGGCACGCCGGCCCCGCAGGCGATGTGGTAGAAGCCGCTCTTCCAGCGCTCCACCTTGCGCCGCGTGCCCTCCGGCGACAGCACCAGGATGAACTGGCGGTGTTCGGCGAAGGCCTCGATGGCCTGCTCCACGGTGTTGAGCTTCAGGTGCCGGCGGATGGGAATGCCGCCCCAGTAGCGCATCAGCGCACCGAAGGGCCAGCGGAAGATGCTGTGCTTGCCGAACCAGCGGGCGTTCAACCGCAGGATGAACTTGGCAGCGATGAACAGCACGAAATCCCAGTTGGAGGTGTGGTGGGCGCCGATCACCACGAACTTGTCGAGGGGCGGCAGCTGCCCCTCGATGCGCCAGCCCATGAGCCGGAAGACGGCATGGCCGAGTGCCTCCGCAACCGCATTGCGGGGCAGGTAGTTGCCGGACATCGTTCACCTCTTGTTCTTGTTCTCGGCAGGTGTCGGTAGCAGCCCCTAGCGCTGGCAGCGGGGGCAGTAGACGCTGGCGCGCTGGCCCAGCCTGACCTCCCGCAGGGTGGAGCCGCAGACCTTGCAGAAGTCCCCGCCACGCCCGTAGGCGAACAGCTCCTGCTGGAAGTAGCCGGGCTGGCCATCGCCGCCGACGAAATCCCGCAGCGTGGTGCCGCCACGCTCGATGGCATTGGCGAGAATGCGCTTGATCTCCCCGGCGAGCTTCAGGTAGCGGGCGCGGGACACACTGCCGGCCTCCCGGCGCGGGTCGATGCCGGCGGCGAACAGCGCCTCGGTGGCGTAGATGTTGCCCACGCCCACCACCACCGCGTTGTCCATGATGAAGGGCTTCACCGCCATGCTGCGCCCGCGGGAAAGGCTGAACAGCCGGTCGCCGTCGAAGGCCTCGGTCAGCGGCTCGGGCCCGAGGTTGCGCAGCAGCTCGTGCCCGTGGGGATCGAGGCTCCAGAGCAGCGCCCCGAAGCGGCGCGGGTCGGTGTAGCGCAGCGCCAGGCCCGACTCCAGCTCGATGTCCACGTGCTCGTGGCGCGCGGCCTCCAGCCCGGCTTCCACCAGGCGCAGGCTGCCGGACATGCCCAGGTGGCTGATCAGCGTTCCCGCCTCGGCCTGCAGCAGCAGGTACTTCGCCCGCCGCTCGACGGCGACGAAGCGCTGCCCGGACAGGCGCACGTCCAGGTCCTCGGGGATGGGCCAGCGCAGGCGGCGCTCACGCACGACGACGCGACTCACGCGCTGCCCTTCGAGGTAGGGGGCGATGCCCCGCCGCGTGGTTTCGACTTCGGGTAGTTCAGGCATGTGGATCTCGGCAGACAGCGGGGAGGGCGCTCAGTTGGCGCCCAGTTCGCGGATGTTTTCCTTGAGGTTGTCGAAGTCGTAGTCGGAGAGACCGACGTAGTCGAGCACCAGCCGGTGGATGCTGTCCCACTCGTGGTCGTCCGCCTGGCCACCCAGGACCAGGTGCGACGAGCAGATGTGCTCGGACATCTTCAGGATCGCCAGCAGGGTCTTCAGCGGCGCGTCGCGACCGGAGTCGTCGCTGAAGATGGCCAGGGCGTTGTGGTGGTTGGCGATGGCCTCGCACAGGTGCTCCGGCAAGCGCCAGGAACGCGCGGTGAAATAGCCCACCACCGCGTGGTTGGTGTTCAGCAGGCGGTTCTCGGTGTCGACGATGCGGCGCTCGTCGCAGGCGCTGGCATAGGCCTCCTCCAGCACCGTCATGTAGTCCGGGAAGCGCTTGAGCATCAGCGGGATGCCGCAGTTGTGGAACAGCCCCAGCGCGTAGGCTTCGTCCGCCTGCTGGTAGCCGATGCGCTTGGCCAGGGTCAGGCAGGTCATGGCCACGTCCTGGGCGGTGTCCCAGAAGCGGTTGAGGGTGACGATGGTCTCGTCGGTCATCTCGCCCTTGATCGACTGCGCGTTGATCAGGTTGATCACCGTGTTGCAGCCCAGCAGGTTCACCGCCTGCTGGATAGAGGCGATGCGGTTGGTGAGCCCGTAGAACGGCGAGTTGACGATCTTCAACAGCGCCCCGGAGAGCCCCGGGTCGTGACTGATCAGCTTGGCGATGGTGCGCAGGTCCGGGTTGGGCATGACCTGTTCCATCTGCAGGTCCACCATGATCTGCGGCTGCGGCGGCACGCTGATCCCCTGGAGGAAGTGGCGGATCTGTTCGGCGGAGAGTTCTTGGGCCATGACAACGGAGACCAAGGGAGGGAATTCGGGACGACAGTCTAACTCTAGCCGGCGATGGCCAGAACACTCCTTTGAGCTGAACTTTCCGGCGGCACCACGGCTCGGAACCTGCATACCCCAACGCGAACAGGAGGCAGCATGAACCCCTCGATCAAGGGCAAGCGCGTGGCGCTGCTGGTTACCGATGGTTTCGAACAGGTGGAGCTGACCGGCCCCCGCCAGGCGCTGGAGCAGGCCGGCGCCACCGTCCACATCCTCGCCCCGACGGCCGGCACCGTGACCGGCTGGCACCACACCACCCCGGCGGACCGCTTCCGGGTCGACCATACGCTCGACAGCGTGCGCATCGACGACTACGACGCCCTGGTCCTGCCCGGTGGCGTGGTCAATGCCGACACCCTGCGCACGGACCCGCTGGCCCAGGAACTGGTGCGCGACGCCGCCCGGGCCGACAAGCCCATCGCGGTGATCTGCCACGGCGCCTGGCTGCTGGCCAGCGCCGACCTGGTGAAGGGCAAGACCCTCACCAGCTGGCCGTCCCTCACCGACGACCTGCGGAACGCCGGCGCCCATTGGGTGGACCAGGAGGTGGTGGTCGACGGCAGGCTGATCAGCAGCCGCAAGCCCGACGACATCCCTGCCTTCAACCAGCGCCTGTTGGAGGCCCTGGCCGCCTGAGCCGACGCCCGCCGGTAGCAGGCTCGGCGGGCGCCTTCGGGTATACTTCCGCTCTTTTTTCCGGAGAGCGACCCATGTCCCTGCCCAGCCTGCGCCTCAAAGCCAATGCCGATCGACGCCTGCGCGCCGGCCACCTGTGGGTCTACAGCAACGAAGTGGACGTGGTCGCCACCCCGCTGAACGCCTTCCAGCCGGGCGACCAGGCCATCCTCGAAGCCGCCGGCGGCAAGCCCCTGGGCGTGGTCGCCCTGAGCCCGAACAACCTGATCTGCGCGCGTCTGGTCTCCCGCGACGTCAAGCACGTGCTGGACAAGTCCCTGCTGGTGCACCGCCTCAACGTCGCCCTGAGCCTGCGCGAGCGGCTGTTCGACAAACCCTTCTACCGCCTGGTCTACGGCGACTCCGACCTGCTCCCCGGCCTGGTGGTGGACCGCTTCGGCGACCACATCGTGGTGCAGCTGGCCTCCGCCGCCATGGAGCGCAACAAGGACGCCGTACTGGATGCCCTGGTGCAGGTGCTCAAGCCCCGTGGCGTGCTGTGGAAGAACGACTCCGCCGCCCGTGATGCCGAAGGCCTGGAGCGCTACGTGGACACCGCCTTCGGCGTGGTGCCCGAGTGGGTCGCCCTGGAAGAGAACGGCGTGAAGTTCGAAGCCCCGGTGCTGGAAGGCCAGAAGACCGGCTGGTTCTACGACCACCGCATGAACCGCGCCCGCCTGGCCCCCTACGTGGAAGGCAAGCGTGTGCTCGACCTGTTCAGCTACATCGGCGGCTGGGGCGTGCAGGCCGCGGCCTTCGGCGCCAGCGAAGTGTTCTGCGTCGACGCCTCCGGCTTCGCCCTCGACGGCGTCGAGCGCAACGCCACCCTCAACGGCGTGGCCGAGAAGGTCACCTGCGTGGAAGGCGACGTGTTCGAAGCCCTGAAGGAGCTGAAGGCCGCCGAAGAGCGCTTCGACGTGGTGGTGGCCGACCCGCCGGCCTTCATCAAGCGCAAGAAGGACCTGAAGAACGGCGAGGCCGCCTACCGCCGCCTCAACGAACAGGCCATGCGCCTGCTGAACAAGGACGGCATCCTGGTCAGCGCCTCCTGCTCCATGCACCTGCCCGAGGACGACCTGCAGAACATCCTGCTCGGCAGCGCCCGCCACCTGGACCGCAACATCCAGTTGCTGGAGCGCGGCGGCCAGGGCCCGGACCACCCGATGCACCCGGCCATCGCCGAAACCCGCTACATCAAGAGCCTCACCGTCCGCCTGCTGCCCAACAGCTGAGCATGACCACCCTGCAGGTCCGGGCCTTCGGCAGCGCCGACGGCCCCGGCCCTGTGGGTCCACGGCGCCCGGCACGGGCCGCCCGGCCCCGGCCGCAGCACAGTGCCGACGCGCTGATGCAGGCCTGTCACCGGCAGCCCTGAGCACCGGTCGCGCCGGCCTTCCGCCCGGCGCCTGCCTGGGATTAGAATCCCGACTCCCCCTGCCACACCCTCAGGCGGGCCAGTGAGCCCCGGCCGAGCGCACGGTGATCCCGCAGCGCCCTCACGCCATCTCCGGACACGACGGGTACATCCCCTCACCACCGGCACCTTCACGCTCACGACACGACCATTACCTGATCAGCCTGCAGGACACCGAAATGCCCGATTACCGCTCGAAGACCTCCACCCACGGCCGCAACATGGCCGGCGCCCGCGCCCTCTGGCGCGCCACCGGGATGAAGGACGAAGACTTCAAGAAACCGATCATCGCCATCGCCAACTCCTTCACCCAGTTCGTGCCCGGCCACGTGCACCTGAAGGACCTGGGCCAACTGGTTGCCCGCGAGATCGAGAAGCACGGCGGTGTGGCCAAGGAATTCAACACCATCGCTGTGGACGACGGCATCGCCATGGGCCACGACGGCATGCTCTATTCCCTGCCGAGCCGCGAGATCATCGCCGACTCCGTGGAGTACATGGTCAACGCCCACTGCGCCGATGCCATCGTCTGCATCAGCAACTGCGACAAGATCACCCCCGGCATGCTGATGGCCGCCCTGCGCCTGAACATCCCCGTGGTGTTCGTCTCCGGCGGCCCGATGGAAGCCGGCAAGACCAAGCTGGCCAACCACGGCCTGGACCTGGTGGACGCCATGGTGGTGGCCGCCGACGACTCCTGCTCCGACGAGAAGGTCGCCGAGTACGAGCGCAGCGCCTGCCCCACCTGCGGTTCCTGCTCCGGCATGTTCACCGCCAACTCCATGAACTGCCTGACCGAGGCCCTGGGCCTGTCGCTGCCGGGCAACGGCTCCACCCTGGCCACCCACAGCGACCGCGAGCAGCTATTCCTGCGCGCCGGCCGCCTGGCCGTCGAGCTGTGCCAGCGCTACTACGGCGAAGGCGACGCCTCCGTGCTGCCGCGCAACATCGCCAACTTCAAGGCGTTCGAGAACGCCATGACCCTGGACATCGCCATGGGCGGCTCCACCAACACCATCCTGCACCTGCTGGCCGCCGCCCAGGAGGCGGAAGTGGCCTTCGACCTGCGCGACATCGATCGCCTGTCGCGCAAGGTGCCGCAGCTGTGCAAGGTGGCGCCGAACATCCAGAAGTACCACATGGAAGACGTGCACCGTGCCGGTGGCATCTTCAGCATCCTCGGCGAGCTGGCCCGTGGCGGGCTGTTGCACACCGACGTGCCCACCGTGCACAGCCCGAGCATGGCCGACGCCATCGCCCAGTGGGACATCACCCAGACCAACGACGAAGCCGTGCACACCTTCTTCAAGGCGGGCCCGGCCGGCATCCCGACCCAGGTCGCCTTCAGCCAGAGCACCCGCTGGGACAGCCTGGACGACGACCGCGCCAACGGCTGCATCCGCTCCGTCGAGCATGCCTACTCCCAGGAGGGCGGCCTGGCCGTGCTCTACGGCAACATCGCCCTGGACGGCTGCGTGGTGAAGACCGCCGGCGTGGACGAGTCCATCCACGTGTTCGAAGGCACCGCGAAGATCTTCGAAAGCCAGGACGGCGCCGTGAAGGGCATCCTCGCTGACGAAGTGAAGCCGGGCGACATCGTCATCATCCGCTACGAAGGCCCGAAAGGCGGCCCGGGCATGCAGGAAATGCTGTACCCCACCAGCTACCTGAAGTCCAAGGGCCTGGGCAAGCAATGCGCCCTGCTCACCGACGGTCGCTTCTCCGGCGGCACCTCGGGCCTGTCCATCGGCCACGCTTCCCCGGAAGCCGCCGCCGGTGGCGCCATCGGCCTGGTGAAGGACGGCGACAAGGTGCTGATCGACATCCCCAACCGCAGCATCAACCTGCTGGTGTCCGATGAAGAGCTGGCCGCCCGCCGCGTCGAGCAGGACAAGAAAGGCTGGAAACCCGCGCAGCCCCGCGCCCGCAAGGTCTCCACCGCCCTCAAGGCCTACGCCCTGCTGGCCACCAGCGCCGACAAGGGCGCCGTGCGCAACAAGGCGATGCTGGAAGACATCTGAGTCCACCCGCCAACGAAGGAGCCCGGCCTTGTGCCGGGCTTTTTGTTGGGCACCTTTCGGAGGCATCGATGGGTGGATGGAAAGAGCGCCATCCACCCTGTAGGGGCGACTTCAGGCGCCAAGGGCCGCGCAGCGGCCCCATGCCCGGCCGGCAGCGGGCGAATGGATTCGCCCCTACACAGACGCGTCCGCAGCAGGCGATTCGCGAGCAGGGCTTGCTCCTACGGAGCGCTCAACGCCTTGGAAAGGCACCAATCCAACAGCTGACCGACGCCCCTCGCCGCCCCTGGCCATTCAGGTAGAATCGCCGCTTTTTCGCCGGCCGCCCCCACCATGACCCCACTGGAAACCCCCTCCGCCCCCGAGTCCCGCAACGAACTGGTCTACGGCCTGGAGGACAAGCCACGCCCGCTGGCGGCGATCCTGGCTGCCCTGCAGCACCTGCTGGCGATCATCGTCCCCATCGTCACCCCCGGCCTGCTGATCTGCCAGGCGCTGGGCGTGTCGGCCCGCGACACCAACCTCATCGTCTCCATGTCTCTGGTGGTCTCCGGTATCGCCACCTACGTGCAGTGCCGCCGCTTCGGCCCCTTCGGCGCCGGGCTGCTGATCGTCCAGGGCACCAGCTTCAACTTCGTCGGCCCGCTGATCGCCGGCGGCGCGCTGATGGTCAAGCAGGGCACCCCGGTGGAAGCGGTGATGGCGGCGATCTTCGGCGTGGTTATGGCCGGCGCCTTCATCGAGATGGGCGTGTCGCGCATCCTGCCGTTCATCAAGCGCCTGATCAGCCCGCTGGTGACCGGCATCGTGGTGCTGATGATCGGCCTCACCCTGATCAAGGTCGGCCTCATCAGCATGGGGGGCGGCTTCGGCGCCATGGCCAACGGCACCTTCGCCAACGGCGAGAACCTGCTGCTCTCCGGCACCGTGCTGGCGGTGATCCTGGTGCTCAACCGCATCCCGGTGGTGTGGATGCGCAGCTGCGCCATCGTCATCGCCCTGCTGGTGGGCTACGCCCTGGCCGGCGCCCTGGGCCGCCTGGACTTCAGCGGCATGCACGAGGCGCCGCTGATCCAGGTGCCGACCCCGCTGCACTTCGGCCTGGGCTTCTCCTGGTCGCTGTTCGTGCCGATGCTGGTCATCTACCTGGTGACCTCCCTGGAAGCCATCGGCGACGTCACCGCCACCAGCAAGGTCTCCCGCCAACCGGTGGAAGGCCCGCTGTGGATGCAAAGGATCAAGGGTGGCGTGCTGGTCAACGGCGCCAACTCCCTGCTGGCCGGCGTGCTCAACACCTTCCCCAGCTCGGTGTTCGCCCAGAACAACGGGGTGATCCAGCTCACCGGCATCGCCAGCCGCCACATCGGCGGCTGGATCGCCCTGATGCTGATCCTGCTGGGCCTGTTCCCGGCCGTGGCCGGCGTGCTCCAGGCCATGCCCGAACCGGTGCTCGGCGGCGCCGTGATGGTGATGTTCGGCGCCGTGGCCGCCTCGGGCATCAACATCCTCGCCGGCATCGAGCTGGACCGCCGCGCCCTGCTGATCATCGCCGTGTCCCTGGCCCTGGGCCTGGGCGTGTCCCAGGTGCCGGAGTTCCTCGCCCACATGCCGGCAGCGGTGCGCAACGTGCTGGAGTCCGGCGTGGCCACCGGCGGCCTGTGCGCCCTGGTGCTGAACTGGTTCCTGCCGGAAACCCCGCGCTCCGCCGCGTGAGGCAGAATGGGCCTCGTTCCCCCACGAGGCCCCTTCCATGACCCTGCGCATCGGCCTGATCGCCGACACCCACGGCCTGCTGAGGCCCCAGGCCCTGGCGGCCCTGGAAGGCTGCGACCACATCCTCCACGCCGGTGACATCGGCAAACCCGAGATCCTCGACGCCCTGCGCCAGCTCGCGCCCCTCAGCGTGGTGCGCGGCAACAACGACACCCAGGTCTGGGCCCAGGCCATCCCCCACGACCTCAGCGTGCAGCTGGGTGGCGCATGCCTCTACCTGGTCCACGACCAGGCCGACATCCCCACCGACCTCGCCACGCGCGGCGTCGACGCCATCATCACCGGCCACTCCCACAAGCCGCTGATCACCCAGCGCGACGGCATCCTCCACATCAACCCGGGCAGCGCCGGGCCCCGGCGCTTCAAGCTGCCGATAGCGGTGGGGTCGCTGCTGATCGAGGACGGGCGAGTCCGCGCGGAACTGCGCGAGCTGGACATCTGAACGGGTGCGCCCGGCCCGCCTGAAGGGTCGATCCGGGCATGGGGTGGACGTCGTTTCTTACGTCCACCCGCGCTGTGCCAACCGGCTCAGCGCCGCTCCCACACCTGGAAGGCGTAGGCGGGGGTGGTGTCGCTGACGGGGTACTCGATGCTGGAAGCCAGGTGCCAGTCGGCAGTGGGCACCTCGGGGAAGAAGGCATCGCCTTCCGGTTCCAGCTCCACCTGGGTCAGGTACAGGCGGTCGCCATGGGCCAGGCCCTGGGCGTAGAGCTGGGCGCCGCCGATCAGCATCACTTCCTCGGCGTCCTCCTCGCGGGCCCACACCTCGGCGCGGGCCACGGCCTCTTCCAGGCTGGCGAACACCTCGGCGCCCTCCAGCTGCAGGCCGGCCTGGCGGCTGACCACCAAGTTCAGGCGCCCCGGCAGCGGGCGGCCCAGGGAGTCCCAGGTCTTGCGGCCCATGATGATGGGCTTGCCCAGGGTCAGGGCCTTGAAGTGCTTGAGGTCCGCCGGCAGGTGCCAGGGCAGTTGGTTGTCGCGGCCGATGACCCGGTTGCGGGCCTGGGCGGCGATGAGGGCGAGGGGGAGGGTCTTTTTCATGGCGGCGAGAATACCAGAGGCCATGGCCACCGCCAGCCGGCCTTTCCTTCTGTCACCGCCAACGGTGTCACGCCCGGCAACACATGCCCGGGCGGCGCACGACAAACCGTCATCTATCCTGCCGCAGGCTTGCGCTTCCCTACCGCAAGGAGACGCCCCCATGGCATCCACCCCGACCCTGCGGCATTGGCTGGCGGCCTGCAGCCTGACGTTGCCCCTCTGCACCTTCGCCGCGCCGGACCCGGTGCAATCCGCCCTCGACTGGGCCACCCAGCAGCCCCAGGCCACCCGCGCCCCGGCGCGCGCCGAGGGCCAGCCCCTGGTGATCGGCCATCGCGGCGCCAGCGGCTACGTGCCGGAGCACACCCTGGCGTCCTACGCCCTGGCCGCCCTGCAAGGCGCCGACTACGTGGAGCCGGACCTGGTGATGACCCGCGACGGCCACCTGGTGGCCCGCCATGACAACGAACTGGGGCTGACCACCGACGTCAGCCGCCATCCCGAGTTCGCCGACCGCAAGCGCACCCAGAGCGTCGACGGTGTGCCGCTCACCGGCTGGTTCAGCGAGGATTTCACCCTGGCCGAGCTGAAGACCCTGCGCGCCATCGAGCGCATCCCCCAGGTACGCCCCGGCAATGCGCGCCTGGACGGTACCTTCGAGATCCCCACCCTGCAGGAGATCATCGACCTGGTGAAAAGCCTCCAGCTCAGCCAGCAGCGCCGCATCGGCCTGTACATCGAGACCAAGCACCCCACCCACTTCCAGCAGCTCGGCCTGGCCATGGAGAAGCCGCTGCTGCGCACCCTGCAACGCAACGGCTACATCGACCGCCGCGCGCCGGTGTACATCCAGTCCTTCGAGGTGGACAACCTGCAGCGCATCGCCCGGCAGAGCAGCCTGCGCCTGGTGCAGCTGTACGGCAGCGGCCAGCCCTACGACCAGCAGGTGCTGGGCACCGGCCTGACCTATGCACGGATGGCCAGCCCCGAAGGGCTGCACGCCGTCGCCCGCTACGCCGCCGGGGTCGGGCCGGAGAAGGGCTACATAATTCCCCGCGATGCCGCCGGCAACCTGGGCCAGCCCACCCGCTTCGTCGCCGACGCCCATGCGGCGGGCCTCAAGGTGCACCCCTACACCTTCCGCGCGGAGAACGCCTTCCTGCCCACCAACCTGCGCCAGGGCAGCGATCCGCAGGCACGGGGCGACATCCAGGCGGAGATCCGCGCCTTCCTCGACGCCGGCATCGACGGGCTGTTCATCGACCAGCCGGACCTGGCCGTGCAGGTCCGCAACGCGCGCGCGGCGCCGTAGCGCACCCCCAGGCGGGCGGTCCACCGGCCGCCCGCTGCACCACCCCTGGCGTCAGCGGTTATGCTTCTGCCTCGTCCCATGGGAAGAGAAGCCGCGTGACCGACTCCGCGAACCCCACCCTCACCGATCTGCAACGCCTCTGGCTCACCGAAGCGATCCGCCTGCGCGAAGAGCACGCCGGCCCGCTGGAGGACAGCGAAGCCAACCGCCGCGCCAACGCCGGCGGGGGCGACCTCGCCCAGCGCATCCAGGCCCGCGCACTGTTCCTCGCCCAGCGCGACGGCCAACTCGGCGCCCTCGTCCACTGGCTGCAAGGCGCCCGCCTGGCGGCCTGGGCCCTGGTGCTGCTGGCCCTGGCCAGCGGCGCCACCCTGGCGGCAGCGGCCCTGGGCGACGGGCAGCGCCCGGTCAACGTGTTCTGGGCCCTGGGCGGGCTGCTCGGCCTGCACCTGCTGACCCTGCTGGGCTGGAGCCTGGGCCTCCTGGTCGGCGGCCACGCCAGCGCCCTCGGCCGCCTGTGGTGGTGGCTGTGCGCACGCCTCTCGCGGGATGCCGCGGCCGCCCAGCTGGGCCCGGCGCTGCTGGTGATGCTGCAGCGCCGCCGCCTGACGCGCTGGGGCCTGGGCGTGCTGGTCCACGGCTTCTGGACGCTGGTGCTGGGCACCGCGCTGCTGACCCTGCTGGCCCTGCTTTCCACCCGCCGCTACGGCTTCGTCTGGGAAACCACGCTGCTTGGCAGCGACACCTTCGTCGCCCTCACCCAGGGCCTCGGCGCCCTGCCGGCGCTGCTCGGCTTCAGCCTGCCGGACAGCGACACCATCCGCGCCAGCAGCGACATGCTCGCCGACGCCGCGCCCCGCCAGGCCTGGTCCGGCTGGCTGCTGGGGGTCACGCTGGTCTACGGCCTGCTGCCGCGCCTGGGCCTGATGCTGCTGTGCCTGTGGCGCTGGAGCCGTGGCCGCGCCGGGCTGGTGGTTGAGCCCGGCCTGCCCGGCTATGCCCTGCTGCGCGAACGCCTCAACCCGGCCAGCCAACGCCTGGGTGTGGTGGACGCCGACCCCGGCCCCCAAGGGCCGATGACCGAGGCCGCACTGCCCTTCGAAGGGGCGGGCGCCCTGCTGGTGGGGATCGAACTGGACGACAGCCGCCCCTGGCCGCCCGCGCTGCCCAAGGGCGTGGGCGACGCCGGGGTGCTGGACAGCCGCGAGCAGCGCCAGCGCCTGCTGGACCAGCTCAGCCGCTTCCCGCCCCAGCGCCTGGCGATCGCCTGCGACCCGCGCCGCTCGCCGGACCGGGGCACCCTGGTGCTGATCGGCGAACTGGCGCGCAGCACCGTCGAGGCCCGGGTCTGGCTGCTGCCGGCCCCGGCCGGCGAGGCGCTGGACAGCCGGCGCCTGGAGGAATGGCACCAGGCCCTCGACCGCCAGGGCCTGCGCCACGCCGACAGCGCCCCCTTCCACTGGCTGGAGCACGGCCATGACTGAGCCCCTGCGCCTGGCCGTGGTCGGCCACACCAACGTCGGCAAGACCTCGCTGCTGCGCACCCTGCTGCGGGACCGCAGCTTTGGCGAGGTCTCCCACCGCCCCAGCACCACCCGCCATGTCGAGGGCGCGCGGCTATCCGTCGACGGTCAGCCACTGCTGGAGCTGTACGACACCCCCGGCCTGGAGGACGCCATCGCCCTGCTGGACTACCTGGAGCGCCTGGACCGCCCCGGCGAGCGGCTGGACGGCCCGGCCCGCCTGGCGCGCTTCCTCGACAGCGCCGAGGCGCGCCAGCGCTTCGAGCAGGAAGCCAAGGTGCTGCGCCAGCTGATGGCCTCCGACGCCGGCCTGTACGTCATCGACGCCCGCGAGCCGGTGCTGGCCAAGTACCGCGACGAGCTGGCGGTGCTGGCCATGTGCGGCCGGCCGCTGCTGCCGGTGCTGAACTTCGTGGCCGGCCACGACCAGCGCGGCGAGCCCTGGCGCGAGGCCCTGGCCCGGCTGGGCCTGCACGCCCTGGTGCGCTTCGACAGCGTGGCGCCGCCGCTGGACGGCGAGCCGCGCCTCTACGACAGCCTGGCCCTGCTGCTGGAGCGGGGCCGCCCGCAACTGCAGCGGCTGGTGGACGACCAGCAGGCCCAGCGCCACCTGCGCCGCCAGGCCGGTGAGCGCCTGGTGGCCGAGCTGCTGCTGGACGTGGCGGCCTGCCGCCGCAGCGTGGCCACCGAGGCCGAGGCCCTGCAGGCTGCCACCGAAGCCTTGCGCCAGCAGGTGCGCCAGCGCGAGCAGCGTTGCGTGGAAGCCCTGCTGCGGCTGTACGCCTTCAGCCGGGAGGATGCCGCCGCCAGCGACCTGCCGCTGCTGGACGGGCGCTGGGGTGATGACCTGTTCAACCCGGAAACCCTGCGCCAGCTCGGCGTGCGCCTGGGCAGCGGCGTGGCCGCAGGCGCGGCGGCCGGTGCCGGGGTGGACCTGCTGGTGGGCGGGCTGACCCTGGGGGCTGCGGCCGCCATCGGCGCACTGGCCGGCGGCGCCTGGCAGACGGTCGGGCATTACGGCCAGCGCCTGCTGGGCAAGCTGCGCGGGCATCGCGAACTGACGGTGGACGACGGCATACTGCGGCTCCTGGCGCTGCGCCAGATGGAACTGCTGCGGGCACTGGAGCTGCGCGGCCATGCGGCGCTCGAAGCGATTCGCGTGGACGCGCCGGCGGACGAGCAATGGCGCCAGGGCAAGCTGCCTGCCGCCCTGGGCAAGGCGCGGGCCCACCCGGAATGGTCCTCGCTGAACCCCGGCGCGGAGCTGGAGCAGGCCGAGCGCCAGGCCGAGCTGGAGCGCCTGGCAGCCGAACTGGCCGCTTAAGAACGTTGGCGTGGGCGGCTAGAGGCCCGGGGCCTCGATGAGAACGCGATCGTCCCGGCAGGCATTGCGGTCACCGGGACGGCGCTCGGCGAACTGGCCATCCATCACCCCCACCAGGCTGTCGGCGGGTTTGAGCGCGCGGGGCAGGCTCACCCGCACCTCTTGCAGATAGCCGCCCCGGGTGCACACCAGCAGGAAGTTGTTGCCGGCCCGGGGGTTGCCGAACTCCTCACTGACCTTCTGGTAGAACGCGGCCTGGGAGATGGCGCCGCCGACGTTGCTGGCGATGTACTGCCCGGCGCGGGTGGCATCCAGCTGACGCACCAGCTCGGCGGCGCGGCGGAAGTAGGCGTTGGCGTCCATGTCGGTCTGGCAGGTGCCGTGCTTCTCCCACTGGTAGCGGCTGAAGTCGTCGCCGTAGCCGACGTTGGGCATCCACGGCCGCAGGGTCGCGCGGGTGCTTTCGTCCAGCACCAGCGCCGGCCCTGCGCAGTGCCCGTAGCGGGTGCCGCAGGCCTGGCGGTTGGGCCAGAGGCCGTGGAGGGTGAGGTGGTTCAGTTGCAGGTCACCGCTGGCCAGGGCGTCGCACTCCGGCTTGCGCCCCTTGTAGGCGACGTGCTCGCAGAAGCCGGGCTGCCAGGTGGCGGCAAGGACGTAGCCGTCGTGCTGGCCCGGCACGTTGCAGACCCCGCCCTGGGCGGCATTCCCGGTGCCCTGGCGGGCGCCAAGGCTGAGGTCTTCCACCTGGCCGCAGCCGACCGGCACCCAGCGCAGCGGCGTGGCGTTGTCCGGCAAGCGCACCCGCAGCCAGTCGTAGTCCCGCTTGTTGACCTCCACCACCCGGTAGCGCTGCCCCGGTTGCAGGGTGGCGCCATCGGGGTTGCTGCGCTTGCGGATCGACTGGTAGGCCTCGCAACGCTGCGAGGCGACGAAGCCGCCCTGGGCGGGCTCGGCATGGGCGGCGAGGGTCCAGAGGCCGACGAGGCCGGTGAGCAGGGCGGCGAGCGGGGCGTTCATGGCGGGCTGTCCTGGAGCAGGCGGGCCGGGGCGGGCGCCCCGGCCGGGGGGTCAGACGGCGACCGGGGCCTTGATGTGCGGGTGGGCCTGGTAGCCGACCAGTTCGAAGTCCTCGAACTTGAAGGCCAGCAGGTCCTTCACCTCGGGGTTGAGCTTCATGGTGGGCAGCGGCAGCGGCTCGCGGGTGAGCTGCAGGTCGGTCTGCTCGATGTGGTTGGCGTACAGGTGGCAGTCACCGCCGGTCCAGATGAACTCGCCGGGGGCCAGGTCGCAGACTTGGGCCACCATCAGGGTCAACAGGGCGTAGCTGGCGATGTTGAAGGGCACGCCGAGGAAGATGTCCGCCGAGCGCTGGTACAGCTGGCAGCTGAGCTTGCCGTCGGCCACGTAGAACTGGAACAGCGCGTGGCAGGGCGGCAGGGCCATCTGGTCCACCAGGGCCGGGTTCCAGGCGGAGACGATCAGGCGGCGCGAGTCGGGGTTCTTGCGGATCATCTCGATCAGCTTGGCGATCTGGTCGATGGATTCACCGTTGGGCGCCGGCCAGCTGCGCCACTGGTAGCCGTAGACCGGGCCCAGGTCGCCGTTCTCGTCGGCCCATTCGTCCCAGATGGAGACACCGTTTTCCTTGAGGTAGCGGATGTTGGTGTCGCCCTGCAGGAACCACAGCAGCTCGTGGATGATGGACTTCAGGTGGCACTTCTTGGTGGTCACCAGGGGGAAGCCCTCGGCCAGGTCGAAGCGCATCTGGTGGCCGAACACGCTGTAGGTGCCGGTGCCGGTGCGGTCGCTCTTGAAGGTGCCGGTTTCGCGCACCAGGCGCATCAGGTCGAGGTACTGCTTCACGGGGTGACTCCTTGGGCGGCTTCACGACGGTGCGCCCAGACGATCAGTGCGAGGCCGCCGATGATCATCGGCAGGCAGAGGATCTGGCCCATGGTGACCCAGCCGAAGGCCAGGTAGCCGAGCTGGGCGTCCGGTACGCGGACGAACTCCACGGCGAAGCGGAAGATGCCGTAGAACAACGCGAACATCCCGGAAACCGCCATGGTCGGGCGCGGCTTGCGCGAGTAGAACCAGAGGATGACGAACAGCGCGACGCCTTCCAGGGCGAACTGGTAGAGCTGCGACGGGTGGCGCGGCAGGTGCGCCGGGTCGGTGGGGAAGATCATCGCCCAGGGCACGTCGCTGGCCTTGCCCCACAGCTCGGCGTTGATGAAGTTGCCGATGCGCCCGGCGCCGAGGCCGATGGGCACCAGCGGGGCGATGAAGTCCATGAGCTGGAAGAAGCTCTTGTTGTTGCGCTTGCCGAACCAGAGGGTGGCGAGCATCACGCCGATCAGGCCGCCATGGAAGGACATGCCGCCTTTCCAGACTTCGAGGATCAGCAGCGGGTTGGCCAGGTAGGCGGGCAGGTCGTAGAACAGCACGTAGCCCAGGCGCCCGCCGGCGATCACCCCGAGGGCGACCCAGAACACCAGGTCGGAGAGCTTCTCCTTGGTCCAGGTCGGGTCGAAGCGCTCCAGCCGGCGCGAGGCCAGCAACCAGGCACCGCCGATGCCGATCAGGTACATGAGCCCGTACCAGTGGATTTTCAGGGGTCCGAGGCTGAACGCCACCGGATCGATCTGGGGATAAGCCAGCATCACGACTCCTTAGATCAGAAAACTCAGCCCGACCGCGAACAGCAGCAGGGCGAACAGGCGCTTGAGCAGGCGCGGGGGCAGCCGGTGGGCCAGGCGCGCGCCCAGGCGGGCGAAGAACATGCTGGTGAGGGCGATCCCCACCAGCGCCGGGAGGTAGACGTATCCGACACTGTGCGGCGGCAGGTGTTCGTGGTTCCAGCCCAGCACCATGAACGACAGGGCGCTGGCGATGGCGATCGGCAGGCCGCAGGCGGAGGAGGTGGCCACGGCCTGCTGCATCGGCACGCTGCGCCAGCTGAGGAAAGGCACGGTGAGGGAGCCGCCGCCGATACCGAAGATCGCCGAGGCCCAGCCGATGAACACGCCGGCGGCGGTGAGGCCGGGCTTGCCGGGCACGTCACGGCTGGCCTTGGGCTTGAAGTCGAGGGCCATCTGCAGGGACACCAAGATGGCGAAGCAGCCGATGATCTTCTGCAGCATCGGACCCTGGATCAGCTTGGCGGTGTAGGCGCCGATGGCGGCGCCGAGCAGGATGCCCAGGGTCATCCAGGCGAAGATCGCCCAGCGCACCGCGCCCTTGCGGTGGTGTTCGCGCACGGCGTTGATCGAGGTGAAGATGATGGTCGCCAGGGAGGTGCCCACCGCCAGGTGGGTGAGGACGCTCGGATCGAACCCCTGGGCGGTGAAGCTGAACACCAGCACCGGCACGATGATCATGCCGCCGCCGACGCCGAACAGGCCGGCCAGCACCCCGGCGAAGGCGCCGAGCACCAGGTAGAGCAGGAATTCCAAGCGACACCCCCGGAAGCAAAGCGGCATGGTAACGGAAGGCCGCTTGCCGCTCCAATCAGGGCGACGGCCGTTCCCGCCCCGCTGCGCGAATCGTCGGTATTCTCGACGCCTTTTCCTACAGCCCCTAGACTCGGCCGAGGATCACGGAGAAGGAGCCTCACCATGTGCCTGATCACCTTCGCCTGGCGCCCGGGACATGCCACCCCCTTGGTACTGGCCGCCAATCGCGACGAGTTCTACGAGCGACCGACCCGCGCCCTCGGCGCCTGGCACGACGTGCCAGGCCTGCATGCCGGGCGTGACCTGGAAGCCGGCGGCACCTGGCTCGGCCTGGGGCAGGGCGGGCGCTTCGCGGCGCTGACCAACATCCGCGACCCACGCCATCCAGCCACCGGCCGCTCACGGGGCGAGCTGTGCGTGGGCTTCCTCGGCGGCACCCAGACCCCGGAGGCCTTCATGGCCGAGGCGCACCGGCGCGCGGCGGACTATGCGGGCTTCAACCTGCTGGTGGGCGACGGGCGCGAGCTGTGGTTCCTGCACTCCCGAGGCCCGGGCCCGCGTCGCCTGGAGGCGGGGCTCTACGGGCTGTCCAACGCCGACCTCGACACCCCCTGGCCGAAGGTGCGCAAGACCAAGGCCGCCCTGGCCGAGTGCCTGGACGTGGTGCGTCCGGCGGACCTGCTCAACCTCATGCACGACCCGCAGCCGGCCTCGGACGCGACCCTGCCGGACACCGGCGTAGGGCTGGAGACCGAGCGCATGCTGTCGCCGGTGTTCATCGCCAGCCGCACCTATGGCACCCGCGCCACGACGGCCCTGATCGTGCACGGGGACGGCAGCCGCGAAGTGGTGGAACGCGGCTTCGGCCCGTTCGGCAAGCCGCTGGACGATGTGCACCTGAACCTGCGCACCCGCTAGGGCGACGGGCAGACGATGACGCAGTCGCGCTGCTGCTTGGCGCGATAGAGGCCGTCGTCCAGCCGCTTGAGCAGGGCGGTGATGTCCTCGCCCTCCACCAGGCTGGCCACGGCGAAGCTGGCACTGAGGCGCTGGGGCAGGTCCGTCCCGGCCTCGGGAATCCGCCGGTGCAGACGCCGGGCCAGCTGCAGCAGGGCCTCGGGGCCGGTGTCCGGCAGCAGCAGGATGAATTCCTCGCCGCCCCAACGGGCGAAGCAGTCCTCCTCTCGCAACACAGCCCGAATCTGCTCGGCCACGACCTGGAGGATGCGGTCGCCTTCGGCATGGCCGTGCTCGTCGTTGATGCGCTTGAAGTGATCGAGGTCCAGCATCACCAGGCCGGTGGGGCAGTGGTGCCGCTGGAAGCGCTGCCATTCCCGCTGCAGCCGGGTCTCGAAGCAGCGGCGGTTGGCGATGCCGGTGAGCGGGTCGGTCTCGCTGAGGCGGATGGCGGCCTCCACCTGCTCGGCCAGGGCCCGGTTGGCCTGGGCCAGGGCCTCGGTGCGGCAGGCCACCAGGGCCTCCAGGTCGCCATTGATGCGCAGCAGTTCCTGGTTGCGCTGCTGCAGCTCCAGCTCGGCGAGCTTGCGCTGGTGGACGTCCCGGTGGGCGCCGATCATGCGGGTGGGCTGGCCGTCCTCGTCGAACTCGACGAAGCGCCCGTGATCGCTGATCCACAGGTAGCGGCCGTCCTGGCAGCGGCAGCGGTATTCCTCTTCATAGACCTCGGAGCGCCCTTCCAGGTAGGCGTTGAAGCTCTGCATGACGCGAGGCAGGTCGTCGGGGTGGATGATGTTCTCCCAGGTGTCGACGTCCTCGGGCAGGCTGTTGCGGGGGAAGCCGAGCATGGCGTACCAGCCGGGGCTGCGGGTGACATGGCCGCTGCGCATGTCCCAGTCCCAGATGCCGTCGCTGACGATCTCCAGGGCGTGGCGCAGGGTGCGTTCCACATCGCGGTCGGTGGCGGAGGGCTCGTCCATAAGCGGCAGCTCCTGGATGCCCGCAGGCGCGGGGCATCGGGTCGGGCGGCACGCGGAGCCGCCCGCTGGAGGCGGCTCAGGCCTGGATGGTCGCGGCCGGGTTGATCACGCGGCCCAGGCCCAGGTTGCGCAGGGCGAGGTGCAGCGCGCTGTGGATGACTTGAGGGTTGTCGATGCCCATCAACTGGTCAAGGAGCTCGCGGGCCTTGCTCAGGCTGAGCTGACGAAGCAGCCATTTCACCTTGGGCAGGTTGGTGGCGTTCATCGACAGGCTGTCGAAGCCCATGGCCAGCAGCAGCACGGCGGCCGCCGGGTCGCCGGCCATCTCGCCGCAGATGCTGACGGGCTTGCCTTCGGCATGGGCGTCGTTGACCACCTTGAGCAGCGCCTGGAGCACGGCGGGGTGCAGGTAGTCGTAGAGGTCGGCCACGCGCGGGTTGTTGCGGTCCACCGCCAGCAGGTACTGGGTGAGGTCGTTGGAACCGACCGAGAGGAAGTCCACCTGGCGCGCCAGTTCGCGGGTCTGGTACACGGCGGCGGGGATCTCGATCATCACGCCGACCGGCGGCATGGGGATGTCCACGCCCTCGTCGCGCACCTCGCCCCAGGCGCGGTGGATCAGGTGCAGAGACTCTTCCAGCTCCTGCACGCCGGAAATCATCGGCAGCAGGATACGCAGGTTGTTCAGGCCTTCGCTGGCCTTGAGCATGGCGCGCACCTGCACCAGGAAGATCTCCGGGTGATCGAGGGTGACGCGGATGCCGCGCCAGCCAAGGAAGGGGTTGCTTTCCTTGATGGGGAAATAGGACAGCGCCTTGTCGCCACCGATGTCCAGGGTGCGCATGGTCACCGGCAGCGGGTGGAAGGCGGCGAGCTGCTCGCGGTAGATGGCGAGCTGTTCCTTCTCGCTGGGGAAGCGCTCGTTGATCATGAACGGCACTTCGGTGCGGTACAGGCCGACGCCTTCGGCACCGCGCTCCTGGGCGCGGGTCACGTCGGCCAGCAGGCCGGTGTTGACCCACAGCGGCATGCGGTGGCCGTCGAGGGTCTCGCAAGGGAGGCTGCGCAGGGCGTCGAGGCCCTTGACCAGCTGGCGCTCCTCCTCGACCACTTCGCCGTACTGCTTGCGCAGTTCCTCGGAGGGGTTGGTGAAGACTTCGCCGTGGTAGCCGTCGACGATCAGCTCGATGCCGTCGACCTTGGAATAGGGCAGGTCGACCACGCCCATGACCGTGGGAATCCCCATGGCCCGGGCCAGGATGGCGACGTGGGAGTTGCCGGAACCGAGCACGGAGATCAGGCCCACCAGCTTGCCTTCCGGCACTTCGCCGAGCATGGCCGGGGACAGCTCCTCGCTGACCAGGATGGTGTTGTCCTGGTAGACCAGGTTCTGCTTGCGCTCTTCCTGCAGGTAGGCGAGCAGGCGGCGACCGAGGTCCTTGACGTCGGAGGCGCGCTCGCGCAGGTAGGCATCGTCCATCAGCTCGAAGCGCTTGACGTGCTCCATCACCACCTGGCGCAGGGCACCCTGGGCCCACTGGCCGGAGCGGATGACCTTCTTCACCTCCAGGCCGATGGAATCGTCGTCGAGCATCATCAGGTAGACGTCGAACAGGGCCCGCTCTTCCGGGCGCAGCTGGCTGGCCAGCTTGCTGGAGAGGCGGCGCATGTCCTCGCGCACGGACTCCAGGGCCTGCTTGAAGCGGGCGACCTCGGCCTCGATGTCATCCACCGGGCGGTCGGGCACCACTTCCAGGTCGGCCGGCGGCAGCACCACCACGGCGGTGCCCACGGCAGCGCCCGGCGCACCGGGCACGCCGACGAACTTGGCTTCCTGGATGCCCTTGCCCTGGCGGCCCAGGCCACGGATGGAGCCGGTGGCCTCGGCATGGGCGATGACGCCCGCGAGCTGGGCGCTCATGGTGACGAGGAAGGCTTCTTCGCCCTCGTCGAACTGGCGACGCTCCTTCTGCTGCACCACCAGCACGCCCATCACCCGACGGTGGTGGATGATCGGCGCGCCGAGGAAAGAGGCGTAGCGCTCCTCGCCGGTCTCGGCGAAGTAGCGGTAGCGGGGGTGGTCGGCGGCGTTCTCGAGGTTCAGCGGCTCTTCGCGGGTGCCCACCAGGCCCACCAGGCCTTCGTTGGGGGCCATGCTGACCTTGCCGATGGAGCGTTTGTTGAGGCCCTCGGTGGCCATCAGCACGAAGCGGTTGGCCTCGGGGTCGAGCAGGTACACCGAGCAGACCTGGCTGCCCATGGCCTCCTTCACCCGCTGCACGATGATCGCCAGCGCCGCCTTGAGATCCTTGGCGGCGTTCACTTCCTGGACGATCTTGCGCAGGGTATTGAGCATGGCCGTGTAGCCTTTCTCCGGGTCAGTCTTGCGCCAGCAGGCGCGGGGCGAGTTCCTTGAGGGCGCGACGATAGACTTCTCGCTTGAAGGTCACGACCTGTCCAAGCGGGTACCAGTAGCTGACCCAGCGCCACCCATCGAACTCGGGCTTGCCGGTCAGGTCCATGCGCACCCGGGTCTCATCGGACTTCAGGCGCAACAGGAACCACTTCTGCTTCTGGCCGATGCACAGCGGCTGGCTGTGCGTGCGCACCAGGCGCTGCGGCAGACGATAGCGCAGCCAGCCACGGGTGCATGCCAGGATCTTCACATCCTGCTCTTCGAGGCCGACTTCTTCGTTCAATTCGCGGAACAGCGCTTCTTCAGGCGTTTCGCGCGGGTTGATGCCCCCCTGGGGGAACTGCCAGGCGTCCTGATTGATGCGTCGCGCCCACAGCACCTGCCCGACATCATTGGCGAGAATGATGCCGACATTAGGGCGGAAACCATCGGGATCGATCACAGCGGACAACCTCGCTTGCGCATGTCGCGGCATTGTTCCACAAAGCCTGTAAACGCGGCAATGCGGGCTTTTCACGCAATGGGCAGCCCCCGGAAAAGGGGGTATCCTGCGCGGCCTTCGGCAGCTTCCAGCAAGGTGATAGACGTGCGCCTGGCCCTTTTCGACCTCGACAACACCCTCCTCGGCGGCGACAGCGACCACGCCTGGGGCGAGTACCTCTGCGAACGCGGCCTGGTGGACGCCTCCACCTACCGGGCGCGCAACGACGCCTTCTACCAGGACTACCTGGCCGGCACCCTCGACGTACAGGCCTACCAGGACTTCTGCCAGGAGATCCTCGGCCGCCACGACCTGGAGCAGTTGGCCACCTGGCACCGCGAGTTCATGCGCGACCGCATCGAGCCGATCCTGCTGGCCAAGGGCGAGGCACTGCTGGCCGAGCACCGCGCCGCCGGCGACCGCCTGGTGATCATCACCGCCACCAACCGCTTCATCACCGGTCCGATCGCCGAGCGCCTGGGCGTGGACGACCTGCTGGCCACCGAGTGCGAGGTGGTGAACGGCCGCTACACCGGCCGCAGCACCGACGTGCCGTGCTTCCGCGAAGGCAAGGTGGTGCGCCTGGAGCGCTGGCTGGCGGAGAACGGCCTGAGCCTGGACGACGCCAGCTTCTACAGCGACTCGGTGAACGACATGCCTCTGCTGGAGCGGGTCAGCCGCCCGGTGGCCGTCGACCCGGACGACCGCCTGCGTGCCGAGGCCCATGCCCGTGGCTGGGCGGTGATCTCGCTGCGCTGACCCACGCGGGCCGCGCCTGGCGGCCCGTCAGAGCGGCTTGGCCACCATCAGGAAGAAGATCGCCACGAAGGCGATGAACGCCGGCCAGCCCAGCACGAACCAGATGCGCATATAGAGGAAGGCCCGCTCCGGCAGGGCCTGGCCGCCGGCCAGCGCCTGGGCGGCCATGTCGCGCACGCGGATCTGCAGCCACACCACCGGTAGCCAGCACAGCCCGGCGAATACGTAGAGCCCCACGCTCCACAGAATCCAGAACTGGTTCAGCGGCCAGCCCGCCACCTTCGCCAGCGCCAGCCCGCTGAGGGGCTGGAACACCGCCGTGGTGGCAATGAACAGCCAGTCGGCGGTGACCAGGTGGCGGAAGGTCACCGCGATCACCTCCAGCCGTTGGCTGTGCCAGGCCCGCAGGGCGTAGTAGGCCGACCCCAGCCCGGTGCCGAACAGCAGGGTGGAGGACAGGATGTGCAGGGTCTTCAGCAGCAGGTACAGGCTCATCGGGCAGGCGTCCGTGGTGGGGGCTCCAGCCACAGCACCCAGAGGGTGGCGACCATGAGCACCAGGTTCTTGCCGACCGCCGCGTAGGGGTCGGCCCAGTAGTGGGGCAGCAGCAAGGTGATCAGCAGGGTGTAGACCAGCATCAGGCCCAACTGGGCCTGCAAGGCGCGCACGCGCCAGCGGCGGACCAGCAGGCCGAGCCCCAGCGCGGCATCCAGCAGCGAACCGCTGACCACCGCCAGGCTCGCCGGCCAGCCGTTCACGCCCATGTCGGCCATGATGCGCAGCCCCCAGTCGTACCCCGGCCCCAGGCAGACGAAGGCCGTCCCCAGCCAGATCAGCGCCAGCACGGCCAGCATCGCGGGGCGCATCAGGCGGGTGATGACCCGCTCCGGCTGCGGCCAGCCACCCGTCAGGCGCAGGGCAAGGGGCACCGCGCGATAGCCGCAGAGCGCCGCCAGGGCATCCGGCTCGGCGAGGTTGTCGCGCCGTGCCAGGGTCATCAGTTGAGGGTCGAGAGCCCGCCAGCCGAACCAACGGGCCGCCCGCGCGCCCAGCGCCGCGAGCGCACCGGGCAGGCGCAGCCAGCGACCGGGGCCACGCCCGCGCATACGGCGGAGCAGGTCCAGCAGGCCACCCTGGGTAAGGATATCGGGGCCCACCAGCGGCACCGCGCAGGGCTGTGCCGGCCAGCGGCGAATCAGCGCCAGCACCGCGCCGGCCAGGTCGTCCACATGCACCGGGCGGCTGCGCGCGCCGACATCCGGCAGGGGCGCGACGGGCAGGCAGGCCAGGGCTTCCAGCCAGCCGCTGCTGGCGCCGCCTTCACCCAGCACCAGGGACGGGCGCAGCACCACGGCGGGTATGCCGAGGCCGAGCAGGTGTGCATCCGCCCGCGCCTTGCTGGCCAGGAAGGGCACATCCGGGTGATCACCCGCCCCCAACGCGGAAAGCTGCAGCACCGCCGCGCCATGGCGGGCCGCGAGGTCGAAGAGGGCCTTGGGCCCATCCGCCTGCAGCCTTTCCAGTCGTGCGGAATCGGGCAGCAGCGCGCCGGCGGCGTTGATCACCAGGCCCACGCCCGCCGGCCAGGGGAAGCCGTCGGGGTCGCCTGCCAAGCGCTCGAGGTCGAGGGCGCGCCACTCCACGCCCGGGCAGGGAGTCCCGCTGCCGGTACGCGACGTGGCCACCAGGCTCTGGCCCGCGCCAAGGAGAGCAGCCAGCAGGCGCTGGCCGATGAAACCGCTGGCACCGACCAGCAGGATGCGGTTGAACGCCAAGTCAGACCGGCCGCACGAGGATGAGGCCGAGGATCACCAGCAGCAGGATCAGGCCGAGGGCGGCATAGCCGAGGCTGAAGCCGAGGAAGCGCCCGCGCGGGGCGGCCAGTTCGGCCGGGCCGGCATGCAGCACCAGCAGGCGGCGACTGGCCAGCAGCCAGGCGATGCCGGCCAGCAGGTAGAGCAGGCTGCTGCCCAGTACCCAGGTCAGGCCCAGGGGAATGCCGCGCTGGTCCAGCACCAGCCAGCCGGACACGGGCGCAGCGAGGCCCAGCAGCAGCAAGGCCGGCACGCCGAACAGCGCGGCCTGGCGCGGGCTCGGTGCCCAGCCTGGCAGGGCGCCGTGCCAGGCTCGCAGGACGAACCAGAACAGCAGGAGGGCCACCGCCATCAGCAGGGCGATCGCCAGGCCGTTGAGGCCCAGCAGCAGGTCAGCGTCCATCATCCTTCCTCCAATCGGGCGACGGGCTCAGTGTAGTCGCCCGGTCTGCGACCTCAGCTGAGGAACAGCCGGTAGGCCGGGTTTTCCGTTTCGTCCCAGTAGGGGTAGCCGATGGCGGCGAGGGCCTCGGGCACCAGGTGGCGCTCCTCCGCTGGCACCTGCAGCCCTGCCACCACGCGGCCGTCGGCGGCGCCGTGGTTGCGGTAGTGGAACAGGGTGATGTTCCAACGCCCGCCCAGCTTGTCGAGGAAGTTGAACAGCGCACCGGGGCGCTCGGGGAATTCGAAGCGGAAGATCGACTCGTCCTCCACCCGAGGCGCACGGCCGCCCACCATGTGGCGGATGTGCAGCTTGGCCAGCTCGTTGTCGGTCAGGTCCAGAACCGGGAAGCCCTGCTCGCGCAGGCCATTGACCAGCGCCTCGCGGGGGTCGTTGAGCGGGTGGGTCTGCACGCCGACGAAGATGTGCGCCTCGTTGTCGGTGTTGTAGCGGTAGTTGAACTCGGTGATCTGGCGCTTGCCGATGGCCTCGCAGAACGCCTTGAAGCTGCCCGGGCGCTCGGGAATGGTCACCGCGATGATCGCCTCGCGCTTCTCGCCCAGCTCCGCGCGCTCGGCCACGTGGCGCAGGCGGTCGAAGTTGATGTTGGCGCCGGAGTCGATGGCCACCAGGGTCTGGCCCTCGATGCCCTCGCGCTCGACGTAGCGCTTGATGCCTGCCACGGCCAGGGCACCGGCGGGCTCGGTGATGGAGCGGGTGTCGTCGTAGATGTCCTTGATCGCCGCGCAGATCTCGTCGGTGCTGACGGTCACCACTTCATCGACGTGATGGCGGCAGATGTCGAAGGTGTGCTGGCCGATCTGCGCCACCGCCACGCCATCGGCGAACAGCCCGACCTGGCCCAGCACCACGCGCTCGCCGGCGGCCATGGCGGCCTGCAGGCAGTTGGAGTCGTCCGGCTCGACGCCGATCACCTTCACCTCGGGGCGCAGGTACTTCACGTAGGCGGCGATGCCGGCGATCAGGCCGCCGCCGCCCACCGGCACGAAGATGGCGTCCAGGCGCCCCGGGTGCTGGCGGAGGATCTCCATCGCCACGGTGCCCTGCCCGGCGATCACATGGGGGTCGTCATAGGGGTGGATGTAGACGAAGCCCTTCTCCTCCACCAGCTTCAGCGAATAGGCCAGCGCCTCGGGGAAGGCGTCGCCGTGCAGCACCACCTTGCCGCCCCGGGCGCGCACGCCCTGGACCTTCAGCTCGGGGGTGGTGCGCGGCATCACGATGGTGGCTTCGATGCCCAGCTCGCGGGCCGCCAGGGCCAGGCCCTGGGCGTGATTGCCGGCCGAGGCGGTGACCACGCCACGGGCCAGTTCCTCGGCGGACAGCTGGGCCAGCTTGTTGTAGGCCCCGCGGATCTTGAAGGAGAAGACCGGCTGCAGGTCTTCGCGCTTGAGCAGCACCTGGTTGCCGAGGCGCTCGGTCAGGCGTGGCGCGCGTTGCAGCGGGGTTTCCACCGCGACGTCATAAACGCGCGAGGTGAGGGTCTTCTTGACGTAGTCTTCGAGCATCACGGCTTCACTGGCGGGCGGGGCGGGAGCGGCGAGTCTACCGCAGGCGTCCGTCGACCGACCACACGGGATGCGGGGTTTTGCCGTGGCGAGCGGCTATACTGCGCGCCCTCGGATACCCCTCACAACGTGGACCACCGCATGAACCAGGACCAGCTCAAGCAGGCCGTCGCCCAGGCCGCCGTCGACCACATCCTTCCGCTGATCGACAGCAAAAGCGTCATCGGCGTCGGCACCGGCTCCACCGCCAACTTCTTCATCGACGCCCTGGCCCGCCACAAGATGGCCTTCGACGGCGCCGTCGCCAGCTCCGAGGCCACTGCGCAGCGCCTGAAGGGCCATGGCATCCCGGTCTACGACCTGAACACCGTGGACGCCCTGGAGTTCTACGTGGACGGCGCCGACGAGAGCGACGAGCACCTGAACCTGATCAAGGGCGGCGGTGCCGCACTGACCCGCGAGAAGATCGTCGCCGCCGTGGCACGCACCTTCATCTGCATCGCCGACGCCAGCAAGCTGGTGCCGGTGCTCGGCGCCTTCCCGCTGCCGGTGGAAGTCATCCCCATGGCCCGCAGCCACGTGGCCCGCCAACTGGTGAAACTGGGCGGCGACCCGGTCTACCGCGAAGGTGTCGTCACCGACAACGGCAACATCATCCTCGACGTGCACAACCTCTCCATCGTCGACCCGAAGGGCCTGGAGGCGCAGATCAACGCCATCGTCGGCGTGGTCACCAACGGCCTCTTCGCCGCCCGCCCGGCCGACCTGCTGCTGCTCGGCACCGCCGAAGGCGTGAAGACGCTCAAGGCCTGACCAACAGCGCCCGGCGTGCAACGCGCCGGGCCCGCCCTGCAACACCGGCGTCTTCAGACGCTCGCCATCGACCATCAAAGTGCCATCAGCCTTGAGGCTCTGTTAGGCTCTGCGCCGCGATACATCCCCCACCCCTCAAGGAATGCCATGAAGAAGGAAACCTTCATCCCCCTGGCGCTGTGCGCCCTGCTGACTGGCTGCTTCGAAACCCCCATCGAGAAGACCGACAAGGCCATCAGCCTCTACCGCCCCGATACCACCGCTGCGCAGCAGTTGCAGGAAGCCCATGAGCTGCTGGAGAGCGCTGCCGAAGACAAGGAGCCCCGTGCGCAGTACATGCTGGCCAAGATGTACGAGCGTGGCGACGGCGTCGCCCAGGACTACAACAAGGCCTTCGCGCTCTATACCCAGTCATCCCTCAACGGCAACGGCGACGCCTCCTACATGCTGAGCCGCTACGTCGAAGACGCGCAGTTCGGCCAGAAGGTGGACGTGCAGCAGGCGAAGAACTTCCTGGAGAAGGGCGCCAGCCAGGGCTCCTACACCGCCAAGCTGCTGCTGGGCCTGGCCCTGCTCAACGGCAACCCGCCGTTCCGCCAGGACGTCGACCAGGGCGAACGCCTCCTGCTCGAAGTCGCCGAGAAGGACCCAGTGGAAGGCCACCGCCTGCACGCCAACCTGGGGCTGGCCAACCTCTATGCCGACCCCACCCTGGGCAAGCTCGCCCCGGAGAAGGTCGTTACGGCCTATGAATACCTGGCGCAACACGGACCCTACGGTTACCCGCCGATCCTCATGGGTCTGTTCGACGGCCACATCCCCGCGCTGGCGGATGAAGCCCGCCGCCGCGCCGTCTTCGAGCAGTACGCCGAGAGCAACGACCGGGTGAAGCTGCTCTACCTGGCCGGCGCCATCGGCGACGGCGAGGGCGCCCTGATCAGCGAGGCCGACTATCGCGCGCTGCTGGCCGAGACATCCGCCAAGGGCGATCGACTCGCTTCCGAACTGGGTTGCCGCCTGTTCGCCCCGCCTCTGAAACGCAAGATGGGTCGTGGCGACCCCGCCCAGGCGGAACAGGTGCTGGCCTGGTGCGATGCCGACGCCCGCACGGGCTCGGCCTTTGGTCAGAGCAACGCCACCGCCCTCAACCTGCTCAAGCGCGACTTCAAGCAGACGTTCATCTGGGCCAGCGTGGCCCTGGCCGATGGCAACCAGGACGGCAAAACGGCACTGGTGCTGCTGGCGGGTGCCGGCTACAGCCCGTCGGAGGCGGAAATGAACGACCTCGTCCAGCAAGCCAAGACCCTGCGCAGCGACATCAAGACCGCCCAGGCGAACTACCGCGACAAATCCCTCGACCTCCCCCTGGTCGAACGCCCCTGGTACTGACGGGGCTGTCCGGGCGCCTCTCCCGAGGCGCCCGGATTCAATCCCTGGCCGGCCGGCTGAACACGTAGAACAGGTTCGGCTCGCTCACCAGGTACAGGTTCCCCTCGTTATCCATCGCCACGCCCTCCGCCTGGGGGACGCTGGCCTTCAGCCCGTGCATGCCGCGCAGCAGGGACAGGGTGCTGATGGGGCGGCCGTCGGCGTTGATTTCCAGCACCAGCCGCGACTCGTCGGACAGCGCCAGCAGATGGCCGCTGCGCTCGTCGTATTGCAGGCTCGACAGGTCGCGAACGAACAGCCCGGCATCGCGCTCGGGGTCATCCACCACGTGCACGGCAAAGGGTTTCTCCGGGTTGGTGTGTGGGAAGCCGTGGATCTCGTAGATGCGCACCGGGTCGCGCTCCTTGGCCACGAACAGGCGCTGGCCCGCCGTGTCGTAGGCCAGGCCCTCGAAGCCCTTGTTGCCGTTCAGGCCGATGCCCAGGGAGAGCTGCTGGGACTCGGCGGCATCGACGCGGGTGGTGTGCTCGTCCAGCTTCACCTTGATCAGCCGCTGCTGGCGCTCGTCGGTGATGACGTAGGTGCCGGGCGCGACGTACTCGATGGCCTCCGGGTCGCCGAAACCGTCCAGGTCGATGCGCCGGACGATGTGGCCGTCCAGTGAGAGCTCGATGATCTGCGGACGCTTGTTGGTCACCGTGAGCAGGCTGTGGCGCTCCGGGTCGTAGGTCAGCGCCGACACATCGGCATCCAGCCCCTCGATGGGGCGCGCCTCCACCGTCACCTGGTAGTCGGGCAACCAGATGGAGCGCTCCCGCCATTCCGAGGCGTGGCGCCATTCTTGCAAGCTGAACCAGCCTCGCTCGAACAGGCGAAATTCCTGGGCAGCGATGCCCAGCACCACGAACACACAGAACAACAGGCCGGAAACCAGCCAACGGGGACGCAGGAAGGAGCGCATCGGGACGGACTCAGGGGATTCAGGAGGCGCGGCGAGGATAACGCAGTGCGCCAGGGTGATGCCTGAAACCAACCTTAATGCCCGACCACAGCGCACGAACCGTGCCCCCACCGTTACCAAAGGGGACGAACCATGGCGGCGTCATTGCTACCCGAACGGGTCCTGACCACCCTCCACACCGTCGCACTCGCGGTCCAGGCACTGACCGACGAGGTGCCACGCACGCGCCTGCTGGAAGGCAGCGGCGTCGCCTGCCGCGATCTCGACACCCCCGACAAGCTGATCAACCACGCCCAGGAACTGCGCGTCTTCGCCAATGCACTGGCCTGCACCCGCGACCCGGCGCTGGGACTGTCACTGGGCCTGCGGATGCACGTCTCCGCCTACGGCATCCTCGGCTACACCATGCTCGCCAGCCGCACCCTGCGTGACGCGCTGAACCTGGCCCTGACCCACTCGGCGCTGCTCGGCAGCTATTTCAAGCTGACCCTGGAAGAGGAAGGCGCCGAAGCGCGCCTGGTGGCCACCCGCTACCGCTATGCGCCGGAGCTGATGGTGTTCAACAGCGAGCTGTGCCTGACCTCGCTGCTCACGGTGATCCGCGACCTGCTCGGCGAGGCCATCCGCCCGCGCCGGGTGGCGCTGCCCTATCGCCCGCCGCTGCACGCGGCGGCCTACACCGAGCGGCTCGGCTGCCCGGTGGACTTCGGCGCCGCCCACACCGCCCTGTGCTTCAACGCCTCCCTGCTGGACCGCCCGCTGCCCCTGGCCGACCCGGTCAGCTGCCACCACGGGCTGCAGCAGTGCCAGCGGCTCTCGGCCCAGCTCACCCAGCGCCACGACGTGCTGGAGCAGATCCGCGAGCAGCTGGAGGACAATCTCGCCGAGGACATCAACCTCGACGGCATCGCCCGCCGCCTGCACCGCTCCGAGCGCACCCTGCGCCGCCACCTGCAGCGCATGAACACCAGCTACCAGCGCCTGCTCGACCAGGTGCGCTACGAGAAGGCCCGCCACCTGCTGCTGCAGACGGACCTGCCGATCTACCTGATCGCCGAGCAGCTCGGCTACGCCGAAACCGCCAGCTTCCGCCACGCCTTCCAGCGCTGGAGCGGCCAGCCGCCGAGCCAATATCGCCGCTGACCGACGCCCTCGGAAAAAGCCCGCCCACCCCTTCCGTCACCGCCTGCCTACGCGGCGGCGGGCGCTCGCCTGCGCGCCGCGTAGGACGCGCAGAAGGCCTCGACAGATTGTCCGGAATTATCCCCTTTTGACCGTTTCTATCGTTCTGGCCCTCCCTCGCCGCTGACAGAATCGAAGCCATCAGGGGTGGCCAGCAGCGCCCGCAAACCCCAAGAAGAACAATCCCTTAGAGCGTGTGATCAGCATGTCCAGCGCGATCAGCATCGACCGAGTGTGCATGGAGTTCGGCGACCCGGGGCACGGCGTGCGCGCCCTGGACGAGGTCTCCCTGGAAATCCGCCCCAACGAGTTCTTCACCCTCCTGGGACCCTCCGGCTGCGGCAAGACCACCCTGCTGCGCCTGATCGCCGGCTTCGAGCAACCCACCTCCGGTGCCATCCGCCTCTATGGCGAGGAAATGCAGGACCTGCCGCCCTTCCGCCGGCCGGTCAACACCGTGTTCCAGAGCTACGCGCTGTTCCCGCACATGACGGTGGCGCAGAACATCGCCTTCGGCCTGGAGATGCAGGGCCGCCCCCGCGCGGAGATCGACGCCACCGTGCAACGCATGCTGCAGCTGGTGAAGCTGCCGGACGTGGGCAAGCGCCGCGCCGACCAGCTCTCCGGCGGCCAGCAACAGCGCATCGCCCTGGCACGTGCCCTGGCCAGCCAGCCCAAGGTGCTGCTGCTGGATGAGTCCCTCTCTGCACTGGACATGAAGCTGCGCAAGGAGATGCAGATCGAGCTCAAGCGCCTGCAGCACGAGACCGGCATCACCTTCATCTTCGTCACCCACGACCAGGAAGAAGCCCTGACCATGTCCGACCGCATCGCGGTGATGAACAAGGGGCAGGTGCTGCAAGTGGGCTCGCCCACCGAAATCTACGAGGTCCCGGTGAACCGCACCGTGGCCGACTTCATCGGTGAGACCAACTTCCTCGACGCCGAAGCCAGCGAGAGCGGCCTGCTGCTCGGCGACGGCCAGCGCCTGGGTCTTGCGCAAGGCGAACGCCGTGGCCCGGTGACCCTGGCCATCCGCCCGGAGCGGGTGGAGCTGGATGCGGCGGGGAACCTCGAAGGCGAGGTGGAAACCGTGGTCTACGTCGGCACCGACACCCTCTACCTGCTGCGGGTCGCCGGCCAGAGCGGCTTCCGCGTCCGCCGGCAGAACCGCGACGGCGCAGGCGATGCCCTGGCCACCGGCACCCGCGTGCGCGTGCAGGTCCCGCCCACCGCCATCCGGGTGCTGTCGCGATGAGCAGCCCGCGCGTGCTGGCCGAGGCGCGGCACCTGAGGCGCCGCCTGGCGCTGGTATCGCCGGCCATGCTCTGCCTGGTGCTGTTCCTGCTGTTGCCGCTGGGCATCATGCTGCTGGTGTCCTTCCTGCAGCCGGGCGACTACGGCGGCGTGAAGTGGGGCGAGTACTCGCTGGAGGCGTACATCAACTTCCTCTACGAGCGCGATCTGGACGACAGCCTCACCTTCAACACCGATTACCTGCAGATCTTCCAGCGCTCCTTCTGGCTCTCGGTGATGACCACCGCCGGCTGCCTGCTGATCGGCTTCCCCACGGCGCTCTACCTGGCCCTGCAGGACGAACGCCGGCGCAACCTGCTGCTGTTCCTCGTCACCGTGCCGTTCTGGACCAACCTGCTGGTGCGGGTCTATGCCTGGATCCTGCTGCTGCGCAACGGCGGCCTGGTGGACAGCGGCCTGCATGGCCTGGGCCTGACCGACGGGGTGCTGGGCGTCCTCTACACGGACACGGCGGTGATTATCGGCCTGCTCTACACCTTCCTGCCGTTCATGGTGCTGCCCATCTACACCAGCCTGGAGAAGCTCGACTGGCGCCTGGTGGAAGCGGCCTTCGACCTGGGCGCCAACCGCTTCCACGCCCTGCGCCGGATCATCGTGCCGCTGGCCATGCCGGGCATCATGGCCGGGGTGATCCTGGTGTTCATACCCTCGCTCGGCAACTACATCATTCCCGAGCTGCTGGGGGGCGGTAAGTCGCTGATGATCGGCAACCTCATCCAGCTGCAGTTCGGCGCCTCGCACAACTGGCCCCTGGGTGCCGCCCTGTCGTTCGCCCTGCTCGGCTTCGTGCTGGCGGCCATGCTGCTCTACAGCCTGCGCTTCAAGGGCGCCGCCGGAGGCCACCCATGAACATGCGCAACCCGCTGTGGCGCTTCACCGGTGTGCGCCCCGTCGCCTGGCTGTTCTTCGCCTTCCTCTACGTGCCGATCCTGGTGCTGGTGGTGCTGAGCTTCAACGGTGGCCAGTCGGCGACCATCTGGGAGAGCTTCAGCCTGAAGTGGTACGCGGTGGTGGCCAATGACCCGGAGATCGTCCGCGCCGCGAAGAATTCGCTGATCGTCGCCAGCCTGGCCACCCTGATCGCCACCACCCTGGCGACCCTGGCAGCCCTGGGCATGCGCGGCCGCACCTTCCGCGGCCAGGGGCTGATGAGCGGGGTACTGGGCCTGCCGCTGCTGGTGCCGGAGATCGTCACTGCAGTGGCCACGCTGATGTTCTTCGCCTTCATCGGCCTGAAGCTGTCGCTGTTCACCATCCTCATCGCCCACGTGGTGTTCTGCATCCCCTTCGCCTACCTGCCGATCCGCGCCCGCCTGGAGGGCCTGGACCCGCGCCTCGGGGAGGCGGCCGCCGACCTCTACGCCTCGCCGTGGAAGGCCTTCTGGAAGGTGACCTTCCCCCTGCTGATGCCCGGCATCCTCTCCGGGGCGATGCTGGCCTTCATCATCTCGATGGACGATTTCGTCATCACCTACTTCGTCGCCGGGGCCGGCTCGACGACCCTGCCGGTGTACATCTTCAGCTCTATCCGGATGGGTATTTCCCCGAAGATCAATGCCATTTCCTCACTGATCCTGGTGATCTCCATTGCGTTCGTTGCGTTGTCCTACTACATCGGCCAGCGCAAGCGCTGAGCCCAAGGAGCCCGACATGAGCCGTACCCCACCGTTCGCCCTGTCCCTGCTGCTGACCCTCGGCCTGGCCGGTACCGCCCAGGCGGCCGACACCCTGCACTTCGCCAACTGGTCCGACTACTACCCGCCGGAGCTGTTGAAGAAGTTCGAGCAGGACACCGGCATCAAGGCCACCCTGGACGCCTACGACAGCAACGAGACCCTGCTGGCCAAGCTGAAGGCCGGCGGTGGCGCCTACGACGTGGTGGTGCCCTCCGACAGCTTCATCCAGATCATGGTGCAGGACGGTCTGCTGCAGAAATTCGACAAGAGCAAGCTGCCGAACCTGAAGAACCTCAAGCCCAACTTCCAGACCCTGGATTTCGACCCCGCCCACGACTACAGCGTGCCCTACCTCTGGGGCACCACCGGCTACAGCTACGACAGCAAGCAGGTGCCCGGCGGCACGCTGGAGGAAAGCTGGAAGCCCTTCTTCGAACCGCCGGCCGAACTCAAGGGCAAGGTGGTGGCGCTGAACTCCATCGAGGACCTGTACATCGCCGCGTCCCACTACCTGTCCATCGACCAGTGCACCGAGGACCCGAAGGACGCGAAGAAGATCCAGGACCTGCTGCTGGGCCAGAAGCCGCTGCTGGCCATGTACAACAGCGACGGCACCATCGAGCGCATGGCCGCCGGCGAAGTCGCCATGCACATGCAGTGGAACGGTGCCTACCACCGCGCCCATGCCCAGCGCGACAGCCTGGTCTACGTCTATCCGAAGGAAGGCATCCACGTCTTCATCGACAACCTGGTGATCCCCAAGGACGCGGTCAACGTCGAGGAGGCCCACGCCTTCATCAACTGGATGATGCAGCCGGAGAACATCGCCGCGGCCTCCAATTTCGCCAAGTACAACAACGCCGTCGCCGGCTCCGAGCAGTTCATGGAGAAGGAGCTGTTCGATGACCCGGCCATCAACACCCCGCAGGACAAGCTGGACCGCCTGAAGACCTTCAAGCTCTGCTCGCCCAAGGCCCTGTCCCTGCGCAGCAAGGTGTGGACCAAGCTGAAGAAGTGACCCCGCAGCGGCCCGCAACGACGGGTCGCCGCACGGCATGCACAGGCCGGTGCATGCCGCACCCGAGGGTGTTGCCCGATGCGGCACACCCGCTGGCCATCGAAGAAAGAGAGAAACCGCCATGCCTTGCCTGACCCGCACCACCCTCCTGCTGACCGGCGGACTGCCCGCCGACTGACGCGCCGGATCGTCCCGGACCCGACCCGAACCGCCGATTCCCCAGACTGGCGGCCTGACCTGCAGGCTGCCCAGCGAGGTACTGCCATGAACACGTCCACCCTCGACACCGCCTCCGCCAGCGGAGCCTTCGTCCACAGCGCCCAGGGCACCCGCCTGCGGCGCATCCTCGGGCTGCCGGCCCTGGTCTTCTTCGGCCTGGTCTACATGGTGCCGCTGACGGTCTTCACCACCTACGGCGTGGTCACCGAGACCACCGGCGGGCGCACCGCCCTGGCCTACGTGGTGACCCTGGCGGCGATGCTGTTCACCGCGCAGTCCTACGGCTTCATGGTGCGCCGCTACCCGGTGGCCGGCTCGGCCTACTCCTATGCCAGCCTCAGCTTCGGCCCCGGCATCGGCTTTCTCGCCGGCTGGTCGCTGCTGCTCGACTACCTGTTCCTGCCGATGATCAATTACCTGGTGATCGGCCTGTTCCTCAACATCGCCTTCCCCGAGGTACCGGCCTGGGTCTTCGTGGTCGGTGCCATCGGCCTGGTCACCGTGCTCAACCTGCTGGGCATCGGCTCGGTATCGAGCATGAGCAACCTGATCGTGATCGCCCAGCTGGTGTTCGTAGTGGTGTTCCTGGCCATGGCCTGGCGCCTGCTGGGGGGCGCGCCGATCGACTGGATGGCGCCCTGGCAGGGTGATGGCTCCCAGGCAGGCTTCGCTCCGGTGATGGCGGGCGCGGCGATCCTCTGCCTGTCGTTCCTCGGTTTCGATGCGGTGTCCACCCTTGCCGAGGAGGCCCGCGAGCCGCGCCGGGACATCCCCCGGGCGATCCTGATCACCACCCTGGGCGCGGGGGTGCTGTTCATCCTGCTGGCCATGGTCAGCCAGCTGGTGTTCCCCGGCAGCCACTTCCAGGACGCCGACGCCGCGGCCGCCGAGGTGATGCTCAAGGCCGGGGGCGGCTTCCTCCAGGCCTTCTTCACCGCTGCCTACGTGGCGGGCGCGGCCGGCTCGGCCCTGGCCTCCCAGGCCTCGGTGTCGCGCATCCTCTACAGCATGGGCCGCGACGGCATCCTGCCACGCCGGGTGTTCGCCCACCTGTCCCAGCGCTTCCACACACCGACCCTGGCGATCCTGCTGGTGTCGCTGATTTCCCTGCTGGCAGTGGTGATCGACCTCGGCACCCTGGCCTCGATGATCAGCTTCGGCGCCCTGGTGGCCTTCTCGGTGGTGAACCTGGCGGTGATCCGCACCCACCTGCTGGACGGCCAGCGCCACGGCCCGGCCGACCTGCTCCGCTACGGGCTGGTGCCGCTGATCGGCTTCGGCCTGATCGCCTGGCTGTGGACCAGCCTCAGCCACCAGACCCTGGTCTTCGGCCTGGCCTGGTTCGCCATCGGCTTCATCTACCTCACCGTCTTCACCCGCGGGTTCCGCCGTCCGGCGCCGCAGGTGCAGTTTTCCGAGCACTGACCCCAAGGAGGACACGACATGCTCGTCATCTACAGCGACGACCACCACCTGCACCACGGCAAGCACGAACTCATCGGCGGCCAGTTCACCCCCTGCTTCGAGAAGCCCAGCCGCGCCGACATGGTGCTGGACCGCGCCCGTGCAGTGAACCTGGGCCCGGTGCAAGCGCCCATCGATTTCGGCCTGGAGCCGATCCTGCGGGTGCACAGCGAGGGCTTCGTGAACTTCCTGCGCACGGCCTGGAGCGACTGGCAGGCCAAGGGCCGCAACCACGACATGCTGCCCATCGCCTGGCCGACCCGCCGCCTGCGCCAGACCGAACCCACCGACATCGACGGCCGCCTGGGCTACTACTCCTTCGACGCCGGCGCGCCGATCACCGCCGGTACCTGGCAGGCCATCACCAGCTCGGCCAATGTCGCCCTCACCGGGCAGGCGGAACTGCGCAAGGGCGCGCGGGGCGTGTTCTCCCTGTGCCGTCCGCCGGGGCACCACGCCGCCGCCGACTACATGGGCGGCTACTGCTACCTGAACAACGCTGCCATCGCCGCCCAGGCCCTGCTGGACGCCGGCGCCAAGCGGGTGGCCATCCTCGACGTGGACTACCACCACGGCAACGGCACCCAGGACATCTTCTACGACCGTGCCGACGTGCTCTTCACCTCGATCCACGGCGACCCGCGCTTCGAGTACCCGTACTTCCTCGGCTTTGCCGATGAGCGCGGGGCCGGCGTGGGCGAGGGGTTCAACGTCAACTACCCGCTGGCCTCGGGCAGCGACTGGTCGGTGTGGGGCCAGGCGCTGAACGATGCCTGCCGCCGCATCGCCGCCTACGGCGCGGACGCGCTGGTGGTGTCGCTGGGGGTGGATACCTTCAAGGAAGACCCGATCTCGCAGTTCAAGCTGGACAGCCCGGACTACCTGCGCATGGGCGAGGCCATCGGCCAGCTCGGCCTGCAGACCCTGTTCGTGATGGAGGGGGGGTATGCGGTGGAGGAGATCGGCATCAACGCCGTCAACGTGCTGCAGGGTTTCGAAGGCGCCAGGCCCTGAACCAGCAGCCCCCTGCCGGCACGTGCTGGCAGGGGGCTGTGTGAATGCATCTCCAACTGATTGGCCCGCTCAAGAGCGGGCCAATCGCATGTCAGTCAAGACGCTCGCCGGTTTCGTGGACCATTCGGCGCGCCAGCGCCAGGTTGGCCTGGGATCGGTCCAGCACGAAGTAGACGAACACGCCCTCGAAGCGGGAAATCGGGCAGAGGATGTGATACTGCTTGCCCAGCGTGATGAGGATGTCGTCGATCTGGTCCTTCACGCCCAGCAGCTTCATGGTCTTGAGCTTGGCGCGCACCACCTCCGTGTTGCCCGCTGCGGCGATCTCCAGGTCCAGCCCGCTCCCCGCCGACGCCAGGATCATGCCGCTGTTGCTGTCGACCAGCGCCGCGCAAAGGGAGCCAGTGGTTTCACTGATCAGACTTTCCAGTAGTTGCTGATGATTGCTCATGGGTCTTCCTTACTCCTTGGGTTCACGATTCAAAGGCATCTGCAGTCAGTTGAGCCAGGCTCGTCACCAACCGCTCCAGCTTCCAGAGCTGCTGGCCCAGTGCGGTGTCTTTCGTGGACACCGACATCAGCACCAGCATGGAGGTGGGCAAAGGCACGGACAGCAGGACCACGACCCGGTCGCTGCTCTCCAGAACGGTGCGCTTGTAGTCCCTCGCACCGAGCTCACGCAGCATGGCCTGGCCGATGGCCTGGGCTGAGCTGCTCATGGCCGCCAGGCGGCGGGAATACTCATCGCCCTCGTGATGGCTGGCCGTCACCACGAAGCCGTCCTCGGTGGTCAGGAGCAGGCTTCGTATCTCGCTGTTTTCTTCGCGGAACCGGTTGATCAGGCGCTCCAGCAGGCGCCTGGTCATGTCCGTCATCTCTTTCAATGGGCACCTTCCAACAGGGCACGGGCCTCAACCTGGCAGACCACTGCTTCGAGCAGGAGGAGCACCTCGTCGCGCTGACGAACATCCACCCCCATCACGGGGAACGCGAGCCCCTGAGCCTCCAGGACCTCCGCATAGCGCTCCAGCTCCGGGGTCGGGGAGAGGTCCATCTTGACCACCCCGATCACGACGGCCACGTCGCCCTCCAGGTAGCGCTGCAGCACATCCAGGTAGTGGCGCAGCTCATCCAGGGGGTCCGCGGACTGGTTGTCACAGAGAATCACCACACCCAGGGAGCCCCGGGCGAGGATCTCCCACATGAATTCGTAGCGCTGCTGGCCCGGGCAGCCGTAGAGCATCAGTTGATCGCCCTGGCCCGGGGCGGTGACTTCCCCATAATCCAGGCCCACGGTGGTCAACGCCTTGGACAAGGACGGATCGTTGTTCGCCACCTCGGTGCGTACCGGTGGTGTGTGGCTGATGCTGCCGATGGCCGTCGTCTTGCCGGCACCGCTCGCGCCGAGGAAGAGGATCTTGTAAGTCGCCACGGTCACAGGCTCAGCCCCAAGGTGCTGCGCAGGCGCTGGAAGAACCCCCTGCCGATACCCGAGATCTGGCTGGCGGCATACGCGCTCCTCTGCTGCAACTTGCCACTCAGTGCGCAGGCGTTCAGCAACCCATGGATATCCGCACGGGCAAGACTCACGTGCCGAGCCATCTGGTCCACGCTCAGGTAACCGCGTCTCAGCAGGGACGCGAGTTGCAAGGCGCCTGATCGCAACGGCTGAAGGGGCCAGCTGGTCAGGGAGAATGCCCCATCGCCATCCAGCCCCTTGAGCAAGCGGGGATGCGCAAGGCCGGCCTGCCAGAGCAGTCCGCCCAGAGAACGCCAGTTGATCTGCTCTGCCTGGGGCTTGTGCCGGGCAACCAGCAGCGTTCCACCTTCCAGGAGCAGGGCACGGAGTTCCGAGGCACTGGGCGCGGTGTCCGATTCCACGCAGAAACGCCCGGCATCGAAGTCCAGATAGAGCGAGTGGCGCGCGCCGCTGAGCACGTAGCTGCCGCCCAGTTGCAGGCGGACGATGTCCCAGAGCTGCTCGACCAGCGTTCCGTCGAAAGACCTGTCTGCACGGCGGACCAAACGGAGAAGGTCATCGACCGTACTGGCGAAGCTGAGGTGCGGGTCCTGCGGGCCGCCATCGGCAATGAAAGGAATGACCTTCAACGACAGGCCCTTGCGGCGGCCCAGTTCGGTCGCATAGCGGGAGAAGGGGGAATCAGGGGAGAGCACCACCAGGTCGCAGCGCTCAAGCGAAGGCAGGGAGAGGTCCTCGACAATGTGGATGGCCAATCCGGAGCGTGTGCCCGCCTCATGAATCAGCTCACGGACGAAACGATCCTCGTGCAACCCCAGGCCGAGCATCAGGACATTCATCTGACTCACCTCGTCGGTCTATGACTAAGTCTTCGAGCGAGAGGCGATGGTAGTGACTCGGATCAAGGGGCCGCTGTAGGCGGACCCCACTTCGGCTTGAGGAATGTTCCCGGCGGAACACGCCATTCCCCAGATCAATGACAGCGCTGCCGCCGGATGGAACGCAGGGCGCACGCTGGTGCGCCCTGGGGAGGGGAGACAGCTCCGCGTGAGCGATCAGTTCACCCGTTCGACGAACTCCACGTCGATCTCGCGGCCCATCAGGTCGCGATCCACTTCACCGGTGAGCTTCACAGTGGCCTTGTCGTCGATGGACTGGGTCGGCCAATCCTCGTCGTCGATCTCCACCTTGATGGTGCCGGTGGCGTCCTTGAACTCGTAGATATCGCCCTTGATGCGCTTGACGATCTGCCCCTGGAGGACAACGGTCGCATCGTCGCTGGCCTGCATGGCAGCGGCGACGGTGGTGATCGCCTGGTTGGCGCCGGGGCCGGTGTAGCTGGACGCCAGGGCGGCGGTGGAGAACAGCGGGGCGATCAGCAGGGCAAGGTATTTGGCGTTCATGGTTGTGATCCCGTATCGGTGTGTGGTTGACGGGATCAGGCTAGGGCCGGGCGCTGAAACGAGGCTTAAAAGCCCCTTAAGCGAACCTTAAGCGGGCAGGGCGGTTCAACCGCGCTCCGTCACCTGGGGCGCGCTGCGGCGGAAGACATAGAACAGGTTGGGCTCGCTGACCATATAGATGTCACCGGCTTCATCCATGGCCACGCCTTCGGCGCGGGGGATGCGGCTTTCCAGGCCATTGAAGCCGCCCAGCAGGCTGATGAAGCTCACCGGCTCACCGGCCTCGTCCAGCTCCAGCAGCAGGTTGGATTGCGCGGACAGCGCCAGGACGTGCCCGGTACGCGGATCGACACTGAGGGCCGACAAGTTGCGCATGCCCAGGCCATAGCTGGGCAGTGGCTGGAGCTCACCCGCCAGGCTGCGGCTGCCATCGGAAGCGAGGCTGAACATCGCGGTGGGCTCGCGCTCCTTGCCCAACAGCAGACGCCCTTGGGCCGGGTCCCAGGCGATGCCTTCGAAACCCTTGTTGCCGGAGTCGGCAAAGCCCAGGTCGAACTCGTCGGCGTCGTTGACATCCAGCTCGCGGGTCAGCGGATCGAGGGTGAAGATCGACAGGGTACGACGTCGCTCGTCGGTCACGGCAACGTTGCCGTTCTCCAGCACCGCCACGCCTTCGAGGTTGGCGAACCCGTTGAGCGGGATGCGCCGCAGCACGTCACCCTCGCGGGAGATTTCAACCAGCATCGGCGTCTTGCCGGTCACGGTGAACAGGGTGCGCGTCACCGGGTTGTAGGCCAGGTCCGAGGCTTCATCATTCTCCAGGCCCGCCAGCGGCTTGCCCTGGAGGATCGCCCGGTAGCCCGGCAGCCAGATGCTGCCGGCCTGCTCGCCCTTGCTCAGGTTGCGCTCGCTCAGCCAGAGCTGGGCACGGTCATCGAGGTGCAGATAGCGGAGGGCGCCGCCACCTAGGATCAGCGCGGCGCCCAGGAGGGAATAGCGAAGGGTGCGGGAAAACTTCATGGCCGACGACTGCTTCGGGCGAATGGCCGTCTGATGCTATTCCAGCCGAAAAGTTCCCCGCCAGTGAATTTCAGATGACGCCGCTTTCGAAGGTGCTGTGACCCACCAGCTCCAGCACCAGCGCATCGCCCTTGTTGAGCGGGCCGACGCCGACCGGCGTGCCGGTCAATACCACGTCCCCCGGCTGCAGGCTGAAGTGCTGGCTGATGGCCTGGAGCAGCGGGAGGATGGGGTTGAGCATGTCGCGGCTGTTGCCGTCCTGGCGTACCTCGCCATTGATGGTGAGGCGGATGCCGATGTCATCCAAGGCCTCGACGGCATCTCCCGGAATGAAGGGCGCCAGCACGCAGGCACCGTCGAAGGCCTTGGCGACTTCCCAGGGCCAGCCCTTTTCCTTCAGCTTGGCCTGGACGTCACGCAGGGTCAGGTCCAGCGCCGGGGCGAAGCCGGAAATGGCGTCGCGGGCCTCTTCGGCACTGGGGTGGCGCGACAGCGGCTTGCCGATCAGCACGGCGATCTCCGCCTCGTAGTGCACGGCCCCCCGGTCCTCGGGAATGGAGAACCCACCCTCGATGGCCACCACGCTGGACGCCGGCTTGATGAACAGCAGCGGCTCGGTGGGCACCGGGTTGTTCAGTTCCTTGGCGTGCTCGGCGTAGTTGCGGCCGATGCATACGACCTTGCCGAGGGGGAAGTGGATACGGGTGCCGTCGACGTACTGGTGCTGGTAGCTCATTAACCGACTCCTGAACGGTGAATACGAAACAGGCGGTGGATCGCTCCACCGCCTGCCTGGTCAGTTGAAGATCTTGCCGGGGTTCATGATCCCGTTCGGATCGAACACCGCCTTGATCGCCTTCATGATCGCGATCTCCGGCTCGGAACGGCTGTAGCCCAGGTAGTCGCGCTTGGTCATGCCCACGCCGTGCTCGGCGGAGATCGAGCCGTTGTACTTCTGCACGGTCTCGAACACCCACTTGTTCACGGTGGCGCACTTGGCGAAGAACTCATCCTTGGACAGGGCGTCCGGCTTGAGGATGTTCAGGTGCAGGTTGCCGTCGCCGATATGGCCGAACCAGACCACTTCGAAGTCGGGGTAGTTGGCCTCGACGATGCGGTCGATGTCGTGGAGGAAGGCCGGAACCTGGCCGACGGTGACCGAGATGTCGTTCTTGTACGGCGTCCAGTGGGAGATGGTCTCGGAGATGTACTCGCGCAGCTTCCACAGGTTCTGCAGCTGTTGCTCGCTCTGGCTCATCACGCCGTCCAGCACCCAGCCCTGCTCGACGCAGTGCTCGAAGGTGGCCAGTGCGTCGTTGGCGACTTCCTCGGTGGTGGCCTCGAACTCCAGCAGCGCATAGAAGGGGCAGGGCGTCTCGAAGGCCGCCGGCACGTCACCACGGGCCAGCACCTTGGCCAGGGCCTTGTCGGAGAAGAATTCGAAGGCGGTGAGGTCCAGCTTGTTCTGGAAGGCGTGCAGCACCGGCATGATCGAATCGAAGTCCGGGGTGCCGAGGACCATGGCAGTGAGGTTCTTCGGCGCGCGGTCCAGGCGCATGGTGGCCTCGACCACGAAGCCCAGGGTGCCCTCGGCGCCGATGAACAGCTGGCGCAGGTCATAGCCGGTGGCGTTCTTGATCAGGTCGCGGTTCAGCTCCAGCAACTCGCCGGTGCCGGTGACCACCTTCAGGCCGGCGACCCAGTTGCGGGTCATGCCATAGCGAATGACCTTGATCCCGCCGGCATTGGTGCCGATGTTGCCGCCAATCTGGCTGGAGCCTGCCGAGGCGAAATCAACCGGGTAGTACAGGCCCTTCTCTTCCGCGAAGTTCTGCAGCTGCTCGGTCACCACGCCCGGCTGGCACACCGCCGTGCGGTCGTATTCGTTGAAGGCGAGGATCTGGTTCATGTAGTCGAACGCCACCACCACCTCGCCGTTGGCCGCTACCGCAGCGGCCGAGAGCCCGGTACGCCCGCCGGACGGCACCAGCGCCACCTTGTGCTGGTTGGCCCAGCGCACGATGGCCTGCACCTGCTCGATGGTCTTGGGGAAGACGATGGCGGTCGGTGCCGGGGCGAAATGCTTGGTCCAATCCTTACCGTAGGCCTCCAGGGAGGCGGCGTCGGTCAGCACCTTGCCGGGTTCGACCAGGGTCTTCAGTTCTTCGATCAGGGCGGCGTTGGTCATCAGAGGAACTCTCGAATCATTCATGGTCGCCCTGAGAACGTTTCAGGTCGCAACCGAGCAAGGAAAAAGGAAGGCATGCTAGCATACGCACCCCGTGAATCATGCCTTACAGGCGTTTTACGGGGTAGCTGCCGCACAGCCTGCTTCTGACTTCACTACCGGGACAAATAGGTACGCAGATGAGCAAGACCTCTCTCGAAAAGAGCAAGATCAAGTTCCTTCTCCTCGAAGGCGTCCACCAGAACGCCGTCGACACCCTGAAGGCCGCCGGCTACAGCAACATCGAGTACCTCAAGGGCGCGCTCTCGGGTGACGAGCTGAAGGAAAAGATCGCCGATGCCCACTTCATCGGCATCCGCTCCCGTACCCAACTGACCGAAGAAGTGTTCGACTGCGCGAAGAAACTGATCGCCGTGGGCTGCTTCTGCATCGGCACCAACCAGGTCGACCTCGACGCCGCCCGTGCCCGTGGCATCGCGGTGTTCAACGCCCCCTATTCCAACACCCGCTCGGTCGCCGAGCTGGTCCTGGCCGAGGCCATCCTGCTGCTGCGCGGCATTCCGGAGAAGAACGCCTCCTGCCACCGTGGCGGCTGGATCAAGTCTGCAGCCAACTCCTTCGAGATCCGTGGCAAGAAGCTCGGCATCGTCGGCTACGGCTCCATCGGCACCCAGCTGTCCGTCCTCGCCGAGGCCCTGGGCATGCAGGTCTACTTCTACGACGTGGTCACCAAGCTGCCTCTGGGCAATGCCCAGCAGGTGGGCAACCTGCACGAGCTGCTGGGCATGAGCGACATCGTCTCCCTGCACGTGCCGGAACTGCCGTCCACCCAGTGGATGATCGGTGAGAAGGAAATCCGCGCCATCAAGAAGGGCGGCATCCTGATCAACGCCGCACGCGGCACCGTGGTCGAGCTGGACCACCTGGCCGAAGCCATCAAGGACGAGCACCTGATCGGCGCCGCCATCGACGTGTTCCCGGTGGAGCCCAAGTCCAACGACGAGGAATTCGCCAGCCCGCTGCGTGGCCTGGACCGCGTGATCCTGACCCCGCACATCGGCGGCTCCACCGCCGAAGCCCAAGCCAACATCGGCCTGGAAGTGGCCGAGAAGCTGGTGAAGTACAGCGACAACGGCACCTCCGTGTCTTCCGTGAACTTCCCCGAAGTGGCCCTGCCGTCGCACCCGGGCAAGCACCGCCTGCTGCACATTCACCAGAACATTCCGGGTGTGATGAGCGAGATCAACAAGGTGTTCGCCGACAACGGCATCAACATCTCCGGCCAGTACCTGCAGACCAACGACAAGGTCGGCTACGTGGTGATCGACGTCGACGCCGAGTACTCGGACCTGGCGCTGGAGAAGCTGCAGCACGTCAACGGCACGATCCGCAGCCGCGTCCTGTTCTAACCTCAGGGCTGCTGCGCGTCGGCGATACGGCGTTGGGAACGGCCTCGAAGTGCTCATTTACAGTCGTAAACTCCGCGCTTCTCGACCATTCCCGCCTTGTATCGCTCTAGCTCGCGAGCCCTGACGACGGAGCTGGACAGTAAAAGGGAGGCCTCGGCCTCCCTTTTTCGTGCCTGCGATTTCACGTGCATCAACGATGCGCCGTGAGAATGGCCTCGACGTGCTCATTTACAGCCGGGAACGCCGTGCCTTCATTCCCGCTTTGTCTCGCTCCAACTCGCGAGCCCTGACGACGAAGCTGGACAGTAAAAAGGGAGGCCTCGGCCTCCCCTTCTCATACGCGCGTTTTCACGCTCATTTCACGGTGACCGTGATTTTCTCGGAGATCACCGGCGGGTCCAGCGGGACGTGGTTCTTGTCGCCCACCAGCAGTTGCAGGGTGTGCTTGCCCGGCGGCAGGGTCACTTCGGTTTCGGTCTGGCCCTTGCCGAAGTGCTTGAGGTTGTCGGTCATCGGCAGCGGCATGTTCATCGCCGGCTCCTGATCCAGGTCGATCAGCAGGTGGTGGTGGCCGGTCGCCGGTGCATCCACGCCTGCCGGCGCGACGCCCATGCCCTTGAGACCGAACTTGACGGTAAACGTCTTGTCCACAGTGGCGCCGTTGGCGGGCTCGATGAAGTAGACCTTGGCACCCTCGGGTGCTGGCGTGCGGGGCATGTCCGCAAGAGCGGCCGCGGAAAAGGCCGAGAGCAGGGCCGCCAGGCCAAGGGGGGCGTACGCAAGCTTCATGACGAATCTCCTTGTTTCGTGAGCTACACAGACCTCCCGCCGCTGCGTAGGTTCACCGCCGGACCGTTCCGCCGGGTCTACGCTGGAGAAGCGGGAAGGCACCCATCAGACCATAACCGAGGTTTTCCCATGCGCCTGTTGTACTGCCTGTTGTTTCTACTGCCCCTGGCTTCGCCGTCGGTCCGGGCGGACCTCATCGACGATGTGTGGGAGCGGGGCAGCCTGCGGATCGCCCTGGTGGAAAACGATGCAGCCTTCGCCCTGCGCGACGGCGAACAGCTGCAGGGCTACGGGGTGGACCTGGGCAACGCCCTGGCCGACGAGCTGAACGTGAAGGCGGACTTCATCCCGGTCAGCGCCGACGAGCTGATGGAGAGCCTGCGCAGCGGCAAGGTGGACATCGCCCTCGGCAGCAGCCTGAAGACCGCCAGCGAGGACCCGCAACTGGAGCTCAGCGAGCCCTACACCCACACACCCGCGCCACCGACTGCCGCCACAAACCCGGCCACCCAGGGCCTGGCGCCCAGCCCGTCGAAGCCAGCCGCCCCGGCGGAAGGCATTCCCTTCCGCCGCGACAACCCGGCCTTCCGCAGCGCCCTGAACAATGCACTGGGCAAGCTGCGCAGCACGGGCCACCTGGAGCAGTTGGAGCAGAAATGGCACGGTGGCCACGAGGCACCCGCCGCGGCAGCACCGCAGGCGCCCGCCTCGGCGCCGGAGCCCACCCCCGAACCGGCGGCCTCAGAGTAGGTCGTCCGCCTCCAGGGCTGCGAGGCAGGCCTGCGCGGCCTCCAGCTGTGTCTCGTTGAACACACGCACCCCGGCCTGCCGTAACAAGGCGGCCGTCACCCCCTCCCCGGGGATACGGGTGCCGGTGAAAGTGCCGTCGTAGGCCTCTTCGTTTCCGCAGGACGGGCTCCGCGCCTTGAGCACGGCCACCGCGATGCCGTGGCGCCGCACCAGCTCCAGGGCCAGGCGCGCGCCGGCGACGAAAGCCGTGGTGACGTCCTCGCCGCCATCGGTCATCACCCGCGCCTGCCCCTCCAGCACCTGGAGGCCCTGCCCACCGGGAATCTCGGCCGGCGGGCGCGGCGTCGGCAATCCGCCTTCCACCTCGGGGCACACCGGCACCACGCGCCCCTCGTCCTGCCAGCGTTGCAGCAGGTCATAGGGGCCGTGGGCGCCGCCGTCGTAACGCACCCGCTGCCCGAGCAGGCAGCGGCTGATCAGAATCTTCTGCATGGTGATCTCCTCGGCGCGCAGGGTACTCCCGGGCCACACCCGGTAACAGCCCGAGGCCCCACACCCCGTCGCACCCACCTTTGGCTGGCCCATCCTTCGGCGGGAAACGCCGTCCGGCCCTGGCATCCGCCACAGGCCCCGCCCACACTGCGGCCGCCCCTTCGCGAAGGACAGTCGCCATGCCCATAACAAGAAAAGCCCTGCCCCCGCTCCTCGCCTGCCTCACCCTGCTGGCCGCCAACACCAGCCACGCGGACCTCCAGGTCCTGGACAACGGCCAACTCGGCCAGGTGACCGGCCAATCCGGCCTGAGCATCCGCCTGGACGTGATGTCCCGCATCGACCGGCTGACCTGGACCGATGACGGCGGCAACGCCTCCCTGCGCAACATCCGCATCGACAACGGCTGCCTCAGCGCCGCCGATTGCCCCAACGGCGCCGGTGGCAGCTTCGCCCTCGGCCCGGCGCAACTGGGCCTGACCCTGCCGGTGTTCAACGTCGACCAGCCGACCCTGATGGTGGATGTGATCAAGAACGCCAGCGGCGTCGAGCAGATGGTGCTGACCCTGCCGGACCTGACCACCATCAACGACCAGCTGATCCAGTCCGGGCTGCCGGCCCAGCGCATCCGCATGCGGGTGGCCGCCGACATGTACGTCGGCGAGAGCAGCCTGGGCAGCATCGAGGTGCGCGACATCGTCGACCTGCGCGGCACCCTCAAAGTCTGGGGGCACTGAGCCCCCTGGCGATCAGAGCGGCGTATCGCCCCGGCGGCGGAACCAGCCGGTGAGGGACAGCCGCTCGCGGTTGGCCGGCAGCACCTCGTGGGGCAGGTCGCCGGAGAGGAACACCACCAGGGTCCCGGCCTCCGGCTCCACGTCACGGATCGAGCCGTCGGCGAAGTAGAGCCGCAACTGGCCGCCCTGCTCGGGCTGCCAATCGGGATTGAGGTAGAGCACGGCGGAGACCGTGCGGCGGTCGTCATCGCGGAAGCGGTCCACGTGCTTCCGGTAGAAGGCGCCGGGCGGGTAGAGCGCAAAGTGCGCCTCGAAATCCTCCAGCCCCAGGAACAGCTCGCGGTTGAGCACCAGCCGCAGCTCGTCCATCAGCGCCAGGTAGCGATCGGAAACCTCGGCCTGCCCCGGCTCCAGCCAATCGATGCTGTCGCCGCGGATGCCCTCGCGGACCTGCAGCGCATCCCCACGGCCGATGCCGGCCTGGCTCAGCACCCCGGCCGCAGCACGCGCCCTGCATTCGCCGGCCAGCGCCGCCACGAAGTCGTTGTCCAATGCGCTGGCGAGCAGGCACCAGCCTTGGCGGGCAAGGCCATCGGCAAGCGTGTCCGGGGAAAATTCGAAGGGGGGGGTCGGCATGGTCGGGGCATTCTAAATGGGCGCTATAACGCCGCCTACAGGGCGAACGGAAAAATCTTTCACGCCCGACGAAAGCCTCCTGCAAGCACGCTTCACCGCCCCTGCAACCGCCCGCCAGGCCTGGCGTCCATAGCCTAGAACGAATTTCGTGCGCAGGGCCCCGGCATGCCTCGACAAGCACCCCAAGCCCCCGGAAAATAGCCCGCGCCGCACCGCCCCCGTGAATCGTCGGCACCCCGGCCGAACCGAGCCCGCCCCTCCGGGTCCTAGAACAACACCGGCTCTCGTTTTCCCCCAGGAGATCCCATGCGCCTGCTTCTCGCTGTCACCTTCCTGCTACTCGGTCTGCCGGCGTTGGCCGACGACCACGCCAGCCTTTACCAGGCGGCGGGCTGGCCGGAACAGCGGACGCATTTCACCGACGCGCTGAGCGCCGCGCAGCAGCGTTACCAGAAGAGCCTGCCGCCGGCCGTCTACCAGGCACTGGTGGACAACAGCAACCGCCGCTTCCAGGGCCAGGCCATGGACCAGCGCGCCCTCGCCGCACTGCGAGCCAACCTGAACGATCCACGCCCGGCCCTGGCCTTCTTCCAGTCGCCGCTGGGGCGCAAGATCACCGCCGCCGAGGTTCTGGCCACCCGCCGTGACCAGCTCGCCAAGAACGCCAACGGCCTGCCGCGCATGGAAGCCAGCGCCACCCGCCAGTTGCAGGTGCGCCACCTGGCCCAGGCCCTGCCGGCGCGGGAGGCGGGTGCCGAGGTCAGCCTCGCCCTGGCCGGCGTCGCTGCCGACAGCCTGAGCCAGATGCTCCCCGGCCTGCTGGGTGGCGGCCAGGCCCAGGGCATGCTCGACGGCCAGCGCCAGCGCCTGATGGAGCAGATCGGCAACGACCTGGACAACACCCTGCTGTACGTCTATCGCGGGCTGTCGGACCCGGAAATGGAAGAGTTCGTCACCTTCGCCGAATCCCGTGAAGGCCACGCCTATTACCAGGCCGCCCTGGCCGCCGTGCGCGCCAGCCTGGCGGTGGGGCAGGACGCCTCCAGCCTCGCCCCCTGAGGCGAGGCCCGCCCACTCACGCCAGGCGCTGCCTGAGGAATTCGAAGTAGCGCTCGCGGTAAGCCGCTGACTCGTTCACTAGGTGATGCCCGGCGCCGGGCAGCATCAGCACCTCGGGCGCATCGAACTTGGCCTGCAGCACCTGCAGGTTGTGCCGCCAGTCCACCGTCATGTCGCCATCGCCCTGGATCACCAGCGGCCGGTGCGGGCTGCGCTGGGCGGCCTCGATGCGCGGCACCCAGCGCGACAGGGCACCGACCCAGGCAGTGGGCAGGCTGCGCGGCTGCAGCGGGTCGCGGTTGTGGACGAAGTCGATGAACTCGGCATCGCTGGAGTTGACGCTGAAGCGCCGGGGGATGGACGCCACGAACGGGCGCAGCATCAGGTAGCTGAAACGCGACCAGCCCCAGGCACGCGGGCGCACCAGCGGGGCGAACAGCAGGGTGCGGCCCAGCCCGGGCGGCGGCGAGCCGGTGAGCAGGAAATCCAGCAGGATGGCCCCGCCCGTGCTCTGCCCGGCCAGGTGCCAGGGCTGCGGCAAACCCAGCCGCTCGGCCTCGCCCAGCAGCGCCACCAGCACCGCCTGGTACTCGGCGAAATCGCCGATGCTGGCCCGCTCGCCACTGGACAGACCGTGCCCGGGCAGGTCGCAGGCGATCACCGCAAAGCCCATCTCCAGCGCCCAATCCACCAGGTGGCGGTACAGCCCCATGTGGTCGTAATAGCCGTGCAGCATCACCAGGGTGGCGCGGGGCTGTGCCGGCCACCAGGCCTGGGTGGCGATGCGGTAGCCGCCCACGTCCAGGCTGCCGAGGCGCACATGGGGCGCCGGCTTGCGCATCGCCAGGTCCAGCCCGTAGTAGCGACGGTAGGTCGCCGCCAGCTCCAGGTCTGGGGCGTCGGCGGCCAGCGGGCGCAGCAGCGGGCGCAGTTGTTCGGGTTGCGGAGCGTCGGACATCGGGGCTTCCAGGCGGCAGGGCAGTCGGGCTCGCCGCTTCTCCGGGCGGCAGTGGCTGCCGATATTCAGCTGCACGGCCGGCCATGGCAAGCTATGCGCCCCGCACAAGGTCGGCTCCCATGCGTTCATTTCCCCTCAAGTCCCTGCTCCTCGGTCTGCTGGCCCTGGCCGTCGTCATTGCCCTGGGCCTGGCCTACCGCTGGTACGAGGGGCGCTACATCCGCCCCTTCGACGAGCGCACGGCGCTGTTCTCCGGCGATGCACTGCACCTGCCGGCCTCCCTCGCCGGGCCGGGGCCGATCCGCCTGGTGCATTTCTTCGACCCCGCCTGCCCGTGCAACGTCGGCAACCAGCAGCACCTGGGGGAGCTGATCGAACGCTTCGCCGACCAGGGCGTGACCTTCTATGCGGTGCAGAAACCCGGCAGCCAGGGGCACCTGCCGCAGAACCTGCAGCGCATGCAGCTGCTGGCCGGACTGCCGGGGGCCGAGGCCATTCCCGCCACGCCTGCCGTGGGCATCTGGGGCCGCGACGGCAAGCTGGCCTACTTCGGCCCCTACAGCGAAGGGGCGGTGTGCAACTCGGCCAACAGCTTCATCGAACCCATCATCGAGGCGCTGCTCGCCGGCCGTGCCGTGGAGGCGACCCACACCCTGGCGGTGGGCTGCTACTGCGAATGGGCGCCGACCGGCGGCTGATCCAGCCCGGCCGGGCGAAAGCGCTGGAAGATGGCCTCCGTTTCACCGCTGGCGTTCATCGAACGCAGCTCCCCATTCAGCGCCTTCACCAGCGCCTCACCCCGCGGCGAACTGCGTGCCACCAGCAGGTAGAAGGCCTTGCGCGACGGCAGCACGAGGTAGCGCAGGGTTCCGTCGGCCCGGTAGGCACCGAGTTCGATGCCGCCGTAGAGCGGTTCGATCTCGCTGGGGAACAGGTCGCAGCGCTGGCGCGTCACCAGGTCCAAAGCCTGCTGCACACTGGCCACCCGCTGGGGCTCTTCGGTGATGCCATAGGGGTCGTAGTTGTAGCCGATCACGCCGCACAGCCGCTGGTTGGCCAGGGCACCCGGCGCCTTGATGTCCGGCGGTGTGGGAAAGCGGGTGGCGGAATAGAACAGCCCGAGGCGGGTGTGGTAGAGCGGCTCGCTGTAGTGGGCGAACGCCGCCCGCTCGGGGGTATAGCTGGCGTCCCAGGTCACCTCGCAGTTCTGGCGGGAGGCGTAGTCCGCCAGCTCCTGCTGCACGCGCGCCCAGGGCAGGTAGCTCAGGTCGTACTCGTATCCGAGGTGCTTCAGTGCAGTAAGCACCAGGGTCGCGGCCGAGCCGGTGAGCCGCGATTGATCGGGCTTGCCGTCATGACGCTCCCAATAGGTGAAGGGTGGCCACTCGTTGCCGCCACCTAGGCAGATCTTCACCGGCTCCGCCGCCCAGGCGCCTGCGCCCCCGGCCAGCAGCCCCAGCATTGCCACACATCTGAGCATTGCACCGCCCTCATCCAGGTCTGGCCGACGCCCCTGTCACTACGGTCGCCTTCCCTGCCGCCACCGCGATGGCCCTTGAGGACGCGGTGTCATTCCGAGCATAGACCAGCCGAGGCGACCGATAGGTGCCGGGCGCCCGGCGTATGCCCCTCCCAGCGCTGGAAGGCCCGGTAGAACGGCGACAGCTCGGCGAAGCCGCAGGCCCGGGCCACCTCGCGCACGCTGTGGCCGGCGTCGAGCAGCTCCCGGGCACGCATGCGCCGCACCTCGTCATGCAGGGCGCGAAAGCCCGTGCCCTGTTCGGCCAGGCTGCGCTGCAGGGCACTGCGGGTCATGCCCAGGGCCTGGGCGCAGGCAGCCAGGGTGCAGTCACCACGCTCCAGGCGCAGGGCCAGCCAATAGCGCACCCGCTCCTGCAGCTGGTTCTCCACCAGCTCCGCCAGTTGCCGCTCGGCCTCCCGCTCCAGCACCTCGAACACCCTCGGACTGGCGCTGCCCAGGGGGCGGGCCAGCAGCGACCGGGGCAACAGCAATGCATCGTGGGGCTGGGCGAACAGCGGCTCCACCCCGAACAGCCGGCGGTGCTCAGCCAGGCGCCGCGGTGCAGGGTGGCGGAAGCACACACCCAGCAACGGCAGCGGCTCCCCCAGCACTGCGCCGAGCATGCGGCTCAGCAACAGGGCGACGCACTCCACCTGCTGGCGCAGGTGCCCCACCCCGACGTAGTGCAGGTCGATGACCAGCCGGGCCACTTCGCCGTGCTCCTCCAGGCGCGCGGCGAAGCCGCCGGAGGCGACGTGCTGGTAGCGCACGAAAGCCTCCAGGCCCTGGCGCAGGTCGCGGGCGGCCTGCAGCAGGTAGCCCATCACGTCCATCGGCCGGGGGCGCATGACCTCGCCCAGGTGCAGGCCGATGTCGTCGTCACCGGTCATGCCGGCCATGGCCAGCCAGAAGCGCGGGGCGCTGTCGTGGTCCTCGCGGCCGTCCAGCCAGGGCACGGACGGCGCCAGGCCGAACACACGGCGGTAGGTGTCGGTAGGGTCCAGGCCAAGCTCGGCCAATGCTTCGTAGAGCAGGCGGCGCAGGGTCGAGGAATGGGTCAGGGCAGGGCGGGGGAACGGCGAGAAATCCATGGCACCTCCGGAGTGACCAAATGCTCTGCGCTTCGCAGCATCTGGTCAATGCCAGCGCAGCGGCCGCTGCGCAGAATGGCGCCCACTACAACAAGGAGAATCCGCCCATGAAACGTACCCTGACCGTCCTTGCCGTGGTGGTGGCCGCCGCCGCTGCCGGCGCCACCTGGTACACCCAGAGCAAGAAGCCGGTGCGCGATGGCGAACTGGCCCTGAGCAACCTCCAGGCCCCGGTGAGCGTCCGCTACGACGAGCGCGGCGTGCCGCATATCCGCGCCGAGAGCGAGGCCGACATGTACCGCGCGCTGGGCTTCGTCCACGCCCAGGACCGCCTGTTCCAGATGGAGATGCTGCGCCGCCTGGCCAAGGGCGAGCTGGCCGAGGTGCTGGGCCCGCGCCTGGTGGAGACCGACCGCCTGTTCCGCACCCTCGAACTGCGCCACCACGCCCAGGAATACGTGCGCCGGATGGACCGCAACAGCCCGTCGGCCAAGGCGCTGGAGGCCTATCTGGACGGCATCAACCAGTACCAGGCCAGCCGTCCGGCCCCGGTCGAGTTCGACCTGCTGGGCATCCAGAAGCAGCCGTTCACCGTCGAGGACACCTTCGCCGTGGCCGGCTACATGGCCTACAGCTTTGCCGCAGCCTTCCGCACCGAACCGGTGCTGACCTACATCCGCGACGAGCTGGGCGCGGACTACCTGCGCGCCTTCGACCTGGACTGGCACCCCGAAGGCGTGGTGGGCCAGAAGCTGGCCGCTGCCGACTGGAAGGCCCTCAACAGCCTCGCCCGGGTCAGCCACCAGGCGCTGGTGGAAGCCGGCCTGCCGCAGTTCGAGGGCAGCAACGCCTGGGCGGTTTCCGGCAGCCGTACCGCCAGTGGCAAGCCGCTGCTGGCCGGCGACCCGCACATCCGCTTCGCCGTGCCGGCAGTGTGGTACGAGGCGCAGATGAGCCACCCGGGCTTCGACCTCTACGGCCACCTGCAGGCGCTCAATCCCACCGCGTCGCTGGGGCACACCGCCCGCTTCGCCTGGAGCCTGACCATGTTCCAGAACGATGACCTGGACCTGGTGGCGGAGAAGGTCAACCCGGACAACCCCAACCAGGTCTGGTACCAGGGCCAGTGGGTGGACATGACCCAGCGCGAGGAAGTGCTGAAGGTGAAGGGCGCCGACCCCATCACCCTCACCCTGCGCCGCTCGCCCCACGGCCCCATCGTCAACGACGCCCTGGGCGCCACCGCCGGCAAGACCCCGATCGCCATGTGGTGGGCCTTCCTGGAGACCGAGAACCCGGTGCTGGACGCCTTCTACCAGCTCAACCGCGCCGACACCCTGGACAAGGCCCGGGCGGCGGCGGAGAAGATCCACGCCCCCGGCCTCAACGTGGTCTGGGCCAATGCCGACGGCGACATCGGCTGGTGGGCCGCCGCACGCCTGCCGAACCGCCCGGCCGGGGTGAACCCGTACTTCATCCTCGACGGCAGCCAGGGCGAGGCGGACAAGCCGGGCTTCCTGCCCTTCAGCGCCAACCCCCACGAGGAGAACCCGGCGCGCGGCTACATCGTCTCGGCCAACTACCAGCCGCAATCGCCCACCGGCGTGGCCATCCCCGGCTACTACAACCTGCCGGACCGCGGCCAGCGCCTGGACAGTCGCCTGGCCGACGCCAGCGTGAAATGGGACCTGAACAACAGCCAGGCCCTGCAGCTGGACACCGCCACCGGCTACGGCCCGCGCCTGCTGGCGCCGCTGCTGGACGACCTGCGTGCCGCCGCCGGCAACGACGACGAGCGCGCACTGGTGGAGCAACTGGCCGCCTGGAAGGGTGATCACCCGCTGGAGTCCACCGCCGCCACGCTGTTCGAGCAGCTGATCTACGAACTGGCCAAGGGCGCCTTCCACGACGAACTGGGCGATGCCTTCTTCGACAACCTGCTGTCGACCCGCGTGCTGGACGTGGCCCTGCCACGCCTGGCCGCCGATGCCCAGTCGCCCTGGTGGGACGTGCGCGGCACCGAGGCCCGGGAGAGCCGGGCCGATGTGGTCAAGGCCGCCTGGCAAGCCAGCCTGGCGCACCTGGAGAAGACCTTCGGCGCCGACCGCGCGAGCTGGACCTGGGGCCGGGCCCACACCCTCACCCACGGCCACCCGCTGGGTCAGCAGAAGCCGCTGGATCGTCTGTTCAACGTCGGCCCCTTCGCGGCACCGGGCGCCCACGAGATGCCCAACAACCTGGCCAACCGGGTCGGCCCGGCGCCGTGGGAGGTGGTCTACGGGCCGTCCACCCGCCGCCTGATCGACCTCGCCGACCCGGCCCACGGGCTCGGCATCAACCCGGTGGGACAGAGTGGCGTACCGTTCGACCGTCACTACGCGGACCAGGCCGAGCGCTATATCGAGGGCCAGTACGTGCCGATGCACATGAGCGACGAGGACGTGCAGGCCAACACCCGCGACACGCTGAAGCTGGTGCCACGCGCCCAGTGACCCGAACACGCCCCCGGCCCCAGCGGGCCGGGGGCGTTGTCGTTTCTACGGCGTGCTCGTGGTACGCCAGGCCCGCTTGCTTCCCCCACGCGCAGGGTACGGCCGGCCTGTACAGCTCCACGCCAGGACACGCCCACGAAAAAGGCCACCCGAAGGTGGCCTTTCTCGTTTCACGCGGCGATCAGGCCGAAGCCGGCTGGGCGCTGCGCTTGTTGCTGGAGGCGGCTTCCAGGGCCATGGCTTCCATGGCCTCCTGGATGGCGCGCTTGCGGCGCTCTTCGGCCTTGCGGCTGAAGTACCAGGCCAGGAAGGTGAACAACGACACGCTCAGCAGGATCAGGCTGGCGACGGCGTTGATCTCCGGCTTCACGCCCAGGCGCACGGCGGAGAAAACCTCCATCGGCAGGGTGGTGGAGCCAGGGCCGGAGACGAAGCTCGCCAGTACCAGGTCGTCCAGGGACAGGGCGAAGGACATCATCCCGCCCGCCGCCAGGGAAGGCGCGATCATGGGGATGGTGATCAGCAGGAACACCTTCCACGGGCGCGCGCCCAGGTCCATGGCCGCTTCCTCGATGGATAGGTCCAGCTCCCGCAGGCGCGCCGACACCACGATGGCCACGTAGGCCGAGCAGAAGGTGGTGTGGGCGATCCAGATGGTCACCAGCCCGCGCTCCTGGGGCCAGCCGATGAGCTGGGCCATGGCCACGAACAGCAGCAGCAGGGACAGACCGGTGATCACCTCGGGCATGACCAGCGGCGCGGTGACCATGCCGCCGAACAGCGTGCGGCCACGGAAGCGCGGGATGCGGGTCAGCACGAAGGCCGCCAGGGTACCCAGGGCTACGGCGGAGATGGCGGTGTAGAAGGCGATCTCCAGGGAGCGCATCACCGAGGTCATCAACTGGGTGTTGTCCAGCAGGCCGACGTACCACTTGATCGACCAGCCGCCCCACACCGTCACCAGCTTGGAGGCGTTGAAGGAGTAGATGACCAGGATGACCATCGGCAGGTAGATGAACAGCAGACCCACCCACAGCATCAGGTTGGAGAAACTGAAGCGCTTCATACCTTGCCCTCCAGTTCCTTGGCCTGGTTACGGTTGAACAGGATGATCGGGACGATCAGGATCGCCAGCATCACCACCGCCAGGGCGGATGCCACCGGCCAGTCGCGGTTGTTGAAGAACTCCTGCCACAACACCTTGCCGATCATCAGCGTCTCCGGTCCGCCGAGCAGCTCGGGGATCACGAACTCGCCCACCACCGGGATGAACACCAGCATGGAGCCGGCGATGATGCCGTTCTTGGACAGCGGCACGGTGATCTTCCAGAAGCTGTTGAAGTTGCTCGAACCGAGGTCGGAGGCGGCTTCCAGCAGGCTGAGGTCGTGCTTGACCAGGTTGGCGTACAGCGGCAGCACCATGAACGGCAGGTACGAATAGACCACGCCGATGTACACCGCGAGGTTGGTGTTGAGGATCTGCAGCGGCTCGCTGATGACCCCGATGGTCATGAGGAAACCGTTGAGCAGGCCGTTGTTGCTGAGGATGCCCATCCACGCGTAGACGCGGATCAGGATCGCGGTCCAGGTCGGCATCATGATCAGCAGCAGCAGTACGGTCTGCGACTCCTTGCTGGCGCGGGCGATGGCGTAGGCCATCGGGTAGCCGATCAGCAGGCAGAGCAGGGTGCTGAAGAAGGCGACCTTCAGCGAGCCCAGGTAGGCCGCCAGGTAGAGTTCGTCCTCGTTCAGCATCAGGTAGTTGCCGAGGTTGAGGGCGATCTGCAGCTGGTTATCGGCCCAGGTGTAGATCTCGGTGTACGGGGGGATGGCCACGTCCGCTTCCGCGAAGCTGATCTTCAGCACGATGGCGAAGGGCAGCAGGAAGAACAGGAACAACCAGAGGAACGGGACCCCGATCACCGCATGCCGGCCCGTGGGCAGGCGCTTCTTTATGCTGGATATTTTCATGACCGCAGCACCACCCCGCTGTCGTCCTCCCACCATACGAAGACTTCATCTTCCCAGGTCGGCCGGGCACCACGACGTTCGGCGTTGGCGACGAACGACTGGACGATGGAGCCGCCGGGCAGCTGCACGTAGAACACCGAATGGCCGCCGAGGTAGGCGATGTCGTGGATCTTGCCGCGCGACCAGTTGTACTCGCAGGTGGGCTGCTCGGTGGTGACCAGCAGCTTCTCGGGGCGCAGGGCGTAGGTGATGCGCTTGTCCTGCACGGAGGTGGTCACGCCGTGGCCAACGTAGATCGGCCGTTCCAGCTCGGGGCAGGCGATCAGGGCGTGGGCTTCGGCGTCCTCCACCACTTCACCGTCGAACAGGTTGACGTTGCCGATGAACTCGCACACCAGGCGGCTGATGGGGGTCTCGTAGATGTCCACCGGGCTGCCGATCTGCTCGATGCAGCCCAGGTGCATGATGGCGATGCGCTGGGCCATGGTCATGGCCTCTTCCTGGTCGTGGGTCACCATCACGCAGGTCACGCCCACGCGCTCGATGATCTCCACCAGTTCCAGCTGCATCTGCGAACGCAGCTTCTTGTCCAGGGCGCCCATGGGCTCGTCGAGCAGCAGCAGCTTGGGCCGTTTGGCCAGGGAGCGGGCCAGGGCCACGCGCTGGCGCTGGCCGCCGGACAGCTGGTGCGGCTTGCGCTTGGCGTACTGGGTCATCTGCACGAGCTTGAGCATCTCGTTGACCCGCTCTTCGATCTCGGCTGCGGGCAGGCGATCTTGTTTGAGTCCGAAGGCGATGTTCTGCGCGACAGTCATATGCGGGAAGAGCGCATAGGACTGGAACATCATGTTGATGGGGCGCTCGTAGGGCGGCATGTCGGTGATGTCGACACCGTCCAGGTAGATGCGACCTTCGGTCGGGCGCTCGAAACCAGCGAGCATCCGCAGCAGGGTCGACTTGCCCGAACCCGAGCCCCCCAGGAGGGCGAAAATCTCGCCCTTGTTGATGGTCAGCGAGACGTCGTCGACCGCGAGGGTCTCGTCGAACTGCTTGGTTACCCGGTCGATCTTGACCAGCACCTCTTTGGGTTGCTGGCCGCCCTCGAGGGCTTTCTTGTAGGCGCCGGAGGCTATAGCCATTACCACACACTCCCAGATTCTTGCTTAGCCGGCCATTATGGCCGGTCGCGTTCAGTACTGCCTGAAAGGCGCGAGCCATTCATCCTGGTTCGCCCTGCGCCCGCTTGTGTAGGCACCGCACACTCCCTGCCGCGCGGCGCCCCTGTTATCACTTGCCCGATTTCACCTTGGTCCAGGTGCGGGTCATCAGCCGCTGGACCTTGGGCGGCAGCTCTGCCGATACGTAGAGCTTGTCCAGGACCGCTTGTGGCGGATAGACGGACTCATCGGTCCGTACTTCCTGCTTCATGAACTCGCCGGCCTTGGTGTTGGGGTTTGCGTAGCCGACGCTGTCACTGACCTGGGCGATCACCTCGGGACGCAGCAGGTAGTCGATGAAGGCGTGGGCCTCCTTGACGTTGGTGGCGTCAGCCGGGATGGCGATCATGTCGAACCAGAGGTTGGCACCTTCCTTCGGGATGGCGTAGGCGATCTTGACGCCCTTGCCGGCTTCCTCGGCGCGCGCAGCGGCCTGGAAGATATCACCGGAGAAGCCGGCGGCCACGCAGATGTCGCCGTTGGCCAGGTCGCCGATGTACTTGGAGGAATGGAAGTAGGTGACGTAGGGGCGCACCGCCATCAGCTTGGCCTCGGCCTTCTTGTAGTCGGCGGGGTTCTTGCTGTTGGGGTCCAGGCCCAGGTAGTTGAGCACGGCCGGCAGCATCTCGTCGGCCGAGTCGAGGAAGGCGACGCCGCAGCTGCTGAGCTTCTTGATGTTCTCGGGCTCGAAGAGCACGGACCAGGAGTCGATCTTGTCGACGCCCAGCGCCGCCTTGACCTTCTCTTCGTTGTAGCCGATGCCGTTGGTGCCCCACAGGTAGGGAACGGCGTACTGGTTGCCGGCGTCGTTGGCCTCCAGGCGCTTGAGCAGCGCGGGGTCGAGGTTGTCCCAGTTCTTCAGCTGGGCGCGGTCGAGCTTCTGGAAGGCGCCGGCCTTGATCTGCTTGCCGAGGAAGTGGTTCGAGGGGACGACCACGTCATAGCCGGTTCGCCCAGCCAGCAGCTTGCCCTCGAGGGTCTCGTTGGAGTCGAAGACGTCGTAGACCGGGCGGATACCGGTTTCCTTCTGGAAATCGGCCAGGGTGGTCTCGCCGATGTAGTCGGACCAGTTGTAGATGTGCACCGTCTGCTCTGCCTGGGCCTGGCTGGCCAGGGTCAGGACGGCAGCGGTGATCAGGGTTTTGCCGAAGGAAACTCGCACACTTCAGTCCTCTTGTTTGCGCCGGGCCGCCCGCACGCAGGCAAGGCGGCAGTCATTGGGTTCGGGGTTCAGCGCCCGCTCTTTATCCGGGTCCAGTCACGGGTTAGCCAGCGCTGCACTTCGCGGGGGCGTTCCCGGGCCACGTAAAGCTTGGCCATCACTTCCGGCGCAGGGTACACGCCGGGGTTGTCGCGCACGCTGGCATCCACCAGCGGCGTCGCGTCCTTGTTGGCATTGGCATAGGACACGTAGTTGCTGATGCTGGCGATCACGTCGGGCCGCATCAGGTAGTTGATGAAGGCATGGGCCTCCTCGACATGCTGGGCGTCGCGGGGGATGGCCAGCATGTCCGCCCACATGGCGGTGCCTTCCTTGGGGATCACGTAGCGGATCTCGTCCTGGCGTCCGGCTTCCCGGGCGCGAGTGGCGGCCTGGAGCATGTCGCCGGAATAGCCGAAGGCGATACAGATGTCGCCGTTGGCCAGGTCGGCGATGGACTTGGAGGAGTGGAAGTAGGTGACCGAGGGACGGACCTGGAGCAGCGCGGCGGTGGCTTTGTCGAAGTCGGCCCGCTCGTGGCTGTGGGGCGACATGCCCAGGTAGTTGATCATCTGCGGGATGACTTCGTCGCCGGTGTCCAGCAGGGCGACGCCGCAGGCGTGCAGCTTCTTCACCACGGCAGGATCGAAGAGCAGCGACCAGGATTCCAGGGCCACGTCGTCGCCGAGGATGGCGCGGACCTTGTCGACGTTGAGGCCGATGCCGTTGGTCCCCCACAGGTAGGGGACGGAGTATTCGTTGCCCGGATCACCACTGGCCAGGCGTTCCAGCACGGCGGGATCGAGGTGGGCGAGGTTGGGCAGCTTGGACTTGTCCAGCTTCTGGTAGGTACCGGCCCGCACCTGCTTGGCCAGGAAGTGGTTGGTGGGCACCACCACGTCGTAGCCGGAATGGCCGGTGGCGAGCTTGCCGTCGAGGGTTTCGTTGGAGTCGAAGACGTCGTAGATCACCCGGATGCCGGTCTCCTTCTGGAAGTTCTCCAGGGTGCCAGGGGCGATGTAGTCCGACCAGTTGTAGACGCGCACCTCCCGCTCTTCCGCGCTGACGGCGGACATGAGGAGGGCGCTGGCCAGCAACCCGTACAGCCAGGGACGTTTTCGCATGAGCGATCCTCTCGGGGATGACCGTCCCCCGGTTCAACCGGGGGACGGGGTACGACGGCTTACTTGCCCGACTTGATGGTGGTCCAGGTACGGGTCATCACGCGCTGCACCTTGGCCGGCAGGTCCGGGAAGGCGTAGAGCTTGGCCATGGTTTCCTGGCTCGGGTAGATGCCCGGGTCGGTACGGATCGCCTCATCCACCAGCGGGGTCGCGGCGGCGTTGCCGTTCGGGAACTGAACGACGTTGGTGATCTCGGCCATGATCTCCGGCTTCATGATGAAGTTCATGAAGGCGTAGGCGGCGTCGGGGTTGGCGGCATCGGCGGGGATGGCGACCATGTCGAAGAAGGTGCCGGCGCCTTCCTTCGGAATGTTGTAGGCGACCTTCACGCCACCCTTGGCCTCTTCGGCGCGGGACTTGGCCTGGTACACGTCACCCGAGTAGCCGACTGCCACGCACAGGTTGCCGTTGGCCAGGTCGGAGATGTACTTGGAGGAGTGGAAGTAGGTGACGTAGGGACGGATCTTGAGGAACAGGGCCTCGGCTTCCTTCAGCTCCTTCGGGTCCTGGCTGGTGGGCTTGTAGCCCAGGTAGTGCAGGGCGATGGGGAGGATCTCGGTGGGCGAGTCGAGGAAGGAGACGCCGCAGGATTTCAGCTTCTCGATGTTCTCGGGCTTGAACAGCAGGTCCCAGGAGTTCACCGGGGCATTGTCACCCAGGACGGCCTTGACCTTCTCCGGGTTGTAGCCGATGCCGATGGAGCCCCACATGTAGGGGAAGGCGTACTGGTTGCCCGGGTCGGACACTTCGACGGTCTTCAGCAGGTTCGGGTCCAGGTTCTTCCAGTTCGGCAGCTTGGACTTGTCCAGCGGCTGGTAGACCTTGGCCTTGATCTGCTTGGCCAGGAAGTTGTTGGAGGGCACCACGATGTCATAACCGGACTTGCCGGCCAGGAGCTTGGCTTCGAGGGTCTCGTTGGAGTCGAAGACGTCGTAAACCACCTTGATCCCGGTTTCCTTGGTGAACTTCTCCACGGTGTCCGGGGCGATGTAGTCAGACCAGTTGTAGACGTGCAACACCTTTTCTTCTGCCTGGGCCACACCGGCCACAGCGCCAGCCAGCGTCACGGCGAGCAGGGTCTTGCCGAAGGTTTTGAACATGCGGGTAGCTCCGTTTGTTGTTTAAGTGTCCGAGCGGCGTCGTAACCGAATACGCCACCGCCCGGTGAGCCTGGCCAACGCACTGGCACAGTCTAGGGTGGGGGGCGGTGCTTACAACAGCTCGCGGTAGCGATTGTTTGCAAACTCGCCCATTTGCTCAACCCAGAACTGCACTCGCGGTGAGGTCAAGGCACTTGCGAGCCTTGGTCACCAGTTCGTCGATCTCGTCCTTGGTGATCACCAGGGGGGGCGAAATGATCATCGTATCGCCCACCGCCCGCATGATCAGGCCATTGCGGAAGCAGTGCTCGCGGCACTGCATGCCCACGCCCAGGTCGTTGAAGCGTTCGCGGGTCTTCTTGTTCTTGACCAGCTCGAGTGCGCCAACCATGCCCACTCCACGCGCTTCACCGACCAGGGGATGGTCAGCCAGCTCCTGCCAGCGTTGCTGCAAATATGGTGCCGTTTCCGCCTTCACCTTCTCGACGATCTTCTCGTCACGCAGGATGCGGATGTTCTCCAGGGCCACGGCGGCGGCCACCGGGTGACCGGAGTAGGTGAAGCCGTGGTAGAACTCGCCGCCCTGGTTGAGGACCTCGACGATCTCGTCACGGACGATCACACCGCCCATGGGGATGTAGCCGGAGGTCAGGCCCTTGGCGATCGGCATCAGGTCCGGGGCGTTGCCGTAGTACTGGCTGCCGAACCATTCGCCGGTACGGCCGAAGCCGCAGATCACTTCGTCGGCGATGAACAGGACGTCGTACTTGGCGAGGATCTCGCGGATTTTCGGCCAGTAAGTTTCCGGCGGGACGATCACGCCACCGGCGCCCTGGATGGGCTCGGCGATGAAGGCGGCGACGTTCTCCTCGCCGACTTCGAGAATCTTCTTCTCCAGCTGCTCGGCCGCCCAGACGCCGAACTCGGCCGGGGCCATGTCGCCGCCCTCGCCGTACCAGTAGGGCTGGGGAATGTGCACGATGCCGGGGATCGGCAGGTCGCCCTGGCCATGCAGGGCCTTCATGCCGCCGAGGCTGACGCCGGCGACGGTGGAGCCGTGGTAGCCGTTCCAGCGGCCGATCACCACTTTCTTCTTCGGCTGGCCCTTGGTCGCCCAGTAGTGGCGGACCATGCGCAGCACGGTGTCGTTGGCCTCGGAGCCGGAGCCGGTGAAGAACACGTGGTTCATGCCTTCCGGCGCCAGCTCGGAAATGGCCTTGGCCAGTTCGATGGCCGGCGGGTGGGCGGTCTGGAAGAACAGGTTGTAGAAGGGCAGTTCGCGCATCTGATTGGCAGCGGCCTGCACCAGCTCCTCGCGACCATAGCCGACGTTCACGCACCACAGGCCGGCCATGCCGTCCAGGATCTTGTTGCCTTCACTGTCCCAGACGTAGACACCTTCGGCCTTGGTGATGATGCGTGCACCCTTGGCATTCAGCGCCTTGTAGTCGGTGAAGGGCGGCAGGTGGTGGTCACGGCTGAGGGCCTGCCACTCAAGGGTCCTTGGATTGGTCACTTGGCTGTTCATTTCCATACCTCGTTAAACACTCTTCGGCGACGCCGGCCTTCACGGCCGGCGTGCCGGTTCCTGATCAGACGGAGAGCAGCAGGAACTCACGTTCCCAGGAGCTGATCACCCGTTTGAAGTTTTCGTGCTCGGCACGTTTCACGGCCACGTAGGCCTTGATGAACTTGCTGCCCAGGTACTTCTCGATCTCCCGGCAGGATTCCATCCGTTCCAGTGCTGCCTCGATGGTCAGCGGCAGGCGCAGGTTGCGGCGCTCGTAGCCACGGCCCTTCACCGGCGCACTCGGCTTCACGCCTTCCACCATCCCCATGTACCCGCACAGCAGGCTGGCCGCGATGGCCAGGTAGGGGTTGGCGTCGGCGCCGGCCAGGCGGTTCTCCACGCGGCGGTTCTGCGGGTTGGCATCCGGCACGCGTAGGCCGACGGTGCGGTTCTCCTCGCCCCACTCCACGTTCACCGGCGCCGAGGTATCGGGCAGGAAACGACGGAAGGAGTTCACGTTCGGGGCGAACAGCGGCAGCAATTCGGGGATGTACTTCTGCAGGCCCCCGATGTGCTGGAGGAACAGGTCGCTCATCGAACCGTCATCGTTGGAGAAGACGTTCTTGCCCGTCTTGATGTCGATCACGCTCTGGTGCAGGTGCATGGCGCTGCCCGGCTCGTCGGTGATCGGCTTGGCCATGAAGGTGGCGGCCACGTTGTGCTTGAGAGCGGCCTCGCGCATGGTGCGCTTGAACACCAGGATCTGGTCGGCCAGGTCCAGGGCATCGCCGTGACGGAAATTGATCTCCATCTGCGCCGGGCCTTCCTCATGGATGAGGGTGTCCAGGTCCAGGTCCTGCGTCTCGCACCAGTCGTACATGTCCTCGAACAGCGGGTCGAACTCGTTCGCGGCATCGATAGAGAAGGACTGGCGGCCGGTTTCAGGACGGCCGGAGCGGCCCAGCGGGGCCTGCAGCGGGAAGTCCGGGTCGTCGCAGCGCTTGGTCAGGTAGAACTCCATCTCCGGCGCGACGATCGGCTTCCAGCCCTTGTCCGCGTAAAGCTTGAGCACCTTCTTCAGCAGGTTGCGGGGCGACAGCTCGATGGGGTTGCCCTGCTTGTCGAAGGTGTCGTGGATGACCATGGCGGTGGGCTCGATGGCCCAGGGCACCAGGTAGACGGCCTTCTCGTCCGGGCGGCAGAACATGTCGATGTCCGCCGGGTCGAGCAGGTCGTAATAGATGTCGTCCTCGACATAGTCGCCGGTGACGGTCTGCAGCAGCACACTCTCGGGGAGGCGCATGCCCTTCTCGTCGAGGAACTTGTTGGTCGGCGAGATCTTGCCGCGCGCAATGCCGGTAAGGTCGCTGATCAAGCATTCAACTTCGGTGATTTTGCGTTCTTTCAGCCAGCTGGTGAGCTGGTCGAGCTTGGTAGTCATAAAGACCTCAGGGTTTGAGAGCCTCGACTGGAATAGCCGGGCTCAGCGTTGCCCCGCCCTCTCCCTGCAAGCCTCACCAAAGGCCTGGAAGATGGCGAGATATACGGGGTTGGAGCGAACCTGCCACTCGGGGTGCCACTGTACGCCGAGTGCGAAGGACCTGGCGCCTTCGACCGATACGGATTCGACCAACCCGTCGGGCGCCAGCGCTTCAACTCGAAGGCCGGGCGCCAGACGTTCAACGCCCTGGCCGTGGATGGAATTGACGAGAAACTCGCCCGGCACACCGAGGCCGGCGAGCACGCCACCCGGTTGCACGGAAACCGGGTGGCGCGGTGCGTACTGGACCTCCAGCGGCTGGTCTTCAGGCTCGCGGTGGTCCATGAAACCCTCGACCTCATGCACCTTCTGGTGCAACGAGCCGCCGAAGGCCACGTTCATTTCCTGGAAGCCCCGGCAGATGCCCAGCACCGGCACGCCACGCTCCACTGCAGCACGCAGCAGGGGCAGGGTGATGGCATCGCGATCAGGATCGTGGAGGGTGCCGGGCGCGCTGGCCGGGCCGGAGTAAAGATGAGGTTCTACGTTGGAAGGCGAACCGGTGAACAGGAGTCCGTCTAGACTCTCCAGCAGGGCATCGATGTCCAGAATATCGCCCAGCGCCGGAATGATGAGGGGAATACCGCCAGCCCCAAGGGCTACCGCCCGAAGATATTTGTCACCTGCAACATGGTAGGGATGTGGACCGATCTGCTTGGTGCAAGCGGTTACGCCGATCAACGGCAGGCGAGACATGGGGCACCCGTTTTATTGCTGTTATGGGTTTCGGCCGAGCTTAGCGTTGTTCATTTTTTTACACAATAGGGCTGTAAAAAATTGAACACACCCCACTGGACGCCGCGCCGGGCATGGCTCCGAGCAGGGCCAAGATGCCCTGAAACGCCCCAAAATTGGCCATCGAGCCCCGCTTTAGGGCAAAATAGGGCGCTATTGACATCCAGGGGGCTTTTCGATTGACTCAACCCCTAGTCAATACGTGATTGATATTTTTAACAAGAAAGGTGTTGCATCATGTCGGTACCCCCGCGTGCCGTTCAGCTTCAAGAAGCGAACGAGTTCCTTAAGGAACATCCTGAGGTCCAGTTCGTCGATCTCCTGATCGCAGATATGAATGGTGTGGTTCGAGGCAAGCGAATCGAACGCGCCAGTCTCCACAAGGTCTACGAAAAAGGTATCAACCTCCCCGCCTCCTTATTTGCCCTCGACATCAACGGCTCCACCGTCGAAAGCACCGGCCTCGGCCTGGACATCGGCGATGCGGACCGTATCTGCTACCCGATCCCTGGCACCCTGTGCGACGAGCCCTGGCAGAAGCGCCCCACCGCGCAACTGCTGATGACCATGCACGAAATCGAAGGCGAGCCGTTCTTCGCCGACCCGCGTGAAGTCCTGCGCCAGGTCGTGGAGAAGTTCGACGAGCTGGGCCTGACCATCTGCGCCGCGTTCGAGCTGGAGTTCTACCTGATCGACCAGGAGAACGTGAACGGCCGTCCGCAGCCGCCGCGCTCCCCGATCTCCGGCAAGCGCCCGCAGTCCACCCAGGTCTACCTCATCGACGACCTCGACGAGTACGCCGATTGCCTGCAGGACATCCTCGAAGGTGCCAAGGTCCAGGACATCCCGGCCGACGCCATCGTCAAGGAAAGCGCCCCTGCTCAGTTCGAAGTCAACCTGCACCACGTGACCGACGCCCTCAAGGCGTGCGACTACGCGGTCCTGCTCAAGCGGTTGATCAAGAACATCGCCTACGACCATGAAATGGACAGCACCTTCATGGCCAAGCCCTACCCGGGCCAGGCGGGCAACGGTCTGCACGTGCACATCTCCCTGATCGACAAGAAGACCGGCAAGAACATCTTCGCTGCCGATGATCCCGAGCAGAACGCCGCCCTTCGTCATGCGGTCGGCGGTGTGCTCGAGACCATGGCCGCCTCGATGGCCTTCCTCTGCCCCAACGTCAACTCCTACCGCCGCTTCGGCGCACAGTTCTACGTGCCGAACGCGCCGAGCTGGGGCCTGGACAACCGCACCGTGGCCGTTCGCGTGCCCACCGGCAGCTCCGATGCGGTGCGCATCGAACACCGCGTAGCCGGTGCCGACGCCAACCCGTACCTGATGATGGCGGCCATCCTGTCCGGCATCCACCATGGCCTGACCAACAAGATCGAGCCCGGTGCGCCCATCGAAGGCAACTCGTACGAGCAGCTGGAGCAGAGCCTGCCGAACAACCTGCGCGACGCCCTGCGCGAACTGGATGACAGTGAAATCCTGGCCAAGTACATCAGCCCGGACTACATCGACATCTTCGTCGCATGCAAGGAAAGCGAGCTGGAGGAGTTCGAGCACTCCATCTCCGACCTCGAATACAACTGGTACCTGCATACCGTGTAATCGAGTCCAGAAGCGCCGGCCCCAGGGCCGGCGTTTTTTTGCCTGCAATCCGCCTCCCCGCGTGCGGAATGGGCAGTGGAAAACGCGCAAAGGCCCGAGCTAGAGAGGCCCAGGCGCTGATGTGAATCAACCTGCTGAACCTCATGCCGCCGCACAATGCTGCGCCATCCACCAGGGAGGACTCCATGCCCCGCTTCCTCGCCCCATTGCTGCTCGCGTTGCTGCCGACCCTTGCCGCCGCCGACGAGAGCATCCGCGTCTACAACTGGAATGACTACATCGCGCCCCAGGTCCTCAAGGACTTCGAGCAGCAGACCGGCATCCGCGTCGACTACCGCACCTACACCAGCGCCGAAGAGCTACTCAAGGTCATCGACAGCGGCGAAGCGGCCGACGTGGTGGTGCCCTCCCACAACAACCTTCCCGAGCTGATCCGCGCCGGCAAGCTGCAGCCGCTGGACCTCGCCCGCCTGCCCAATCGCAAGCACCTCGACCCGCAGCTGATGAGCAAGCTCGCCGGCGTCGACCCCGACAACCGCTACGCCGTGCCCTACCTGTGGGGCGCCGTCGGCCTCGCCGTGAACGGCCCGCAGGCCGAGAAAGCCTTCGGCGGCCCGCTGCCCAACAGCTGGGCCGTACTCTTCGATCCCGCGCAGAGCAAGCGCCTCTCCAGCTGCGGCATGAGCGTGCTGGACGCCCCGGACGAAGCCCTCTCCGTACTCATGACCTACCAGGGCCGCAGCCTCGCCCGCACCGCGCCCAGCCGGCTCAAGCGCTCGGCCGAAGTCCTGGCAGGCCTGCGCCCGAACCTGCGCTACATCGACAGCGAGCGCTACATCGAAGACCTCAACAAGGGCCACCTGTGCGTCGCCATGGCCTGGGTCGGCGACGCCCTGAACGCCGCAGCCGCCGGCCAGCCGGTGCGCTTCGTGGTGCCCGACGAAGGCTCGGTGCTGTTCATCGACAACCTGGTCATCCCCAAGAGCGCCAACCGCGCCGACCTGGCCCACCGCTTCATCGACTTCCTGATGCAGCCCGAGGTCGCCGCCCGGATCACCAGCGAAACGCTCTACCCCAACGGCAACGTCGACTCGCGCCAGTTCCTCGAACCCAGCCTGCGAGACCAGCCCGGCCTCTACCCGGACAAGGAGACCAAGCGCCGCCTGTTCGCCCTGGAGCCCCTGCCCGAGAAGCTCGGCGCCACCCGCGACGAGATCTGGACCGCCTTCCGCGACGGCCGCTGAGCCACTCAGCCCAGGCAGTCGCGCAGACCGCGCTCCAGGGCTTCACGCCCGGCAAACCCCTGCCGGGCGATGAACACCAGCTGTGAACCCTCCGCCCGCTCCCGCATCGCCTCGAACTGGCTGCGTCCGCCCACCTGCTGCAGCCAGAGGCTCTCCTCCCGCCCGGCCAGGCGTATGCAGCCCTTGATGCGGAACACCTCCGCCGGCACCTGCCCCAGCCAGGCCTGCAGGCGCGCACCGTCGAAGCGCTCGCCGCTGCGCCACAGCCAGCTCTCGAACAGCCCGGCGTGGGCCACGCCCGCCACCGGTACCAACCCCGGCGCCCGCTGCACCGGCTCCAGCCACAGCGCCTCCGGCAGGTCGGCCTGCACCCCGACATGCACCAGCGCCCGCCCCGGCAGGGCCTGCCGCACGGCGGCCAGGGTGGCCTCGCCCACCAGGTCCGCCTTGTTCAGCAGCAGCACGTCGGCCGCCGCCACCTGGGCGCGGGCCAGGCGTGCGTAGTCGCCCTCCAGCGCCAGGTGCCGCGTGGCGTCCACCAGGGTGATCACCAGGTCCAGCCGCAGCAGGTCACGCAGCTGTGGATAACCCAGGGTCTGCACGATGCGCTGGGGGTCGGAAACGCCGCTGCACTCGATGACGATGCGCTCCAGGCGCGGCGAAAGCTGCGCCAGGCTGGCCAGCTGCGCCAGCAGGTCCTCCTGCACCGTGCAGCAGATGCAGCCGTTCTGCAGGCTGTACACCGCATCGGTCACCTCGGCCACCAGCGCCGCATCGATGTTCAGCGCACCGAAATCGTTGACGATCACCGCCAGCCGGCTGTCCCCGGCCTGCCGCACCATGCGGTTGAGCAGCGTGGTCTTGCCCGCGCCGAGAAAGCCCGCCACCACCGTGACCGCAATGCGCTCAGCCATCCTGGCGTGCCCCCGACTCGATCACCGGCGGCTCGCCGCGCCACACCGCCTGCAGCCCAAGGCCCGCCAGCGCCTCGCCCCGGTCGTACACCAGTTGCCCCTCGACGAAGGTCAGCAGCACCTGGGTGCGGTGGATGTAATTGCGCGCCGGCTGGGCGAACAGGTCGCGGTCGAGCACTATCAGGTCCGCCGCCTTGCCCACTTCCAGGCTGCCGGTGCTGGCCTCCAGCCCCATGGCGAGCGCCCCGTTCAGGGTGGCCACCCGCAGCGCCTGGGGCAGGCTGATGGGCTCGCCGAAGCAGGCCGGGTCGTCGTTCCAGGGGTTCTGCCGGGTCACCATCGTCTCCAGCGCCAGCCAGGGATCGATGGACGCCACTGGCCAGTCGGTGCCGAACACCGCCGTGCCGCCGGCCTCCAGCACACCCTTGAAGTCGTAGATGCGCTTCAGCCGCTCCTGGCCGTAGCCCGAACGCGCGCCACTGGCGAAGGGCGTCGGGTACCAGGCCGCCGGGGAGAACTCGGCGATCACCTGCAGCGCCTGGAAGCGCGCCAGGTTGCCCGGGTGCAGCAACGTGCTGTGGGCACACTGGTGGCGCACCCCGCTGAAGCCGTTGCGCCGCCGCGCCTCCGCCACCGCATCGAGGAACACGTCGGACGCGCCATCGCCGGTGCAGTGGGCGATCACGCGGATACCCCGGCGATCCATGTCCACCAGCATGTCGGTGATGTGTTCCGGGGTGAGGTTGAGCTTGCCGCGCCAGTCCGACTCGTTCGGCCAGGGCGTCAGCAGGAAGGAAGAACGCGGCTCCACCGTGCCGTCGAAGTGGAACTTCACCGCGTTGGCGCTCAGCCGGGCGCTGCGGTAGTAGTGGCGCTCGCCGGCCAGCAGCTCCCAGCGCCGACGCACCGGGAAGATGTCGTCCTGCCAGCTGATCGCCGCCTCGATGCGCACCGTCAGCTCGCCGGCGTCGTCCAGCGCCTTCAGCGCCTGCAGGCGGTGTTCGCAGACGTGCACGTACTTGCTCGCCGTGACCCCGCGTGAACTCTGGAAGTGCACGCCATCACGGTAGGCCCGGCGCAGCACCGCCACCGGGGTCGGCGGCATGGCGGCGTGGATCATCGCGTAGGCGCCGTCGATCATCAGCCCGGTGGGCTCGCCGGTCAGCGGGTCGCGCTCCAGGTAGCCGTTGCGCGGGTCGGGGGTATGGCGGTCGATGCCCGCCAGCTGCAGCGCCTTCGAGTTGACCATCATGGTGCCCCACATGCGGTCCAGCAGCGCCACCGGGCGGTCCGGCATCACCGCATCGAGCCAGGCGCGGCCGGGCACCAGGCCCGCCTCGCGGAAGGTGTAGCGCACCCAGTACTGGCCGTGGATCCAGCCCTCGCCGGGGTGGGCATCGGCATAGGCGCGGATCGCCGCCTCCAGCTGCGCCGGCGTCGGGTCCTCGATACCGACATCGAGGTCGTCGCTGTAGCGCGGCGCCAGGGCCAGGTCCGGGTGGGTGTGCATGTCGTGCAGGCCGGGCATGCAGAAGGCCCCGTCGAGGTCGTGCACGCGGGTCTGCGGGCCACGCAGCGCCTGCACGGCGGCACGGCTGCCCACGGACAGCAGGCGCCCCCCGCCGATGGCCACCGCCTCGGCCCAGGGCTGCGCCGGGTCCTGGGTGTAGAAGCGGCCGTTGTCGAGGATCAGGTCGGCAAAATGGCCCGTGGCCGAATGGGTCGAGGAGAAGTTGTCGGCGTCAGTCATGGCGGCACCTTGTGATTTTCGGGCGTGGCCAGGCCCGGCGCGCGAACGCACCGTGAGCCTGGTTCGGTCAGGAATTGCGGTGGGTCAGCGCGAGCGTTGCAGGCGCTGGATAAAGCCGGCGATGCGACGGCAGGCTTCCTCCAGCTCGGCATCGGAGACGGTGAACGAGAGCCGCACGAAGCCCCGGCAACTGGCGCCGAAGGCTTCGGCATCAAGCACCGAGACGCCGGTCTCGCGGAACAGCTGCCAGGCGAAGTCCATGCCCGAGAGCCCCGTCTCGCGGACGTCCACCAGCATGAACATGCCCGCTTCCGGCACCTTGCAGCGCAGCAGCGGCACATCGGCGAGCCCCCGCACCACCAGGTCGCGGCGGCGGCGGTAGGTCTCGCGGGCGTCCCCCACCACCGCCTCGTCCAGCTCCAGGGCCTTCAGCGCAGCGGCCTGGATGAAGCCCGGCAGGCCGTAGATCATGCACAGCATCAGGTTGTCCAGGTGGCCGATCAGCGCCGGCGGCGCTACCACCCAGCCCACCCGCCAGCCGGTCATCGCATGGGTCTTGGACAGGCTGTTGAGCACCACCGTGCGCGCCGCCATGCCCTCCAGGCTGGCGATGCTGCGGTGGCTGCGCTCGTAGGTGAGCTGCCCGTACACCTCGTCGGAAATCACCCAGAGGTCATGACGACGGGCCACCTCGGCCACCGCCTGCAGCTCCTCGGCGGTGTAGACGTTGCCGGTGGGGTTGTTCGGCGTCGCCAGGGCGATGCCCCGGGTGCGCGGCGTGAGCACCGCCGCCAGGGCGTCGGCGGTGAGGCGGAAGTCGCCCTCCGCCGGCTGCGGGATGCTCACCAGGCGGGCGCCGGAGGCCTGGATGCTGGCGGCGTAGGTCAGGTACATCGGCTCCGGCACCAGCACCTCGTCGCCGGCCTCGAACAGGCACAGCGCCGTGGCGAACAGGCCGTTCTGCGCCCCGGCGACCACCGCCACCTGCTCGGCGCCCACCGGGATGCCCAGCAGCCGGCGCTGCTTGGCGGCGATGGCCTCGCGCAGGGCAGCGCGGCCGATCACTTCGGTGTAGTGGGTGTCGCCCTGGGCCAGGGCCTCGACGGCCGCCGCGCGGATCGGCTCGGCGGTGGTGAAGTCCGGGTCGCCGATGCTCAGCACGATGGCGTCCTCGCCGCGCGCCTGGGCGGCACAGGCCGCGTAGTGGATGTCCCAGGCGCTGACGGTCTCGCCGCTGATGCGCCCGACCAGGGATGAATACTTCATGCACGGCTCCTTGGGGTCCGGGTCCATGGGTTCAGGCCTGGCGCTGCGGCGTACGGCCGATGCGCGCGAAGCCCTGTTCGATGAGGAAGGCGAGGACGATGTACACCACCGCCACCACCAGCAACGGCTCGTACACCTTCAGCGTCTGCGCGCGCACCAGGTTCGCCGCCCCCAGCAGGTCGGTCACCGCCACGGTGGAGGCCAGCGCCGTGGACTTGAGCAGCATCACGCTCTCCCCGGCCAGGGCCGGGCGCAGCATCTGCAGGGCCCGTGGCATCCACACCCGCCGCAGCACCTGCGCGGGTCGCATGCCATAGGCCCGCGCCGCCTCCAGTTCGCCCCGGGGCACCGCCCGCAGGCCACCGCGCAGCACCTCGCCCACATAGGCCCCCACGCTCAGGGTCAGGGCCAGCGCCACGTACCAGAAGCCCTCGCGCAGGTAGGGCCAGAGCAGGCTGTGGCGGATCAGCGGGAAGCTGGCGAACACGCTGCCGAGGCCGTAGTAGAGGATGTAGATCTGCACCAGCAGCGGCGTGCCCCGCAGCACGCTGGTGTAGAACCGCGCCGCGCCGGCCAGCAGCGGGTTGCGGGCCAGGCGCGCCAGGGCCACGGCAACGGCCAGCAGGAAGCCGAAGACCGCCGACACCAGCAGCAGCTGCACCGTCAGCAGCACGCCACGGGAGAGCTCGCCGATGAAACCGTCCAGCCAGGAAAAGTCCATGGGGCCTCCTAGGCGAGCCGGGGCATCCACCGCTCGAAGCGCGCTTCGATACGGCGGAAGACCAGCCCGGAACACAGGGTGATGACGTAGTAGAAGGCCGCGACCACCAGGTAGAACATCAGGTAGTGCTTGGTCGAGGCCGCCGCCTGGCGACCCGCGCCCAGCAGTTCGCTGTAGCCCACCACGCTGATCAGCGCGCTGTCCTTGACCAGCACCAGCCAGAGGTTGGACAGCCCGGCGACGACGTGGGGCAGCATGCTCGGCAGCAGCACCCGGCGCAGCACCAGCAGCGGGCGCATGCCGTAGGCCCGCGCCGCCTCCACCTGGCCCACCGGGATGGCCTCGATGGCGCCACGGATGATCTCCGCCGAGTAGGCGCCCTGGACGATGCCCAGCACCACGATGGCGGCGAGGAAGCCGTTGACCTCCACCGGCGGCTGGCCGGCGGCGGCCATCAGCAGGTTGAGCAGGTCGGAGCCGGCGTAGTACAGCAGCAGGATCAGCAGCAGCTCCGGCACCGCGCGGTACAGCGTGGTGTAGCAGTTGGCCCAGATCACCAGCCAGCGCGGCCCCCACAGCTTCAGCAGGGCCACGCTCAGCCCCAGCACCAGCCCGAGGACGAACGCCCCCAGGGAGATGCCCAGGGTGCGGATGGCACCCTCGGCCAGAGCCTGCAGCCAGCCGTCGACGAACAGCAGCTGGGAGAAGTCGGGCGCCATCATGGCCGCGCCGCGATGTCGGTCTTGAAGTAGCGGCTGCGGATGGCGTCGTAGGTGCCGTCGTCGCGCAGCGCCTGCAGGGTCTGGTTGAGGCGCTCGCGCAGGGCATCGTTGCCCTTGCGTACCGCCGCGCCGACGCCTTCGCCCAGCAGCGGGTCCTGGGGCGCCACGCCCTTGCTGGCGAGCATGGCGTTGTCCGGCAGGTCGAGCAGCGGCTCCACCGCCAGCTGGTCGGCGAGGAGGATGTCGACCCGGCCGCTGCGCAGGTCGGCGAGCAGGTCGTCCTGGTCGTTGTAGTAGCGCACCGTGGAGGTCCTGCCGTAGTACGCCTTGACGTACGCCGAGTGGGTGGTGGAGCCCTGCACGCCGATGATCAGGCCCTTGAGCCCCTCCGGCGTGGGCGCCACATCCAGGCTGCGGTCGGCGACCCACAGCGCCGGGGTGAAGAAATAAGGCTCGCTGAAGTCCACCACCTGGCGCCGCTCAGGGGTGATCGACAGGGAGTTCAGCACCACGTCCACCTGCTGCGCCTTGAGCGCCGGGATCAGCCCGTCCCAGGCCATCTCGTTGAGCGGGCACTGGGCCTGCAGGCGTTCGCACACCGCACGGATCAGCTCCGGCTCGAAGCCGCTCCAGTCACCTTTGCCACTCTTGAAGGAGAACGGCGGGTAGGGCTCCAGGGCAATGCCGAAGACGATGGTCTCCTGGGCCGTCGCTGCGTGGCTGGCGGTGGCCAGGAGCAGGGCGAGAAGGGTTTTCTTCATGTGGATTCCCTCGGTTGTGGTCGTTGTTGTCAGGGGATTCAGCGGTTGTCCTGGGCCATCACGAACTGCCGGCAGCGCTCGCTGCGCGGGTCCAGCAGCACCTGCTCGGGCGGGCCCTGTTCCTCGATGCGGCCCTGGTGGAGGAACACCACCTGGCTGGACACATCACGGGCGAAGGCCATCTCGTGGGTGACCAGGATCATGGTGCGGCCCTCCTCGGCGATGCTGCGGATCACCCGCAGCACATCGCCCACCAGCTCCGGGTCCAGCGCCGAGGTGGGCTCGTCGAACAGCATCACCCGGGGCCGCACGGCCAGTGCCCGGGCGATGGCCACGCGCTGCTGCTGGCCGCCGGAGAGGAAGGCCGGGTAGGCGTGGCGCTTGTCCGCCAGGCCGACCCGCTCCAGCAACTGCTCGGCGTGGGCGATGGCCTCTGCGCGGGGCTCGCCGAGCACGTGCACGGGCGCCTCGATGACGTTCTCCAGCACCGTACGGTGGGGCCAGAGGTTGAAGTTCTGGAACACCATCGCCAGGCGCGCCCGCAGCCGCTCCACCTGGCGCGGGTCGCCGATGCGCCCATGGCCGTGGCGGTCACGCTTGAGCAGCACGGCCTCGCCGTTGATGCGCAGGCTGCCGGCATCGGGAATCTCCAGCAGGTTGATGCAGCGCAGCAGGGTGCTCTTGCCCGAGCCGCTGGCGCCGATCAGCGACACCACGTCGCCCTCCCGCGCCTCCAGGGAGATGCCCTTGAGCACGGCATGGTCGCCGTAGCTCTTGTGCAGCCCCTCGATGGCCACCACCGGGGTGGCGCCGTCACATGCCTGGTTCATCGCTTCGCTCCCGTTCATTCGTCGTCCCGCGCCGGAATCCACCACTCTTCGCCCCGCACGGTGCGGATGTACTCCGGCCAGCGGAACCGGTGCGGCGCCTCGAAATCGGCCGGCAGCAGCGGTGCCTGCCAGTGCTCGCCGCCGATGCCGCCACCGGTGCGCCGGACGAACTCGTCCCGCGCGGCCCCCAGCAGCTCGGGCCGGGTGAGCAGGTCCACCAAGGTCGCGGCGATGGTCTTGGCCGCCACCTGGATCATCGGGTCGATGGTCTCGCGGATGCCGCCCAGGGCATTGGCCACCCAGTCCGGGTAAGGCGTGCCGGCGGCGGCGAGCATCGGCCGCGCCACCAGCAGGCGCACCGTCGGGCAATGCCAGGTGTACTCCGGGTAGTCGTCGGAGGTGAGGTGGCGCTGCCAGGCCGGCATCTGCAGGCGCAACTGGCGCTCGCACTCGCGGGGGTCGATGAGGGCCTCGGTGGCCGCGAGGAAGGGCCGCTCCATGGGCTCCAGCCCCAGGTTGGCCTGGATCTCCCGGGCCACGGCGATGGCCGACTCGCCCCACTGCGGCGCACCGACGGCGGCCAGGTTGTCGTAGGTGGCCTGGGCCAGCACGTGGTTGGGCAGTCCGCCACGGGACTTGCACACCCAGGTCTTCTTCCACTGGCAGCCGGTGGCCAGGGCCGCCGCAGCGGCGTTGTTGTCCATCACCCGGCAGATGGTCTCGGCCTGCTCGATAGAGTCGCAGCGCAGCAGGTACTGGATCTGCGACAGGTGCGGCGGCAGGTTGTCGGCGGTGGCCTGGCCGGCGGTGAGGATGGCCTCGTTGAAGCTCCACAGGCCGGTGAACGGCAGGGTGGAGCGGCGCAGGCTCTCGTTGAGGGTGTAGAAGTGCACCAGCGCGTCGTTGGCGCCCGGCGCGCGGGCCGCCAGGTGGTTCTGCGGGATCGGGCTGTAGGCGTCTGCGGCGATCCAGTCCTGGGGCGCCTCGCAGGTGAAGCTGTAGATGAAGGCGTAGGCGATGCCGCAGTGGGTGTCCCAGGTGGTGGTGTTGTTCAGCGGCAGCATGTAGGTGGGGTGGAAGCTGATGGCCGCGTCGAGGTCGTCGTAGTACCCCTTGGCCGCGTGCACCGGCTTGGAGGCGCGCAGCTTCTCCGCCGGCTCGCCGAAGAAGCGCAGGGTGCCCTTGAGGCCGTGCGCCTGCATGGCGGCCTTGGCGGCCAGCACCCCACCCAGGGCGCTGATGCCCAGGGCCGAGTGCGGGTCGGTGTGGCCCGGGGCGAAGCGCGACAGGCCCTCGCGGGGCATCGGCCGGGTGGTGGCGGCCTGGCAGTTGCCGGGCACCGCGTCGTACTCGGCGTAGCTGGCCAGCACCGGGCCGTCGCCGGTGCTGAAGGTGGCGCAGAAGGCCGTGGGCATGCCGCCGCTGGCCTCCTCCACGGTGAAGCCCTCGCGGCGCAGCAGGTCGACGTACCAGGCGCAGGACTTGTACTCGCGGAAGGCCGGCTCGGCGAAGTGCCAGATCACCTGATGCCAGTCGGACAGCGGCTGGCGATGGCGTTCCACCCAATCGAGGGCAAAGGCTTTGGCAGACATGGGCGCTCCGGGCTCAGGCAGGCAGGAAGTCGGCAGCGTCGAGCTCGACCAGGTGCGGCTCGGCGCTCCCGTCCAGCTCGCCGAGCAGCGCACCCAGCGCCTCCAGGCCGGCCACGCGGTGGTGGCGGACATGGCAGGCACGGGCCAGGGCGGCGAAGTCCGGCGCGAGGATGTCCACCCCCAGCGGCGGCACCTCGCGGGCCAGCATGCTGTCGCGGATCTCGCCGTAGCAGCGGTTGTTCCACAGCACCAGGATCACCCCGGCACCGGCCTCGCGGGCGGCGATCAGCTCGGCGCTGGAGAACTGCAGGCCGCCATCACCCACCAGCGCCAGCACCGGGCGACGGGGGCAGGCCAGCTTGGCGCCGATGGCCGCCGGCAAGGCGTAGCCGAGGGTGCCGTAGCCGGTGCCGGCGTTGAACCAGCTGGCCGGCGCCGGGGCCCGGTAGCCCAGGGCGCCCTGGTAGACCGGCTGGGTGGAGTCGCCCACCAGGATCGGTGCCGGCAGGCTGTCGCGCAGGGTGTCCAGCAGGGCCTGCATCGCCCGTTGCCGGGGGCTCCAGCCGTCGCGCTCGCAGGCATTGACCCGCGCCACGGCGGCCCGGGCCCAGTCACCGTCGCCCGCACCGGCGGGCAGTGCCGCCAGCAGCGCCTCCAGGCCAAGACGGGCATCGCCCAGCAGGCCGACGTCGGCCCGGGCAGCACCGAGCACCTGCAGCGGGTCGATGTCCAGGCGGATCAGCGGCGCCTCGACGCGGAAGGGGCCGAGGCCGAAGAAGTCGTAGTCGGTCTCGCCCAGCTCGGTCCCGACGGCAAGGACCGCATCGGCCTCGGCGAACAGCGCCCGGCCGTGGGCAGCGGACTGCACCCCGTCGAGCAGCAGCGGATGCCCGGGCTCCAGCAGGCCCCGGGCGTTGGTGGTGAGGGCCACCGGCGCCTGCAGGCGCTCGGCCAGCTGGCGCAGGGCAGGGCCGGCACCCCGGGCCCCGCCGCCAGCGAGGATCAGCGGGCGCCGGGCGCGGGCCAGCAGGGCGACCGCCTCGGCCACGGCGGCCGGTGCCGGCGCAGCAGCCTCGGGCAGCGGGCGCGGACGCAGGTCCAGGCCGTCGGCGGGCATCTCCAGCACGTCCAGGGGAATCTCGATGTGCACCGGGCGCGGGCGGGCGCAACGGAACAGACCGAAGGCGCGGGCCAGCACCTCGGGCAGTTCGTCGGGGCGCTGCAGGGTGTGGCTGAAGGCGCAGACGCCGGCGACCATGGCGCGCTGGTCCGGCAGCTCGTGGAGGTAGCCGTGGCCCAGGGCCTGGTGCTCGCGGCGGCTGGTGGTGGAGATCACCAGTATGGGCACCGAGTCGGCGTAGGCCTGGCCCATGGCGGTGAGGATGTTGGTCATGCCCGGGCCGGTGATGATGAAGCACACCCCCGGCTTGCCGCTGGCACGGGCATAGCCGTCGGCCATGAAGCCGGCCCCCTGCTCGTGGCGCGGGCTGACATGCCGCAGGCGGCTGCCGTGCAGGCCGCGATACAGCTCGACGGTATGCACGCCGGGAATGCCGAAGACGGTGTCGACACCGTAGCCTTCGAGCAACTGGACGAGCGCCTGGGCACAACGGGCCATGCGAGCACCTCTTGTTCTGGTTATGGGCTCCCGGCTTCCGCCGGAGGAAGGGCTCCAGTATTGGTGAACGACACGCAACTACAATCGAATTGTTTTTGCCTTATTGTTCGATCCTGCTCACCATTCGACCTTTACCGCCGCCCTGGAGCCGCCCATGCGCTTCCCTTCGATGACAGCCCTGCGTGCCCTCGACGCCGTCGCCCGGCTGGGCAGCGTCTCCGCTGCCGCCCGCGAGCTGAGCCTGACCCGCAGCGCCATCAGCCACCAGATCAGCAGCCTGGAAGAGGCCCTCGGCTTCGCCCTCACCGAGCGCATCGGCCGTGGCATCGGCCTCACCTACCGGGGCGAGCGCTACGCCCGGGAGGTGCAGCGGGCGCTGTCCAGCCTGCGCGAGGCCGCGCTGGGGCTGGACCAGCAGGAGGTCTCCGGGCGGCTCTGCGTGAGCTGCAACCCCGGCTTCGCCACCTATTGGCTGTGCCACCACATCGGCTCCTTCCAGCGCCAGTACCCGCAGGTGCAGCTGCAGGTGGTCTCGCCGCGCACGCCGGACGACACCCGCAACCCCCAGGCCGACCTGTTCATCGCCTACGGCATGGGCGACTGGCCGGACCAGTGGGTGGAGCAGATCGTCGCCTTGCGCTTCTTCCCGGTGTGCAGCCCGCGCCTGATCAATGCCCACGGCGGGCTCAAGCACCCAACCGAGCTGGCGGGCTTCCCCCTGCTGCACATGAACGACCACAGCGACTGGCGGGTCTGGCTGGCCACCGCCGGCGCCTCCCAGGTGGACGCCTCCAGCGGCATCGTCTTCTCCGATGCCCATTGCGCCCAGTCGGCCTGCATCGCCGCCCAGGGCGTGGCCATCGGCGACAACCTGCTCAGCGGCGATGCCCTGGCCCGGGGCCTGCTGGTGCGTCCCTTCGAGACCAGCATCGATTCGCCCCGGGGCTACTACCTGGTGGCCGACCCGTTGAAGGCGGAACGCCCGGCGGTGCGCGCCTTCGGCAACTGGGTGCGGCACCAGCTGCAGGCCACCACCGGCGACCTGCGCCGCGAGCGGCCCCACCCGGGCGAGCCGCAGGCGCTGGTTTGACAGCCCCCACGCCTTCACGGAAGCTGCCGCCTTCCGTGCCCATGCGCCACAGCGGACGTCTGCATGCCTGATCCGAGCCCCACGCCCTCCACCCGGCCACGCCGCAGCTACGTGCTGCCGGTGCTGCTGTCGCTGGCGGTACTGCTGGGGCTGGGCAGCTGGCTGTGGATCGCCGGCGGGCGTCCCTACACGCCGTCCAGCACGCCCCGCGCCAGCCTCGACGACAGCCCCGCGCAGTGGGTGGACGAGCAGCAGTGCGCCACCTGCCACGCGCCCCAGGCCCGTGCCTGGAAGGGCTCCCACCACCAGCTCGCTCTGCAGGAAGCCAGCGCCAGTACGGTGAAGGGCGACTTCAACGACGCCCGCTTCGAGGATGGCGCCGGCGCCACGCGCTTTTTCCAGCGCGACGGCGGCTTCTGGGTGAACACGGCAGGAGCGGACGGCCAGCAAGGCGACTACCGGGTGGCCTGGGTGATCGGCGTCGAACCACTGCAGCAGGTCCTGCTGGCCTTCCCGGACGGGCGCTACCAGGCCCTCGACATCGCCTGGGACGTGCAGCGCCAGGCCTGGTTCCGCCTGCCGGCGGGCCAGGGCGTCGACAGCAGGGCCGACAGCCACTGGGCCCGGCCCGGGCAGAACGCCAACCTGCAGTGCATCGACTGCCACACCAGCGGCTTCCAGAAGAACTACGACGCCGCGACCGACCGCTATGCCAGCCAGTGGCAGAGCCCCGGCGTCGGCTGCCAGGCCTGCCACGGCCCGGCCTCGCGCCACCTGGAATGGGCGCACTTCAGCGGCCTGCACGCCCAGGCCGGCTTCAGCCTGGACCTCAGCCGCGCCAGCAGCCGCCTCCAGGTGGAAAGCTGCGCGCGCTGCCACGCCCGTCGCACGCCCCTGGGCGAGGGCTACCAGGTGCAGGACCGTTTCATGGACGACTACCTGCCCGCCGCCCTGACCCGCGAGTTGTACGAGCTGAATGGCCACTTCAGGGAGCAGGTCTACGAATACGGTGCCTTCACCCAGAGCCGCATGTACGCGCGCGGCCTGAGCTGCACCACCTGCCACGATCCCCACGCCGGCACCCTGAAGGTGGAAGGCGACGGCCTCTGCACCCAGTGCCACAACCCCGAGGGCCGCAGCCGCGTCGCCGGCATCGACGACCGGGGCCTGCGGGCGCGGGACTACAGCAGCCCCGAACACCATCACCACCGCTCCGGCGAGGCCGGCTCGCGCTGCGTCGACTGCCACATGCCGTCACGCACGCTGCTGGGCAACGACCTGCGCCACGACCACCGCTTCAGCCTGCCGGACCCGGCCCACGCGCTGAAGCTGGGCACCTCGGATGCCTGCCAGGCCTGCCACGCCAACCTGCCCAACGAGACCCTGGTGGGCGAGTTCGAGCGCTGGTACGGCCGCACCCAGGCCGGTGCGCCACGTTATGACGAGAGCCTGGCCCTGGTGCGCCAGGGCAAGCCGGGCGCCTCGCGGGCGCTGTTCCAGCAGCTGGAGCGTGCCGACCTGCCGGCCATCCGCCGCGCCACCCTGCTGGCGGAGCTGCCGGCCTACCCCAGCGAGCGGGCACTGAAGGTGGCCGCCAACGACCTCAACCACGCCGCGCCCCAGGTGCGCGAGGCGGCCATCCGCGCCGTCAGTGCCCTGCTGCCGCCGGAGCAGCGCCGCGACCTGCTGGGCCCGCTGCTGAGCGACCGCGTGCGTGCCGTGCGCATCGCTGCCGCCCGCGACCTGCTGGGCATGCGCACCACCGGGCTGGGCAACTACCAGCGCGCCTGGAGCCAGGCCATCGGTGAATACGAGGCGGCCCTCAGCAGCCAGGCCGAGCGCCCGGAGGTGCAGCTGGCCCTGGCCGCCCTGCAACAGGCCGACGGCCGCGCCGACCAGGTGGAGGGCCGCCTGCGCACCCTGCTGGCACGCAACCCGGACTACCTGCCCGGCACCGTCGCCCTGGCCCAGTGGCTGGACGCCAACCAGCGCGATGACGAAGCCCTGGCCCTGCTGGACCAGGCCCTGGCCCGGCACCCCGAGGCGGGCGCCCTGCACCATGCCCGGGGCCTGGCCCTGCTGCGCCGGGGTGATCGCAGCGGCGCGCTGCAGGCCCTCGAACACGCCGTCCGGCTGGAGCCGGGCAACCCGGGCTACGGCTACGCACTGGCCACGCTGCTGCACGATGCCGGCCGGCTGGAGGAGGCCTGCCGGCGCCTGGAGCTGGTGCTGGAAAGCCAGCCGGCCCACCGCGAGGCCCGCCTGGCGCTGATCGCTTACTGGCGCGAGGCGGGGCAGATCCAGCGGGTGCAGGCCCTGCTGGCCGAGCTGGAGCAACTGAACCCGGACGACCCGGCGCTGCGTCGCGAGTGACGCCACGACGGTTCGCATCGAGCCGGCGGAACTCCGGGCACGGGCCTAGAATCCAAGGTGTCAGGTCCCCCCCAACACCCTGGAGCCCGCCATGCGTACCCGTCTTGCTGCCACCGTCCTCGCCCTGATCGCCCTCCCCGCCGGTTCGGCCATGGCCGACACCTTCTGGCGCAACGTGATCTCCTCCGGCGCCACCACCGCCTCTACCTACGTCACCTTCAAGGACCACAAGCTGATCGTCGCGGCCCGCGAGGATGCCAGCAGCTTCGTCGCCAGCGACGGGCAGATCCGTGGCCCTTACCTGGAGGCCGCGCTGCGCCAGGTGCGCGCCGACAACCCCGGTCTCACCGCCAGCGACGAGGAGCTGGCCAGCGCCATCCTCGCCAGCGAATAACGCGAAACGGACGATACGCCGCACGGAACGCAACGGGAGGCCGGGTTAGACTGGCCTCCCGCAACCGGCACAAGGACCGCGCCCCATGGGCAATCCGATTCCCACCCTCAAGGTCATCCTGATCCTCACCATCGCCGTCGACATGTTCTGGTTCGGCGACCGCCTGCTGTCGATCTTCGGCTTCAGCTTCTACGAGATCCTCCCCGACAAGCTGATCAGCCTCATCGCCATGATGAGCAACGCCCTGATGATCCTCTTCAACGTGCTGCTGATCGGGCTGCTCTCGCGGCTGCAGCTGAAGGACGAAAGCTGAGCGCACGCCACCACCGCCCGGAAGGGGCAGCGCTCTGGCATCTGTAGGCAAACGATTGGGAACAAACGCAGCCCGACCGGTGGTGACACCGGCCAGGCGCGCCCCATTGCGGGGCGCAGGCGTGATCAGGCTTCGGCGACGGCGGCGTAGCCGGCAGCGCCCAGCAGCTTGTCCAGCTCGGCGGTGTTGGCCGGCTTGAGCTTGAAGAACCAGGCGCCATAGGGATCGCTGTTGACCAACTCGGGCGAGTCGGCCAGTTCTTCGTTGATGGCGATCACTTCGCCGGAGACCGGCGCGTAGATGTCGGACGCGGCCTTCACCGACTCCACCACACCGGCTTCCTGGCCAGCGGCCAGGGCCTTGCCCAGCTCCGGCAGTTCGACGAAGACCACGTCACCCAGGGCCTCCTGGGCATGGTCGGAGATACCGACGGTCACGGTGCCGTCGGCTTCAAGGCGCGCCCACTCGTGACTGGCGGCGTAACGCAGGTCGGCGGGAATGTTGCTCATTGTTCTGGCTCCTAAGGACAGTGGCGGGCAGCCCGCCTGGGAAATTTAGATCAAGGCCCTGCCATTGCGAACGAAGTTCGGCTGGACCACGCGAACCGGGTACCACTTGCCACGGATCTCCACTTCGGCGCGCTCACCGGTGGCCGCCGGGACCCGCGCCAGGGCGATGGACTTGCCCAGGGTGGGGGAGAAGCTGCCGCTGGTGATCTCGCCATCGCCGATGCCCTCGACCCGCACCACCTGGTGGGCGCGCAGCACGCCGCGCTCCTCCAGCACCAGGCCCACCAGTTTCGGGTGGGGGCAGGCGGCACGCTCGGCCTCCAGGGCGCTGCGGCCGATGAAGTCACGCTCGGCGGGCGCCCAGGCGATGGTCCAGCCGAGGTTGGAGGCCAGGGGCGAGGTGTTCTCGTCCATGTCCTGGCCGTAGAGGTTCAGGCCGGCCTCCAGGCGCAGGGTGTCGCGGGCACCGAGGCCGATGGGGGAGATGCCGGCGCCGACCAGCTCGTTGAGCATGTCCACGGCCTGGTCGCGGGGGAACATGACTTCCAGCCCGTCTTCACCGGTGTAGCCGGTGCGGGCGATGAACCAGTCGCCTTCGGGCAGGCCCTGGAAGGGCTTGAGTTCATGGATCAGCGCGGCGCGTGGGCTGCTCACCAGGTCGGCCAGGCGCTGGCGCGCGGTGGGGCCCTGGATGGCCAGCAGGGCCAGGTCGTCGCGCAGCGCCAGGCGCACGTCGAAGGCTTCGGCGTGGCGCTGCATCCAGGCGATGTCCTTGTCACGGGTGGCGGCGTTGACCACCACGCGGTAGCCCTCGACGGTGAGGTAGACGATGAGGTCGTCCACCACGCCGCCCCGCTCGTTGAGCATGACGCTGTAGAGCGCCTTGCCGGGGCTCTGCAGGCGGCTCACGTCGTTGGCCAGCAGGCGCTGCAGGTAGGCCGTGGCCTGGCTGCCGGCAACATCGACGACGGTCATGTGGGACACGTCGAAGACGCCGCAGTCGCTGCGCACCTGGTGGTGCTCCTCGACTTGCGAGCCGTAGTGCAGCGGCATGTCCCAACCGCCGAAATCGACCATCTTGGCGCCAAGGGCCAAGTGCAGGTCATGGAGCGGTGTGCGCTGTCCCATGGGTTTCTCCTTCCGGGCTTGGCGAACTGCGATCCGCGCTCAAGCCCCCGCCAATCCTGGCGTTCAGGGCTGCCGGGGGCCTTTCGTGACACGGGGTCCGAGGGGCGGGCCGCAACGAATGGCGCGCATTGTAGCTGCAAGGTCGGAGACTGGACACCCGACGGGTGACCGGCTGGTCGAGCAGCTATCCGCCACCCATCGGGCGGGCCGAACGGCGGATCAGCAGCACCACCGGCAGCAGCCCCACCAGCACCAGGCTGAGGGCCGGCAGCGAGGCCCGTGCCCACTCCCCTTCGCTGGTCATCTCGAAGACCCGCACGGCCAGGGTGTCCCAGCCGAAGGGGCGCATCAGCAGGGTGGCGGGCATTTCCTTGAGCACATCGACGAACACCAGCAGCGCGGCGCTCAGCAGCCCCGGTGTGAGCAGCGGCAGGTAGACCCGGCGGAACAGGCCGAGCCCGCCCACGCCCAGGCTGCGGGACGCCTCCGGCAGTGACGGGCGAACCCGCGCCAGCGCGCCTTCCAGCGGGCCGTGGGCCACCGCGAGGAAGCGCACCAGGTAGGCCACCAGCAGGGCACTGAGCCCACCCAGCAGCAGCGGCTTGCCGGCTCCGCCGAGGGCGGAGGACAGCGGCACGACGACGGCCCGGTCCAGGTGGCTGAACACCAGCATCAGCGCCACCGCCAGCACCGAACCGGGCAGGGCGTAGCCGAGGTTGGCCAGGCCCACGGCGGCCCGCACCGGCCGCGTCGGCTGCTGGCGCCGGGCGAACACCAGCAGCAGGGCGACGCCCACGGTGATCAGCGCCGCCAGGCCGGCCAGGGCGAGGCTGTGCAGTACCAGCGCCTGGTAGCGCTCGTCCAGGTCGAAGCGACCGCGCTGCCAGAACCAGGCCAGCAGCTGCAGCAGGGGAATGACGAAGGCGCAGGCAAACACCAGGGTGCACCAGCCGCTGGCAGCGAGGGCGCGCCAGCCCTGCAGCCGGTAGAGCGGTGCGCCGCGACCGCGCTCCTTGGCCGGACGCGGCACGCCCCGGGCACGGCGCTCGCCGTAAAGCACCAGGCCGACGCCGAGCAGCAGGAGGCTGGCCAGCTGGGCGGCGCTGGACAGGCTGAAGAAGCCATACCAGGTCTTGTAGATGGCAGTGGTGAAGGTGTCGAAGTTGAACACCGAGACGGCGCCGAAGTCCGCCAGGGTCTCCATCATGGCCAGTGCCAGCCCGGCACCGATGGCCGGCCAGGCCACCGGCAGGGCGACCCGCCAGAACGCCTGCCAGGGGGACTGCCCGAGGGTGCGGGCGGCTTCCATGAGGCCGCGCCCCTGGGCCAGGAAGGCGGCCCGCGCCAGCAGGTAGACGTAGGGGTAGAACACCAGCGACAGCACCAGGATGACGCCCCCGGTGGAGCGCACCCGGGGCAGCCGCACGCCGCTGCCGAACCACTCGCGCAGGGCGCTCTGCACCGGGCCGGCGAAGTCGAACAGGCCGATGAAGACGAAGGCCAGGACATAGGCCGGGATGGCGAAGGGCAGCATCAGCGCCCAGTCGAGCCAGCGCCGGCCGGGGAATTCGCAGAGCGCCACCAGCCAGGCCAGGCTCACCCCGAGCAGGGTGACGCCGGTGCCGACGCCAAGCACCAGCACCAGGCTGTTGCCCAGCAGGCGGGGGAGCTGGGTGTCCCAGAGGTGGGCCCAGATCTCCCGGTCCACGTCCTGCCAGGCCAACAGCAGCACCAACAACGGCAGGACCACCAGACTGGCGGCGGCGAACGCCGGCCAGTGCCAGTGAAGGCGCGGCGAGCGCGGGGGCGCCGGCTCGCCGCTGGCGGGGTTCGTCAGAACCCCTTGGGCGGGGCTCAGCGCCACGCCACCCGGTCCATCATGCGGATGGCCTCGGCCTGGCGCTGGCCGGTGACTTCCACCGGCATGTCGTCGGCCTTGAAGGGGCCCCAGGCGGCCACTTCGTCAGACGGGTTCACCTTGGGGTTGGCGGGGAACTCCTGGTTGAGGCTGGCGAACAGGCCCTGGGCGTCGGGGCCGGTCATCCACTCCACCAGGGCGCGGGCCGCTTCGGGGTGCGGTGCGTGGCGGGTCAGGCCGATGCCGGAGAGGTTGACGTGTACGCCACGGTCCGCCTGGTTGGGCCAGTAGAGCTTCGCGCGCAGCTGCGGGTTCTGCTTGTGCAGGCGCCCGTAGTAGTAGGTGTTGACGATGCCGACGTCGCACTGGCCGGCGTCCACGGCCTGGATCACCGCGTTGTCGTCGGCGAAGGGGTCGGTGGCCAGGTTGGCGACCCAGCCCTTGAGCACCTGCTCGGCACGCTCGGCGCCCTGGGCTTCGATCAGCGCGGCGGTCAGCGACTGGTTGTAGACCTTCTTCGAGGAACGCAGGCACAGGCGGCCTTCCCATTCCGGGCCAGCGAGGGCTTCGTAGGTGGAGAGGTCTTCGGGCTTCACCCGCTCGGTGGAGTAGACGAGGGTGCGGGCCCGCAGGGAGAGGCCGGTCCACTGGTCGCTGCTGGAACGGTACTGGGCGGGGATGTTGGCCTTGACCGCATCCGAGCCCAGGGGCTGGAGGATGCCCATCTGCTCGGCCTGCCAGAGGTTGCCCCCGTCGACGGTGAGCAGCAGGTCGGCGACGCCGTTCTCGCCCTCGGCCTTGATGCGCTGCATCAGCGGCGCTTCCTTGTCGGTGATGAAGCGGACCTTGACGCCGGTCTTGGCGGTGTAGGCATCGAACACCGGCTTGATCAGCTCGTCGATGCGCGAGGAGTACACCACCACCTCGTCGGCGGCTTGCACGCTGGGGATGCCGAGGCCGACGGCCATCAGGGTGAGAAGGGTCTTGCGCGCCTTCATTGCTCATGCCTCTCGTGGTCGGAAAGGCTGGCGATAGTAATCAATCTCAGTTGCATGCAGGCCGGCCATGTATGACCGGGTGTTTCTCCGGGGCGCGAGGCCCCGGACGGTCAGGCGCGGGCGAGGTCCGGCAGGTCCCCGGAGAGGCCGAGGGCCTGGCGCACGAACAGCGCCTTGGCCTCGGGCTGCTGGTTGACCCAGCGCAGGCCGGCATTGCGCAGCCAGCGCAGGGGCAGCGGGTCGGCCTGGAACAGGCGCTCGAAGCCCTCCATGGCCGCCATCATCCCAAGGTTGTAGGGCATGCGGCGGCGCTCGAAGCGGCTGAGCACCTTCTCGTCCGCCAGGCGCTCGCCACGGGCGTGGGCGTGCAGCAGCACTTCGGCCAGCACGGCGGCATCGAGGAAGCCGAGGTTGACCCCCTGGCCCGCCAGCGGGTGGATGGTGTGGGCGGCATCGCCGATCAGCGCCAGGCCGGGCTCGACGTAGCGTTTGGCATGGCGCTGGCGCAGGGGGATGCACAGGCGCGGGTCGCTGTGCTCGACGCGCCCCAGGCGGTGCTCGAAGGCCTCGCCGAGGGCGCTGCAGAAGGCGTCGTCGTCCAGCGCCATGAGCCGCTCGGCTTCTTCCGGGGTGACGGACCAGACGATGGAGCACCAGTGCTCGTCGCCCTGGCGGTCCAGCGGCAGGAAGGCCAGCGGGCCGTCGTCGGTGAAGCGCTGCCAGGCGGTGCGCCGGTGCGACTGCTCGCAGCGCACGCTGGTGACGATGGCGTGGTGCAGGTAATCCCATTCGCGGGTGGCGCAGCCGGCCAGGCGGCGTACGGCGGAGTTGGCGCCGTCGGCGGCGATCACCAGCGGGGCACGGAGCTGGCGACCGTCCACCAGGGTCAGCAGCCAGCCGTCGCCGGAATGGCGCAGGTGTTCGAGGCGGGCATTGGGCATCAGGCCGATGCCGCTGTCGTGCAGGGGCTCCAGCAGGGCGTCCTGCACCACGCGGTTCTCGACGATGTGGCCGAGCACGTCGGCATGGACGCTGGCGGCGGAGAAGTGGATGGCGCCGGTGCCGGTGCCATCCCAGACCTGCATCTCGCCGTAGGGGCTGGCGCGCCGCGCGACGACGCCCGGCCAGGCGCCGAGACGGTCGAGGATGCGCTGGCTGGCGGCGGACAGGGCGCTGACGCGGGGCTCGAATGCGGCCTCGGCATCGAAGGGCTTGACGCTGAGGGGGCTGCCGTCGATCAGGAGGATGTCCAGCCCGCTGTCCTTGAGTGCCAGGGCCAGGGCGCTGCCCACCATGCCTGCACCGACGATGATCAGATCCGCTTGCATGTCCGTTCCTTATGCGCCTTGTCGCGCCTGCGGCTTGAGCCGCACGTAGAGGGTCTTTCGCACCCGGGCCACCAGGGTGCCTTGGCCGTCGTGCACGTCGACGTGCAGGTCGGGCAGGTACTTGTCGCCGCCGGCGGTGTGCTGGCGGATGCGCTCGATCAGCGCGTCGTCGATGTGGAACTCGGCGTACACCGGCCCGCGCCCGGGGGCGATGAAGTCGATGTGGGCGGCCTTGTCCCAGACGATGTAGTCGCGCCCCAGCAGCTGCATCAGCATGAGCATGTAGAAGGGGTCGGTCATGCTGTAGAGCGAGCCGCCGAACTGGGTGCGGACGTAGTTGCGGTTGTACCAGCCCAGGCCCATCTTGACCCGCACCAGGCGGAAGTCTGCGCTGATCTGCCGCACGCGGATACCCGCCCCGAGGTAGGGCGGGTAGAGGTTCAAGGCCCAGCGCAGGATGCGCGCCTTGCGCGCCAGTCGGCGGTCCGCCATGGCGCGGTCAGACCGGGCGGGTGCCCAGGCCCATGGCCTGGCGGGCAAACCAGCGCTTGGCCGGGGGCAACAGGTCGAGGCCGAGCAGGCCCAGGTTGCGCCCGGTGGCCAGCAGCGGCTCCTTGTTGGAGAACAGCCGCGTGACCTGGTCGGAGAAGCCGACGGTGAGGTCCTGGTCCAGGCGCTGGCTGGCGAGGTAGCCCTGCAGGGTGGCGAGGTCACCCAGGGGCGCTGTGCTGGCCAGCAGGGTTTCCGCCAGGGCCACGGTGTCGCGCAGGGACAGGTTGTAGCCCTGGCCGGCGATGGGATGCAGGCTGTGGGCGGCGTTGCCGAGCACCACCAGGTTGGGGCGCACCTGCTCCTCGGCCTCGATCAGGGTGAGCGGATAGAGGTGGCGGGCGCCGACCTGGGAGAAGGCGCCCAGGCGGTAGCCGAAGGTGGCCTGCAGTTCGCCGAGGAAGGCGCGGTCATCGAGGCCGGCCAGGCGCTGGGCGTCATTGCCCGGCCGAGTCCAGACCAGCGCGCAGCGGTTTTCCGGCAACGGCAGCAGGGCCATGGGGCCTTCGTCGGTGAAGCGCTCGAAGGCCTGGCCACGGTGGGATTCCAGCGGGCTGACGTTGGCGATCAGCGCGGTCTGCCCGTAGGGGTTGCGGCGCACGCCGATGCCCAGCTGCTCGCGCAGACTGGAGCGGCCGCCGTCGGCAAGGATCGCCAGGTCGCATTCGAGCTGGGTCTCGTCGTTGAGGCTGAGGCGGTAGCCGCCTTCCAGCGGCTCCATGCGCACCACTTCCGCCGGGCAGTGCCAGGTGACCACGTCCGGATCCAGGGCCTGCCAGAGGCACTGTCCGAGCCAGGCGTTCTCCACCACGTAGCCGAGGGCGGGGACGCCCTCTTCGATGGCGGCCAGCCGCGCCGCACCGAAACGGCCGCGGTCGGAGACGTGGATCTGCAGGATGGGCTCGGCGCGCTGGGCGATGGCCGGCCACAGGCCGAGGCGTTCGTAGATGCGCCGGGTGCCGAAGGAGAGGGCGGAGGAGCGGGCGTCGTAACTGGGCTGGTAGCTGTTGCCGGGGGCGAAGGGCTCGATCAGGACGATCTTCCAGCCCCGCTCGCGGGCACCTTGCTGCAGGGCCAGGGCCAGGCTGGCACCCACCAGGCCGCCGCCGACAATCGCCAGTTGGGTGTGGGCCATGTCAGGCGGCCTCGCTGCGGGCGGCGGCCATCAGGGCTTCGATCTCGGCGACGGTCTTGGGTACGCCGCCGGTGAGGATCTCGCAGCCTTTCCGGGTGACCACGACATCGTCTTCGATGCGCACGCCGATGCCGCGCCACTTCTTCGGCACGTCCTGGTTGTCGACGCCGATGTAGATGCCGGGCTCGACGGTCATCGCCATGCCGGGCTCGAGGACGCGCCATTCGCCGCCGACCTTGTATTCGCCGACGTCGTGCACGTCCATGCCCAGCCAGTGGCCGGCGCGGTGCATGTAGAAGGGCTTGTAGGCTTCGCGGGCGATCAGCTCGTCCACCTCGCCCTGCAGCAGCCCCAGCTCCACCAGGCCGGCGGTGATGACCCGCACGGTGGCTTCGTGGGCTTCGTTCCAGTGCTTGCCGGGGGCGATCTCGAGGAAGGCAGCCTCCTGGGCGGCCAGCACCAGCTCGTAGATGGCCTTCTGCTCGGGGCTGAAGCGGCCGCTGACGGGGAAGGTGCGGGTTATGTCGCTGGCGTAGCAGTCCAGCTCGCAGGCGGCGTCGATCAGCACCAGGTCGCCGTCCTTGAGGGGGGCGTCGTTCTCGCGGTAGTGCAGGATGCAGGCGTTCTTGCCGGCGGCGACGATGGAGCCGTAGGCGGGCATCTTCGCGCCGCCCTTGCGGAACTCGTATTCCAGCTCGGCTTCCAGGCTGTATTCGTAGAGACCGGCGCGGGCGGCCTGCATGGCGCGGACGTGGGCACGGGCGGAGACTTCACCGGCCTCGCGCATGACCTTGATCTCGGCGGCGGACTTGTACAGGCGCATGTCGTGCAGCAGGTGGTCCAGGGCGACGAACTCGTTCGGCGGCTGGGCGCCCTGGCGGGCCTTGGAGCGGATCACGTTGACCCACTCCATGAGGTGGTGGTCGAACTCGGGGTTGGTGCCGATGGAGTAGTAGACCCGCGAGCGGCCTTCGATCAGGCCGGGGAGGATGTCGTCGATGTCGCCGATGGGGAAGGCGTCGTCCGCGCCGTAGTCGCGGGTGGCGCCGTCCTGGCCGGCACGCAGGCCGTCCCACAGTTCACGCTCGGGGTCACGCTCGCGGCAGAAGAGCACGTACTCGCCGTGTTCCCGTCCGGGGATCAGCACCATCACCGCTTCCGGCTCGGGGAAGCCACTGAGGTACTGGAAGTCACTGTCCTGGCGGTAGACGTGCTCGACGTCGCGGTTGCGGATGTAAACCGGCGCGGCGGGCAGGATGGCGATGCTGTTGGGCACCATCTGCTCCATCAGCGCCTTGCGGCGACGGGCGAATTCGGACTTCGGGATACGGGTCATGCGCGCTCCTTGATCGAGGGTGCCGGGATGGCACCCGTGACGCGGGTCAGTGCAGGGAGGTCTTCGGCGCCGGTGCGGCGCCCCGGTTGCATTCGCTGAACAGCAGCAGGGGGGCGACGCGCAGGTACTCCATCACTTCCATGTAGTCGGTCTCGCCGTCCTCGGAATCTTCCAGGGCGCTCTGCACCTGGGCGATGGAAGCAAGGTCCTGTAGGACTTCAACCGCTTCGCCTGACAGCGCACCTTCACGCGCGGTGAGGCCGAAGCCGCCGAGGAATCCCTGGCACCACTGGCCCAGGGCCGCAGCGCGTTCGGACAAGGGCGTTTCGTCGTCGGGCAGCAACAGCACGACGGCCATCTCGCCGCCGGTGAGTTCGCCCTTGACCATCTCCTGCAGGCCGATCAGGGCCTGGCGCAGGTTGTCCTCGGGCGAGGCGCCGAGCAGCTCGGCAGCGTCCTCCAGCCAGGGCTCGGGCTCGAAGCCGGCTCCGGCGCAACTGCGCCCCAGGAGCAGGCCGTGGAGTTCGGCAGGGGAAACGGGCTGGCCGGTGCTGGCGAGCAGCGCGGCGAATGCGGAATACGGGGAGTTCGGGCTGGGCATGGGTGGCTAGGCGCCGGGGGGCGCAATCACTAGAATGACGGCCTCGTATCCTAGCATCGGCACGCGCGCCAAGACCATGCGACGTCGCCGCGGGGTTTGTCCCTGGATCGGGCCGGTCCTGTATAGTCCCCGTCCACTCATCGCCGAGTAGAAAGCCCATGGAAGATGCCGACCTGAAAGCACTCGCCACCCGCCTGGAACACCTGATCCAGCGCGTGGAGCAGCTCAAGGCGCACAACCGGCAACTGCTCGCGAACGAGAGGATGTGGAAAGAAGAACGCGCTCATCTGATCGAAAAGAACGAACTGGCCCGGCAGAAGGTCGAAGCGATGATTTCGCGCCTGAAAGCCCTGGAGCAGGATTCATGACCCAGTCCAATACCGTCACCGTCCACATCCTCGACAAGGATTACTGCATCGCCTGTCCCTCGGACGAGCGCGCTAACCTGGAAAGCGCTGCCCGTTACCTGGACGGCAAGATGCGTGAGATCCGCAACAGCGGCAAGGTGATCGGCGCCGATCGCGTCGCCGTGATGGCGGCGCTCAACATCACCCACGAGCTCCTGCACAAGCAGCAGCGCCTCGACCAGGAGGCCACGTCCACCCGTGAACGGGTCCGCGACCTGCTGGAACGGGTCGACCACGCCCTGGCCACCGATCAGGATGCACCCGGGGCCTGACGCCACCGACCTTTCTTGGGGTATACTCGCCGCCAGCTCCCTGGTGTGTTTGCCAGTCGGTGATGTCCCTGAGCCGATACGCACAACCACGGGGGTTGTAAGTGGGGCCGGTGTGCATGTCCGCCTGACGGAAAGCCTTAACGCCTCCTGCAACCTCCACCTTGAACTTTCGGGTTCAAGGGCTAACCCGACAGCGGCATAACCGGGGAGTCATATTTTCATGGTCACTGCCGGCACCCTCTCCCGCCCGGCCCTGCGGCGCCTCCTCAGGCAGCAACGCCGCCAGCTCTCCCCCCTCCAGCAGAAGAAAGCCGCCCGTGCGCTGTACCGTCAGCTCGCGCAGCACCCGCTGTTCCGCCGCGCCCGCCACCTGGCGCTGTACCTGCCCAACGACGGAGAGATCGACCCGCGACCGCTGCTGCGCGAGGCACAGCGACGGGGCAAGGCCACCTACCTGCCGGTGCTCAATGCCTGGCCGCGCACGCGCATGGCCTTCCAGCGCCTGATGCCCGGCGAGCGCCTGGTGCGCAACCGCTTCCGCATCGAAGAGCCGCGCACCAATACGGCGCGGCAGCGGCCGGTGTGGACGCTGGACCTGCTGCTGATGCCGCTGGTGGGATTCGACGAGGAAGGCGGCCGTCTGGGCATGGGCGGCGGCTTCTACGACCGCAGCCTGGCCTACCGGTCACGCCGCAAGCAGGGGCAGAAACCGACGTTATTGGGCCTGGCCCATGAATGCCAGAAGGTGGATCGGCTGCCGCTGGCGAGCTGGGACGTCCGCCTCCAGGGCACGGTGACGGACGGCGGCTGGTACCGCTGAAGGCGCCGGAAGGACGGGCGCCGGGGGATCAGGGCTGTTGCTGCTGGGTGATCACGCCAGCGGGAGCGCTGCCCTGACGCTGCTCCCAGAGGCTCTGGGTGTAGCCCGTGGTGACCACGCCCAGGCCGAAGATGATGACCAGTACCCAGAGAAGATCGGGTTTACGCTTCATCGAAATGCCTCCCCCTTCAAGGCATGGTGCCCGCGATGACTTGCGGCGATTTTCTGTTTTTTTGAGTGGGCTGTGCGGCAACGTCCGGCTCGAAGCGCGGCATTTTCAGGCAAGCCGTGATAACGCGCAATTATGACGCCAACCGATTGTCGGCTAATCGTTACATTTCTTTCCGTTGGCGCAAGGACCACTTTTCAGGAGCAAAGTTCATGCCCCACTGGCTGATGAAATCGGAACCCGACGAACTGTCGATCCACGACCTGCAACGCCTCGGCCAAGCGCGCTGGGACGGCGTGCGCAACTACCAGGCGCGCAACTTCATGCGTGCGATGAACCCGGGCGACCTGTTCTTCTTCTACCACTCCAGCTGCCCGGAGCCGGGTATCGCCGGGATTGCCCGCATCGTCGGCGCCACCTACCCCGACCCGACGGCCCTGGACCCGCAGAGCCACTACTTCGACGCCAAGGCCAGCCACGAGAAGAACCCCTGGAGCGCCCTGGACGTGGAATTCGTCGAGGCCTTCGCGCGGGTCATCCCCCTGGCGCAGCTGCGCGAGGCAGAGGCCCTGCAGTCAATGCCGCTGGTGCAGAAGGGCTCGCGCCTGTCGGTGATGCCAGTGACCGATGCCGAATGGCAGGCCGTGCTGGCCCTGCGCTGAAACCGCAGCCCGTCAGGGCTGCACGATCAGGTTGTTGAACAGCAGGTCCTCGACCAGCGGCTTGCCTTCTTCCTGGTTGAGCGCCTGCTGCACCTGCTTGAGCGCTTCCTGGCGCAGTGCTTCCTTGCCCTCCACCGAGCTGAGCGACTCGTCGGTCTGCTGGGCGAACAGCATCACCAGCTGGTTGCGGATCAGCGGCTCGTGGTACTCCACCGACTTCTTCGCGTCTTCCCCGGTGACCCGCAGGGAAATGTCGGCCTTGAAGTACTTCAGCTTCGGGCCGGCGCCGTAGTTGCCTACCAGCGCGGGCACCAGGTCGAGGTAGAGCACCTTGGGCCCCTCGCCCTCTTTGGCCTCTCCCTCGGATTCCGAGGCGAAGGCGGAGAAGGGGATCAGCAGGGCCAGCAGCAGAGCGAGAGTGGTTTTCACGGGAGGGATTCCTGATGGGGCGTGCCCGCTAGCATAGCCACAGCCCGGGGCGAGCCCAAGCCCGATGCTTATGCAGCCCTATCAGGACCGGCCATGCTCGTTGACCGACCCTGCCCCCCGCCTACACTGCCTGACCACAGGGCCGGCGCCGGGCCGGTCGCCAACGAGGATCGAATCCCCCATGAAAGCCGTCCTGTGCAAGGCCTTCGGCCCCGCCGAGACCCTGGTGCTCGAAGAGGTTGCCAGCCCCGAACCGAAGAAGAACGAAGTGCTGATCGACGTGCACGCCGCCGGGGTCAACTTCCCCGACACCCTGATCATCGAAGGCAAGTACCAGTTCAAGCCGCCGTTCCCCTTCTCCCCGGGTGGCGAAGCCGCCGGCACCGTCGCTGCCGTCGGCGAGAAGATCACCCACCTCAAGCCCGGCGACCGGGTCATGGCGCTGACCGGCTGGGGCAGCTTCGCCGAGCAGGTGGCCGTGCCCGGCTACAACGTGATGCCGATCCCCAAGGGCATCGACTTCAATTCCGCCGCCGCCTTCGGCATGACCTACGGCACCTCCATGCACGCGCTGAAGCAGCGCGCCAACCTGCAACCGGGGGAAACCCTGCTGGTGCTCGGCGCCTCCGGCGGCGTCGGCCTGGCGGCGGTGGAGATCGGCAAGGCCATGGGCGCGCGGGTCATCGCCGCCGCCAGCAGTGACGAGAAGCTGGAAGTGGCCAAGGCTGCCGGTGCCGACCTGCTGATCAACTACAGCACCAGCAGCCTGAAGGAGAAGGTCAAGGAACTGACCGGCGGCCAGGGTGCGGACGTGATCTACGACCCGGTGGGGGGCGACCTGTTCGACGAAGCCATCCGCTCCATCGCCTGGAACGGCCGCCTGCTGGTGGTCGGCTTCGCCAGCGGCCGCATCCCCGAGCTGCCGGTGAACCTGGCCCTGCTCAAGGGCGCGGCGGTGGTCGGCGTGTTCTGGGGCTCCTTCGCCCAGCGCCAGCCCCAGGACAACCTGGCCAACTTCCAGCAGCTGTTCGCCTGGCATGCCGAAGGCAAGCTCAAGCCGCTGGTGTCCCAGACCTTCCCCCTGGAGCGGGCCGCCGAGGCCATCAACGCCCTCGGCCAGCGCAAGGCCGTGGGCAAGGTGGTGGTCACCGTCCGCTGAATCACGGGCCCCGGCAGCGCCGGGGCCTGCCCCATCACCCCTGCGCCAGCAGGGGTGGCGGGCGACGCGCGTACCACTGCGTCGCCTGCTCATAGGCATGGGCCAGTTGCAGCACCGCCAGGTCCGCGTGGTGCCGGCCGATGACCTGCATCCCCATCGGCAACCCCATCTCGTTGAACCCCACCGGCACGCTGGCCACCGGGCAGCCGGACAGGGTTCCGGGGATCACCACCTCCATCCAGCGGTGGTAGGTGTCCATGGACCTGCCAGCGATGGCCTTCGGCCAATCCCAGTGCTTGTCGAAGGGGAACACCTGGGCGCTGGGCAGCAGCAGGAAGTCATAACGCTCGAACAGGCGGCTGATAGCGCGGTACCAGTCGCTGCGGGTGACGGATGCGCGGTACACCTCCATGGCCGACAGTTGCAGGCCGTTCTCCACCTCCCACACCGCCTCGGGCTTGAGGCGCTCGCGCCGCGCCGGATCGGCATGGGCCGCCGCCAGCGAGCCGGCCACCAGCCAGTGGCGCAGGGTTCGCCAGCAGGCCCAGAGGCGCTCCGGAGCAAAACCCAGGGCCGCTTCCTCGACCTGGCAACCCAGTGCCTCGAAGTCCGCCAGGGCGCTGCCGCACAGCGCCAGCACGCCGGGCTCCATGGGCAGGTAGCCGCCCAGGTCACCGAGCCAGCCCAGGCGCGCGCCCTTGAAGTCCCGCTCCAGCGCACCGGCGAAGGCCGCGCCGGATTCGGCGATGGACAGCGGCGCGCGGGCGTCGAAGCCGGCCTGCACCGAGAGCAGCAAGGCCACGTCCCGCACGCTGCGGCCCATGGGGCCCTCGTAGCCGAGCTGGTCGACGAACAGGTCGGCGCTGTCATCGAAGGGCACCCGCCCCTGGGACGGGCGGAAGCCGACGATGTTGTTGAACGCCGCCGGGTTGCGCAGCGACCCCATCATGTCGCTGCCGTCGGCCACCGGCACCATCTGCAGCGCCAGTGCCGCCGCCGCGCCGCCGCTGCTGCCACCGGCGCTGCGAACAGGGTCGTAGGCACAGCCAGTGACGCCGAAGACCGGGTTGTAGCTGTGGGAGCCGAGGCCGAATTCGGGGGTGTTGGTCTTGCCGATGAGGATCGCGCCGGCCGCGCGGATGCGCTCCACCATGATGCCGTCGCGCTCGGGCACGTGGTCGCGGAACAGCGGCGAACCGAAGGTGGTGCGGATGTCCCGGGTCAGCGACAGGTCCTTGATGGCGTGGGGCAGCCCGTGCATCCAGCCGCGGTACTCGCCGCGGGCCAGCTCGGCGTCGCGCTGGTCGGCCTCGGCCAGCAACTGCACCTCCGGTTGCAGGCTGACCAGGGCGTTGACCTCGGGGTTGAAGCGCTCGATCTGCGCCAGGTAGGCCTGCATCACCTCGCGGCAGGACACCTGGCGCAGGCGGATGCGTTCGGCCAGCTCATGGGCCTGCAGCTGGACGAGTTCGGGGTGAAGCGTGTTCGGGCTCATGGCGTGCAGCCTTCTTCCAGTTCCATCGGGGTTCGGGTCGCGTCGCTCGCGGTGCGGGCGCGTTGCCGAGGCGAGCGATGCCGCTGCGCCTGCCGGAGCAGGCGCGCATCGTCAGGCGTCGGATGAGTCGGGTCAGCGCATCAGGCTGGTCCAGATGCGGTCGGCCAGGCGGATCGCCCCTTCGCCGCAGGTCTGGCTGAACACCACGCGGGTGCCCTCGGGAATGTGCAACTCCGGCGCATCCTTGAGGCTGGCGTCCAGGTAGGGTTCCACGCCCTTGATCGGGCTCTGGTGCTTGAGGAAGTTCTGGGTCAGCGCCGCGTTCTCCGGCTGGCTGAGGAAGGCGATGAAGCGCTTGGCGTTCTCCGGATGCTTCGCCCCGGCGGGGATCACCAGGTTATCCACCCAGGCCATCACCCCCTCCTTCGGGTAGAGGTAGGTGAGGCTCGGCTTCATCTCCCGCGCCCGCATGGACGAGCCGCCCCAGAACATCGACATGTCCACCTCGCCCGAGGCCAGGTTCTCGCGGATCGAGCCGGCCTTGGAGCTGTAGGTCTTCACGAAGGGCTTCTGGTTCTTCAGCAGCGTCAGCACCTGCTGCATCTCCTTCGGGTCCTCGCTGCACAGCGGGATGCCCAGGTAGAGGCTGGCGGTGTCGATCACCTCGCTGGCCGAGTCGAACATGTTGATGCGCCCCTGCAGCGCAGCGGGCGGGGTGAACAGCACGGCGTAGCTGTCGGCCGGACCGTCGTAGCGGGCGCGGTCGAGCACCACGCTGGTGGTGCCCCAGATGAAGGGTACGGCGTAGGCGCCTTCCGGGTCCCAGGCGGGCTTCTTCAGCTGGTCCTGGATGTTGGCGTAGTAGGGCTGGCCGGCCGGGTCGAAGCGTTCCAGCAGCTTCTCCTGCACCAGGATCGGCACGAACTGGTGGGAGGGGATGGCCACGTCGTAGCCGGCGCCGCCCTGCTTGAGCTTGGCCAGCAGCGTCTCGTTGGAGTCATAGGAATCCACGGTGACCTTGATTCCGGTCTCCTGCTCGAACTTGGCCAGGATCGGCGGCGAGAAGTAGCCGCTCCAGCTCACCACGTTCAACTGCTCGGCCGCCTGGGTGGCCGACGCCAGGCCCAGGGCCAGCGAAATACCTGCAACAGCGCTCAATGTGTTCATCGTCTTGCTCCGGTTTGGGCTCAGGCCTTCTTCTTGCCGAGCAGATAAGAGAGGGTCACGAACAGCACGGAGACCCCGAGGATCAAGGTGGAAACGGCGTTGACGTCAGGCGTCACGCCCATGCGCAACAGCCCGAAGATGAAGATCGGCAGGGTGGTGGTGCCGGCCTGGGCCACCATCATCGAGATCACGAAGTTATCCAGCGAGACGATGAAGGCCAGCATCAGCCCCGAGACCATGCCCGGCGCCAGCAGCGGCAGGGTGACCTTGCGGAAGGTCCGCCAGGGGCCGGCGTAGAGGTCGGCGGCGGCCTGCTCCAGGGACAGGTCCATGTCGTTCAGCCGGGCGCGGATCGGCAGGTAGGCGAACGGGATGCAGAACACCGTGTGGGCGATGATCAGGTTGCCGTAGCCCAGCGACAGGCCGAGGGTGGAGAACAGCGCCAGGGTAGCGACGCCGACCACGATCTCCGGCAGCACCAGCGGCAGCATGATCGTCCCCATGGACAGCCGCAGCCCCTTGAAGCGCGCCCCGCGTGAGGTGCCCAGGGCCGCCAGGGTGGCGATGGCGGTGGCAGCCAGGCTGGCACACACGGCGATCAGCAGGCTGTTGCCGGCCGCCTGGCGCAGGGCCTGGTTGGCGAAGGCGGCGCGGTACCAGTCCAGGCTGAAGCCGGTCCACACGGTGGCCGACTGGTTGGCATTGAACGACAGCACCACCAGCACCAGGATCGGCGCGTAGAGGTACAGGTAGAACAGCAGGCTGAGGGCGCCGAAGCCGGGGAAGTCCCGCACGCCGGGGCGACGGTTGCGAAACAGGGCACGCATCATCGGGCACCTCCCGCCGCACGGCCGGCGCGCCAGGCGTAGACCATCAGCACCAGCATCACCGCCGCCATCAGCACCAGCGACAGGGCGGAGCCCAGCGGCCAGTTACGGGCGTCGCTGAACTGCCGGAAGATCAGGTTGCCCAGCATCATGCGGGTACCGCCGCCAAGCAGCTCAGGAGCCACCATCGCCCCCAGGCAGGGCACGAAGGTGAGGATGGCGCCGGCGAGGATGCCGGGCCGGGCGATGGGCAGCACCACCTTGCGCAGGGTGCGCCAGCGCCCGGCGTAGAGGTCCTGGGCGGCCTCCAGCAGGCGCAGGTCCATGCGCTCCAGGGTGGCGTAGATCGGCAGCACCACGAAGGGCGCGTAGGTGTACACCAGCCCCAGCAGCACGGCGCCGTCGGTGTACAGCAGGTTCAGCGGCTGGTGGATCAGGCCGAGGCCCATCAGCGTGCCGTTGACCACGCCGGTGCCGCGCAGCAGCAGGATCCAGGCGTAGGTACGGATCAACAGGTTGGCCCAGAACGGCACGGTGATGAGGAAGATCAGCAGGCCCCGCCGGTGCGCCGGCTGCATCGCCAGCCAGACGGCCACCGGAATGCCCACCAGCAGGGTGATGACGGTGGTGGCGGCGGCGATGCCGATGGAGCGCAGGGCGATCACCAGGTAGGCATCGGCGAAGGCCAGGCTGTCGTCCAGCTGGCGTTCGAACAGCAGCGAGACATAGGCCTCGACGCTGAACTGCGGGTTCACCCCGCCGTAGGGGTTGGCCTGCATGAGGGAATAGCCGACCACGATGAGGATCGGCACCACCAGGAACAGGCCGATGGCGACCAGCGCCGGCGAAACGCCGAGCAGGTTGGCCAGGGCGCGGCGGCGTTCCAGGCTGCGGGTGAGGGTGCGCATGGTCCTGTCCTCCTCAGTCCAGCAGCACGCAGGCGCTGCCCGGCTCGACCCGCAGGCCGGCACGGGCGCCCACCTCGGGCTGGCGTCCCTGGATGGCGTTGTTGGGCAGGCGCACGGTGAGCGGCGTGCCGTCGTCCAGGGCGACCCGGTACTGCAGGTCGGTGCCCAGGTAGACCCGTGCCAGCACCTGGCACGGCAGGCTGTCGGGCGTGGCGTCCGCCAGCAGGTGCAGGCGCTCGGGGCGCACCGAGAGGCTGGCCTCGGCCCCGATGGCCAGGCCGTTGCAGGCCGGTGCCTGGAGCACCGCGCCACCGGGCAGGCGGAAGCGCGCGCCCTGGCCGTCGAGTGCTTCGAGGCGGGCCGGGAGGAAGTTGGTCTCGCCGATGAAGTCGGCGACGAAGCGGTTGCGCGGGCGCTCGTAGATGTCGTCCGGGCCGCCAACCTGCTGCACCTCGCCCTGGGCGAGCACGGCGATGCGGTCGGACATGGCCAGGGCCTCTTCCTGGTCATGGGTGACGAAGATGAAGGTGATGCCGGTGCGGGTCTGGATGCTCTTCAGCTCCTCGCGCATGGCCTGGCGCAGCTTCAGGTCGAGGGCGGAGAGCGGCTCGTCCAGCAGCAGCACCTTGGGCTGCGGCGCCAGGGCACGGGCGAGGGCGATGCGCTGCTGCTGCCCGCCGGAGAGCTGGGCCGGGCGGCGCTCGGCGAAGGCCTCCATCTGCACCAGCGCCAGCATCTCGCGCACCCGCTCGGCCACGGCGGCCTTGCTCAGGCGCCGGCCCATGGGGTGGGATTCCAGGCCGAAGGCGAGGTTCTCGGCGATCGTCATGTGCGGGAACAGCGCGTAGTGCTGGAACACGGTGTTCACCGGGCGGGCGTAGGGCGGCCGGTCGGCGATGTTCTCGCCGAACAGGCGGATCTCGCCTTCGGTGGGGAACTCGAAGCCGGCGATCATGCGCAGCAGGGTGGTCTTGCCGCAGCCGGAGGGGCCGAGCAGGGTGAAGAACTCGTTGTCGCGGATGTCCAGGTCGACGCGCTTCAGCGCCACCGGGCCGCTCTGGGGGTCGCCGTAGACCTTTCGCACGGCGCGGATGGACACCGCCGCGGTGGTCGACGGGCTGTGCAGGGCACTCATGAATACCTCCGGTTCCTTCCCCTGCGCCCAGTGGGCGGGGGTCTTGTCGTTGTTCTGGCAGGACTAGAGACAGGTGCAGCGTCGAGCTCGGGGCCCGGTTGTTGTGGGGCTGCTGGGGACGGATGGTCGGGGAAAGGCGGTTGAGCAGAAAGCTCAATTTTCTTACAGTCGCTGTTAAAAAATTTAATACCTGACCGCGAGCCCTTCAGCCATGTCGATCCAGCGCCTGCCGCCGCTCAATGCCGTGCGTGCCTTCGAGGCTGCCGCCCGCCTGGGCAGTTACGTTGCCGCCTCGCGGGACCTCCACGTCACCCAGCCGGCCATCGGCCGCCACGTGAAGCTGCTGGAGGAGTGGCTGGGGGTGCGCCTGTTCGACCGCACGCCACGCGGCGTGTCGCTGACCCCGGCCGGGCAGCGCTACTACGAGAAGATCGCCAGCGCGCTGCAACAGATCGCCGATGCCGGCCATGAGCTGACCCCGGGCGGGACGGCGCGCTGGCTGAAGATCATGGTGGTGCCGGCCTTCGCCAAGCGCTGGCTGATGCCGCGCCTGGAAGCCCTGCTGGAACAGCGACCGGGGCTGAAGATCGCCATCGAGCCCAACCCCACCTTCGAGGCGGTAGACGGCCAGCGGGCGGACCTGGGCATCGCCTACGGCCTGCCCGGGCAATACGGCCGCCGCACGGTCACCCTGCTGCACCCCAACGTGTTCCCGGTCTGCTCGCCCGCATACCTGGCCGCCCATGGCCCGCTGGCGGGCCCGGAAGAGCTGGCGACGCACAAGCTGATCCACGTCGACGACGGCGAGTGGTGGAACGCCTGGCTGGCGGCACTGGGCTGCCCGCTGCGGGTCAGCTCCGAGGTGCTCTACATCAGCAACGACCACGCCCTGAGCATGGCGGAGAAGGGCCACGGCATCGCCCTGGCCAACGAGGTGCTGGTGCACCAGGAATTGGCCGCCGGTAGCCTGGTGCGCGCGCTGCCGCTGCAGGCGCCGCTGGAGCGCTACCAGGCGCTGCTGCCGCCCGGGCCGCACAGCACGGACGTGGAGTGGTTCATCGACTGGCTGTCGGCGGAGCTGCGCCGGGAGTTCCCGGAGCTGGCCTGACGCCGGGCACGCCCGGCGTCGCGGGGTTCAGCGGGGCGCGTAGGCGAAGACGTCGGCGCGCATCTGGTGGGCATCCATGCCGGCCTCCACCAGGGCATCGAGGGTGGCGTAGACCATCGCGGGTGAACCGCTGGCGTAGACGTGCAACGGCTTGAGGTCGGGGAAGTCCTCACGCACGGCCTCGTGCAGCAGGCCGTGGCGGCCGGGCCAGTCGCAGGGGTCGCTGACCACCCGGTGCAGGGTGAGGTTCGGCAGGCCCTGCCAGTCGTCCCAGTGCGCCAGCTCGTAGAAGTCCTCCGGCCGGCGCATGCCCCAGTACAGGTATACGGGGTGGGCGAACCCGGCGGCGCGGCAATGTTCGATCAGGCTCTGCATCTGGCCCATGCCGGTGCCGGCGGCGATCAGCACCAGGGGGCCGTCGGGCAGCTCGGCCAGGTGGGTGTCGCCAAAGGGCAGGCGTACCCGGGCCAGGCCGTCGCGCTGCAGTTGCTGCAGGAGGGCGGCGGCGCTGGGCTCACGGCCGAGGACGTGCAGTTCGAGTTCACGCCCGGCGCTGGGGGCGGAGGCGATGGAGAAGGCGGACGCTTCGCCATCGTCCCGCTCGATCAGCAGGTACTGCCCGGCGTGGTAGCGCGGCGGCTTGCCGGCCGGGGCACGCAGGCCGACCCGCCAGACGTCCCCGCCGACCGGGGTGCAGGCGGTGAGCTGGCAGCTCAGGCTGCGCACCGGCAGTTCGCCGGGGGCGAGCACGCCGTCCCAGTGCAGGACGCAGTCTTCCAGGGGTTCGGCGAGGCAGGTGAACAGCTCGCCATGGTCCAGCTCGCGGCCGCCCTGGCGCACCCGGCCTTCCACCAGCAGGGCGGCACAGACGTGGCAATTGCCGTTGCGGCAGCTCTGCGGGCAGTCGTAGCCCAGGCGCCGGGCGGCGGCGAGGATGTTTTCACCGGGGGCGGTTTGCAGGACCGCTCCGGAGGGCTGCAAGGTCACTCTCAAGAGGTGTTCTCTTTGTTATGGCGGGCGTTCAGGGGCGCCCTGGCCCCTGTGCTCAATCTATACCCAGGCTGGACCACATCTCGTCCACACGACGGGTTACCGCCTCGTCCTTGACGATGGCGCGGCCCCACTCGCGGGTGGTCTCGCCCGGCCACTTGTGGGTGGCATCCAGGCCCATCTTGGAGCCGAGGCCGGAGATGGGCGAGGCGAAGTCCAGGTAGTCGATGGGGGTGTTGTCGATCATCACCGTGTCGCGCTTGGGGTCCATGCGGGTGGTGATGGCCCAGATCACGTCGTTCCAGTCGCGGGCGTTGATGTCGTCGTCGGTGACGATAACGAACTTGGTGTACATGAACTGTCGCAGGAACGACCAGACGCCGAGCATCACGCGCTTGGCGTGGCCGGGGTACTGCTTCTTCATGGTCACTACCGCCATGCGGTAGGAGCAGCCTTCGGGCGGCAGGTAGAAGTCGGTGATCTCGGGGAACTGCTTCTGCAGGATGGGCACGAAGACTTCGTTCAGCGCCACGCCGAGGATGGCCGGCTCGTCCGGCGGGCGGCCGGTGTAGGTGCTGTGGTAGATGGGCTTGCGGCGACGGGTGATGCGCTCGACGGTGAACACCGGGAAGGTGTCGACCTCGTTGTAGTAGCCGGTGTGATCGCCGTAGGGGCCTTCCGGGGCCGTCTCGCCGGGATGGATCACGCCTTCCAGCACGATCTCGGCACTGGCCGGGACCTGCAGGTCGGAGCCGATGGCCTTGACCAGCTCGGTGCGGTGGCCGCGCAGCAGGCCGGCGAAGGCGTACTCGGAGAGGGTGTCCGGCACCGGGGTCACCGCGCCGAGGATGGTCGCCGGGTCGGCGCCGAGGGCGACGCAGACGGGGTAGGGCGTGTTCGGGTGCTTCTGGCACCACTCGCGGAAGTCCAGCGCGCCGCCACGGTGGCTGAGCCAGCGCATGATGACCTTGTTGCGGCCGATCACCTGCTGGCGGTAGATGCCGAGGTTCTGCCGCTCCTTGTTGGGGCCGCGGGTGATGGTCAGGCCCCAGGTGATCAGCGGTGCCACGTCGCCGGGCCAGCAGTGCTGGATCGGCAGCTTGCCGAGGTCGACGTCGTCACCTTCTTCGATCACGTCATGGCAGGGGGCGTCCTTGAGAACCTTGGGCGCCATGCTGATGACCTTCTTGAAGATCGGCAGCTTGGACCAGGCGTCCTTGAGCCCCTTGGGCGGCTCGGGCTCCTTGAGGAAGGCCAGCAGCTTGCCGATCTCGCGCAGTTCGGAGACGTCGTCCGCGCCCATGCCGAGGGCCACGCGTCCGGGCGTGCCGAACAGGTTGCCGAGCACGGGGATGTCGTAGCCGGTGGGGTTCTCGAAGAGCAGCGCCGGGCCTTGCTTGCGCAGGGTGCGGTCGCAGATTTCGGTCATTTCCAGGATCGGCGAGACCGGGGCGGTGACGCGCTTGAGCTCGCCACGCTGTTCCAGGCCGCTGATGAATTCGCGCAGGTCGCGATACTGCATGCGTGAGCCTCTCGGGGCGTGCAGGTCGGGGCGCAGAGTTTAGCGCCGATGGGGGCCTTCCAGAAGGACGAATGAACACCCGGAAACGCGAAGGCCGGGTTTCCCCGGCCTTCGTGGTACCACGACCTGTTACTTGCTGCGCTTCATGGACATGAAGAACTCGTCGTTGGTCTTGGTGTCCTTGAGCTTGTCGAGCAGGAACTCGATGGCGGCGATCTCGTCCATCGGGTGCAGCAGCTTGCGCAGGATCCACATGCGCTGCAGTTCGTCCTCGGCGGTCAGCAGCTCTTCGCGGCGGGTACCGGACTTGTTGATGTTGATGGCGGGGAACACGCGCTTCTCGGCGATGCGGCGGTCCAGCGGCAGTTCCATGTTGCCGGTGCCCTTGAACTCCTCGTAGATCACCTCGTCCATCTTCGAACCGGTCTCGACCAGCGCGGTGGCGATGATGGTCAGCGAACCGCCTTCCTCGATGTTACGGGCGGCGCCGAAGAAGCGCTTGGGCTTCTCCAGGGCATGGGCGTCGACACCACCGGTGAGCACCTTGCCGGAGCTGGGGATCACGGTGTTGTAAGCGCGCGCCAGGCGGGTGATGGAGTCCAGCAGGATGACCACGTCCTTCTTGTGCTCGACCAGGCGCTTGGCCTTCTCGATCACCATCTCGGCGACCTGCACGTGGCGGGTCGGCGGCTCGTCGAAGGTGGAGGCGACCACTTCGCCGCGCACGGTGCGCTGCATCTCGGTCACTTCTTCCGGGCGCTCGTCGATCAGCAGGACGATCAGGTGGCACTCGGGGTTGTTGCGGGTGATGTTGGCCGCGATGTTCTGCAGCATGATGGTCTTGCCCGCTTTCGGCGGGGCGACGATCAGGCCGCGCTGGCCCTTGCCGATCGGCGCGCAGAGATCGATCACGCGGCCGGTGAGGTCTTCGGTGGAACCGTTGCCGGCTTCCATCTTCAGGCGCTCGTTGGGGAACAGGGGCGTGAGGTTCTCGAACAGGATCTTGTTCTTGGCGTTTTCCGGGCGGTCGAAGTTGATCGAGTCAACCTTCAGCAGCGCGAAGTAGCGCTCGCCCTCTTTCGGCGGGCGGATCTTGCCGATGATGGTGTCGCCGGTACGCAGGTTGAAGCGGCGGATCTGGCTGGGCGAGACGTAGATGTCGTCAGGGCCGGCCAGGTAGGAGGAGTCGGCGGAGCGGAGGAAGCCGAAACCGTCCTGCAGAATCTCCAGCACGCCGTCGCCCGAAATTTCTTCGCCGCTCTTCGAGTGCTTTTTCAGCAGGGCGAAGATCACATCCTGCTTGCGCGAACGGGCCATGTTCTCGAGGCCCATCTGTTCGGCCATTTCCAGCAGTTCGGCAATCGGCTTTTGCTTGAGTTCGGTCAGATTCATAGGAATGACGTAGATGAGAAATGAGGGAAGGAAAGCTTGTGAGCTTGAGAGGCCGCGCCGAGGGAGGCAACAGATCGCTGCGCGTGATTCGAGTTGGAATGCGTCGACGGCGGCTTGCAGAGGGCAGCGGAATGACGCTGCGGGCCCGAATTTAACACCGGGTTTCGGGTGAGTCCAGTACTGCGCCGACAAAAAACCCCGCATCGAGCGGGGTTTTTACGGAGATTCCCGGAGGGAAAATCAGATGTTGGCGTCCAGGAAGGCAGCCAGCTGGGACTTGGACAGGGCGCCGACCTTGGTGGCCTCGACGTTGCCGTTCTTGAACAGCATCAGGGTCGGGATGCCACGCACGCCATACTTCGGCGGGGTGTCCTGGTTCTCGTCGATGTTCAGCTTGCAGACCTTCAGCTTGCCTTGGTAGTCCTTGGCGATCTCGTCCAGGACGGGGGCGATCATCTTGCACGGACCGCACCATTCGGCCCAGTAGTCGACCAGCACCGCGCCCTCGGCGCTCAGTACGTCCTGCTCGAAGCTGGCGTCGGTGACGTGGGAGATGAGTTCGCTCATGGATGTTCTCCGGATTCGGAAGCGGAAATAGGCGGCCATCATAGCCCGCCTCGGGCGTGACCGAAAGCCGCGGCCGATTGAGTGTGCCTATGGGCTCGCTGGCGAAAGTTGATCGATAGCGGATCGCGAAGAGCCACGCGGCAATCGGTCGCGTGGGTCACAGGTCCGGCCGGGCAGCGGGATGGCGCGCCGGCCGATCAGCGGAGACGGTCTGTGGGGAAGGCGCGCGTTGGCGTGTCACCGTGATCGTGGCAGGATGGCGCGGTTAAGAAACGAGACACCGGACCATGCCTTCGACCCGACGCCCCGCCAACCTGTCCCTGATCGCCGCCATCGACCTCGGCTCCAACAGCTTCCATATGGTGCTGGCCAAGGTCGACCACGGTGAGATCCGCATCCTCGAGCGCCTGGGGGACAAGGTGCAACTGGCCGCTGGCCTGGACGAAGAGCGCGTGCTCAGCGAAGAGGCCATGCAACGCGGCCTCGACTGCCTGCGGCGCTTCGCCCAGATGACCAACAGCCTGCCGGAAGGCGCCGTGCGCGTGGTGGGCACCAACGCCCTGCGCGAGGCCCGCAACCGCAGCGAATTCATCCGCCGCGCCGAAGCCATCCTCGGCCATCCGGTGGAGGTCATCTCCGGCCGCGAGGAAGCCCGCCTCATCTACCTGGGCGTGTCCCATAGCATCGCCGACACCCCCGGCAAACGCCTGGTGGCGGACATCGGCGGCGGCAGCACCGAGTTCATCATCGGCCAGCGCTTCGAGTCGCAGCTGCGCGAGAGCCTGCAGATGGGCTGCGTCAGCTTCACCCAGCGCTATTTCCGTGACGGCAAGATCACCCCGGCGCGCTACGCCCAGGCCTACACGGCTGCCCGCCTGGAGCTGATGGGCATCGAATACAGCCTGCGCCGCCTCGGCTGGCAGCAGGCGGTGGGCGCCTCCGGCACCATCCGCGCCGTGGGGCTGGCGATCCAGGCCGCCGGCCTGGGCAATGGCGAGATCAACCCGGAAGGCATCGCCTGGCTCAAGCGCAAGCTGTTCAAGCTGGGCGAGGTGGAGAAGATCGACCTCGACGGCATCAAGCCCGACCGCCGCGCCATCTTCCCGGCCGGCCTGGCGATCCTCGAAGCCATCTTCGAGGCCCTCGAACTCAAGCACATGACCCACTCCGAAGGCGCCCTGCGCGAAGGCGTGCTCTACGACCTGCTCGGTCGCCACCACCACGAGGACGTGCGCGAGCGCACCCTGAGCGCGCTGATGGAGCGCTGCCACGTGGACCTGGAGCAGGCGGCACGGGTCGAGGCCAAGGCCCTGGAAGCCCTGGAGCAGGTGGCCGGCGACTGGCAGCTGGACGACGAGTGGCACCGCGACCTGCTGGTGTGGGGCGCGCGCGTCCACGAGATCGGCATGGACATCGCCCATTACCAGTACCACAAGCACGGCGCCTACCTGATCGAGCACTCGGACCTGCCGGGCTTCTCCCGCCAGGACCAGCAGATGCTGGCCCTGCTGGTACGCGGCCACCGGCGCAATATCCCCAAGGACAAGTTCGCCGAGTTCGGCGACGAGGGCGAGAAGCTGATCCGCCTCTGCGTGCTGCTGCGTTTCGCCATCCTTTTCCACCACATCCGCACCAACCAGGAGACGCCCCAGGTCCGCCTGAAAGTGGGCCCGCAGAGCCTGGACGTGCAGTTCCCGGAAAACTGGCTGGCGGCCAACCCGCTGACCCAGGCGGACTTCGAGCAGGAAGCCACCTGGCTCAAGCGCATCGACTTCACCTTCAGCGTGCGCTGACCGGGGCGATTCGCCAGGCAAGAAAAACGGGGCCCGAAGGCCCCGTTTTCATGTCCGCGTTCAGCGCGCGCTGATCGGCGGGTTGAGCAGCTTGTCCAGCAGGATGGCCTGCGCGTTGCGCGGGTTCTGGTTGCCGCTGGGGCTGTTGCGCAGGTAGCGGCCATCGGGCTGCAGGGCCCAGCTGTGGGTGTTGTCGGCCAGGTAGGTCTCCAGCTCCTTCTTCACCCGGGTGATGAGCTTCTTGCCTTCCACCGGGAAGCAGGTCTCCACCCGCATGTCGAGGTTGCGCTCCATCCAGTCGGCACTGGAGAGGTAGAGCTTCTCGTCGCCGTCGTTGAGGAAGTAGTAGATCCGGCTGTGCTCGAGGAAGCGGCCGATGATCGAACGCACCTGGATGTTGTGGGACACCCCGGGGATACCCGGGCGCAGGCAGCACATGCCACGCACCACCAGGTCGATCTTCACGCCGCTCTGGCTGGCCTTGTAGAGGGCGCGGATCACCTTCGGGTCGGTCAGCGCGTTGACCTTCACCATGATGTGCGCCGGCTTGCCCTCGCTGGCGTGCTGGGCCTCGCGGGCGATCATGTCGAGGATGGTCTTCTTCAGCGTGAAGGGCGCATGCAGCAGCTTCTTCATGCGCAGGGTCTTGCCCATGCCGATGAGCTGGTTGAACAGCTTGTGCAGGTCCTCGCCGAGGGCCTCGTCCGCCGTCAGCAGGCTGTAGTCGGTGTACAGGCGCGCGTTGCCGGCGTGGTAGTTGCCGGTGCCCAGATGGGCGTAGCGGCGCAGCTCACCGCCTTCGCGACGCAGGATGAGCATCATCTTGGCGTGGGTCTTGAAGCCCACCACGCCGTAGATGACCACGGCGCCGGCCTGTTGCAGGCGGCTGGCCAGCTGCAGGTTGGACTCCTCGTCGAAGCGCGCGCGCAGCTCGATCACCGCCGTCACTTCCTTGCCGTTGCGCGCCGCCTCCACCAGGGAGTCGACGATCTCGGAGTTGGCACCGGCGCGGTACAGGGTCTGCTTGATGGCGAGGACGTTGGGGTCCTTGGCCGCCTGGCGCAGGAAGTCGATCACCGGGGTGAAGGACTCGAAGGGGTGCAGCAGCAGGATGTCCTGCTTGCCCACCACGTTGAACAGGTTCTCGGCCTTCTGCAGCAACTTGGGGATCACCGGCGTGAAGCTCGGGTGCTGCAGCTCGGGATGGCTGTCCAGCCCGGTGATGCTGAACAGGCGGGTCAGGTTCACCGGCCCGTTGACCTGGTACAGCTCGCCCTCGGAGAGGCCGAACTGCTTGAGCAGGTAGTCGGACAGGTGCTTCGGACAGGTGTCCGCCACCTCCAGGCGCACCGCATCGCCATAGCGACGGGAGAACAGCTCGCCGCGCAGCGCGCGGGCCAGGTCGTCCACGTCCTCGGTGTCCACCGCGAGATCGGCGTTACGGGTCAGGCGGAACTGGTAGCAGCCCTTCACCTTCATGCCGGGGAACAGGTCGTCGGCGTGGGCGTGGATCATCGAGGAGAGGAACACGAAGTTGTCCCCCGGCCCGCTGATCTCCTCCGGCACGCGGATCACCCTCGGTAGCAGGCGCGGCGCCGGGATGATGGCCAGGCCGGAATCACGACCGAAGGCATCGACGCCCTCCAGCTCGACGATGAAGTTGAGGCTCTTGTTCACCAACAGCGGGAAGGGGTGCGTCGGGTCGAGGCCGATGGGGCTGATGATCGGCGCGATCTCGTCGCGGAAGTAGCGGCGCACCCAGGTCTTGAGCTTGGGCGTCCAGTAGCGGCGGCGGATGAAGTTGACCTGGTGCTTGGCCAGCTCCGGCAGCAGCACGTCGTTGAGGATGCTGTACTGCCGCCCCACCTGCTCGTGCACCAGCTCGCTGATGCGGGCCAGCGCCTGGTGCGGCAGCAGGCCGTCGGCGCCTGCCTGTTCACGGGCGAAATTGATCTGCTTCTTCAGGCCGGCGACGCGGATCTCGAAGAACTCGTCGAGGTTGCTGGAGAAGATCAGCAGGAACTTGAGGCGCTCAAGCAGGGGGTAGGTCTCGTCGAGCGCCTGCTCCAGGACACGGATGTTGAACTGCAGCTGCGACAGCTCCCGATGGATGTACAGGCTGCTGTCATCCAGGCCCGGGATCGGCGCGGGAGGCGGGGGCGCCTCCACGGGAGCCGGTACGGGAACCTGGGCCTCCACCACCGGCTGCTCCGGGGCGGTCTGGGTGTCGGGGGTTGCGGCTGTATTCAATCCGTCGGTGTTCATTCAAGTTCCTGCTGGGGAGTCAGGCTCCCTTCTTGAGCATTTCTGCGGCACGCACCGCGAAGTAGGTAAGAATGCCATCGGCGCCGGCGCGTTTGAATGCGGTCAGCGATTCGAGAATCACCGATTCGCTCAGCCAGCCGTTCTGGATGGCCGCCATGTGCATGGCGTACTCGCCGCTGACCTGGTAGGCGAAGGTCGGTACGCGGAAGGCCTCCTTCACGCGCCAGACGATGTCCAGGTAGGGCATGCCCGGCTTGACCATGACCATGTCGGCGCCTTCGGCGAGGTCCGCTGCCACTTCGTGCAGGGCTTCATCACCGTTGGCCGGGTCCATCTGGTAGCTGGCCTTGTTGGCCTTGCCCAGGTTGGCCGCCGAACCCACCGCGTCACGGAAGGGGCCGTAGTAGGCGCTGGCGTACTTGGCCGAGTAGGCCATGATCCGCACGTTGGGGAAGTCGGCCAGTTCCAGGGCCTCGCGGATGGCCTGGATGCGGCCGTCCATCATGTCGGAGGGGGCCACCACCTGGGCACCCGCCTCGGCATGGGACAGGGCCTGCTTGACCAGCGCGTCCACGGTGATGTCGTTCTGGACGTAGCCGTCCTCGTCGAGGATGCCGTCCTGGCCGTGGGTGGTGAACGGGTCCAGGGCCACGTCGCTGATAACCCCCAGCTCCGGGAAGCGGGCACGCAGGGCGCGGATGGCGCGCTGGGCGATGCCGTCCGGGTTCCAGGCTTCGGCACCGTCGAGGGACTTCTTCTCCAGCGGGGTCACCGGGAACAGCGCCAGCGCCGGAATCCCCAGGGCCACCCAATGCTCGGCCGCGTCCAGCAGCAGGTCGATGGACAGGCGCTCCACGCCCGGCATCGAGGGCACGGCTTCGCGGCGGTTTTCGCCATCGAGCACGAACACCGGCAGGATCAGATCATCGACGGTCAGGGTGTTCTCGCGCACCAGGCGGCGGGAGAAATCATCACGGCGGTTGCGGCGCAGGCGGGTAGCAGGGAACAGGCGGTTGGCGGGGGTAAAGCTCACGGCATACTCCAGGGTCCGGGGGCGGACACAGTGCGACATTTTAAGCGGGCAATTATGACCGAATGGTAACAATGCATGACAGCGACCCTTGGTCGCGTCGACAGGCGCAAAACCCGACCGCTCAAGCCCCGACGGGTTCACAAGCCGACCATCGGCTGGCCACTGGCCAACCCGGGGAGCTTTCCCCGCGACGGCATCCCGGTTAGGCTTCGCGTTCATTTTTGCCGCGCTGCCTGATGATGCTGCAACAATTCCTCCAGGATTTCGGGTACTTCGCCCTCTTCCTCGGTACCTTCTTCGAGGGCGAGACCATTCTCGTCCTGGCCGGATTCCTCGCGTTCCGCGGCTACATGGACATCAACGTGGTCGTCGCCACCGCCTTCTGCGGCAGCTACGCCGGTGACCAGCTGTGGTACTACCTGGGCCGCCACAAGGGCCGCCAGATCCTCTCCCGCCGGCCGCGCTGGCAGGCCATGGGCGACAAGGCGCTGGACCACATCCGCCGCCACCCGGACATCTGGGTGCTGAGCTTCCGCTTCGTCTACGGCCTGCGCACCGTGATGCCGGTGGCCATCGGCCTGTCCGGCTACCCGCCGCTGCGCTACCTCATCCTCAACGGCATCGGTGCCATCGTCTGGGCCCTGGCCCTGGGCTTTGCCGCCTACCACTTCGGCGCCGTGCTCGAAGGCATGCTCGGCAACCTCAAGCGCTACGAGCTGATGGTGCTGGGCGGCCTGGTGCTGATCGGCCTGGCGCTCTGGCTGCGCCGTCGCATCCGCAACAGCCGCGCCATCCGTGAGGAACGCCGCCGGGAAAGCAGCGAGGAAGGCTGACTCAGGCCGTCACCGGCCGGGCCATGCGCAGCCCGGCCAGAAGCCCCAGGCTGACCACCAGGTACAGCCCCAGGCCCACCCCGACCGGCATCGTCACCACACCCAGCCCCACCGGCCCAGCCACGCTGGCAAGCACCCCGCAGGACGCCAGCCGCGCCAGCTCCAGCCCCATCGCCCAGGGCCGATTCTCCAGCCAGGCACCGATGGCGAACAGGCCGAACGCCAACCAGCCCCCACCCAGCAGCAATGCCGGCAGCCCCATCCCGTCTCCTTTTGCCAACAGGTAGCTGCCCCCCAGCAGGTACAGCGTGAACTGCAGCGCCGCATAGGCGGTGCGGGCCGGCGACAACGGCACCTCGTACTTGCGGAAGCGGGCCAGGTCCGGCTTGGCCAGCGGGTAGCGCTCGGCCACGTCCGCCGGTCGCCAGCCGGTGCGCATGAACCAGATGCGCAGCCGGTCCCACCAGGAGCGCGCCCGCGCCGCGTCCTGCCACAGCTGGGCGTAGAACTGCAGGTTGGCCCACAGCGGGTTCCAGCTGGCCAGCGGCGTGGTCACTCCGAACACCACCGGCTCCTCGTCCAGCTCCTCCTGGAAAGTGCCGAACAGCCGGTCCCAGAGGATGAACACGCCACCGTAGTTGCGATCCATGTACACCGGGTTCTGCGCGTGGTGCACCCGGTGGTTGGACGGGGTGATGAACACCCACTCCAGCGGCCCCAGCTTCGGCACATGGCGGGTGTGCACCCAGAACTGGTAGAGCAGGTTCATCGCCGCCACCGTCAGGAACACCAGCGGCGGGATGCCGGCCAAAGCCATCGGCAGGTAGAAGATCCAGCCGAAGATGAAGCCGGTGCTGGTCTGCCGCAGCGCCGTGGACAGGTTGTACTCCTCGCTCTGGTGGTGCACCGAATGCGCCGCCCAGAGCACGTTGCGCTCATGGCCCAGGCGGTGGTTCCAGTAGTAGCAGAAGTCGTAGAAGACGAAGGCCGCCACCCAGGTCCAGGGGCTGGTCGGGTCCGGCGCCAGCAACCCCAGGTGCTGCCAGGCGAGGGTGTAGGTGAGCACGCCCACCGTCTTGGTGAGCAGCCCGCAGGTGGTGGACAGCACCCCCGCGCTGAGGCTGTTGATCGCATCGGCGGTGCGGTAGGTGCGCACGCCACGCCAGCGGTCGGCGAGCAGTTCGAGGCCGATCAGCAGGAAGAACACGGGAACCGCGTAGAGGACGTAATTCATGGGGAGGCCGTATCGTTCGGACGTTGCAGGGGCTAGGATTGCCAGCCTCGATGCTACGCCCGAGCGGCCCGCCGCCCCTGGCGCGGCATGACAGCCCGACCGGCATATGACGACAGATGCGTACACCTCTCAGACGACTGCTCTCGCTCCTCCTGCTGGCCACCGCCAGCGCCGCCCTGCTGGGCCTCTACCCCTATCGCCAGGCCTTGCTGCCGGTGGCGGACGACCTGCCCACCGCGCGCCAGCGACTGGTCGACCACCTGAGCCTGCACACCCCCGCCGGTGACGGCCCGTTCCCCACAGTGCTGGTGTTCCACGGCTGCAGCGGGCAGAGCCCCGGCTTCGTCGACAACGTGCGCGACTGGCTGCTGCCCCAGGGCTATGCCCTGCTGTTCGTCGACAGCTTCGGCGCCCGCGACATCCGCGACTGGCACCCGGTCTGCGACGGCAAGCGCCTGTGGGGCAACGAGCGCGCCCTGGATGTCTACGCCGCCCTCGACCTGGCCCGCGCGATGCCCAAGGTGGACCGCCAGCGCCTGGCCCTGCTGGGCTACTCCCATGGCGGCTGGACCGTCCTCGACGCGCTCGCCTACGACGGCGCTGCCGGCCACGGCTTCCCCGCCGCCGGAGACGGCGCGCTCGACGGCGTGCGCGGCGCCATCGCCTTCTACCCCTACTGCGGCTTCCCCGCCCACCTGCGCCAGGGCGTGGCCCGTAGCGCCCCCGTGCTGATGTTCCTCGGCACGGCGGATCGAATCACCGACCCGCGCCAGTGTCTATCAGCCATGGAGGGGCTTTCGCCGGAGCGGCTGCAGGTGGTGCAGTACGCCGGGGCCGGCCATGTGTTCGACCAGCGCAGTGACCTGAATACCTACCAACCCGGGCTGGCCGAGGATGCCCATCGGCAAGCCCAGGCCTTCCTCCAGGAAACCCTGGGGGCAGCCCCGTGAAAAGGAGAGAACCATGAACAAGCACGTTGCCGTCATCCTGTCCGGCTGCGGTGTCTACGACGGCGCCGAGATCCACGAGAGCGTCATCACCCTGCTGCGCCTGGACCAGCGCGGGGCCAAGGTGCAGTGCTTCGCCCCCAACGTCGCCCAGCACCACGTGCTCAACCACCTCACCGGCGAGGAAATGCCCGAAAGCCGCAACGTGCTCACCGAGTCCGCGCGAATCGCCCGTGGCGCCGTGAAGGACGTGCGCGAACTGAAGGCCGAGGACTTCGACGCGCTGATCATCCCCGGTGGCTTCGGTGCCGCGAAGAACCTCAGTGACTTCGCCTTCAACGGCCCCGCCTGCCAGGTCCAGCCGGACGTGCTCGCCGCCGCCCAGGCCTTCGCCCAGGCCGGCAAGCCCGTTGGCCTGATCTGCATCGCGCCGCACCTGGCGGCGAAGATCTACGGCGAGGGCGTCGCCTGCACCATCGGCAACGACGCCGACACCGCCAAGGCCCTGGAAAGCATGGGCGCCCAGCACGTCGAATGCGCCGTCGGCGACATCGTCGAGGACGAAGGCCGCAAGCTGGTGAGCACCCCGGCCTACATGCTGGCGCAATCCATCAGCGAAGCCGCCTCCGGCATCTACAAGCTGGTAGACCGGGTGCTGGAACTGACCCACGCCTGACCCACGCCTGACCCGTGAGGAGCGGCCGCCCGGCCGCCCCTCCAGGCCGATCCGGCCATTCCCTCCGCTGCACGGGCCAGTCCCCTTGTCCGAGCACCCACGGCTGCGGCAGCGTCGAATCCCTGCCTTTCGTGCCCAGGTGCGCCATGCCCGACAACACCTTCATCCTCACCCCGGAGCTGCAGGACGCGGTGCGCCAGTTCTTCGAGCGCATCCCCTTCAACCAGTCCCTCGGCATCCAGCTGGACGAGCTGTCCGCCGAGCGGGTGACCATGCACCTGCCGATGAAGCCCGAGCTGATCGGCAACTTCGTCCACGGCATTCTCCACGGCGGCGTGATCGCCTCGCTGCTGGACGTCACCGGCGGCGCCATGGCGCTTATCGGCGCCTTCCAGCGGCACCAGCACCTGTCCACCGGCGAGCGCATGACGCGGCTCTCGAAGCTCGGCACCATCGACCTGCGCATCGACTACCTGCGCCCCGGACGCGGCACGCGGTTCACCGCCACGGCGGTGCCGCTGCGCGCGGGCAACAAGGTGGCGGTAGTGCGCTCGGAACTGCATGCCGACGACGGCACGCTGGTGGCGGTGGGGACGGGTACCTACCTCTGCGGCTGATCAGCCCCGGCTGAGGCGTGTCAGCAGGCGGTCCAGCGCATTGGCGAAGGCCTGGCGCTCGCGCTCGCCATAGGGGGCCTGGCCGCCGCCCATCTGGCCCTGGTCGCGCAGGTCGGTCATCAGGTTGCGCACTGCCAGGCGCTCGCCCATGTTGCGCTCGTCGAACTCGCGGCCCCGAGGGTCGAGGGCCGCCACGCCCTTCTTGATCAGCCGGTCGGCCAGCGGCACATCGCTGCAGATCACCAGGTCGCCCGGCTCGGCCTGCTCCACCAGGTGATCGTCCGCCGCATCCGGCCCGCTGGGCACCACCACCAGGCGCACGCAGGCGAAGGCCGGCTTGACCTGGCTCTGGCCGGCCACCAGCACCACCTCGAAGTGGCGCTTGAGGGCGAACTTGATGACCTGGTCCTTGGCTGCCCGGGGGCAGGCATCGGCATCGATCCACACACGCATGGGCGTCTCCTGCTGGGAAATGGGCGCGCAGTATGCCAGCGGACGGGCTCCGACGCCGACGGGAGACGAATCGTACGCCCCTTCATTGCCACCAGGGCGCCATCACCGCCCGGCCTTTTCGCATATACTGCGCCGGCTCGTCCCGGCACCGTGACGAAGCCCCCTCGCGTGGGGATTGGCAGGACGCCGCCGTACAGCCAGTGCACGCCTGGATCAGCCCTCACCGGCTGGCAGTATCAAGGATTGGAAGAGGCCGTCATGCTCCCCCGTGCACTCACCGCCCTCGCGGTCTGCATCCCCCTCGCGCTCAGCGGCTGCACCGCCTTTCGCAGCTACCAGAGCGAACTCACCGAAACCAGCCAGTACCTCGCCAGCGGCAACGTCGACGGCGCCATCGGCCTGCTCGAAGCCAACAACGACGGCGAGGACAAGGACCTGCTGTATTACCTGGAGAAGGGCGAGCTGCTGCGCTCCCGGGGCGACTTCGCCGGCAGCCAGGCCGCCTGGCGCCAGGCCGACCAGCAGGTGTACCGGTGGGAAGAGGCGGTCAAGGCCGACCCGGGCCGCTACCTGGCCGAGTTCAGCGCCTACCTGATCAACGACAAGATGCGCCGCTACGAGGGCTACGACTACGAGAAGGTCATGCTGACCACGCAGATGGCCCTCAACGACCTGGCCCTCAACGATTTCGACAGCGCCCGCACCGAGATCAAGAAGACCCACGAGCGCGAGGCGCTGATCGCCGAACTGCGCGACAAGGAATACCTCGAGCGCGAAGAAGAGGCCGAGCGCCAGGGCGTCACCACCGAGCTGAAGGACCTCAACGGCTACCCGGTGGGCGCCCTCAACGCCCCCGAGGTGCTGGGGCTGAAGAACAGCTACCAGAGCGCCTTCAGCCACTACCTCGCCGGCTTCGTCTACGAAGCCCTCGGCGAGCGCGGCCTGGCCGCCCCCGGCTACCGCAAGGCCGCCGAACTGCGCCCGGAGACGCCGCTGCTGGAACAGGCCCTGCTGGACCTCGACTCACCGCCACCGGAGGCGGACGAAAGCGAGGTGCTGGTGGTGATCCAGAGTGGCTTCGCCCCGGCCCGTGACTCGGTGCGCATCCCCCTGCCGCTGCCCCTGGATTCGGGCCTGGTGGTCAGCACCGTGTCCTTCCCGATACTGCGGGACGACAACACCACCCGCCCGCCTTCCGACCTGCTGATCGACGGCGAGGCCGCCGAGCTCACCGAGCTGGGCAGCATCCGCGCCATGTCCTACCGCGCCCTGCTGGACGACATGCCCGGGATCATCCTGCGCACCACCGTGCGCGCCGTCTCCCGTGGGGTGGCGCAGAAGCAGTTGAACGATAACGGCAACCCCTGGGCGAGCCTCGCCGTGGGCCTGATGTCGACCCTCACCGAAGGCGCCGACGAGCGCACCTGGCGCACCCTGCCCAACAGCATCCGCGTCGCCCGCCTGCGCCTGAGCCGGGGCGAGCACCGCCTCACCCTGCCCACCGCCCACGGGCTCGCCGAGCTGGATCTGAAGGTGGAACGGCCCTACCAGGTCATCCCCGTCCGCGTGGTGGCCGGCCAGGTCTTCGCCCACGGCGCCGCCACCCGAACCCCAACGCCCGGCGTGCCCGCCGTGGCCAGCACCCACATGCCCTGAGGACACACATGCGCACCTTACTGATCGCCGGGCTCACCCTGGCCCTGCTCACCGGCTGCAGCCACGAAACCGCCTCCAGCAAGCTGGCCCCCATGGGCGAGGTGGAGGACATCGAGGTCGACACCATGCGCGTCGCCCGCGAGAACGGTTTCCTCACCGTCAAGGTGAAGCTGGTCAACACCCACAAGCAGAACCGCACCCTCTACTACCGCTTCGCCTGGCTGGACAAGGACGGCTTCCCGGTCGCCGGCGAGGAAGCCTGGAAGGCCCTGCCCCTCTACGGCTCGCAGACCACCTACCTGCCCGCCATCGCGCCGGTGCCCCAGGCCACCGACTTCCGCCTGGAAATGAACACCCCTGACTGACCCTGAACCCGACCGTCAAGCGAGAGCCCCCATGCGCCTTTTCCGCACCACCTGCATCGCCGCCTTCGTCATCGCCGTTTCCGGCTGCGCCTCCAAGCCCTCGCCGGTGCTCGGCGGCGGCAACATCAGCTACGGCGACAGCAAGGCCGTCGAGCTGATCACCAACGAATTCGGCTCCACCGACCTGCAGATGATCGCCGAGTCCATGACCCGTTCCCTGGCCCAGTCCGGCGTGCTGCGCGGCCGCCCGGTGATCCAGGTCTACGACGTGAAGAACAAGACCAGCGAATACATCGACACCCGCGAGATCACCACCAGCATCAAGACCCAGTTGCTGAAGTCCGGCACCGCCCGCTTCGCCAGCGACAACACCGACATGCAGAGCCAGGTGGAGCAGCTCAAGCTGCAGAACCAGAGCGGCCTGTACAAGAACTCCACCGTCGCCAAGACCGGCAACATGGTCGCTGCCAAGTACCGTCTCGAAGGCTCCATCAGCTCCATCGTCAAGCGCAGCAGCGACTACAAGGACGTGTTCTACAAGTTCAGCCTGCAGCTGATCGACGTGGAAAGCGGCCTGGCGGAGTGGATGGACGAGAAGGAAATCCGCAAGACCACGGAGCGCTGACCCATGCGAGCACTGATCGGCCTGTTGGCCGCGGCCCTGGCCTTCGCCAGCCAGGCCGCACCCAAGGTGGCGGTGGCGGACCTGGCCTACGAGCAGCAGGTGAGCCAGTACTTCCGCACCGTCGACTCCAAGGACAACGCCCAGTACGGCCCCTACACCGGGCATTCCTCCAGCAGCTACCACGAGGAAGAGGGCAACTACAGCTACGTCGAGCGCGGTGAGCTGCGCAAGTTCTCCGGGGACATCCGTGGTGAGATCATCAAGCGCGGGCGCTTCCAGCTCGTCCAGGCCCGCCCCTTCAGCGGCGACCCGGAAAGCCAGGCGATCTACGACGTGATCCAGCGCATCCGTGACGGGCAGTTCCCCGGTGCCGACTACGTGCTGTTCGGCACCGTGTCGGATGCGGACTTCCGCCAGGACACCAACGCCCTGGACAACACCGACAGCTACTCCAGCGTGCTGGGCCTGACCCTGGTGGCGGACTTCAGCCTGATCGACACCAAGACCTTCCAGGTGTCCTCGGCCTTCACCGCCATGGGCGAAGCCCAAGACGTGAAGCTGGTGAACGGCCGTGATGCACGCATCAGCCACAACCGTGGCCGCGTGGTGCGCGAGGTGTCGCGCTCGCTGGGCGAAGACGTCGCCCGGCAGATGGAAGAGCAGCTGGGCGGTGGCACCACCACCTTCGACGTCCAGCCCATGCAGCCGGCGCTGCCGCCGGACGAACCGGCGCGCATCCTGCGCTGACCCGGCGCGACGGGCGGCCCACAGGGGGCGCCCGTCCGATCCCCTCAGACCCGGTAGAACGCCTGGCAGCACTCGCGCAGGGCGTTGGAGAGGCTGTCGTCCTCCAGTTCGATCAGGTCCAGTTCCAGCTCATCCGGCAGCATCTGCGCCACCAGCGTCGCCAGGCGCCGACGGCCGCCCAGGTCGGAGCCCGTCACGCCCAGCAGCAGGCGCGGCTCGGGGCCGATGGCGGGGTCGCGCAGGGCGGCCAGGTAGGCCTCGGTCAAGCCCATGTCACGGCAGGCGGCATGCAGCGCACGCTCCAGCGGCGGGTGGCTGACGGGGGCGATGGCGAGGTCGGGGGAGTCGCCGTAGACCCCGGCGTGGGTATGGGATGGCGGCATGCCGGTGCTCCGCAAAAGAAGACCGGCAGCCTATTGACCGGGCGCCGCGCTGTCGCGGCGCCGGGTCACGCTTGGGGCATCGACTGCATCACGCCGGGGCGCGGCGCACGGTGGCCAGCAGGGCGGCAGCGCCGACGAACAGCGCAGCGAAGGTGCGGTTCATGGTGCGCTGCTGGGCCGGGGAGCGCAGCAGGCGCAGCACCTTGGCAGCCAGGCCGGTGTAGCCGGCCATGACGATCAGGTCGACGGTGATCATGGTCGCGCCCATCACCAGGTACTGCGGCAGCAGCGGGGCGTGGGGATCGATGAACTGCGGCAGCACGGCGAGCATGAAGACGATCGCCTTGGGGTTGCTCACGTTCACCAGGAAGCCGCGCAGCACCATGGTCAGCGGTCGGCCCAGAGGACGCTCGCCGGCACCGGCGTCGAGGTCACTGGGCAGCGCGCGCCACTGGCGGTAGGCCAGGTAGGCGAGGTAGGCCACGCCGAACCACTTGATCAGCCCGAAGGCCATGGCCGAGGTGGCGAGGATGGCGCCCACGCCGGCAGCGACGATGGCGATCTGCAGCGCCAGGCCCAGTTGCAGGCCGATGGCGTTCCAGTAGCCACGCAGGAAGCCGTATTGCAGGCCGGAGGACATGGACGCGATGGCGCCCGCGCCAGGGGACAGGCTGATCACCCAGCAGGCGACCAGAAATGCGAGCCAGGTGTGCAGAGCCATGGCAGGACCTCGGGAATTTCAGGGTTGGGGTCAGGCAGCCTACTCCGCAGCGGGTTCACTGCACAGCCCCCGGCCGGCGCTCAGCGCCAGCGGCGCACGGCTTTCTGGAAGAACAGGCTGTTGGGCACCTGGATCAGCGCGCCGGCGGCCCCTTCGGTGACGTCCTGCAGGGTGGTGTAGAAGAGGTTGATGGCCACCACGCGGCCCTTCACGCCGGGCTTGTCGGCGCTCTCCACCACCTCCACCGTGTCGCCCAGGCGGAACGGCCCGAGGGAGAAGATCAGCACCGCGCAGAACATGTTGGAGAGGACGCTCCAGATGGCGAAGAACGCCACCGCTGCCACGGCGGTGAAGCCGGTGATGGCCGTCCACAGCACCTCGGCCGACACCCCCAGGCGCTCCAGCACCAACATGAAGGCGCTGCCCAGGATCATCCAGCGCAGCAGGCCGCGCAGCGGCAGCAGCAACTCCTGGGGCAGCTGCGGGTAGCGATTGCCCAGGCGGGTGATGCCCCGCGTCACCAGGCGCTGGACCAGCCAGGCGAGGAACAGGATGAGCAGCACCTGGGCGCTGCGGATCAGCGGCTCGCTCCAGGCGGCCAGCAGGTCGAGCTCGTCCATCAGTCGGCGGCCTCCAGTTGGGCCTGCAGCGACTCGAGGTGCTCCAGGGCTTCCAGCCACTGTTCTTCCAGCTCGGCCTCGCGGGCCTTCAGGCGGGCCTGTTCGGCCAGGGCCTCACGCAGCTCGTCCTTGCGCGCCGATTCGTAGAGGCCGGCGTCGCCCAGGCGGGTTTCCACCTCGGCCAGTTGCTCGTGGACCTTGCCCAGGTCCTTCTCCAGCTTCTCGGCCTGCTTCTTGAACGGCGCCAGTTGCTGACGCAGGGCGGCGGCGGCCTGGCGCTGGGCGCGCTTGTCGGTGCCGGCGCCATTGGGGGCCGAGGGAGCGCTGCTGGCCGGCGCCTGGCGGGCACGGTAGTCGACCAGCCAGCGGGCGTAGTCGTCGAGGTCGCCATCGAAGGGCTGGATGCGGCCGTCGGCCACCAGCAGGAACTCGTCGGTGGTGCTCTTGAGCAGGTGGCGATCGTGGGAGACCACCAGCACCGCGCCGGCGAACTCCTGCAGGGCCATGGTCAGCGCCAGGCGCATTTCCAGGTCCAGGTGGTTGGTGGGTTCGTCGAGCAGCAGCAGGTTGGGCTTCTGCCAGGCGATCAGCGCCAGGGCCAGGCGCGCCTTCTCGCCACCGGAGAAGTTCAGCACCGGCTCGTCGCAGCGGTCGCCGCGGAAGTCGAAGCCGCCGAGGAAATCGCGCAGGGTCTGCTCGCGCTCGGCCGGGGCGATGCGCTGCAGGTGCAGCAACGGGCTGGCCTTGGGATCGAGGGAGTCCAGCTGGTGCTGGGCGAAGTAGCCGATGGCGAGGTTCTCGCCCCGGGCCAGGCGTCCGGCCACAGGCGCCAGTTCACCGGAAAGGGTCTTGATCAGGGTGGACTTGCCCGCGCCGTTGGGGCCGAGCAGGCCGATGCGCGCGCCGGGAACGAGCTGCAGCTTGACCTGCTGCAGCACCACCTTGTCGCCGTAGCCGAGCTGGCCTTCGGACACGTCCAGCAGCGGGCTGGAGATCTTGTCCGCCTCGCGGAAGACGAAATCGAAGGGCGAATCGACGTGGGCGGGCGCCAGTTCCTCCAGGCGCTCCAGGGCCTTGATCCGGCTCTGCGCCTGGCGGGCCTTGGTGGCCTGGGCCTTGAAGCGGGCGATGTACTTCTCCATGTGCGCACGCTGGGCCTGCTGCTTCTCGTAGGCCTGTTGCTGCTGCGCCAGGCGTTCGGCGCGGGTGCGCTCGAAGGCCGAGTAGCCGCCGCGGTAGAGGGTCAGCTTCTGCTGTTCCAGGTGGGCGACGTTGTCCACCACGGCATCGAGGAAGTCGCGGTCGTGGGAGATCAGCAGCAGGGTGCCGGGGTAGCCCTTGAGCCATTCCTCCAGCCAGAGGATGGCGTCGAGGTCCAGGTGGTTGGTGGGCTCGTCGAGCAACAGCAGCTCGGACGGGCACATCAGCGCCTGGGCCAGGTTCAGGCGCATCCGCCAGCCACCGGAGAAGTCGCCGACGCGGCGGTCCATCTGCTCGGCAGTGAAGCCCAGGCCGGCCAGCAGCTTGCGGGCGCGGGCATCGGCGGTGTAGCCGTCGGCGCTGTCCAGCTCGATGTGCAGGCGGGCGATGGCGGTGCCGTCATGGCCGGCCTCGGCGGCGGCCAGTTCGGCCTGCACGCGACGCAGGTGCACATCGCCGTCGAGGACGTAGTCCACCGCCAGGCGGTCGAGGGTGTCCACCTCCTGGCGCATGTGGGCGATGCGCCAGTCGGCCGGCACGAAGCAGTCGCCGGCGTCGGGGCCGAGCTCGCCGCGCAGCAGGGCGAAGAGGCTGGATTTACCGGCACCGTTGGCGCCGATGAGGCCGACCTTCTGGCCGGTGTGCAGGGTCAGTTCGGCGCCTTCGAGCAGGCGCTGGGGACCACGCTGTAGAGTGAGGTTCTGGAGTCGGATCATAATGGCGGCGGAGTTTATCAGCTTCATTCCGCCACCGCCCGGTACACGCCATGCCCCCCGATCTATGGAATTTCGCCCTGCAACTCTACGCCCGGCCCGGCGTCGAGGCGGCCTGCCTGGCGCTTCAGGAAGAGGGCGCGGACGTCTGCCTGTTGCTGGCAGCCCGTTGGCTGGAGGCGCGCGGCGTCACCTGCACGCCCGAGCGCTGCGACGCCCTGCGCAATCTGGCGGAGCCCTGGCAGCGAGACGTGGTGATGCCCCTGCGTCGCCTGCGCCAGGACTGGCGAGACGGTGCGCAACAGGATGGGGAACGGGCTGCCCTGCGGCAGCGGTTGAAGGACCTGGAGCTGGACGCGGAGCGGGCATTGCTGGCGCGCCTGGAGCAGGCTGCCGCGCATTGGCCGGTAGGCCAGGACGAGCAGGACGGTTGGCTGGAGGCCTTGGCGGGGGATGCCGGGAAGGCCTGCGACGCGCTGGATCGACTGCGCGCCGCAGGCCGGACGCCTTAGGCGGACGGCGTCGCCGGAGCGGCGGACTCGGGGGCCGCAGCAGGAGCAGCCGGAGCCGCGGCGGGTGCAGCCGGTGTGGCCGGCTTGGCGGCAGGAGCCTTGGCTACAGCCTTGGGCTTGGCAGCGGGTTTGGCGGCCGGCTTGGCGGCGGGTTTCGCAGCAGCAGGCTTGGCCGCAGCGGGCTTGGCAGCAGCCGGTTTCGCGGCGGTTGCCTTGGCCGGGGCCTTGGCGGCCGGTGCTTTGGCTGCCGCTGGTTTGGCGGCAGGCTTGGCAGCTGCTGCAGCCGGCTTGGCCGGGGCGGCCTTGCTGGCAGCCGGTTTGGCAGCGGCAGGCTTGCTGGCCGGTTTGGCGGCCGGTTTGCTCGCGGCCTTGGCCGGCGCCTTCGCGGCAGGCTTGGCAGCGGGTTTCGCGGCGGCCTTGCTGGCGGCGGGTTTGGCCGCAGCCGGCTTCGCGGCCTTGGCGGGCGCGGCCTTGCTCACGGCGGGCTTGGCAGCCGGTTTGGCGGCGGCAGGTTTGGCAGCGGCCTTGGCGGCCGGCTTGGCCTTGGCTTCACGAGCGGCGAGGGCCTTGTTGGCGGCTTCCTTCACCTTGCCGACGCCCTGGGCCAGCTTGAGGCTTTCCTGGGCATCACGCTTGAGCTCGATGATGTAGGCACGGGTCTCGGCCTGGCGGGCCTTGAGGGCTTCGAGCAGCTCCTCCAGCTCGGCGATGGCGTCCTTCGCCTTGGCCTGGGCCTTGGCCTTGCCGGCCTTGGCAGCGTCCTGCAGCTTGGTGCGGGCGCCGTGGAGTTTCTCCTGGGCCTTGCCGCGCTGCTTCTCCAGTTTGGTCAGCAGTTTCTCGGCATCGACCAACGCCTGGCTGCAGGCGTTCTCGAGGTGTTCGATCAGGCTGTGGGACAGTTGCTGGAGCAGGTGCAGCGGGGTGCTAACGGGCTTCTTCTTGGCCGACATGGCGCGCCTCCGGGCGGTCGATGGTGCGGCCCATACTAGACCCCGATTCAACGCGTCGCTAGCTCCCTGCCGCGCACCGGTTCACGGCGCTGGCATAATCGCAGCCCCTGCCTTCCGGAGTGTTTTCCATGCGCCGTCTCGCCCTGTTGCCCCTGTGCCTGCTGCTGGGTGCCGCGCATGCGGCGGACGACCAGAAGGACCTCGCCTACAGCATGGGCGCGAAGATCGGCGAGCGTCTGCGCGCCGAGGCGCCGGGGCTGCCGCTGGACGAGCTGCTGCGCGGGCTTTCGCGGACCTACAAGGGCGAGAAACCCGAGCTGGACCCGGCACGCATGGAGAAGCTCCTGGAACACCACGAAGCGAGCCTGGAGCAGGCGGGCTCGAGTACGAAGCGGGCGCAGACGGCAGAGAAGTATTTCCTGGCCCTGGAGCGGGGCAAGTACGGCGTGAAGGAGTTGCCCGGCGGCATCCTGGTGACCGAGCTGCGCCACGGCAGCGGCCCGAAGCCTTCGGCCAACGGCCAGGTGCGGGTGGCCTATCGCGGCCAGCTGGCCGATGGCAGCGTGTTCGACGAGAGCAGCACGCCGCAGTGGTTCCGCCTGGACAGCGTCATCGCGGGGTGGCGGGAAGCCCTGCAGCAGATGCCGGTGGGCGCACGCTGGCGGCTGGTGATTCCTTCGGAGAAGGCCTATGGAGCGGAGGGCGCCGGGGATGTGATCCCACCCCATGCGCCCCTGGTGTTCGAGCTGGAGCTGCTCGAAACGAAGTGATCAGGCGAGCTGGGTCGCCTGGTCCTGGTGGGCGGTGTGCAGCACCTCGATGAGGCAGTCCTCCAGGTCGAAGCGCTCGTGCAGCAGTTGCCCCAGGCGTTTCAGCTCGGTCTTGAAGCAGATCTCGCGGTTCTCGCTGCCGTCGCAGCAGTCGTTGAAGCCGAGCGCGGCCTCGGTGATGGCCTCGATGCGCGGGTAGATCTGCTTGGCCAGTTCCAGGCCGCGCTGATCTCCAAAGGCCCGCGCCTCATTCATCAGTTGCTCGTAGACCTCGAAGTGGCCGGCCGAGACGTAGTCCACCAGCACTTCGCAGAAGCCTTGCAGCGCCTCGGGCGATGGCACCTCGGGGCTGTGGTCCAGGCGGGTGAAGACGCCGATGAGTTCCTGGCGTTCCTGCAACCAGCGGTCGATCAACTGGTGTACGCCACCCCAGCGTTCCTGGGCGTTCTTGCAGCTCTCGAGCATGATGACCTCGCGTCCCTAACCATTGATGCTGTCGTCTGCGCCGAGACGGTTTTTTGTCGATCGGGGCATGTGAAGGGAGACGGGACATGGAAGCGGCAGCTTTCCGACGTCACGTGCGGGCCAGAGTATGCCGCTGCCGAAATGCCTTCAAGGCACCCGGCGGGAAAATTTCATACAGGCGTTTGATCGTCGGGCCGCGCCATATCTGGCCTGCTGGGGCCAGGCATGGCGGGAAGGGGAGTCAGGCGCGGCGCAGCAGCTGGTACAGCGAGAAGAGGATGCAACCGGCGAAGGCCAGCAGGCTCCACTCGGGGATGCTCATGCCGAACAGCGTCCAGGTGACCTCGGCGCAATCGGCGGTGCCATGGAGCATCAGCTTGACGATCTCCTGGAACGGCAGCGCCTCCATCATGAACTCCAGGCTCGGCAGGCAGGCCGGCAGCTGGTCGGCCGGAACACCCTGCAGCCAGACCTGGCGCCCGGCAGTGGCGGCACCACCGGCGGCGAACAGCAGCGCCAGCACCGAGTAGACGCGACGGCCCTTGAACTGCGGGTTGTGCAGCGCCGCCGCCAGGCAGGCGATGCCGAACAGAATGATGAAGATGCGCTGGACGATGCACAGCGGGCAGGGCTCCAGCCCCTCCACGTGCTCCAGGTAGAGGGCACCGGCCATCACGGCGACGCAGGCGAGGAAGGCGGCGAAGAAAAGCGGACGCGGGCTGGCCAGGCTCATGGCGGCTCCCAGGGAAATGAAAGGCCGTTACGGTAGAGGAAGGGCCTTGGCCTTTCAAGACGACGGGCTAGTCTGCAGCGGGTACCCATCCGGAGAAGAACGCCATGCGTCGGTTGATCCCGCTCCTGCTGCTCGCCCCACTGCTGGCCGAGGCCCGGCTGCCCCTGGAACAGATCCGGCTGCCGCCGGGTTTTCGCATCGAGGTGCTCAGCGACCAGGTGCCCAACGCCCGGGAAATGGCCTGGGGCGAGGACGGCACCCTGTTCGTTGGCAGCAACGCCGCCGGCAACGTCTATGCGGTGGACCCGGGCAACGGTCGCGCACGCATCATCGCCAAGGGCCTACAGATGCCCGTGGGCGTCGCCTTCCACCAGGGCGACCTCTATGTGTCGGCGGTCAGCCGCATCCTCCGCCTGCGCGACATCGAGTCGCGGCTGGACGCGCCACCCAGCCCCGAGCAGGTCGGCCCGGACTTCCCCACGGAGACCCACCATGGTTGGAAGTTCATCGCCTTCGGCCCCGACGGCAAGCTGTACGTGCCGGTGGGCGCGCCCTGCAACGTCTGCGAGCGCGACCCGGACCTGTACGCCGCCCTGCACCGCATGAACCCCGACGGTAGCGGGCTGGAACGGGTGGCCCGGGGCATCCGCAACACCGTCGGCTTCGACTGGCACCCGAAGACCGGGCAACTGTGGTTCAGCGACAACGGCCGCGACCTGATGGGGGACGACGTGCCGGACTGCGAACTCAACCGGATCAGCACCACCAACTCGCATTTCGGTTTCCCCTACTGCCACGCCGGCACGGTAGCCGACCCGCAATTCGGCGGGCGGGCCTGCAGCGAATTCGTGCCGCCAGTGGCCAGGCTCGGCCCCCACGTGGCCCCGCTGGGCCTGCGCTTCTACACGGGCACGCAGTTCCCGGCGGCGTACCGAGACAACCTGTTCATCGCCGAGCACGGCTCATGGAACCGCAGCCAGAAGATCGGCTACCGCATCAAGCGCGTGGAACTGAATGGGGACGGCAGCCTGAAACGCCAGAGCGTGTTCGCCGAAGGCTGGCTGCAGGGGCAGCAGGCCTGGGGTCGGCCTGCCGATGTGCTGGTGGCCCCGGACGGGTCGCTGCTGGTGAGCGACGACCAGGCCGGGGCGATCTACCGCATTCGCTACGACGCCGATCAGGCGCGCTGATCGGCGGGTTGTGGCAGGCGGGGCAGGCGCTCCGCCAGGCCCTCCTGGAACAGCTGGTTGCTGCGTTCCAGCTCGCCCATGTGCGCCAGCAGGCGTGCCAGTTCCCCGCACAGCTCCGGCTCGCGGCCGAAGCTCAGGCCCGTCTCGAAGTAGTCGCGGGCCTTGCCCCACAGGCTGTTCTGCAGGCTCAGGCGGCCCAGGGTGAGGAACAGCACCGGATCGCCCGGCTGCTCCTTGAGGAAGCCTTCGGCGGTCTGCAGCTGGCGCGCCGGGTCAGCCCCGCGCAGGCGGCCGTAGAAGCGCACCAGCTCGCGGTCGTAGCCGCGCTTGAGGGCGATGCGCACGGCTTCCTCGGCTTCGGGCTCAGCGCCCAGGTGGCGCAGCTGCTCGGCAAAGGCCAGCACCAGGCGCGGTTCGGCACGCTGGGCGGCAGACAGGTGCTGCCAGGCCTGGATCAGGGGATTGAGGGCGTTCTCGCCCTCGTTCAAGCCGGCCTGCCCGGCGTGCACCAAGCGCTCGCTCCAGGCATTCAGCTCCAGCTGGGCGATCTCCGACTCCGGCAGGGCCTTGTTCTTGCGCAGCTCCGGGACGAGCCCCACCAGGGCCGCCAGGTCGCCGCGCTGGCGCTGCAGCTGGACCAGCTGGCGCAGCACCTGGTGGTGCTTGGGGTGGTGCTCGTGCATGGCCTTGAGGGTGTCGAGCGCGCCATTCAGGTCACCACGCTCCTGCTGCAGCTCGGCATGGGCCAGGGCGATGGCCAGTTCGGCCTGGGGCTGGCGCTCCAGAGCCCGCTCCAGCAGCTGGTCGCTCTCTTCGTACTGGCCGATGCGGTTGGCCGCGCGGGCCGCGCCCAGGTAGAACATCAGCGGTTGCGGATCCGCCTCGGCAGCGCGGCGCAGGTGGCGCAGCGCACGGGCCCAGCGGCCTTCGGCCAGGTCGAGCAGGCCCTGCTCCGAGGCCAGGCGCACGCGGCGCCGGGCATTGCGTCGCGACCAGGGGTTGATCACCCCGCCGGAGACGAAGATCAGGCTCAGCACCAGGCGCACGCCCCACACCAGCAGCGCGAGCACGGCCACCAGGGCGAGGAAGGCCCAGAGGCTGGATTCGTAGCGGAAGCCCTTGTAGGCGAACAACACGTAGCCGGGGTGCTGGACCACGGCTACGCCCACCAGGGCGACCGCAGCGGCCACCAGCAGGAGGATCAGGACGATGCGTCTCATTGGCCCTGGCCCTCCGCTGCCGGCGTGTCTTCGAGGTCCTGGCCGGCGGCCGGCTCAGCCTGCGCCGGGGCCTTGGCCTGGCCCTTGGGCTCGGCGATGCGCTGGCCACGGGCGAGGTAGGCCTGGACGGCCTCCAGGGCCGGGGCCAGGTCCGGCGTGCTGACTTCGACCGGCTGCTCGGCGAGCTCGCCAAGGCGGGCCATGAGGGCGCGGCTCTCGGGGTTCTCGTCGTTGAACTGGGTGTCCAGCACGTCCCGGGCCTGCTTCAGCGCCTGCTGGTAGACCTGGGTCTGGCCGTGCAGCGCCGCCCACTGAGCCTGCTCCAGGGCCAGGGAGAGGGCCAGGCGGACCTGGGACAGGCCCTGGCCGCTGAGCAGCGGCTTGATGTTCTGGTCGGCATCGAACTGGATGCGGAAGTAGTGGGAGAGCTTCTCCAGCCATTCACCCCACCAACTGCCGCCGTCGCCTTCGGCGGCCATGTTGCGCAGCACGCCACCCTTGTCCTCGAAGGCCGGGGCCAGGGGCTGCAGGCTGGCCGCCTGCTCGCGCAGGGCGCCGAGCTGGAGGAACAGGCCGGTGCGGTCCGGCTGCGGGGTGGTGCGCAGGGCTTCGAGGCTGCGGGAAAGCTGCTCGCGGGCGCCGAAGGCGGCCGGGTCGTCCTGCTCGCGGAGGATGTCGTCGGCGGCTTCCACCAGGGCCTTGGCGCTGGTGATGTCCTGCAGGGCGGAGAGGCGCAGGCTGGCCAGGCGCAGCAGGTGCTCGGCCTCGGCCAGGCGCCAGTCCTTGCGGCTGGCGCCGAGGACGCTTTCCACCCGTTGGCTCAGGCGCTGCTGGTCGTTCTGCAGGTTGGCCAGCAGGCGACGACGCTCGTCCAGCTCCTCGGGGGTCGGCAGGCGGTCGATGCGCTCGGCCAGGCGCTTGTCGCTCTGCTCCAGGCTCTGGGCGCGCCCCTGGGCGTCCTGCACCAGGCTTTGCTGCTGCTGGTCACGGGCCTCGATGGCGTGCAGTTGCCAGAGGCTCCAGCCGCCGACACCGGCACCGGCGGCGCCGATGAGCAGGGCGAGAAGGGCAAGGCCGTTGCCTCGTGCGGCGGGCTTGCCGGTGGGGGGCACGACGGCCTCGGAAGCCGGGGATTGCTGCTCGGGTTTCACCAGGTCTGCTTCGCTCACGTATCCATCCTTTGCATCAGGGGGCCGGGGCTGGTTGGTTCTCCAGTGCCGCCAAAAGAGCCGCGGCGCTGGCACCGCGGCAATCCACAACATCAAGCGCCCCGGCGTCCCGGGCCGACTGGGCCACTCGGGGGCTGGGAACGAACAAGGGTAGACGGGCCAGGTGCGGCCAGGCGTCGGCCGCCAGCTCCAGCAAGTGCTGGAGGCCCTGCCCACTGCTGACCACCAGGCCGTTCAGGCGTTCCGCCTGGATGAGGCGCGGCAGGGCACCTTCCGGGTAGGCCGGCAAACGGCGGCGGTAGAGTTCCAGATAGTCCACCGAGGCGCCTTGGCCGCGCAAACGCTCGCCCAGGAATTCTCGGCCACCCTCGCCCCGCATGATCAGCACGCGGGGCGCACGGCCGGCGAGCACCTCGGTGAAACGGGGCAGGGCCAGCAGGGCTTCGCTGTCGTCGCCGTCGGTTGGCCAGTGCACGTCGAGCCCACGCTCGGCCAGCACCTGGCCGGTGGCGGCGCCGACGCTGAACCACACCGGGCCGGCAGGCGGCTGCGGCCAATGGCGGTCCATGCGGGCCAGCCCGAGGCGCGCGGCCGGCTTGCTGACCACGACGATGGCGTTGTAACGGTCGAGTTCGAGGAGGGGCTGGCACTGCCCGGGGGCTTCGTCCAGCGGTTCGATCTCCAGCAGCGGGAGGCAGGCGCTGTGCACGCCCCGGTCGGCCAGCAGGGCGGCCAGGGCTTCACTGTCGTCGCGAGGACGGGTGATCAGCAGGCGCCAGCCTGTCACGGATGGCCTGCCTCGCCATAGACCGCCTTGAGGATGGTTTCCGCGCCCTGGCCGAGCAGGTCTTCGGCCACGCGCACGCCCAGTTGCTCGGCCTCGTCCGCCGGCGCACGGGACTCGGCACGCAGCAGCTGGCCGCCATCGGGCTGGCCCACCAGGCCGCGCAGCCAGAGCTGGTCGCCCTCGAGCACGGCGTAGCAGGCGATGGGCACCTGGCAACCGCCGTTGAGGCGCTTGTTGAGGGCGCGCTCGGCGTTCACCCGTACGGCGGTGTCGCGGTGGTGCAGCGGGGCGAGCAGGGCGTGCACTTCGGCATCGGCAGTGCGGCACTCGATGCCCACGGCACCCTGGCCGCCAGCGGGCAGGCTGTCGTCGACGCTGATGGAGGAGCGGATGCGGTCCTCGAAGCCCAGGCGGATCAGGCCGGCGGCAGCGAGGATGATGGCGTCGTACTCGCCAGCGTCCAGCTTGGCCAGGCGGGTGTTGACGTTGCCGCGCAGGAAGTGGATGCGCAGGTCCGGGCGACGGGCCAGCAGCTGGGCCTGGCGGCGCAGGCTGGAGGTGCCGACGATGCTGCCGGCGGGCAGGGCATCGAGGCTGTCGAAACGGTTGGAGACGAAGGCGTCGCGGGGGTCTTCGCGCTCGCAGATGCAAAACAGGCCCAGGCCTTCGGGGAAGTCCATCGGCACGTCCTTCATGGAGTGCACGGCGATGTCGGCCTCGTTCTCCAGCAGAGCAGTTTCCAGTTCCTTCACGAACAGGCCTTTGCCACCGATCTTCGCCAGCGGCGCGTCGAGCAGCTTGTCGCCCCGGCTGACCATGGGCACCAGGCTGACGCGCAGGCCGGGATGGGCCTGTTCCAGGGCGGACTTGACGTATTCGGCCTGCCACAGGGCCAGGGCACTCTTGCGGGTGGCAATGCGGATTTCGCGGGGCATGTAGGAATTCCGGAAGCGAGACTGCCCGGCATGATAACAGGCCACGCACGACCGGCGCGCGAGGCAAGGCTCGCGCGCCGGCTGCGGTTGGTCAGAGGTTGTGCATCAGCTTGCGCACACCCGCCACATGGCGACGGCTGACGGTGAGCGCATCGCCGTTGAGCCCCTTGAGGTAGAGCTGGAAGTGCCCGAGCGGGGTGCGCTGGAGCCGCTCGATGCGCTCGCGGGCCACCAGGGCGTTGCGGTGGATGCGCACGAAGCGGTCGCCGAACTCGTCCTCCAGCGCCTTGAGCGGCTCGTCCAGCAGCACCTCGCCCTGCTCGTGGCGCAGGGTCACGTACTTGTGATCGGCAATGAAGTAGATCACCTGGTCCAGCGGGATCAGCTCGATGCCCTTGCGGGTCCGCGCGCTGATGTGGGAGCGCGGCCCCACGCCACTTTCCGCAGCCGGGCGGGTGAGGGCAGCCAATTGCACCCGATTGGGCCGTTCGGCCTTCTTCAGTGCATCGGCCAGGGCCTCGGGCCGGACGGGTTTGACCAGGTAGCCCACGGCGCTGACCTGGAAGGCATCCAGGGCGAACTCGTCATGGGCGGTGCAGAAGATCACGGCCGGCGGTGCCTCTTTCTCGCACAGTCGCGCGGCGACCTGCAGGCCATCGAGCCCGGGCATGCGGATGTCGAGCAACACGACATCCGGCTTCAGGCTGTCGATCAGGGTGAGAGCCTCCTCGCCATTGGTGGCGGCGGGCTCCAGGACTCGGTAGCCATCGAGCTCTCCGACCAGGCGGCTGAGGCGCTCTCGGGCAAGTGGTTCGTCATCGACGATCAGGACATTCATATTGCTCGGGCTTCCTGCGTGAGTCTCGCACAAGGATAGCGTAGACAGGTGAAGTGGCGACCGTCACGGCGCTCCACGCTGAGACTGGCTCCGGGGCCGAAAAGTGCCGTGAGTCGGGCATCAATGTTGGTCAGTGCCTGATGGGTTCCGCGCGAAGGCCGGTTTTCCGCCCCTTCATCGAAGGGATTGCTCACGCGGAGCAGGAACACCCCATCCTGGTACTCGGCTTCGACCCGCACCAGCCCACCCTCGATCCGCGGCTGGATGCCATAGATCAGGGCATTTTCCAGCAGCGGCTGCAGTGTGAGTTGCGGAATCGGCAAATCATCAGGCACATCGTCAACCTGCCACTCCAACTGTAGCCGTTCTCCGAGACGATATTGCTCGATCGAGAGATAGCGCCTGGCCAGTTCCAGCTCATCGCTCCAGCGCACCAGGGTGCCGGGCTTGGCCAGGCTGGCACGGAACAGGTCGGAGAGGTCCAGCACCGCCTGTTCCGCCTTCACCGGGTCGATGGCGACCAGGCTGGCGATGCTGTTGAGGCTGTTGAAGAGGAAGTGCGGGCGGATGCGCGCCTGCAGGGATTCGATGCGCGCCTTCAGTTCGGCCTGCTGCTGACGCCGCCACTGGCTCTGCAGGTAGAAGTAGCGCAGCACCAGGGTCGACATGATCAGGCTGATGAGTCCATGGCGCAGGTAGAGGTTCACTTCCCCGGCCCTTGGCAGCGGCCCGCCGAGTTCGTAGTAGTCCGCCACGGCGGTGCAGGCCAAGGTCAGCCCCACCACGAGGAGCGAGCAGGCGATACCGGCGGTGGCCGGGCTCAGCCGGGCGAGGAATGGCCGCAGGCGGCACAGCAACGCCGCCGACAGCAGGACGATCCACTGCACGAACAACGAGGTCAGCGCCAGGCGGATCCAGTTGAAGTCCGGCACCAGCGGTTCGGCGAGCACCAGCACCAGCACCAGCAGCTCCGCCAGCAGCACCAGGCCGAGCAGGGCCTCCGGCTGGCAGAGCTCCGGCAGGAAGAAGTCATCGTCGGGGGCGGCTGTGCGGCCCTGGGCAGGGGATCGTGGCATCCGGGCAGTGTTACCGGGCGGCGCATGGCCAGCAAGCCGGCACGCACTCGCCGGGCGAAATCGATCACCGAAACGCCGACACGACTGCAAATCTGTGAAGCACCCGACACTCCCCGGCCGGTCGGCCGCGCCATCGGGGCACGCCGGTTTTGCCGGCAAGGCTGCTATCATCGCCCCCCATCACGGCCCTCGGCCTTCCTTCACCGCCAGCTATCGAGCCCAGTCATGAGCACCGACAAGACCAACCAGTCCTGGGGTGGCCGCTTCAGCGAGCCCGTCGACGCCTTCGTCGCCCGCTTCACCGCCTCCGTCGACTTCGACAAGCGCCTGTATCGCCACGACATCATGGGCTCCATCGCCCACGCCACCATGCTGGCCGAGGCCGGCGTGCTGACCGTCGAAGAGCGCGATGCCATCGAGCAGGGGCTGAAGGAAATCCAGGCCGAGATCGAAGCCGGCACCTTCGAGTGGCGCGTCGACCTGGAAGACGTGCACATGAACATCGAGGCCCGGCTGACCGACCGCATCGGCATCACTGGCAAGAAGCTGCACACCGGCCGCTCGCGCAACGACCAAGTGGCCACCGACATCCGCCTGTGGCTGCGTGACGAGATCGACCTGATCCTCGCCGAGCTGACCCGCCTGCAAGAGGGCCTGCTGGGTCTGGCGGAAGCCGAGGCGGACACCATCATGCCCGGCTTCACCCACCTGCAGACCGCCCAGCCGGTCACCTTCGGCCACCACCTGCTGGCCTGGTTCGAGATGCTCAGCCGCGACCACGAGCGCCTGGTGGACTGCCGCAAGCGGGTCAACCGCATGCCCCTGGGCAGCGCCGCCCTGGCCGGCACCACCTACCCGATCCAGCGCGAAGTCACCTGCCGCCTGTTGGGCTTCGAAGCCATCTCCGGCAACTCCCTGGACGGCGTCTCCGACCGTGACTTCGCCATCGAATTCTGCGCCGCCGCCTCCCTGGCGATGATGCACCTGTCGCGCTTCTCCGAGGAGCTGGTGCTCTGGACCAGCGCCCAGTTCCAGTTCATCGACCTGCCCGACCGCTTCTGCACCGGCTCCTCGATCATGCCGCAGAAGAAGAACCCCGACGTGCCCGAACTGGTGCGCGGCAAGTCCGGTCGCGTGTTCGGCCACCTGGCCGGCCTGCTGACCCTGATGAAGGGCCAGCCGCTGGCCTACAACAAGGACAACCAGGAGGACAAGGAGCCGCTGTTCGACGCCGCCGACACCCTGCGCGACTCGCTCCGCGCCTTCGCCGACATGGTCCCGGCCATCAAGCCCAAGCGCGAGGTCATGCGCGAAGCGGCCCGTCGCGGCTTCTCCACTGCCACCGACCTGGCCGACTACCTGGTGCGCAAGGGCCTGCCCTTCCGCGACTGTCACGAGATCGTCGGCCATGCCGTGAAGTACGGCGTCGAGTCCGGCAAGGACCTGGCCGAGATGAGCCTCGATGAGCTGCGCCGCTTCAGCGACCAGATCGGCGACGACGTGTTCGCCGTACTGACCCTGGAAGGCTCGGTCAACGCCCGCGACCACATCGGCGGCACCGCCCCGAACCAGGTCCGCGCCGCCGTTGCCCGTGGTCGCCAGCTGCTGGCCAGCCGCTGAGATACAACCAAGACGGCAAGGACGCCTCATGCAATCCGCAACACCCTCCAACTGGCCGGGCTCGCTCGGCCAGCGCATCTCCATCGTCGGTGGTTCGGGCGCAGGCAAAACCTACCTGGCAAAGCTGCTCAGCCAGCGTCTGGGTCTGCCGCATATCGAGCAGGACGCCATATTCCACCAACCAGGCTGGCAGCCACTGCCACGCGATGAGTTCCGCGAGCGAGTCACACAGGTGCTAGCCGAGCCACGCTGGGTAGTGGAAGGCAGCTACTCGGCCACCCGGCCGTTGATACTTGCGCGTGCCGAGACGGTGATCTGGCTCGACTTGCCGCGGACGCGGGTGATGTATCAGATCGTCACCCGTACCCTGGGCCGCCTACTGACGCGCAAGACACTCTGGAACGGCAACCGGGAACGGTTGCGCAACGTGATTTCCTTAGACCCGAGTCGCTCCATCATCCTGTGGTCCTGGACACGCCATGGCCTTTATCGGGAGCGGGTCCTTGCCGAGCAGCAGGATCCCGCCAACGCCGGTATTCATTACATCCGTATCAGGTCAAGGGCAGACCTGCACACGCTCCTCGGCAAGCTGCCCAGCTTTGTTACCCCTGGGTCCGCGCCTTGATCATTGCCAGGAACGCCGGCATGTCCTGCGCCTTGTCCTCGGCGATGCGCTGCACGTGGGGGTTCTGCGCCAGTTGCTGAAGCAGCGCGCGGGCGGCGGGCAGCTCGGCCAGGAAGTCGACACCCATCACCTTGCGGCCCACCTCGTAGGCGAGGTCGACGCTGTAGAGGAAATACAGGTCCGCCAGGGTCAGCGTTTCGCCCGCCACGAAGGGCGCGAAGCGAGCATGACGCCCCAGCGTTGCGAAACCGGCGGTCAGCTCGACACGCGCTTTCTCGCGAATGGCCTCGGGCACCTCCACACCGAAGAACGCCTGCATGTGGCAGGTGCGTGCCGGCAGCTCGATGTACAGCTCGATTTCCCGGCACAGGGCGCGGACCACCGCACGGGCATACAGGTCGCCAGGCAGCAGCGGGTGCTCGGGGAAGCGCTCCTCCAGGTAGTCGAGGATGGCGCTGGTCTCGTTGATGAAACCGTGCTCGGTCTCCAGCACCGGCACCTTGCCGCGTGGGCTGCAGGCGAGGAAGGCCGGCTCCTGGCTGGCGTGAACCTTCACTTCCTCGAAGGGCAGGCCTTTTTCCAGCAGGGCCAGCTTGACCATGTTGTAGTAGTTGCTGACGCAGAATCCGTGGAGCTTGAGCATGGGGCCTCCTGGGCCAGTGCGTGGACCGGCCAGTTATAGCCGTGGCATCGGTGGCCTGCCAGTTGCATCGATCCGGTGAATGGACGGCGGCGACCTGCCGGCCGCCGTGGCACACTGCGCATCCGAACCGAACAGGAACCCGCCATGAGCGAACACGACGACAGCGAAGAAGCCTTCGCCGAGGAAACCCTGATCCAGGCCGTGGAGAACCAGATCGAGGCCGGCGAGCCCGCAGCAGCAAAGACCACCTTCAACAAGTTGACCCTGGTGGGCTACGAGCGCGAGGAATGCCTGCAGATGATGGCCCTGGTGCTGGCCTGCGCCATCCAGCGCCTGGAGGCCGACCAGCCTTTCGACATGGCCTGGTATGAAAGCGCACTGCGGGCCCTGCCGGACCTGCCGGAAGAAGCACAGGATTGATCCAGGCCACGGCTTGCGCGGGCTGCCGCCGCTAGCATCTCGCCCTCATCCCCCACAGGAGCCCCTGCATGGCCAAGCGTTCGGCGTGCCCGTTCCGGGGCCTTCTTCGCCTGGGCCTGCTCCTGTTGCTTGTGGCTGGCGGGCACGTGGCAAAGGCGGAGCCGCTGCAAGTGGGCGCCGAGGATGACTGGTACCCCTACACCGCCTGGCGGGACGGGCGCATCCAGGGCATGTCCGCCGACATCGTGCGGGCGGCATTCGCCGCCGTGGGCGAGGACGTGGAGCTGGTGCCCTATCCCTACGCACGCTGCATGCAACTGGCCCAATCCGGACGCCTGGCCGCCTGCTTCAACACCGCGCCCAATGCCGAGATCGAGCATGACTACCTGCTGCCCCGGCACCCGCTGTTCCGCGATGACATCCTGCTCTGGGCCCCCAGCTACCGCGCCACGCCGGTGACCGACCTCAGCCAGCTCGCCGGCCGGCGGGTCGCCGTGACGGTGGGCTACGAGTACGGCGAAACCTTCGACCGCCTGGCCGACGTGGTGCGCGTGACGGTGCGCAAGGACATCAGCGGTTTCCTGATGCTGCAGCACGACCGCGTCGACTACGTGGCCGCCTACCGCGGCACCACCGAGGCGCTGGTACGCGACAACCCCGAGCTGCGCGGGTTGTTCACCGCCGTCGCCACCCTGCACCGGCCCGAGCTTTATCTGTCCTTCTCGCGCCAGCATCCGGGGGCGCCGGCCCTGTTGCAGCGCTTCGACGAGGGCATGGCGATCATCCAGGGCAAAGGCCGCTACCGCGCGATTCTGTCGCAGTGGGGCGTGGGCGGCTGAATCCGCATCTACACTCTCCGGGAGCCGGCCCGTCCGAAGGCCGGTACAGGACGACCAGGAGCCCCACATGACGTCGTACACCCCCGAATTGATCGCCGAGCTGGAACTGCTGACCCTGTTCAACCTGGACAACACCCAGGAAGGCCTCAAGGTCCACAACAACGCTGCCCCCAGCCTGATCGAGGCCGCCTTGCGCCTGCACCACAAGGGCCTGCTGACCCAGCCCGACGGCGGCTACCTCACCAGCCTCGGCCTGGACGCAGCCGAACACGCACAAGGCCTGCTGACCATCCTCACGACCGCACCCGCCCTTTCGAACTGACCCCGCGACGTCTCGCCCCGCACCGCCCCTGCCCGCCGGCATCGCCGGCTGGTAGGCTGTGCGTATTCTTCCGGCAGACGCTTCGATGACCCGCACTCAGGAAATCCGCCCCGACATCGACGACGGCATCGACCGCAAGGTCCTGACCCAGCTGCGCGCGCGCTTCCTGAAGGTCAACGCCGGTCGGCTCGAACGCGCCCTGCTCGGTCTCTCCAGCCGCCAGCAGATGGTGCTGCGCCTGCTGCCCCTGCTGTTCCACGTCAACCACCCGCTGTTGCCGGGCTACGTCTCGGGGCAGACCCCTGCCGGGGTCAGCGGCTACGAGCCGGACGACGACGTGCTCGCCGAAGCCCAGCGCCTGACCCGCTCGTTCGCCTACAAGGGCCGCCGTGGTTCGGCGCCGACACCGATCCAGGGCCTGTTCCTGATGGGCAGCCTGGGCACCGTGGCCCAGGCCGAGCAGAGCGACATGGACCTGTGGGTCTGCCACGACCCGGAACTGCCGGCGCCAGCCATCGCCGAGCTGCGCCGCAAGTGCGATCTGCTTGAAGCCTGGGCCGCGACCCTGGGCGCCGAGGCGCACTTCTTCCTGATCGACCCCCAGCGCTTCGTGGTGGGCGACCGCGAGACCCACCTCACCTCCGACGACTGCGGCACCACCCAGCACTACCTGCTGCTGGACGAGTTCTACCGCACCGCCATCTGGCTCGGCGGGCGCACGCCGCTGTGGTGGCTGGTGCCGGTGTACGAGGAAGGACGCTACGCCGACTACACCGCCAAGCTGCTGTCGCGCCGCTTCATCCGTGCCGAGGAAGTGCTGGACCTGGGGCACCTGTCGCACATCCCCGTGGGCGAGTTCGTCGGCGCCGGCATGTGGCAGCTGTTCAAGGGCATCGAGTCGCCCTACAAGTCGGTGCTCAAGCTGCTGCTGACCGAGGTCTACGCCAGCGAGCACCCGAAGGTGCAGTGCCTGTCGCTGCGCTTCAAGCAGGCGGTGTACGCCAACCACCTGGACCTGGACGAGCTCGACCCCTACATCGTGATCTACCGCCGTCTGGAGGAATACCTGCTGGCCCGGGGCGAGCGCGAGCGCCTGGAGCTGATCCGCCGCTGCCTCTACCTGAAGATCGACAAGAAGCTCAGCCGCCCGCCACGCAACCGCGCCAAGAGCTGGCAACGCCTGCTGTTCGAGCGCCTGACCCGTGAGTGGCGGTGGGATGACCGGCAACTGGCGCTGCTCGACAGCCGCAGCCAATGGAAGGTGCGCCAGGTGGGCACCGAGCGCCGGGCGCTGGTCAACGAGCTGACCTACAGCTATCGCTTCCTCTCCGAATTCGCCCGCGCCCAGCACGCCATCAGCTCGCTCAACAGCCGCGACCTGGGCGTGCTCGGCCGCCGCCTGTATGCCGCCTTCGAACGCAAGGCAGGCAAGGTGGAGTTCATCAACCCCGGCATCGCCCCGGACCTGGCCGAGGACACCCTCACCCTGGCCCAGAGCCCGAGCCCCGAGCGCGAAGGCGAGACCCTCTGGGCGCTCTACCCGGGTAGCCTCAACGCCCTCGAATGGCGCGACTTCGCCCCGATCAAGCGGGCCCGCGAACTGGTTGAACTGCTGGCCTGGTGTCACCGCAACGGGGTGATCGACGCCTCAACGCGTCTGTCCCTGCACCCGGGCGACAGCGACCTCACCGAGTACGAGCTGTCCAACCTGGTCAGCAGCCTGCAGCAGGGCTTCCCGCTGCCGCTGCCGATGGTGGACGAGGCCGCGCTGCTGCGGCCGAGCGTGCCGCGCCAGGTGCTGCTGCTGGTGAACGTGGGCATCGACCCGCTGAAACAGCACAGCCAGATGAACCTGCACATGACCACCGAGCGCACCGATTCGCTCGGCTACGCCGGCTCGCGGGAGAACCTGGTGCTGACCCTCGACCAGGTGACCCTGAATAGCTGGAACGAGCTGCTGGTGACCCGCTACGACGGGCCCTACGCCCCGCTGGACTGCCTGCGCGAATTCCTCAACAGCGTGGACCCCGCTGCGCCGCCGGACCTGCGGGTGCGCTGCTTCTGCCGCAACCGCGCGCAACCCATCGCCCAGCGGGTGGAGGACCTGTTCCTCGACACCCTCGCCCTGCTCGGCAACGGCCAGGTGACCCGCTACCTGCTGCAGGTGCAGCAGCAGTACCACGTGCTGGAACTGCTGCCGGGCCAAGTAGCCCACACCGCGCTGCCGGACATGCCGGCGCTGCTGGAACACCTGGGCGAAGACCTGCCGGCCTACAGCCCGTTGCAGCTGGATCGCTACGCCCTGGAGAACGAGGACCTGGCGCTGATCCTGCCGCTGGGGCGCCCGGGCTGCATCCAGGTGTTCTACCGCCAGGACGGCGAGACGGCGGAGCTCACGGTGCTCGACGAGCACAACGCCGTGTGGCGCCAGCGCCTGCCTTTCCGCGATCCGCAAAGCCTGCTGACGCCGCTGCAGCGCTTCCTGCAGTCGGTGCTCTACCGGCGCAACGCGCTGCTGCCGCTGGACCAACCGGCCCCGCAGAGCGGTCTTGAGGTTCTTTATTACGAGGTGCTGCCGTCGCCGCCCTTGCGCGCGCAGCAGGTGGAACGGCGGGTTGCGCCGCAGTCACCGGTGAGCCACCCGTTCTACGACGTGCAGGCGATCGTCGAGCCGCTGGACGCGAACCGCGTCCACATCACGCTCTACTGCAACCACCGGGAGTTTTCCGAACTGGAATACGGCGGCGAGCTGTTCGCCGCCGTGGCGCGCCACATCCTCGCCCAGCGCAGCACCGCCGAGCGCTACCCCTGCTACATCACCGACCTGGACCTGTCGCGGGTCCTCGGCGAGGGGCATGCGCAGACGGTGCACTACCTGCGCTACAAGGCGGAGCTGGAACGGGAACTGAATCGGGCGCTGGGCCTGGCCTGACGCCAGGCCCGGAGGGGCTCAACGGTCGTATTCGCCCGCGGCCTCGGGCTGGTACTCCACAGCCAGGAGCGTCAGCTTGAGGGTCTTGCCGCCGGGCACCGGCCAGTCGATGTCCTGCCCCACGGAGAGGCCGAGCAGCGCACTGCCCACCGGCGCCAGCACCGACACCTTGCCTTCGCCACCGGCGTCCTGGGGGTAGACCAGGGTCAGGTGGTAGTCCTTGCCACTGGCATCCTCGCGGCAATGCACGCGGGAATTCATGGTCACCACGCCCGGCGGCACCTCGTCGTGGCCCACCACCTGGGCGCGGGCGAGCTCCCGCTCCAGCGCCTCGGCGCCGGGGCCGAACTCCTCCAGTTCATCGAGCAGACGCTCCAGTCGCTGAAGGTCGAGGCGGGTGATGATGATCGAGGGTTGAGTGGTCATGGCAAATCCGATACTCCGGTTCCTAGGCTCGAAAAAGCGAAAACCCCGCCCGAAGGCGGGGTTTCCAGATGCTGTTCAGGCCGTACGCCATGGCGACGGCCCGACCGACACTACGTCACCACGGAGGCTCTTGGCAAGACCATCCGGTCATGGCCGTCGCGCCGCGAGGCGCTGGGCGGCGTCGCGGCAAATCTGCCGGCGACGGTCGTCGCTGGCTTCGCCCCACTGCAGAATCTCACTCAGGCTGCGCCCGCATCCGATGCAGATATCGGCGTCGTCCAGGCAGCAACGACGCACGCAGGGTGACGCGGGCCGGGGCTCGGGCGGCGGCTCAGAGCTCGTCGAACTCAAGGTCTTCGCCCGCCTGCTCGCGGGTCACGCGGGCGAGCAGTTCGCCCAGCGGCTCGTCGCTGGTGTCGCAGATCCAGCGTTGCGACTCCGCGTCGTAGTCGAAGTGGAAGCCGCCGGAGCGGGCCGCTACCCACAGCTGGCGCAGGGGCTCCTGGCGGCTGAGGATGACCTGGCTGCCGTTCTCGAAACGGATGGTGAGGACGCCCGCGCTGTTCTCCAGGTCCACGTCCAGATCGCTGCCATCGAAGAGGTCCTCGACGGCCTCCTGGACTTCGTCGACCAGATCGTGGAAACGCGCTTCGCTCAAACTCATCGGATGTACCTCAGGAAAAATGGAAACGTGGGCGACCTTTCAGCGCCCGAGGTGGCGACGGTACTCGCCTGGGCTCTGCCCGGTCCAGCGGCGGAAGGCCCGCGCCAGGGAGCCGGCCTCGCTGAAGCCGACCAGGAAGGCGATGTCGGCCAGCTCCAGGGCCGGATCGCGCAGATAATGCAGCACCAGTTGCTGCCGCGTCTCGTCCACCAGCTGGCTGAAGGTCAGGCCTGCGTCACGCAGGCGCCGCTGCAGGGTGCGCGGGCTCAGGCCCAGGTCGGCGGCCAGGTGTTCCAGGTCGGCGCCGTCCTCGGCCAGGCGCCCGGCCAGTGCCAGGCGCGCCCGGTCGAGCACGCTCTGGCCCTGGCGCAATTCCCCCAGCAGGCGGTCGGCGTAGGCATCGAGCATCTGCCGGACGTGTGAGTCGGCCTGGCCCAGGGGCGTGGCCAGCAGGCGGCGGGGAAACACCAGGGCGTTGTCGGGTTGCTCGAACAGCACCGGGCAGCGGAATACCCGACGGTGCTCGGCGGCGTCGGCAGGCGCGGGGTGCTGGAAGCGCACCTCCGTGGGCGGGATGTCGAGCCCGCTGATCCAGCGCCCGAAGGTGACCCAGCCGGCCAGGGACTCCTCCGCCACCTGGTCGCGCAGCAGCGGCAGCGACGGCTCCCAGGCCAGCCGCACCAGGGGCTCCTGGCCGGCGCGCGGAGGCTCGTCGTCCAGCTCCACCTGGCCGAGGTTGCCCACCAGGGCGGCATAGCGTGCCTGGCGGTGGAGGGCGTCGGAAAGGGTCGGGCAACTCATCAGCAGGTAGCCGAGCACGCCGTAGTAACCGGGGCGCACCGCCTCGCCCAGGTGCAGCCCCAGGCGCGGATCCTCCAGCCGCGCCATGGCCTGGCCCAGGAGTTCGAGATAGGCACTGGCGGCGATGCGCTGTTCGCGCTGAGCGAGGATGGAGGGGGTCAGCTGGATGCCGGCAAGGAAGGCCGCCGGCTCGATGCCGTGGCGCGCCACGTGGTCCACCAGGCCCTGGAGGTAGGCAACCGAAACCGAGCCGGCAAGGGGGGAAGAGGGGTCCATTCGGCCTCCGTTTTTGCCGCCCATCCTAGTGGCGCGAAAGCCCGTTTGGCTAGGCGCAGCGCCCGCCCGGCGGGTGTTTCGGCGCATAGGCAAGGCGATGGGTGGTCGGTATACTCCCGACCCAATTACGCATTGTTCAAGGATCTCGCCATGAAGCGGCTGCTCACCCCCATCGTTGCGCTCCTCGCTGTTGCCTGCCTGCTGGGCGGCTGTGGCCAGAAAGGCCCGCTGTACCTGCCTGACGACACCAAGTCCTCCTCCGAACACGCGCACTGAGGGGCCTAGATGGACGCTTTCACTTACCGCGACGGTGAGCTGTTCGCGGAAGGCGTGGCCTTGTCCGCCATCGCCTCGCGCTTCGGCACCCCCACCTACGTCTATTCCCGCGCGCACATCGAGGCGCAGTACCGCTCCTATGCCGATGCCCTGCAGGGCGTGCCGCACCTGGTCTGCTACGCGGTCAAGGCCAACTCCAACCTGGCGGTGCTGAACCTGCTGGCGCGCCTGGGCTCGGGCTTCGACATCGTCTCCAGCGGCGAGCTGGAGCGCGTGCTGGCCGCCGGTGGCTCGGCTGACCGCATCGTCTTCTCCGGCGTCGGCAAGAGCCGCGACGACATGCGCCGCGCACTGGAAGTGGGCGTGCACTGCTTCAACGTGGAATCGGTGGACGAGCTGGAGCGCCTGCAGGTGGTCGCCGCCGAGATGGACGTGAAAGCGCCGATCTCCCTGCGGGTGAACCCCGACGTGGACGCCGGCACCCACCCGTACATCTCCACCGGCCTGAAGGAAAACAAGTTCGGCATCGCCATCGAGCAGGCGGAGGCCGTCTACCTGCGCGCCGCCCCGCTGTCGAACCTGGACGTGATCGGCGTGGACTGCCACATCGGCTCCCAGCTGACCAGCCTGCCGCCCTTCCTCGACGCCCTCGACCGCCTGCTGGCACTGGTCGACCGCCTCGCCACCCAGGGTGTGCACATCCGCCACCTGGACCTCGGCGGTGGCCTCGGCGTGCGCTACAAGGACGAGCAGCCGCCCGTTGCCGGCGACTACATCAAGGCCGTGCGCGAGCGCATCGCCGGGCGTGACCTGGCGCTGGTGTTCGAGCCGGGCCGCTACATCGTCGCCAATGCCGGCGTGCTGCTGACCCAGGTGGAATACCTCAAGCACACCGAGCACAAGAACTTCGCCGTGATCGACGCGGCCATGAACGACCTGATCCGCCCGGCCCTGTACCAGGCCTGGATGGACGTGGTGCCGGTGCAGCCGCGCGACGGCGAGGCCCAGCGCTACGACCTGGTCGGCCCGATCTGCGAGACCGGCGACTTCCTCGCCAAGGACCGCGACCTGGCCCTGGCCGAGGGCGACCTGCTGGCCGTGCGCTCGGCCGGTGCCTACGGCTTTGTCATGAGCTCCAACTACAACACCCGCGGCCGTGCCGCCGAGGTGATGGTGGATGGGGAGCAGGCCTACGAAGTGCGTCGTCGCGAAACCCTCGAGGAACTCTACGCCGGCGAAAGCCTGCTTCCGGAGTAAGTCCATGCTGCTGCGTTTCACCAAGATGCACGGCCTGGGCAACGACTTCATGGTGCTCGACCTGGTCAGCCAGCACGCGCACATCCAGCCCAAGCACGCCAAGCAGTGGGGCGACCGCCACACCGGCATCGGCTTCGACCAGTTGCTGATCGTCGAGGCCCCCACCAATCCGGACGTGGATTTCCGCTACCGCATCTTCAACTCCGACGGCTCCGAGGTGGAGCAGTGTGGCAACGGCGCCCGCTGCTTCGCCCGCTTCGTGCTGGACAAGCGCCTGACCGTGAAGAAGCAGATCCGCGTCGAGACCAAGGCCGGCATCATCGAGCTGGATGTCCGCGCCGATGGCCAGGTCCGGGTCGACATGGGCCCGCCGCGCCTCGTGCCCCAGCAGATTCCCTTCGTCGCCGAGGCCGAGGCCCTGAGCTACCCGGTCGACGTGGACGGCCAGACCGTCCAGCTCGCCGCCGTGTCCATGGGCAACCCCCATGCCGTGCTGCGCGTCGAGGATGTGGACCGCGCGCCGGTCCACGAGCTGGGCCCGAAACTCGAACACCACCCGCGCTTCCCGCAGCGGGTCAACGTCGGCTTCCTGCAGGTCCAGGATCGCCACCAGGCCCGCCTGCGGGTCTGGGAGCGCGGCGCCGGGGAAACCCGTGCCTGCGGCACCGGCGCCTGTGCCGCCGCCGTCGCGGCCATTCGCCAGGGCTGGATGGACTCCCCCGTGCAGCTGGAGCTGCCGGGCGGCAAGCTGACCATCGAATGGGCCGGCCCCGGCCAGCCCGTGATGATGACCGGCCCGGCCGTACGCGTGTACGAAGGCCAGGTCCGCCTATGAACGAGCCGAGAGCATGAGCGAGAAGCACCCCGACGCGCCGCGCGCCCTCGATTCCGAGTCGGTCGCGGCCTACCTGCGCCAGCACCCGGAGTTCTTCGTCGACCACGAGGAGCTGATCCCCGAACTGCGCATCCCCCACCAGCCTGGCGAGGCCGTCTCGCTGGTGGAGCGCCAGGTGAAGCTACTGCGCGAGCGCAACATCGAGATGCGCCACCGCCTGTCCCAGCTGATGGACGTGGCCCGCGACAACGACCGCCTGTTCGACAAGACCCGCCGCCTGGTGCTCGACCTGCTGGACGCCAATACGCTGGAGGAAGTGGTCGGCGCCATCGAGGACAGCCTGCGCCATGAGTTCCAGGTGCCCTTCGTCAGCCTGATCCTGTTTAGCGACAGCACCCTGCCGGTGGGCCGCAGCGTCTCCAGCGCCGAAGCGCACCAGGCCATCGGTGGCCTGCTGGTGGCGGGCAAGACCATCTGCGGCGTGCTGCGGGCCCACGAGCTGGAGTTCCTGTTCGGCGCGGAAGAGGGCGCCAAGGTCGGCTCGGCCGCCGTCGTCTCCCTCAACCACCAGGGCCAGCACGGCCTGCTGGCCATCGGCAGCCCGGACCCGCAGCACTACAAGAGCTCCCTCGGCACCCTGTTCCTCAGCTACATCGCCGAAGTCCTGGCCCGGGTGCTGCCGCGCCACGCCACTCCGCTGCGCTCGGTGCGCTGAGCGCAGCGCGCCGGGAGGACCGATGAAGGCCGATCTGGAGCGCTACCTCGAACACCTGCGCAGTGAGCGCCAGGTTTCCCCGCACACGCTGGAAGGCTACCGGCGCGACCTGGAGAAGGTCGTGGCCCTGGCCGAAGGCTTCGGCCTCGATGACTGGACCACGCTGCAACCCCGCCCGCTGCGCAGCATGGTGGCGCGCCTGCACCAGCAGGGGCAGTCCGCCCGCAGCCTCGCCCGCCTGCTCTCCGCCGTACGCGGCCTGTACCGCTACCTGATCCGCGAGGGCCGCTGCCGACACGACCCGGCCAGCGGCATCAGCGCGCCCAAGGGCGAGCGACGCCTGCCCCGCACCCTGGATGCCGACCGCACCCAACAGTTGCTGGATGGCGCAGTGGAAGACGAGTTCATGGCCCGTCGCGACCAGGCCATCCTCGAGCTGTTCTATTCCTCCGGCCTGCGCCTGTCGGAACTGGTGGGCCTGGACCTGGACCGCCTGGACCTGGCCGACGGCAGCGTGCGGGTGATCGGCAAGGGCAACAAGATCCGCGAACTGCCCCTCGGGCGCATGGCGCGCCAGGCACTGGAGCGCTGGCTGCCCCACCGCGCCAGCGTGTCCCCGGTGGACGGTGCCGTCTTCGTCACCCGCCAGGGGCGGCGCATCGGCCCCCGCGCCGTGCGCGAACGGGTGCGGGTGGCCGGGGTGCGCGAGCTGGGCCAGCACGTCCATCCGCACATGCTGCGGCACTCCTTCGCCAGCCACATGCTGGAGTCCTCCCAGGACCTGCGGGCGGTGCAGGAGCTGCTCGGCCACGCCGACATCTCCACCACGCAGATCTACACCCACCTGGACTTCCAGCACCTGGCGGCGGTCTACGACAAGGCCCACCCCCGGGCACGACGCAACGGAGCCAAGGACGAGGAATGAGCATCCAACTGGTGACCTTCGACCTGGACGACACCCTGTGGGACGTCTCGGTGGTGATGCAGGGCGCCGAAGCCACCCTGCGCGAATGGCTGGGCAACGAGGCGCCGCGCCTGGGGCCCGTGCCGATCGAGCACCTGTGGGCGATCCGCGCCCGCCTGGTGGACGCCACCCCCGGACTCAGGCACCGCCTGAGCGAGCTGCGCCGGCGCATCCTCTTCCATGCCCTGGAAGAGGCCGGTTATCCACAGGCCGAGGCCGCGGAGCTGGCGGAGGCCGGCTTTCAGGTGTTCCTGGCCGCGCGGCACCGCATCGACCTGTTCCCCGAGGTGCACCCGACCCTGGAGCGCCTGGCCAACCACTACCGGCTGGCCGTGATCACCAACGGCAACGCCGACGTCCGCCGCCTGGGCCTGGCGGACTACTTCCAGTTCGCCCTCTGCGCCGAGGAACTGGGCATCGGCAAGCCGGACCCACATCCCTTCGAAGAAGCGCTGCGCCGGGCCGGCGTCCCCGCCGCCCAGGCGGTGCACATCGGCGATCACCCCAGCGACGACATCCAGGGCGCCCGCAATGCCGGCATGCGCGCGGTGTGGTTCAACCCCCAGGGCAAACCCTGGGACGGCGACGACCACCCCGACGCGGAGATTCGTACCCTGGACCAGCTACCCACACTGCTGGAGCGCTGGCACCGGGGTGCCTGACCCCGAATCGCAGGCATGAAAAAGCCCGCATCAAGCGGGCTCTTCCAGGCAACTCAATCAGATGGGGCGGCTGCCGTACTTGCTGTCCGGCTTCTTGGGCGGGTCGGCGACCACGTTGGGCTCCACCTCCTGCACCTTGCCGCCACGGGCCAGGAATTCCTCCATGGCACGGGCCAGCGCATCGCGCTCCTTCTGCTTGGCTTCGACGCTGGGCAGCTCCTCGACCTCGACGGCAGCGGCTTTCTTGCCCTTGCCGGCAGGGGCGGGGGATTCGCCGTCATCGCTGTCGTCGCCACTGTCCTCGGCGGCAGCCAGCTCCTCGCCTTCGTCCTCGTCGCCCGCTTCGAGCTCGTCTTGTTCCAGTTCTTCGTCGCTCATTCTTCTACCTCGTGTCTTGCAAGAGCAGGTTAGTTATAGCCCAGTCGCGCCAGGTTTCTACGCGCCCGGAAAAAATCACGATGCCTCGCCGTAGAGGGTCGCCAGCACCCGACGCGCACCGCCCTGATCGCGGTGTTCGCCGAGGTAGATCCCCTGCCAGGTACCCAGGGCGAGCGCCCCGTCACGCACCGGCAAGGTCAGCTGGCAGCCCAGCAGGCTCGACTTGAAGTGCGCCGGCAGGTCGTCCGGGCCTTCGTAGTCATGTTCGTAGCCACCCTCGCCCTGGGGCACGAGGCGGTTGAAGAACCGCTCGAAATCGCGCCTCACGGAGGGGTCGGCATTTTCGTTGACGCTCAGTGAAGCCGATGTGTGTTGCAGCAGCAGGTGCAACAGACCGATACGGCAGCGACCCAGTTCCGGCAATCCGGCCAGCAGCTCGTCGGTGACCAGGTGGAAGCCTCGCGCACGCGGCTTCAAGGTGATCAGCGTCTGGTGCCACATGGGCGCCACTCCCTCGGATTTCGCTCGGCGCGCATTCTAGCGCGGCCTCTGAAAAAGCAAAGGGCGCCTTTCGGCGCCCTTGGCAGCGGTTCGCACGCCCCGGAGGGGCCGGCGGGCTTACAGGTTGTAGCCGCGCTCGTTGTGCTGCGCCAGGTCGAGGCCGACGGCCTCTTCCTCTTCGTTGACCCGCAGGCCGATCACCAGGTCCAGCACCTTGAGGATCACGAAGGTGACCACAGCGGTATAGACGACCGTGAAGGCCACGCCCTTGAACTGGATGAACAGCTGGGCCGCGATGTTCTCGACGGTGCCGAAGCCACCCAGGGCCGGTGCTGCGAACACGCCGGTCAGCAGGGCGCCGACGATGCCGCCGATGCCGTGCACGCCGAAGGCGTCCAGGGAGTCGTCGTAGCCCAGCTTGCGCTTGAGGCTGGTGGCGCTGAAGAAGCAGATCACGCCAGCGGCCAGGCCGATCACCAGGGCGCCCATGGGGCCGACGGTGCCAGCGGCCGGGGTCACGGCGACCAGGCCGGCGACCACACCGGAGGCGATGCCCAGGGCACTCGGCTTACCGTGGGTCAGCCACTCAGCGAACATCCAGCCCAGGGCAGCCGCCGCGGTGGCGATCTGGGTGACCAGCAGGGCCATGCCCGCAGTGCCATTGGCTGCCACGGCGGAGCCGGCGTTGAAGCCGAACCAGCCCACCCACAGCATGGCGGCGCCGATCAGGGTGTAGCCCAGGTTGTGCGGGGCCATCGGGGTGGTCGGGTAGCCCTTGCGCTTGCCCAGCACGATGCAGGCCACCAGGCCGGCGATACCGGCGTTGATGTGCACCACGGTGCCACCGGCGAAGTCCAGCACGCCCCAGTCCCACATCAGGCCGCCGTTGCCGCTCCACACCATGTGGGCAATCGGCGCGTAGACCAGGGTGAACCACACGGCCATGAAGATCAGCATCGCGGAGAACTTCATGCGCTCGGCGAAGGCACCGACGATCAGGGCCGGGGTGATGATGGCGAAGGTCATCTGGAAGGTGATGAACACGCTTTCCGGCACGGCGTACACCAGGCTGCTGGTGTTCAGGCCGCTGAGGAAGGCCTTGGACAGGCCGCCGATGAAGGAATTGAAGTTGACGACGCCCTGCTCCATGCCGGTGGTGTCGAAGGCCAGGCTGTAGCCGTAGACGACCCAGAGCACGCTGATCAGGCCGGTGATGGCGAAGCATTGCATCATCACCGAGAGGACGTTCTTGGAGCGGACCATGCCGCCGTAGAACAGCGCCAGGCCGGGAATGGTCATGAACAGCACCAGTGCCGTGGCGACGATCATCCATGCGGTGTCGCCACTGTTCAGCACGACCTCGTCGGCGGCCATGGCCAGGCCGGGGGTAACGAGGGACAAAAGGGCTCCTAGCCCTGCGGCTTTACGCAGAGTCATGTGGTTTTCTCCTGGGGCGTTGGGGTTCGGAGGCTTAGATCGCGTCGGTGCCGGTTTCGCCGGTACGGATGCGGATGGCCTGTTCCAGATTCACGACGAAGATCTTGCCGTCACCGATCTTCCCGGTGTTGGCCGCCTTGGTGATGGCCTCGATGACACGGTCGAGCTGGTCATCGGCGATGGCGACGTCGATCTTCACCTTGGGCAGGAAGTCGACGACGTACTCGGCGCCACGGTACAGCTCGGTGTGGCCTTTCTGGCGCCCGAAGCCCTTGACCTCGGTAACGGTGATGCCCTGCACGCCGATCTCGGACAGCGACTCGCGCACGTCATCGAGTTTGAACGGCTTGATGATGGCAGTGACTAGCTTCATGAAACTTCTCCCGTATTTGGTGGACTTGCCCCAGGAAAACGAACCCGGCTCAAGTCTAAGCGCAGTGCCTGGCTTTGTAACGCGTCGAACCGCCCTGGCCCGGCCCGCTTCGACGCCAACCAACCGCTCCTGGCGAAACACTCCCCCGCCTCGCCTGACGCACCGGTACTGCATCGGTGCACCCTTCACCAGCGCTAAAGCAGAAAGCTTGCCAGCTCGCCCAAAAGCCCCGTTTTTCAAGCAGATAGTGGCTCTTGGCCGTGGCGCCGGGCAGCACTGCCCCAAAACGATGCACGGAAAAGGTGCACGCGCACTTCAGCCATTGCTCGGAAATCGTGCGTCGGCCTGTCGCCCGACTCGGCCGGGACCCCGTGGTAAACTCCGGCCCGCCCTGTCAACGGATGCCAACCATGCTGCCGCCCAAAGCCCTGCTCGATGCCCTCGGCTCCCACGCCTCCCGCCTGTTCAACGGCGACACCCCGCTGCCCCGCGCCGAATTCGAGGCCCAGTTCAAGGCCCTGATGCAGAGCGCCTTCAGCAAGCTGGACCTGGTCAGCCGCGAGGAATTCGACAGCCAGATGGTGGTGCTCGCCCGCACCCGCGCGCGCCTGGAAGCCCTGGAGGCCAAGGTCGCGGAGCTGGAAGCCCAGCTGAACCCGCCGCCCACGGAGTAAGCCACTCCGGCCGGGCGGACCGATCAAGGAGCGATCCATGTCCCTGGCCCTCGTCCACAGCCGCGCCCAGGTCGGCGTGGAAGCCCCCGCCGTCACAGTGGAGGCGCACCTGGCCAACGGCCTGCCGTCCCTGTCCCTGGTCGGCCTCCCGGAAACCGCCGTCAAGGAGAGCAAGGACCGCGTCCGCAGCGCCCTGCTCACCAGCGGTTTCGAATTCCCCCTGCGGCGCATCACCCTCAGCCTTGCACCAGCCGATCTTCCCAAGGAAGGCGGACGCTTCGACCTGGCCGTCGCCCTCGGCATCCTCGCGGCCAGCGGCCAGGTGCCCGCCGCAGCCCTGGAGCAGTTGGAGTGCCTCGGCGAGCTGGCGCTGTCCGGTGCCCTGCGTCCGGTGCAGGGCGTGTTGCCCGCTGCGCTGGCGGCTCGCGCTGCCGGACGGGCGCTGGTGGTGCCGCGGGAGAACGCCGAGGAGGCCAGCCTGGCCAGCGGCCTGACGGTGTTCGCCGTGGGCCACCTGCTGGAGCTGGCCGCCCACCTCAACGGCCAGACCCCGCTGGCACCGTTCCAGAGCCAGGGCCTGCCGCTGCAGGCTGCGCCCTATCCCGATCTCGCTGACGTCCAGGGCCAGCTGGCGGCCAAACGCGCGCTGCTGGTGGCAGCAGCCGGAGCCCACAACCTGCTGCTGTCCGGCCCGCCCGGCACCGGCAAGACGCTGCTGGCCAGCCGCCTGCCGGGCCTGCTGCCTCCGCTGGAGGAACACGAGGCCCTGGAAGTGGCCGCCATCCATTCGGTGGCCAGCCAATCGCCGCTGGCATGCTGGCCCCAGCGTCCCTTCAGGCAGCCTCACCACAGCGCGTCCGGCCCGGCCCTGGTGGGTGGGGGCAGTCGTCCGAAACCTGGCGAGATCACCCTGGCGCACCAGGGCGTGCTGTTCCTCGACGAGCTGCCGGAATTCGACCGCAAGGTGCTGGAGGTCCTCCGAGAGCCCCTGGAAAGTGGCGAGATCATCATCGCCCGGGCCAATGACCGGGTGCGCTTCCCGGCGCGCTTCCAACTGGTGGCGGCCATGAACCCCTGCCCCTGCGGCTACCTGGGCGACGACACCCATCGCTGCCGCTGCACACCGGAGCAGATCCAGCGCTACCGGGCCCGGCTCTCCGGTCCGCTGCTGGACCGCATCGACCTGCACCTGACGGTCGCCCGCGAAGCCACACACCTTGGCGCGCCCGTCAGCGGCGGGCTCGACAGTGCCACCGCCGCCGGGGAAGTCGGACGAGCCCGGCGTCGGCAACTGGCTCGCCAGGGCTGCGCCAACGCCTTCCTCGACCTATCCCGGCTGCACCAGCACTGTCCGCTGACGCCCGACGACCAGCATTGGCTGGAGCAGGCCTGCGAGCGCCTCGGGTTGTCCCTGCGTGCCGCGTACCGGCTGATCAAGGTGGCCCGCACCCTCGCCGACCTGGCGGACGCGCCCGACATCCAGCGCCACCACCTGGCGGAAGCCCTGCAGTACCGGCCGACCAGCAGCTGAAAAAACTATGAGGAACAAGGGGCCGAAAGAGCCGATCTATCGACTCTGTTAGACTGCGCCGCCTTCCGCCCTTGGCGGCCATCCGATCGAAAGGAGAGCTAGCTCAATGGAGGCACGTTCGTCTTCCCCATCCACCCTCAACCCACCGGTGTTCTACGGCTCTGCCGTCCTCGTCATCGCCCTGGTGCTCTACAGCACCCTGGCCCGCGACCAGGCCCAGTGGCTGTTCGGCCAGATCCAGCAGTGGATCGTCCTGAACGCCAGCTGGTTCTACGTCCTCAGCGTCGCGCTGATCCTCATCACCGTCGTCTTCCTCGCCGTCAGCCGCTTCGGCGACATCCGTCTCGGCCCCGACCACAGCCGCCCCGACTACGGCAACGGCACCTGGTTCGCCATGCTCTTTGCCGCCGGCATGGGCATCGGCCTGATGTTCTTCGGCGTGGCCGAACCCCTGATGCACTACGTCAACCCGCCGGTAGGCGACCCCCACACCGTGGCCGCCGCGAAGGAGGCCATGAAGCTGACCTTCTTCCACTGGGGCCTCCATGCCTGGTCGATCTACGCCATCGTCGCGCTGATCCTGGCCTTCTTCTGCTTCCGCCATGACCTGCCGCTGACCCTGCGCTCGGCGCTCTACCCGCTGATCGGCGATCGCATCTACGGCCCCATCGGCCATGCGGTGGACATCTTCGCCATCCTCGGCACCGTGTTCGGCATCGCCACCTCCCTGGGCTACGGCGTGCTGCAGATCAACGGCGGCCTGCACCACCTCTTCGGCGTCCCGGTCAGCACTCCGGTGCAGCTGGCACTGATCGCCGGCACCTGCGGCCTGGCCACCCTCTCGGCAGCCAGTGGGCTGAACAAGGGCATCAAGGTCCTGTCGGAGCTGAACCTGGCGCTGGCAACCCTGCTGATGCTGCTGGTGCTGGTCCTCGGCCCCACGGTGTTCCTGCTGCAGACCTTCGTGCAGAACACCGGCGGCTACCTGTCGGAGATCGTCAGCAAGACCTTCAACCTCTACGCCTACGAACCCACCGACTGGATCGGCGGCTGGACGCTGCTCTACTGGGGCTGGTGGTTGTCCTGGTCGCCCTTCGTCGGGCTGTTCTTCGCCCGTATCTCACGCGGCCGCACCATCCGCGAGTTCGTCTGCGGGGTGCTGTTCGTCCCCGCCGGCTTCACCCTGCTGTGGATGACCATCTTCGGCGACACCGCCATCCACATGGTGCTCAACCAGGGCTACCTCGACCTGGTGGAAACGGTGCAGCAGGACAGCTCGCTGGCACTGTTCGCCTTCCTCGACCACTTCCCCCTGTCCACCCTGTTGTCGCTGCTGGCAGTGGCGATGGTGGTGGTGTTCTTCGTCACCTCGGCCGACTCCGGAGCCCTGGTGCTGGACATGCTGGCCTCGGGAGGGAAGGAGAACACCCCGCTGTGGCAGCGCCTGTTCTGGTCGATTCTCACTGGCGTGGTGGCCATGGCACTGCTGCTGGCCGACGGCCTCAAGGCCCTGCAGACCGCCACCATCGCCAGCGCGCTGCCCTTCGCAGCGGTGTTGCTGGCCGCCACCTGGGGCCTGCTCAAGGCCCTGCGGCTGGACGCCACCAAGCGCGGCATCCGCTACCAGGCACTCGCCCTGTCGCGCCCGGCGCAGCAGCAGCTGGGCGGCTGGCAGCGGCGGCTGCGCAACATCCTCATGTTCCCCCGGCGCAGCCACGTCACCCGCTTCATCGACGAAGTGGTGCGCCCGGCCTGCCTGGAGGTGGCCGAGGAGCTGCGCAAGCAGGGCTGCGCGGTGGAAGTGCTGAACGGCGAGGACGGCCGCTGCAAGCTCAACGTCGGCCACGGCGAGGAGGTGGACTTCAGCTACGAGGTGCGTCCGCGCTCTCTGCTGCTACCGCGCTTCATGGCCCGCGAAGGGAGCGAGGAGAACGGCGACGCCCGCAAGTACTTCCGCGCCGAGGTGTACCTGCGCGAGGGCGGCCAGGACTATGACGTGATGGGCTGGAGCCGGGAGGAAGTGATCGGCGACCTGCTCGACCAGTACGAGAAGCACCTGCACTTCCTCCACGTGGTGCGCTGAGCACCTGCGGCAGGGCCCGGCTAGCCGGGCCCCGGTGGGTCAGCGGAAGCGGCCCACTTCCTGGCGCAGCTCCTCGGCCAGGCGGTCCAGCTCCCGGGCCGTCTGCGCCAGGTTCGCCACCACCTCACGCTGCTCGCTGTTGGCCAGGGCGATGCTCTGCAGGTTGCTGCTGAGCAGGGTCGCGGTGCTGCTCTGTTCCTGGGTGGCGGTGGTGATGGCGGTGACCTGCTCGCCGGCGGCGGCGCTCTGCTGGGCGATCCGTGCCAGCGCATCGGCCACCTTGGCGTTGCGCGCCAGGCCTTCCTGCATCAGCGCCTTGCCGTGCTCCATGGTGCTGATGGCGCTGGCGGTCTCCTGCTGGATGCTGCCGATCATGCTGGAGATCTCGGTGGTCGCCTCGCGGGTACGGCCGGCCAGGCTGCGCACCTCGTCGGCCACCACGGCGAAGCCACGGCCCTGTTCGCCGGCCCGGGCGGCCTCGATGGCGGCGTTGAGGGCCAGCAGGTTGGTCTGGTCGGCGATGGCGGTGATGACGCCGACGATGCCGCCGATCTCCTGGGAGCGCTGGCCCAGGGTGTTGATCACCTCGGCGGTGCCGTTGAGCGCGTTGGCGATCTGTTCCAGGGCCGTGGACGCCTCGTCCATCGCCACCTGGCCGATGCGCGTCTGCTGGGCGTTGTCGCTGGCCAGGCGCTCGGTGGCACGCATGTTGTCGGCGATGTTCAGCGAGGTGGCGCTGAACTCCTCCACCGCGCCGGCCATGCTGCTGATCTCGCCGGACTGCTGCTCCATGCCCTCGTGGGCACCGCTGGCCAGGCCCGAGAGCACCTGGGAGCGGCTGCTCACCTGCTGAGCGGAACTGCGGATGTGCGCCACCATGGTCGACAGCGCCTCGCCCATCTGGTTGAAACTGCCGGCCAGCTCGCCGATCTCGTCACGGCTGGACACGTCCAGGCGCACCCCGAGGTTGCCGGCGCCCAGGGCGCGGGCCTGGTCCACCAGGTCGCCCAGGGGCTTGAGGCGCAGGCGCAGCAGGCCGATCACCGCAGCCACCGCCAGCACCATCGCCAGCAGGCTGCCGAGGGCCAGCTGGCTGCCGACCCGCCAGGTGACCTCGCCGATCTCCTCCTCGGGCATGCTCGCCACCACCTGCCAGGGCCCGTCGGCGAAGGGCACGGCGATGCTGAAGAAGTCCTCGGTGCCATCGCTCCAGAACAGCCCCTTGCCGGGGTTGGCCTGCAGGCTCTTGAGGGCATCGCCGATGGCTTCCGGGCGGCGCACGCCGGCGGGGGCCACCAGCCATTTGCCGGTTTCGTCCAGCAATGCCAGGGAGCCGGTGCGGCCGATGCGGAAGCGCTCCAGGTTCCTGAACTGGGCGTTCTGCGCGTCGGTGTAGTCGAAGCCGACGAAGAGCACGGCGATCACCGCACCGGTGTCGTCGCGCACCGGGGTGTACTGGGTCATGTAGTAGCGGTCGAACAGCAGGGCCCGGCCCACGTAGTTCTGCCCGGCCAGCAGGCGCTGGTAGGCCGGGTGGGCGTGGTCGAGCACGGTGCCGATGGCGCGGGTGCCGTCCTGCTTGTTCAGCGAGGTGGTGATGCGCACGAAGTCGGCGCCATCGCGGACGAACACCGTGGCGACGCCAGCGGTGAGTTGGCGGAATTCGTCCACCAGGGTGAAGTCGTTGTTCAGCACCTGGCCGTTGAGGTACAGCGCCGGCGGGGTCAGGGCCGCCACCGGTACGCGCTCGCCGCTGTGCAGGGTGAGGCCCTGGGCAAAGCGCTGCTCGAACAGGCTGGCCAGGCGCTGGGTGCTCTCGCGCAGGCTGCCATGGAAGGTGGTGAGCTGGTCGGCCAGCAGGCGGGCCTCGCTGGCCAGGTGCTCCTCGCGGGTGGCCAGGTTGGCCTTGTCCAGCGAGCGCAGGGCGAAGAGGGTGCTGCCGCTGATCAGCAACACGAGGATCAGGGCGAGGGCGGCGGCGAGCTGCCAGGCAATGCGTGACCTGGGCTGGTTCATGGGGGGAATCTCCGGAAATAGGGCAAGGCGACACGCGAGGAGGTCTCTGCCCCCTTCGCGGGGCGGCGAGAATACTTGAGTGCCCTACTGAGGTATAGGACGGCTGTGCTTCGCTGCGAGCTGTTCTTTCCGATGTTGCCGTCAGGCCGACGAACGGCCGCTCAGTCCAGCAATTCCACGGCCGGCAGGTCCATGGCGGCCACTTCGGCGAGAAGGAAATCCCGCAGCCGCTGCAGGCGTTCCTGGTCCCGGCGACCGCGTGGCCAGACCAGGTAATAGCTCTCGCCGCTGGCCACCGCAGCCGGCCAGGGCAGGCCGATGCGGCCGCTGGTGGCGTCCTCGGCGATCATCACCAGGTCGCCGATGGACACCCCATAGCCCCGGGTGGCGGCGACGATGCCCAGCTCCAGGGTGTCGAACACCTGGCCGCCCTTCAGCGAGACCTGCTCCTCCAGCCCCATGCGCTGCAGCCAGCGCCGCCAGTCGCGGCGATCCGGCGTGGGGTGCAGCAGCTCGGCCTGGCGCAGCTGCTGCACCGTCCAGGGCTGCCGGGCCTGGGCGGGCTCGCAGACCGGGATCAGCCACTCCGGGAACAGCCGCGTCACTTCCCAGTCCTGGGTGAAGTGGCCGTCGGAGAGCAGCACCGCGCAGTCGAACGGCTCGTGCTGGAAGTCCACCTTGTCCACGTCCATCCAGGCGCTGGTGAGCTGCACCTCGTTCTCCGGGCTGAGGTGGCGGAAGCGCGACAGCCGCGCCAGCAGCCAGCGCATGGTGAGGGTGGAGGGGGCCTTGAGGCAGAGGTTCCCGTCGTCCACCCGCAGGATGGAACAGGCGCGCTCCAGGGCGTCGAAGCCCTCGCGCAGGCCGGGGAGGATGACCCGCGCGGCCTCGGTCAGTTGCAGGTGGCGGCCCCGGCGCTCGAACAGGCGGCAGGCGAAGTGCTCCTCCAGGGTGCGGATGTGCCGGCTCACCGCGCTCTGGGTGATGGCCAGTTCCTCGGCCGCGCGGGTGAAGGAGGCGTTGCGTGCCGCTGCCTCGAAGGCACGCAGGGCATAGAGCGGGGGCAGGCGGCGGGACATGGCGACACTCTCGCATGAGTCAGAGTCATGGAAGGGATCATTTTTTTCCTTTTGTGGCGGGGCTTCAAGGCCTGGGAGAATTCGCCGCATCAGGGCCGCCCGCCTGGCGTCTCTCCCCTCCGTGGTGATCATTACTCATGCCTGCATCCCTCCGGCCGGAACTCCTGGCCATCCTCCGCCTTGCCGGCCCGCTGATCGCCGCGCAACTGGCCAATGTGCTGATGGTGTTCACCGACACGGTGATGATGGGCCTGCTGGGCCCGGCCGAACTGGCTGCCGGCGGCCTGGGGGCGGCGAGCTATTCCTTCGTCTCGATCTTCTGCGTGGGGGTGATCGCCGCCGTGGGCAACCTGGTGGCGATCCGCCACGGCGCCGGGGACGTGGCCGGTGCCGCGCGGCTGACCCAGGCCGGCATGTGGCTGGGCTGGGGCCTGGCCCTGGCGGCCGGGCTGCTGCTGTGGAACCTGGCGCCGCTGCTGCGGGTGTTCGGCCAGGAGGCGCACAACATCGAGGGCGCCATGCAGTTCCTCTCCACCCTGGTGTTCGCGCTGCCCGGCTACATGACCTTCATGGCCCTGCGCGGCTTCACCAGCGCCATCGGGCGGCCCGGCCCGGTGATGGCCATCAGCATCGGCGGGGCGCTGGCCAACTTCGCGCTCAACTATGTGCTGATCCACGGCTGGTTCGGCCTGCCCCGGCTGGGCCTGGCGGGCATCGGCCTGATCACCGCGCTGGTGATGACCGCCATGGCGCTGCTGCTGGCCTGGCACGTGACGCGCCACCCGGCCTATGCCGCCTACTCGCTGCGCCACGGCCTGCTGCAGCCGCGCCTGGACGACCTGCGCGAGCTGCTGCGCCTGGGCCTGCCCATCGGCGGCACCTATGCGGTGGAGTCCGGCCTGTTCGCCTTCGCTGCGCTGTGCATGGGAGCCCTGGGCAGCCAGGCGCTGGCCGCGCACCAGGTGGCGATCATGTCGGTGTACGTGGCCTTCATGGTGCCGGTGGGCATCTCCTACGCGGTGACCTTCCGCATCGGCCAGCACTTCGGAGCCGGCCGCCTGGAGGACGCACGCCGCGCCGGGCGGCTGGGCATCGGCCTGGGCGCCGGTTGCATGCTGAGCTTCGCCGCGCTGTTCTGGCTGGCGCCGGAGTGGGTGGTGGGGCTGTTCCTGGAACGTGGCAACGCCGAGTTCGAAGCGGTGGTGCAGATGGCCGTGGGCCTGCTGGCGATCGCCGCCTGGTTCGAGCTGTTCGACGGCATCCAGACCATCGCCATGGGCGCCATCCGGGGGCTGAAGGATGCCAAGACCACCTTCCTGGTCGGCCTCGGCTGCTACTGGCTGGTGGGCGCCCCGGCGGCCTGGCTGCTGGCCTTCCACTTCGGCTGGGGCCCGCAGGGCGTGTGGTGGGGGCTGGCCTCGGGCCTGGCCTGCGCGGCGCTGGGGCTGACCCTGGGCTTCGAGTTCAAGACCCGCCGCCTGTTGCGCGGCGAGCCGGCGGTTGCCGTCCGGGCCTCGGTGGCGACCTGAGGCTCAGCCCTCGGGCTGGCCGAGGGCCGGCTGGCGCACGCCGAACACCAGGAAGCGCGCCAGCTCCACCAGCGGCAGGGGCTTGCTGATCCAGTAGCCCTGCACCTGGTCGCAGCCGAACTGCCGCAGCAGGGCGAGCTGGTCGGTGTTCTCGACGCCTTCGGCCACCACTTCGAGCTTGAGGTTGTGCGCCAGGTTGATCATGGCCCGCACCAGTTGCTGGTTCTCCGGGCGCGTCTGCATGCCGCCGACGAAGCTCTTGTCGATCTTCAGCAGGGTGATGGGCAGGCTGTTGAGGTGGACGAAGGAGGAGAAGCCGGTGCCGAAGTCGTCTAGGGAGAAGCGCACGCCCACCTTGCCCAGTGCCTGCATGGTGGTGAGCACCTGCTCGCTGCGGCGCATGACGGCGGTCTCGGTCAGTTCGAACTCCAGCCAGCGGGCGTCCACGCCGCGCTCGTCGATGAGGCGGGTGAGGGTGGGCAGCAGTTGGCTGTCCTGGAACTGGCGGAACGACAGGTTCACCGCCATGTGCAAGGCCGGCAGGCCGCGCCCGCGCAGCCACTGCATGTCGCGCAGGGCCCGGGCGATGACCCAGTAGCCCAGCGGCACGATCAGCCCGCTCTGCTCGGCCAGGGGCACGAACTCGCTGGGCGCCAGCAGGCCGCGCTCGGCGTGGCGCCAGCGCACCAGGGCTTCGAGGCCAACGATGCGGCCGGTCTTCAGGCACAGGCGCGGCTGGTAGTGCAGCTCCAGTTCGTCCCGGCGCAGGGCCCGGCGCAGCTCGCCTTCCAGGTCGGCAAGGCTGCGGGCGCCCCGGTTGAGGTGCGCGTCGAAGAGGTGGAAGGTGCAGCCCTGGGCGCCCTTGGCCTGCTGCATGGCGATGTGGGCGTGCCACATCAGCGGGTCGGCGCCTTCGTCCGGGCGGGCATGGGCCAGGCCCAGGCTGCAGCCGATCAGCAGGCTCTCGCCATCGACCCAGAAGGGCTCGCCGAGGGCCTCCATCAGGCGCGAGGCCAGGCGCTCGGCGCGTTGCGGGTCGCGACGGGTGTCCAGCAGCAGGGCGAATTCGTCGCTGCCCAGGCGGGCGACCTGGTCACCGGGGGACAGCTCGGCCTTGAGCCGCGCCACCACCTGCAGGATCAGCCGGTCGCCGGCCTGGTAGCCAAGGGCATCGTTGGCGTGGCGGAAGTTGTCCAGGTCGAGGTGGCCGAGGGTCAGGCCGGTGCCGCCGTATTCCACCAGCCGCGCGGCCAGGAGGGTCTGGAAGCCCTGGCGGTTGGCAATGCCGGTGAGCGGGTCCTGCTCGGCCAGGCCCTGCAGAGTGCCCTGCATCCGCTGGCGTTCGCCGAGGTAGCGCAGGCAGCGGCGCAGCAGGTCCAGGTCGAGGCGCTCGCGCGGCAGCCAGTCATGGACGCCGGCGGGCAGCTCACCCGGGTCCTGCTCCAGCAGCAGCACGGTGGGCAGGTGGCAGCGGCCGGGCATGGGCAACAGTTCGGCGGTGCAGAAGAGGATGCCTTCGGTGCCGTCGTCGAACAGGCTCGAGGCGGCTTCCCAGGTGGGGGCGGTGATCAGGAGGTAATCCGGCCCGAGGGCCTCGAACAGCGGGCGAACCCCTTCCGCCCAGCCAGGCGTGTCCGCCAGCAGCAACAGGTGCAGGGGCTTCGCGAGCGCAGACAATCTGACCTCCCCAGGTCACAAGAAGCAGTGGCGCCAGGCGCCTGTTCGCGTCGTAGTCGACGTCGTTTTATTCGTGCACTACCGGCACGTTGTTGGCTCACCGGGCTCGAATGAGATCGCCTCTCAGACCCAGGTGCCGGAACAATCGTACTGGAAGTGTGGAAATAGCCAAGTCGCAACCTGCCCCAAAGGGGGGCTGGATCACACTGTGGAACGGACTTCGGCATGCCCGGCGGGGTTTGGTAGAATGCGCGGCCATTCCCTTCCCCCGTACAGCCCGCATGTCCCGACTCAACCCCCGGCAGCAGGAAGCCGTGAACTACGTCGGCGGCCCGCTCCTGGTGCTCGCCGGTGCCGGTTCCGGCAAGACCAGCGTGATCACCCGCAAGATCGCCTACCTCGTCCAGCAGTGCGGCATCCGCGCCCAGCACATCGTCGCCGTGACCTTCACCAACAAGGCCGCCCGCGAGATGAAGGAGCGCGTCAGCAGCCTGCTGCGCGGTGCCGAAGGCCGTGGGCTGACGGTGTCCACCTTCCACAACCTGGGCCTGAACATCATCCGCAAGGAGCACGCGCGGCTGGGCTACAAGCCGGGGTTCTCGATCTTCGACGAGACGGACATCAAGGCGCTGCTGTCGGACATCATGCAGAAGGAGTACTCCGGCGACGACGGCGTCGACGAGATCAAGAACTGCATCGGCAACTGGAAGAACGACCTGGTGCTGCCCGAGGAGGCCCTGGCCAACGCGCGCAACCCCAAGGAGCAGACCGCGGCCATCGTCTACCTGCACTACCAGCGCACGCTGAAGGCCTACAACGCGGTGGACTTCGACGACCTGATCCTGCTGCCGGTGAAGCTCTTCCAGGACAACCCGGACATCCTCGAAAAGTGGCAGTACCGGGTGCGCTACATGCTGGTGGACGAGTACCAGGACACCAACGCCAGCCAGTACCTGCTGGTGAAGCTGCTGGTGCAGCACCGCGCGCAGTTCACCGTGGTGGGCGACGACGACCAGTCGATCTACGCCTGGCGCGGCGCGCGGCCGGAGAACCTGATGCAGCTGAAGGAGGATTTCCCCTCCCTCAAGGTGGTGATGCTGGAGCAGAACTACCGCTCCACCAGCCGCATCCTCAAGTGCGCCAACGTGCTGATCGCCAACAACCCCCACGTGTTCGAGAAGCAGCTGTGGAGCGAGATGGGCGTGGGCGACCCGATCCGGGTGATCCGCTGCCGCAACGAAGACGCCGAGGCCGAGCGCATCGCCATGGAGATCCTCACCCTGCACCTGCGCACCCAGCGGCCCTACAGCGACTTCGCCATCCTCTACCGGGGCAACCACCAGGCCAAGCTGATGGAGCTGAAGCTGCAGCACCACCAGATTCCCTACCGGCTCTCGGGCGGCACCAGCTTCTTCGGGCGCCAGGAAGTGAAGGACCTGATGTCCTACTTCCGTCTGCTGGTGAACCCGGACGACGACAACGCCTTCCTGCGGGTGATCAACGTGCCGCGCCGGGAGATCGGCTCCACCACCCTGGAGAAGCTCGGCAACTACGCCACCGAGCGGAAGATCTCGATGTACGCCGCCGCCGACGAGATCGGCCTGGCCGAGCACCTGGACAGCCGCTACACCGAGCGCCTGCAGCGCTTCAAGCGCTTCATGGACAAGGTCCGCCAACAGTGCGCCGAGAGCGACCCGATCGCCGCCCTGCGCAGCATGGTGATGGACATCGACTACGAGAACTGGATCCGCCAGAACGCCTCCAGCGACAAGGTCGCCGACTTCCGCATGGGCAACGTGTGGTTCCTCGTGGATGCGCTGAAGAACACCCTCGAGCGCGACGAGGAAGGCGGCATGACCATCGAGGAAGCCATCGCCAAGCTGGTGCTGCGCGACATGCTCGAACGCCAGCAGGAGGAGGAAGAGGGCGCCGAGGGGGTGCAGATGATGACCCTGCACGCGTCCAAGGGCCTGGAGTTCCCCTACGTGTTCATCATGGGCGTGGAGGAAGACATCCTCCCGCACCGCTCCAGCATCGAGGCCGACACCATCGAGGAAGAGCGCCGCCTGGCCTACGTGGGCATCACCCGCGCCCGGCAGAACCTGGCGATGACCTTCGCCGCCAAGCGCAAGCAGTACGGCGAGATCATCGACTGCTCACCCAGCCGCTTCCTCGACGAGCTGCCGCCGGAAGACCTGGAGTGGGAAGGCATGGACGACACGCCGACCGAGGTGAAGGCGGTGCGTGGCAACACGGCGCTGGCAGACATCCGGGCGATGCTGAAGAAGCCCTGACCGGGCCTGAGGAGAAGTCTGACCGAACGGCCAGAAGGGCATCGCGCGATGGCCCCTGGCCAAGGTAGAATACGCCGCTTCATCAGCGACAGCCGCTTCGCAGGAAGCCCCTCCCGTGGACATTCTCAAAGAAAAGATCCTTTCCGAAGGCATCGTGCTTTCCGACCAGGTGCTCAAGGTCGACGCCTTCCTCAATCACCAGATCGACCCCAAGCTCATGCAGTTCATCGGCCATGAGTTCGCCGAGCGCTTCCGCGGCCAAGGCATCACCAAGATCGTCACCATCGAGGCTTCGGGCATCGCCCCGGCCGTGATGGCCGGCCTCGAGCTGGGCGTGCCGGTGATCTTCGCGCGCAAGTTCCAGTCGCTGACGCTGAAGAACGACCTGCTGATCTCCAAGGTGTTCTCCTTCACCAAGCAGACCGAGAGCACCATCGCCATCTCCGCCAAGCACCTGACGGCCGCCGACCATGTGCTGGTGATCGATGACTTCCTCGCCAACGGCCACGCGGCCAAGGCGCTGATCGATCTGATCGGCCAGGCGGGCGCGAGCATCGCCGGCCTCGGCATCGTCATCGAGAAGTCCTTCCAGGACGGGCGCCGCCTGCTGGAGGAAGAGGGTTACCGCATCGAGTCGCTGGCTCGTGTGGCCTCCCTCGCGGACGGCCAGGTCAGCTTCATCGACTGACCCGTTGCCGGGCCCGAACACCTCGGGCCCGGCGGCACTGCGACAACGAGTCGCACCGCGCAGGCACAAAAAAGCCGCCCTCGGGCGGCTTTTTCGATGCTTCGCGACGCTTACAGGCCGGACATCTTCTTGATGGTGGCTTTCAGCTCGTCGTCGGTGCAGTCGGCGCAGGTGCCCTTCGGCGGCATGGCGTTGATGCCGGTGATGGCCTTGGCCAGGATGCCGTCGAGGCCGCCCTGGTGGTCTGCACGCTCTTTCCAGGCTGCGGTGTCACCGATCTTCGGTGCACCCAGCACGCCAGCGGTGTGGCAGGCGCCACAGTGCTTGGCGATGATGTCGTCCGGCGTACGTGCGCCGCCGCCTGCAGCCGCTGCCACGGCGCCGACACCCTTGCATTCCTGACCCTGCACGCAGACCTCGCCCACCGGCTTGATGCGCTCGGCGATGGCGTCGTCGGTCGCGGCCTGGGCGCTAACTGCCCACAGGGCCAATACGGCAACATGCGCTGCCAGCATCTTATTTATCAGGTTCACCCTTTCACCCTCATCGTGGCTAGATACGCCCGCGGCCACGGTTTCGCGAGCGGGCGCAAGTATAACGTCATGGCCGTCTGGCCGAAACAACCCAACGCGTCGCAGGGATATCGGCGGCAGCGGTCTTTCAGAAGTTTGCCGGAGTGGTCGCGCTGATCAGGCGAGCCGGCAGGTCGAACGGATTGCGGAAGCGGTGCGGACGGCTGCTTTCGAAGTAGTAGCTGTCGCCCGGTTCGAGGATGTACACGTCGTTGCCGACGGTCAGTTCGAGACGCCCTTCGACCAGCATGCCGGCCTCTTCGCCCTCGTGGGCGTACATCTCGTCACCGGTGTCGGTGCCCGGCGGGTAGGTCTCGTCGAGGAAGGCGATGGCGCGGCTGGGATGGGCCTTGCCCACCAGCTTCATGGTGATGGCGCCACTGCAGATGTCGGTGAGTTCGGAGGCCCGATAGACCACCTGGGTCTGGTTGTCCTGTTCCAGGTCGAGGGAAAAGAACTCCACCAGCGACATGGGGATGCCCCCGAGCACCTTCTTCAGCGAACTGATGGAGGGGCTGACGCTGTTCTTCTCGATCATGGAAATCGTGCTGTTGGTAACGCCTGCACGTTTGGCGAGTTCACGCTGGGAAAGGCCTTTGAGCTTGCGGATAGCTTGCAGTCGAACACCGACGTCCAATGCTGGGATCCTCCTCTGGATTCTTGTTAGGGGGGCTTGGTGCGCGCAATCATGCGGCTAGCGTTCAGTATTTACAACACTTCGGCCGTCAATACTGCGCAAAAAAACGAACCCCCTGGGAAATCCCAGGAAAATCAGGAAGTTGGCAAGCAACCGGTGGTCCGCAGGCCCCGCCGGGCGAGGCTTAGCGCTCGCTCAGGGGGACCCGGCGCAGGTTGCAGAAGATCTGGTAGGGAATGGTCCCGGCGTGCATCGCCACCTCGGCAGCGGATACCTGGTTGCCCCACAGTTCGACACGGCTGCCGAGGCCGGCCTGGGGCAGGTCGGTGAGGTCGACGGTGAGCATGTCCATGGAGACCCGGCCGATCAGCCGCGAGGGCTGGCCATCAATGGCCACCGGCGTGCCGGTGGGCGCGTGGCGCGGATAGCCATCGGCATACCCCATGGCCACCACGCCGACCCGGGTCGGCCGTTCGGTGACGAAGCGCGCGCCATAGCCCACCGGTTGCCCGGCCGGGAGTTCACGCACGCTGATGACCTTGGACTCCAGGGTCATCACCGGCTTGAGGCGGTCGGCCAGGGGATGCGCCTGCTCGAAGGGGGTGGCGCCGTAGAGCATGATGCCGGGGCGCACCCAGTCACTGGGAACCTGGGGCCAGCCCAGCAGGGCCGGCGAGTTGCGCAGGCTGACTTCCGCCTCGATACCGGCGCGGGCCTGCTGGAACACGGCGACCTGCTGGGCGCAGCTGTCGCTGTCCAGTTCGTCGGCACGGGCGAAGTGGCTCATCAGCACCACCTTGGCCGCCTTGCCACTGGCCAGCAGGCGCTGGTGGGCGTCGCGGAACTCGGCGGGGTGGAAGCCCACCCGGTGCATCCCGGAGTCCATCTTCAGCCAGAAGGTCAGCGGCCGGGCGAGGGTCGCTCGCTCCACCGCCTCCAGCTGCCAGGGAGCATGCAGGACGCACCAGAAATCATGCTGTTCGATCAGCGGCAGCTCGTCGGCCTCGAAGAAGCCTTCGAGCAGCAGGATCGGCGCGCGGATGCCCGCTTCACGCAGGGCCAGCGCTTCTTCGATGCACGCCACGGCGAACCCGTCGGCCTCGGCCTCCAGGGCACGGGCGCAGCGGACGGCGCCATGTCCGTAGGCATCGGCCTTGACCACCGCCAGTGCGCGGGCACCGGAGGCTTCACCACGGGCGAGACGGTAGTTGTGGCGCAGCGCTTCGAGGTCGATGAGGGCACGGGCGGGACGCATGGCGGGCACTTCTTCTGGTTATGGAAAAAACCCGGCTCGGGCGCCGGGCTGAGGAATGGGTCAGGGCAGGGCGGCGACGACGGTCATCTCCACCAGCACCTCGGGGGAATACATCCGGGCCTCGACACAGGCGCGGGCCGGGGCGGCGCCCTTCGGCAGCCAGGCATCCCAGATCGCGTTCATGGCGGCGTAGTCGGCCGCCATGTCCTTGAGGTAGATGGTCACCGAGAGCAGGTGGCTCTTGTCGGTACCGGCCTCGGCTAGCAGCTTGTCGATGCTGGCGAGGGTCTCGCGGGTCTGCTGGCCGATTCCGGCGCTGAGCTTCTCGTCAAGCTGGCCGGCCAGGTAGACCGTGCCGTTGTGGATGACGATTTCGCTGTAGCGGGTTTCAGTGTGCAGTCGCTGGATTGGCATTGCTCGAGGTCTCCTTGGAATTGCCGTAGCGGAAGATGTCCAGGCCTTCGGCGCTGATCTGCGGACGCTTGCGCGCCATCAGGTCCGCCAGCAGGCGGCCGGAACCGCAGGCCATGGTCCAGCCAAGGGTACCGTGTCCGGTATTGAGGAACAGGTTGCGGTACGGCGTGGCCCCGACGATGGGGGTGCCGTCCGGGGTCGCCGGGCGCAGGCCGGTCCAGAACTCGGCCTTGGCCACGTCGCCACCTTCCGGATAGAGGTCGGTGGTGATCATCTCCAGGGTCTCGCGACGGCGCGGGTTCAGCGACAGGTCGAAGCCGGCGATCTCCGCCATACCGCCGACGCGGATGCGGTCGTCGAAGCGGGTGATGGCGACCTTGTAGGTCTCGTCCAGGATGGTCGAGGTCGGGGCCATGGCACCGTTGGTGATCGGCACGGTCAGCGAGTAGCCCTTGAGCGGGTACACCGGGGCCTTGATACCCAGCGGCTTGAGCAGTTGCGGGCTGTAGCTGCCGAGGGCGAGCACATAGCGGTCGGCGGTTTCCAGCTTGCCGTCGATCCACACGCCGTTGATGCGGTCGCCGGCGAAGTCCAGACGCTGGATGTCCTGGCCGAAGCGGAACTCGACCCCCAGCTGCACGGCCATCTCGGCCAGGCGGGTGGTGAACATCTGGCAGTCGCCGGTCTGGTCGTTGGGCAGGCGCAAGGCGCCGGCGAGCTTGTGCTTGACGTTGGCCAGGGCCGGCTCGACGCGGGCGATGCCATCGCGGTCGAGGATCTCGTAGGGCACGCCGGAACGCTCGAGGACGGCGATGTCCTTGGCGGCGGCGTCGACCTGGGCCTGGGTACGGAACAGCTGGGTGGTGCCGAGCTGGCGGCCCTCATAGGCGATGCCGGTTTCGGCGCGCAGCTCGTCGAGGCAGTCGCGGCTGTACTCGGACAGGCGCACCATGCGCTCCTTGTTCACCGCATAGCGGGACGCGGTACAGTTGCGCAGCATCTGCGCCATCCACAGGTACTGGTCCAGGCTGCCGGTGGCCTTGATGGCCAGGGGCGCGTGGCGCTGCATCAGCCACTTGATGGCCTTGAGCGGCACGCCGGGGGCGGCCCAGGGGGATGCGTAGCCAGGCGAGACCTGGCCTGCGTTGGCGAAGGAGGTTTCCATGGCGACGGCCGGCTGACGGTCCACCACCACCACCTCGAAGCCTTCCCGGGCCAGATAGTAGGCACTCGCGGTACCAATCACGCCGCTGCCCAGCACCATTACTCGCATGTCTGCCTCCACCGCGACGGCCTTGCCGGCGCGTTTGTTATTTTGAGCGTAGATGTCGGCAGTATAAGAAGGCGTGACCAGTGATATTCACTATATAGCCAGCTATATTTGGCGATAATTCTTGGCAATATCGGCTTTTGCGGAGGGGCATCCACCATGAGAACCCAGCATCAATCGCGTCGTGAGCTGGACAAGATAGACCGGAATATTTTACGCATCCTCCAGGAGGACGGCCGCATCTCCTTCACCGAGCTGGGCGAGCGGGTGGGGCTGTCCACCACGCCCTGCACCGAGCGCGTCCGCCGCCTGGAGCGCGAGGGGATCATCATGGGCTACAACGCCCGGCTGAACCCGCAGCACCTCAAGGCCAGCCTGCTGGTGTTCGTCGAGATCAGCCTGGACTACAAGTCCGGCGACACCTTCGAGGAGTTCCGCCGCGCCGTGCTCAAGCTGCCCCACGTGCTCGAATGCCACTTGGTGTCCGGCGACTTCGACTACCTGGTGAAGGCCCGCATCAACGAGATGGCCTCCTACCGCAAGCTGCTGGGGGACATCCTCCTCAAGCTGCCCCACGTCCGCGAATCCAAGTCCTACATCGTGATGGAAGAGGTGAAGGAAACCCTCAGCCTGCCCATTCCCGACTGAGCCGATCCTTGCCCCGGGGGCACAGGGATTTTTCCCGAAGTCCCCTTGGCGCATGGAGAGGGGCCTGCCTATCCTGCGTCGCTTTTTTCAAACACAAGAATCAGGATTGCGCCCATGAACGCCCGCGTTCGCCAACCGGTCCACAGCGACCGCCACGCCCCCTCCTACTACGCCGCCACCGCCAACCGCCAACTGGCCTACCCGCCCCTGCAGGGCGAGGTCCGGGCCGACGTGTGCATCGTCGGCGGGGGATTCTCCGGCCTCAACACCGCCATCGAACTGGCCCGCCGCGGCATTTCGGTGGTCCTGCTGGAGGCCCGCCAGGTGGGCTGGGGCGCCAGCGGGCGCAATGGCGGCCAGTTGATCCGGGGCGTCGGCCATGACGTCGACCACTTCGCGCCGGTGATCGGCGCCGAAGGCGTGCGTGCCCTCAAGCTGATGGGCCTGGAAGCCGTGGAACTGGTGCGCCAGCGGGTGGACGAGTTCGCCATCAACTGCGACCTGACCTGGGGTTACTGCGACCTGGCCAACACGACCCGTGACTTCGCCGGCTTCGCCGAGGACATGGAGGAGCTGCGCGGACTCGGTTATCGCCACGAGATGAAGCTGGTGCAACCCGGTGACATGCGCAGCGTGGTGGGGTCCGACCGCTATGCCGGCGGGCTCATCGACATGGGCTCGGGCCACCTGCACCCGCTCAACCTCGCCCTGGGCGAAGCGGCGGCGGCCACCTCCCTGGGCGTGCGGATATTCGAACACTCCGCTGCCACGCGCATCGACCACGGCCCCGAGGTGACGGTGCACACCGCCAGCGGCCAGGTGAAGGCCGCCACCCTGGTGCTGGGCTGCAACGCCTACATCAACGACCTCGACCCGACCCTGGGCGGCAAGGTGCTCCCGGCCGGCAGCTACATCATCGCCACCGAGCCGCTGCCCGAAGACCTGGCGCGGCAGCTGCTGCCGCAGAACATGGCGGTCTGCGACCAGCGCGTGGCCCTGGACTACTACCGCCTTTCCGCCGACCGCCGCCTGCTGTTCGGCGGCGCCTGCCACTACTCCGGGCGTGATCCGGCGGACATCGCTGCCTACATGCAGCCGAAGATGCTGGCGACCTTCCCCCAGTTGGCCGACGTACGCATCGACTACCAGTGGGGCGGCATGATCGGCATCGGTGCCAACCGCCTGCCGCAGATCGGCCGACGGCCCGAACACCCGAACGTCTACTTCGCCCAGGCCTACTCGGGCCACGGGGTGAACGCCACCCACCTGGCGGGCAAGCTGCTGGCGGAAGCCATCTGCGGCGAGCAGGGCAGCGGCTTCGAGGTGTTCGCCAAGGTGCCCCACATCACTTTCCCCGGCGGCAAGCTGCTGCGCTCGCCGCTGCTGGCGCTGGGGATGCTCTGGTACCGCCTGCGCGAGACGCTGGGCAACAGCCTGGCGCGCTGACCCTCAGGCGCCCGGGGAGCCGGCCGGGGCGTCTTCGCCCATCGGCTCCCGGGTCCAGGCCAGCCAGACGAACCCCGCTGCCCCCACGGCCATCATCAGCGGCAGCGCATGACCGCTGATCCACTGGCTGGCGGCGCCGGTCACCAGCGGCCCGATCAGGCAGCCGATGCCCCAGAGCTGGGCGACATGGGCATTGGCCCGCACCAGCTCATCGTCCCGGAAACGCTCGCCGATCAGGATCAGCGCCAAGGTGAACAGCCCGCCGGCGCTGGCACCGAACACCACCCACACCGGCCAGATCAGCACCGTGTGCAGCACCAGCGGCACGCTCAGGCTGGACAGCAGCAGGGCCAGGCCGCAGGCCCGGAACAGCGCACGCCGGGGTACTCGGTCCGCCATCCAGCCGATGGGCAATTGCAGGGCCGCATCACCCACCACCACCACGCTGGCCATCAGCAGGGCCACCTCCTGGGTGAAGCCCTGGCGCAGGCCGTAGACGGGCAACAGGGTGAGCATCATCGCTTCGAAGGCCGCAAACAGCACCACCGCCCAGGCGATGGTCGGCATACGCTGGCAGAAGACCCAGAGGCCACGCCCGGAGGCGCCGTGCTCGTCGACCTGGGGCGCGCCGCCCCGCCCGAGCAAGAGCAGCGAACCGCCGATCAACAGGCCGGTGCCGGTCCAGAAGCCGCGGTCCGTGTCGCTGCCCAGCAGGGTCAGCAGCAGGGGGCCGGACAGCTGGCTCAGCGCATAGCCGGTGCCGTACAGCGCCACCAGGCGGCCACGCCACTGCTCCACCGCCAGCTGGTTGATCCAGCTCTCGCCGAGGATGAACACCACGGTCAGCGCCACGCCGATGAACAACCGCAGCAGCAACCAGACCGGGTAACTCTGCACCAGCGCCAGCAGCGCCACCGAGGCTGCCCCCAGCAGCAGGCACAGCTGCATCAGCGGGACGGTGCCGAAGCGCGCCGCCAGGCGTCCGGCCAGGGAGGCGCCGAGGAGCACGCCCACCGCCGGGGTGGCGGCCATGACGCCGATGGCGAACGAGCCGTAGTGCCAGCTCTCCAGGCGCAGCGACACCAGTGGCATGGTCACGCCCAGCGCCAGGCCGATGCTGATGACGGCGCCACACACGGCGAAATAGGTGCCCCAACGCATGACGGTGTTCCTCCCGTTTACGGCTACTGGCTGGCGGAAAAGCAAAAACGGCCGGGCTCCCGAAGGGAAACCCGGCCGCAGGTGTGGCTCTCGCGGAGCCGGCCCTCCCCGAGAGGAGGGCGGACCTTGGCGCGACCGGAACCGGCCGCGCCGTGTCAGGCGGTCAGACCGCCGTTGTTCAGAGCTTGATCCAGGTGGCCTTCAGCTCGGTGTACTTGTCGAACGCGTGCAGGGACTTGTCGCGACCGTTGCCGGACTGCTTGAAGCCACCGAACGGCGCGGTCATGTCGCCGCCGTCGTACTGGTTGATCCACACGCTGCCGGCCCGCAGGGCCTTGCCCACCAGGTGGGCGCGGGACAGGTTGCTGGTCCACACCGCAGCCGCCAGGCCGTAGATGGTGTCGTTGGCGATGGCGACGGCCTCGGCCTCGTTGTCGAAGCCGATCACCGACAGTACCGGCCCGAAGATCTCTTCCTTGGCAATGCGCATGGCGTTGGTCACGCCGTCGAAGATGGTCGGCTCGACGTAGGTGCCGCCGGTCTCTTCCATCACGCGCTTGCCGCCGGCCACCAGCTTGGCGCCGTCGTCATGGCCAGCCTGGATGTAGGACAGCACGTTGTTCATCTGGGTGGTGTCCACCAGTGCGCCGACGTTGGTGGCCGGGTCCAGCGGGTTGCCCGGCTTCCAGCCCTTGATGGCCTCGACCACCATGGGCACGAACTTCTCCTTGATGGAGTTCTCCACCAGCAGGCGCGAGCCGGCGGTGCAGACCTCGCCCTGGTTGAAGGCGATGGCGGCGGCGGCGGACTCGGCGGCAGCCTTGAGGTCCGGGGCGTCGGCGAAGACGATGTTCGGGCTCTTGCCGCCGGCTTCCAGCCAGACGCGTTTCATGTTGGATTCGCCGGCGTAGATCATCAGTTGCTTGGCGATCTTGGTGGAGCCGGTGAACACCAGGGTGTCGACGTCCATGTGCAGGGCCAGGGCCTTGCCGACGGTGTGGCCGAAGCCCGGCAGCACGTTGAACACGCCCGCGGGGATGCCGGCCTCGATGGCCAGCTGGGCGATGCGGATGCCGGTCAGCGGCGACTTCTCGGACGGCTTGAGGATGATGGAGTTGCCGGTGGCCAGCGCCGGGCCGAGCTTCCAGCAGGTCATCAGCAGGGGGAAGTTCCACGGCACGATGGCGGCGACCACGCCCACCGGCTCGCGGGTCACCAGGCCCAGCTCGTTGTGCGGGGTGGCGGCGACTTCGTCGTAGATCTTGTCGATGGCCTCGCCGCTCCAGCGGATGGCGCGGGACGCTGACGGCACGTCGATGTTCAGCGAGTCGCCGATCGGCTTGCCCATGTCCAGGGTTTCCAGCAGGGCCAGCTCTTCGGCATGGGCGTCCAGCAGGTCGGCGAAGCGGATCATCACTTCCTTGCGCTTCACCGGGGCGAGGCGCGACCAGACACCGGATTCGAAAGTGGCGCGGGCATCCTTGACCGCCACCTCGGCGTCGGCCAGGTCACAGCTGGCAACCAGGCCCAGCACACGACCATCCACAGGGCTGATGCACTCGAAGGTGGCACCGGATGCAGCCGGGGTGTATTCGCCATGGACGAAGGCGCGGGTCTCGATCTGCAGGGACTTGGCGCGCTGTTCCCAGTCGGCACGAGTGAGGGTGGTCATGGGGCGTTCCTCTTACTTTTATTAGTGGAAGTGCCGGCAGGGGAGGGACCGACACTGTCAAGAATTCTGCAAGGCCTACACGCGGCCAAAGCTGTGCGACACCCTAAACCAGAGGCCCCTGGATTTTCAATATTTTTGACACTGCCGGGAGCAGGGGCCTTGTAATGTTCATTTTATTAAACATAGACTCAGGACCGGTACGCCCGCGTTCCGCATTTCCCGCCACCGTGCATGGCGGGATTCCGAACACCTGCCGGGCAGAATAAGAAACAGGCCGCCCCGCGCGACCTCCACAACGCCGCTACGGAATCGCCATGAACATCGAATCCATCGTCGACTTCGCCACCAGCCCCGCCACCGCCGAGCACTACCGCCCCGCGCCCGAGAAGATCCTCAAGGGCGACCCCGAACAGAGTGTGCGCAACCACTACGGCAGCCCCTGCGGGCAGTTCAACGTCGGCATCTGGGAGGGCGCGGTCGGTCAGTGGACGGTGAGCTACACCGAGCATGAGTACTGCGAGATCCTCCAGGGCGTCTCCGTCATCCGCGACGCCGCCGGCAACGCCAAGACCGTGCGGGCGGGCGACCGCTTCGTGATCCCGGCCGGCTTCTCCGGCACCTGGGAAGTGCTGGAAGCCTGCCGCAAGGTCTACGTCATCTTCGAGCAGGCCAGATAAGCCTGCCGAGACCCGATGCTTGTCACCCCTGGCCCGCGAAAGCGGGCTTTTTTATGTCCTGCGTCTGGCACGCCAAATCGCAGGCATGAAAAAGCCCGCCATAAGGCGGGCTTTTCGCAAGGGCCGGATCAATTACTTGATCTTGGCTTCCTTGTAGATCACGTGCTTACGCACGACAGGATCGTACTTCTTGATCTCGATCTTGTCGGGAGTGGTGCGCTTGTTCTTGTCGGTGGTGTAGAAGTGGCCGGTACCGGCGCTGGACACCAAACGGATCAGTTCACGCATGATTTGCTCCTTAAACCTTTTCGCCGCGAGCGCGCAGCTCGGACAGAACGACGTCAATGCCACGCTTGTCGATGATGCGCATGCCCTTGGCGGAAACGCGCAGACGCACGAAGCGCTTCTCGGACTCGACCCAGAAGCGATGGTGCTGCAGGTTCGGCAGGAAACGACGACGGGTTTTGTTGTTTGCGTGGGAAATGTTGTTCCCGGTAGCCGGACCCTTACCGGTTACTTGACAGACTCTAGACATGCCTCAGCCCTCTAAACCTCATGCCCAACCCGGCATGGGTTGGCCGCTTGAACTCTCAATTGTGGGCGTGTTTAGCGCCCGTCTCGTCAGGGTCTTACCGGCCGCACAGTGATTGCGAAAGACCGGGCCCCATAAAAGAGCGCTGCTTTATACCAGAACACCCCTAGTGCAGCAAGGGCTCCACCAACTTACCCACACCCTGCCGCCCGCCCACGGCGTGCGTTCCGCCGCGAGGCGGGGCGCCTCGCCCTGGCGACCATTCGTCGGCAACTGCGATTGCCCCATCGCGCTGGCTGGGCTAGCGTTCGCCTCCTGGCCAACGCATCCCGAGGAGTCCGCCATGCGCCTTGCCCTGCTCCCCCTGCTGTTCGCCCCGCTGCTGGCACAGGCGGCCAACCTGAGCGTGTGCACCGAAGCCAGCCCGGACGGGTTCGACGTGGTGCAGTACAACGCCCTGACCACCACCAACGCCTCGGCCGACGTGCTGATGAACCGCCTGGTGGAATTCGATGCCCAGGCCGCCCGCCTGGTGCCGGGCCTGGCCGAGCGCTGGGAGGTGTCCGAGGACGGCCTCAGCTACAGCTTCCATCTGCGCCCGGGGGTGCGTTTCCACCGCACCGACTACTTCGCCCCGAGCCGCGAGCTGGATGCCGACGACGTGCTGTTCAGCTTCCAGCGCATGCTCGACCCGGCCAACCCCTGGCACAAGGTGGCGCAAAGCGGCTTCCCCCACGCCCAGTCCATGCAGCTGCCGGGCCTGGTGCGCTCGGTGGAGAAGGTCGACGCGCACACCGTCCGCTTCAACCTGACCCACCCCGATGCCACCTTCCTGGCGATGCTCAGCATGGGCTTCGCTTCTATCTATTCCGCCGAGTACGCCGACCAGCTGATGAAAGCCGGTACGCCGGAGAAGCTCAACGCCCAGCCCATCGGCACCGGCCCCTTCGTGTTCAAGCGCTTCCAGAAGGACGCGGCGATCCGCTACAGCGCCAACCCGGACTACTTCGCCGGCAAGCCGGCGGTGGACAACCTGGTGTTCGCCATCACCCCGGATGCCAATGTGCGCCTGCAGAAGCTGCGCCGGGACGAATGCCAGATCGCCCTGTCGCCCAAGCCCCTGGATGTGGGGCAGGCACGCCAGGACAGCAACCTGCGGGTCGTGGAGACCCCGGCCTTCATGACCGCCTTCGTCGCGCTGAACAGCCAGCATCCGCCACTGGACCAGGCCAAGGTGCGCCAGGCGATCAATCTTGCCTTCGACAAGGCCAGCTATATAAAGGCCGTGTTCGAAGGCACCGCCACACCGGCTGACGGCCCGTTCCCGCCCACCACCTGGGGCTACGCCAAGGACCTGCCTGGCTATGCCTACGACCCTGGCAAGGCCAAGGCACTGCTGGCCGAAGCCGGGTTGCCGGACGGTTTCAGCACCACCCTGTGGACACGCCCCTCCGGCAGCGTGCTCAACCCCAACCCGAACCTGGGTGCGCAGATGCTGCAGGCCGACCTGGCTAAGGTGGGCATCCGCGCCGACATCCGCGTCATCGAGTGGGGCGAACTGATCCGGCGCGCCAAGGCCGGCGAGCACGACCTGCTGTTCATGGGCTGGGCGGGCGATAACGGCGACCCGGACAACTTCCTCACGCCTCAATTCGCCTGCGCCTCGGTGCAGTCGGGCCTGAACTTCGCCCGCTACTGCAACCCGGACCTCGACCAGTTGATCAGCCAGGCCAAGGCCACGCCGGACACCACGGCGCGCAGCGATTTCTACGCCCGAGCCCAGGCGATCATCCATGAGCAGGCCCTGTGGCTGCCCCTGGCCCACCCCACGGCATTCGCCCTGGTGCGTGCCAATGTGCGCGGCTATGAGGCCAACCCCTTCGGCCGGCAGGACTTCTCCAAGGTGGAGCTGGCGCCTTGAACGAGCTGGCCGAGCGCTACCTGCCGAATTTCCAGTTCGTGGAGCGTCATCACCTCGACCTGGACACTTCCGCTGCACAGGCGCTGGACGCTGCCAGCCAGCTCTCCACCCACGACGATCCGCTGGTCAGGAGCCTGCTCCGCCTGCGCGAAGCCCCCGCGCGCCTGGCCAACCGACTGGGCTGGCGCAACGCACTGGAGGCCCGGCCGGCCTTCGGCCTGCATGAGTTCACACTGCTGGAACGCGACGGCGACCAGGCAATGGCCTACGGCCTGATCGGGCGCTTCTGGCGTACGGATTTCGGTCTGGAAGCGGTCCCTGACGCACAGGCCTTCATGAGGTATGAGGAACCGGGCGTCGCCAAGCTGGTGATGACCTTCCACTGCTCACCACGCCCGGCGGGTGTTCGCCTGCACACGGAGACGCGCGTCCACTGCCCGGATCGCCGCAGCCGCCTGCTGTTCACCCCCTACTGGCTGGCCATCCGCCCCGCCAGCGGGCTGATCCGGCGGCGCATGCTGGCAGCCATTCGCCGCCAGCTCGCGAGCGCGGCCTAGAGCCAACCGTACTCGGCCAGGGACAGCGGCTCGCCATCGCCCACCACGAAGTGGTCCAGCACCCGCACATCCACCAGCGCCAACGCATCCTTCAGGCGGTGCGTCAGGTCGCGGTCGGCCTGGCTGGGTTCGGCGATACCGGAAGGGTGGTTGTGGGTGAGGATGAGCGCGGCGGCGTTGTGCGCCAGGGCGCGCTTGACCACCTGGCGCGGGTAGACACTGGCGCCGTCGATGGTGCCGCGGAACAGCACCTCGAAGGCCAGCACCCGGTGGCGGGTATCGAGGAACAGGCAGCCGAACACTTCGTGGGGCTCGTGCCGCAACTGGGCCTTGAGGTAATCCCGCACCGCCCGGGGGTTCTCCAGTGCCGAATCCCGTCGCAATCCCTCGGCCAGGTGCCGACGGGCCATCTCCAGCACCGCCTGCAACTGGGCAAACTTGGCCGGCCCGAGACCCGGCCGCTGGCAGAACGTGGCCAGGTCCGCCTCCAACAACGGGCGCAGCCCGCCGAACTGGACCAGGAGCTGGCGCGCGAGGTCCACGGCACTCTGCCCCGGCAGCCCGGTGCGCAGGAAAATGGCGAGGAGTTCGGCGTCGGTAAGGGCCGCCGCGCCCTGTTCGAGTAGCTTCTCCCGCGGGCGTTCCGCTGCGGGCCAATGACGGATGCTCATGACACCTCCCTGGTCGGCTGCGCCGCTGTTCCCATGCGGGCGCTGTGCTATCTTAGCCAACCTTTTTTGCGCGGTGATCCGGCCCTGGGGAGGCGCCGACACCGCAGCGCACCACTCCACCTCTATTACTAAGGCAGGCCTATGCAGCGGCTCTATCGGAAACGCATCGTCCTGGGCGTGGGGGGCGGCATTGCCGCCTACAAGAGCGCGGAGCTGATCCGCCGCCTGCGCGACCAGGGCGCGGAAGTCCGGGTGGTGATGACCCAGGGCGGCCGCGAGTTCATCACACCGCTGACCCTCCAGGCCCTGTCCGGCCACCCCGTGCACCTCGACCTGCTGGACCCGGCCGCCGAAGCCGCGATGGGCCACATCGAGCTCGCCCGCTGGGCCGACCTGGTGCTGATCGCCCCGGCCACTGCCGACCTGATGGCGCGCCTGGCCCAGGGCCTGGCCAACGACCTGCTGACCACCCTGGTGCTGGCCACCGACGCCAAGGTCGCCCTGGCCCCGGCGATGAACCAGGCCATGTGGCGCGACCCGGCTACCCAGGCCAATGCCCAGTGCCTGGCCCAGCGGGGCCTGCACCTGTTCGGCCCGGCGGCCGGCAGCCAGGCCTGCGGCGATGTCGGCCCGGGCCGCATGCTGGAGGCCGACGACCTGGCCCAGCAGGCCGCCAACCTGTTCGAACACCAGGCACTGACCGGCCGCCACGTGCTGATCACGGCCGGTCCGACCCAGGAGAACATCGACCCGGTCCGCTACATCACCAACCACAGCTCCGGGAAGATGGGCTTCGCCCTGGCCGAAGCGGCGGTGGAGGCGGGCGCCAAGGTCACCCTGATCACCGGCCCCGTCCACCTGCCGACCCCCGACCGGGTCAACCGGGTCGACGTGGTCAGCGCCCGCGACATGCTCGCGGCCTGCGAAGCGGCCATGCCCTGCGACCTGCTGATCGCCGCGGCTGCCGTGGCGGACTACCGCCCCGAAGTGGTCGCACCGCACAAAATGAAAAAGGACCCCACCAGCGGCGAAGGCCTGCTGCTGCAGCTGGTGCGCAACCCCGATATCCTCGCGACCCTGGCCGGCCGGCCCGATCGCCCCTTCAGCGTCGGCTTCGCCGCCGAGACCGAGAACCTGCTGGAGTACGCCTCGCGCAAGCTGCGCGACAAGAACCTCGACCTGATCGTTGCCAATGACGTGGCCAACCCCAGCATCGGCTTCAACAGCGAGGAGAACGCGATCACCATCATCGATCGCGGGCTGCACCAGACCAGCTTCTCCCAGACCAGCAAGGGCAAGATCGCCCGCCAGCTGGTTGCCTTCATCGCCGACCGCCTCAACCAGGCCTGAGACTCCATGCACGCACTGCAAGCCAAGATCCTCGACCCCCGCCTCGGCAGCGAATTCCCGCTGCCCCAGTACGCCACCCCCGGTTCCGCCGGCCTCGACCTGCGCGCCATGCTCAAGGAAGACCTGACGCTGGAGCCCGGCCAGACCGTGCTGATTCCCACCGGCCTCTCGATCCATATCGCCGACCCGGGCCTGGCCGCGTTGATCCTGCCGCGCTCCGGGCTGGGCCATAAGCACGGCATCGTGCTCGGCAACCTGGTGGGCCTGATCGACTCCGACTACCAGGGCGAGCTGATGGTGTCCTGCTGGAACCGTGGCCAGAGCGCCTTCACCCTGGCCGTCGGCGAGCGCCTGGCCCAGCTAGTCTTGGTGCCTGTCGTGCAAGCGCATTTCGAACTCGTCGACGAGTTCGGCCAGAGCGAGCGCGGCGCCGGCGGCTTCGGCCATTCGGGCAGCCACTGATTCCGCATTGACCTCAGGATGAATCGCGGGGGAGACCTTCAGTGAAACTCTTCAAGCGCAATGCCAAGGACACCGACACCGGCATGCTGGCCAGCCCCACCGAAGCCAAGGAGCCCGCCAAGGGCGCCAAGGCCGGCAGCGGCCTGCTCACCGACCTGATGCCCGGGCTGATCGCCTCCGCCGTCGGCGTGGCCGCGGGCAGTGCGCTGCTCTGGCTCACCCTGGTGGACAGCGGCGAAAAAGCCCAGCGCGCCCAACTGGCGCAGGCCTGGGCGGACAGCCAGGGCGCCTCGTTGCGCCAGGCCCTCGGCCAACTGGTTGCCGACACCACCGCCGCCGCCCGCAATCCGGCGCTGGCGGACGCCCTCAACAGCGGCGACCCGTCCCGCGTGCAGGTCGCCGAGCGCGGCCTGGGCTACTGGAATGCCGTGGTGGATGCCCACCTCAACCTGCCCGGTCAGGCCCAGCAGAACAGCCAGCGCGCAGCACCGATGAACTTCGCCGCCCTGGACATGCTGCGCCGCGCCGAAAGCGGGCAGAAGCCCGCACCCGAGGCCTACAAGGTTGGCCAGCGCTGGCTGGTCTACAGTGCCGCGCCGATCCGCCTGGCCGACAACGCCCCGATCCAGGGCACGCTGTTGCTGGTGGTGGACCTGGAGCGCCTGCTGAGCGCCCTGGCCCCGCTGCCGGATGGCACCGGCCAGCTGCAGTTCACCCAGCAGTTCGGCAACGCCCCCGCCCAGACCCTGGCCCAGCGCGGCAATGCCGCCGACGGCACGCCCATCGCCGTGGCCAGTGGCAACCCCAACTGGAAACTGACCTTCACGCCCAGCAGCCAGCTGGGCAGCTCGGGCATGCCGGTGCCGCTGCTCGGACTCGCCGCCCTGCTGTCCCTGGTGGGCGCCCTGGCCGGCCTGTACCTGGTGCATGGCGGCCTGCAGCGCAAGCTGAGGGAAGACGTCACCCAGCTCAGCCAACTGGTGCAAGAACTCTCCAGCGGCAAAAGCGTCAAACCCAACAGCCTGCGGCTGCCGGCGCTGGATACGCTGGCCCAGTCACTGGCCCGGCAGTTGCGGCGCAAACCGGAACCGGTGGCGCCCAGCGTCGGCGACGAGCGCAAGGCCAGCCCTGCAGCAGCCCCGGCTGCCGCACCGGCCAAGGTGATCGAACCCCTGGAGCTGGCCAACCCGCTTTTCCAAGATACCGACATCCTCGATATCGACATTCTCGACGAAGACCAGGACCTCCTGGGATTGGAGCAAACCCCTGCCATGAGCACCCCGCAAGCCGCCCCCAACCTGCCCGCCAGCATTTTCCGCGCCTACGACATCCGTGGCGTGGTCGGCGATACCCTGACCGCCGAAACCGCCTACTGGGTAGGCCGTGCCATCGGCTCCGAAAGCCTCGCCCGTGGTGAGCCGAACGTCTCGGTCGGCCGCGACGGCCGCCTCTCCGGCCCCGAGCTGGTGCAGGCGCTGATCCAGGGCCTGATGGACTGCGGTTGCCATGTCACCGACATCGGCATGGTGCCGACCCCGGTGCTGTACTTCGCCGCCAACGTACTGGACGGCAAGTCCGGCGTGATGCTCACCGGTAGCCACAACCCGCCGGACTACAACGGCTTCAAGATCGTCATCGCCGGCGAGACCCTGGCCAACGAGCAGATCACCGCCCTGCACACCCGCATCAAGAACAACGACCTGGCCACTGGCGTGGGCAGCGTCCAGCAGGTCGAGATCCTCGACCGCTACTTCCAGCAGATCCGCGACGACATCGCCATGGCCAAGCCCATGCGCGTGGTGGTGGACTGCGGCAACGGCGTGGCCGGCGTCATCGCACCCAAGCTGATCGAGGCCCTGGGCTGCAGCGTGATCCCGCTGTACTGCGACGTCGACGGCACCTTCCCGAACCACCACCCGGACCCGGGCAAGCCGGAGAATCTGGAAGACCTGATCGCCAAGGTGAAGGAAGAGAACGCCGACCTGGGCCTGGCCTTCGACGGCGACGGCGACCGCGTGGGCGTGGTGACCAACGAAGGCACCATCATCTACCCCGACCGCCTGCTGATGCTGTTCGCCAAGGACGTGGTGTCCCGCAACCCGGGCGCCGACATCATCTTCGACGTCAAATGCACCCGCCGCCTGACCTCCCTCATCAGCGGCTACGGCGGCCGTCCGGTGATGTGGAAGACCGGCCACTCGCTGATCAAGAAGAAGATGAAGGAGACCGGCGCGCTGCTGGCCGGCGAGATGAGCGGCCACATCTTCTTCAAGGAGCGCTGGTACGGCTTCGACGACGGCATCTACAGCGCCGCCCGCCTGCTGGAGATCCTCAGCCAGGACAAGCGCGATGCCGAGCACGTGTTCACCGCCTTCCCGAAGGACATCTCCACCCCGGAGATCAACATCACCGTCACCGACGAGAGCAAGTTCCGCCTGATCGAGCGCCTGCAGCGCGACGGCACCTGGGGCGATGCCAACCTCACCACCCTGGACGGCGTGCGCGTCGACTATCCCAAGGGCTGGGGCCTGGTGCGCGCCTCCAACACCACGCCGGTGCTGGTGCTGCGCTTCGAGGCCGACTCCGAGGCGGAACTGGAGCGCATCAAGGAAGTGTTCCGCGCCCAGCTCTACGCCATCGCCCCCGATATCAACCTGCCGTTCTGATCCACGGAGCCCCGCATGACCCTCAGCCGTGACGCCGCATCCCAAGTCGCCCAGGTCCTGTCCGAAGCACTGCCCTACATCCGCCGCTTCGTCGGCAAGACCCTGGTCGTGAAGTACGGCGGCAACGCCATGGAAAGCGACGAGCTGAAAGCCGGGTTCGCCCGCGACATGGTCCTGATGAAGGCCGTGGGCATCAACCCGGTGGTCGTGCATGGCGGCGGCCCGCAGATCGGCGACCTGCTCAAGCGCCTGTCCATCGAGAGCCACTTCATCGACGGCATGCGCGTCACCGACGCGCAGACCATGGACGTGGTGGAGATGGTGCTCGGCGGCCAGGTGAACAAGGACATCGTCAACCTGATCAACCGCCACGGCGGCAGCGCCATCGGCCTGACCGGCAAGGACGCGGAGCTGATCCGTGCGAAGAAGCTCACCGTCTCCCGCAAGACCCCGGAGATGACCCAGCCGGAGATCATCGACATCGGCCATGTGGGCGAAGTGACCAGCGTGAACACCGAGCTGCTGAACATGCTGGTGAAGGGCAACTTCATCCCGGTCATCGCCCCCATCGGCGTCGGCCAGGACGGCGAGTCCTACAACATCAACGCCGACCTGGTGGCGGGCAAGGTGGCCGAGGCCCTCAAAGCCGAGAAGCTGATGCTGCTGACCAACATCGCCGGCCTGATGGACAAGGAAGGCAAGGTGCTCACCGGCCTGACCACCGAGCAGGTCAACGAGCTGATCGCCGACGGCACCATCTACGGCGGCATGCTGCCGAAGATCCGCTGCGCCCTCGACGCGGTGCAGGGTGGCGTCACCAGCGCGCACATCATCGACGGGCGTGTGCCCAACGCCGTGCTGCTGGAGATCTTCACCGACAGTGGCGTCGGCACCCTGATCAGCAACCGCCGCCGCGCCTGAGCCCAACCCGAATAAGCCGGAGCGATCCGGCTTATTCATTTCCCCGATCCGGCTTGCATCCCTCCACCCCGACGAGAATGCTCGGCACACCCTCATCAGGAGCCGTGCCATGCCCGCACCACCCGACCGGAACGCCTTCACCTTCGTCCACCCGCTGCGCGTACGCTGGGCCGAGGTCGATCCCCAGGGGATCGTCTTCAATGGCCACTACCTGACCTACGCCGACGTCGCCATCACCGAGTACTTCCGCGCACTGGGCTCGTGTTATCCACAGGACCTGGTCGCTGACGGCGGGGACTTCTTCGCCGTGCGTACCCTGCTGGAGTACCTGTCGCCGGCCCGCTTCGACGACGAGCTTACCCTGGGTATCCGGACACGCCGGCTGGGCGGTTCGAGCCTGACGTTTGCGCTGGGCATCTGGCGGGGCGAGGAGGCGTTGACCAGTGGGGAGATCGTCTACGTACACGCCGATGCAACGACGCGGACGAGCCGGTCCTTGCCAGCCTGGCTGAGGGAAAAGGTGAGAGGCTTCGAGCGCTGCGCCGCCGAGGAGTGACTCAGCGGTTCAACAGCTCGGCGAGGCGGGCGCGGTCGGCAGCGAAGGTCGCCTGGGCTTTCTTGCGCTCGTCCTGGTAGCGGGCGATGTCGTCGTCGAGGCGCTTGTACTCGCTGCGCACATTGTCGATCTGGGCAACCAGCGCCTCGGGCACCTGGCGTCCGGCACGCTCGTTGTCGGCGGCCTGGGCCTGCAGGTTGGCCTGCTGGGTACGCAGGGACTGCTGGTTACCCCTGGCCACGGTGATCAACCCGTCCAGCTCGGAGAGCTTGCGCTGGAGCGCGCGGTCGACGTCCTCGACGCTGGTGTAGAGCCGCAGCAGCTGGGCATCGGAGCCAGCACGGGCCTTGTCGGCCTGCATGCGCTGGCGTTCCTCAAGGGTGGGCGCCGGCGGCACGGTCTTCACCACCCGGCCCTGGTCGTTGAGAACCTCGTAGCCCTTGTCGATGAACTGCGGCGGAACGCCGAGGCGGTCCAGTACGGTGACACCCTTTTCATTGGTGTAGCGGTACAGCTCGGCCTGGGCGGCCAGCGGTGCCATCGCACCCAGGATCAAGGCAAGTCGGATCGCACCCGGCTTCAGCATCGGCACACCCTGTGGTCGCTGGAGAGTCAGATTCCGTAGTCTGCGCGGTAACGCTCCACCGCAGGCAGGTACGACTTCAGTTCAGCATCCCCGGCCAGATATTCCAGCACCTGCTCCAGGGACACGATGCTCACCACCGGCATGCCGAAGTCACGCTCCACTTCCTGGATCGCCGACAGCTCGCCCTTGCCACGCTCCTGGCGGTTGAGGGCGATCAGCACGCCCGCAGCCTGAGCCTGCTGGCCCTGGATGATCTGCATGACCTCTCGGATCGCGGTACCGGCGGTGATGACGTCGTCAATGATCAGCACGCGGCCGGCCAGCGGTGCGCCGACCAGGGTGCCGCCCTCGCCGTGATCCTTGGCTTCCTTGCGGTTGAAGCACCAGGGCAGGTCGCGGTCATGGTGTTCAGCCAGCGCCACGGCGGTGGAAGCCGCCAGTGGGATGCCCTTGTAGGCAGGGCCGAACAGGACGTCGAAGGAGAGCCCGCTGTCGACGATCGCCGACGCGTAGTAGCGCCCCAGGCGAGCCAGTGCGAGGCCGCTGTTGAACAGGCCGGCGTTGAAGAAATAGGGGCTGGTGCGCCCGGACTTGAGGGTGAATTCGCCAAAACGCAGTACACCGCGTTCGATGGCAAAGCGAATGAAGTCGCGCTGATACGCCTGCATGGTGAAAAAGCCCCGGACGGCACGGATTTAGCTAAATAGAAAGAGCTCGGGTATCATACACGCACGAGTTTTTGGGGGCCATTTATGCGGATCATCAGTGTGAACGTGAATGGTATTCATGCTGCAGCCGAGCGAGGACTCCTCAGCTGGCTGCAAGCACAGAATGCCGACGTGATCTGCCTGCAAGACACCCGTGCCTCTGCCTATGACCTGGACGACCCGGCCTTCCAACTGGATGGCTATTTCCTCTATGCCAGCGATGCTGAAGTGCCAAGCCAAGGCGGCGTGGCGCTTTATTCGCGCTTGCAACCCAAGGCAGTGATCTGGGGACTCGGTTTCGAGTCCTGTGATCGTTATGGGCGCTACCTGCAGGCGGATTTCGACAAAGTGAGCATCGCCTCCCTGCTGTTGCCTTCGGGCCAGGGTGGCGATGAGAACCTGAACCACAAGTTCAAGTTCATGGAAGACCTGGCGCACTACCTGAACAAGCAGCGCCGCAAGCGTCGCGAGTACATCTATTGCTCGTCGCTCTACCTCGCCCACCAGAAGCTGGATGTGAAGAACTGGCGCGACTGCCAGCAGCTCCCCGGCTTCCTGGCGCCCGAGCGCGCGTGGATGGACGAAGTGTTCGGCAACATGGGTTATGTGGATGCCCTGCGTGAAGTCAGCCGCGAAGGCGACCAGTACAGCTGGTGGCCGGACAGCGAGCAGGCCGAGATGCTCAACCTCGGCTGGCGCTTCGACTACCACATCCTCACGCCCGGCATGCGCCGCACCGTGCGCAGTGCCCGCCTGCCTCGCCAGCCGCGCTTCTCCCAGCACGCTCCGCTGATCGTCGACTACGACTGGCTGCTGAGCATCTGAGTGCAGCGCACATAAAAAAGCCGGCATTCGCCGGCTTTTTCGTTCGCGCATGCGCTACTTCAGCGGCCGCCAGGCGAAGGGGTAGCGGTAGTCCTTGCCCTCATTGGCCTTGATGCCACCGATGATGGTCAGCACCAGCGCGGCAATGCCCAGCAGGGGCAGCAGGAAGACGCCGATCACCACGAACATCAGCAGGATGCACAGCAGCCCCGCCAGGCTCACGGTGATTTGGAAGTTCAGCGCTTCCTTGCCCTGGGCATCGATGAAGGGGTCCACATCCTTCTTCATCTGCCAGAGGATCAGCGGCCCCAGCAGGTTGCCAAAGGGAAAGACCGCACCGAGGAACGCAGCGAAATGGCAGAACATCGCCCACTGCCTGACGTCCTGGTTCGGTTGCTGCACGGGGGTGGGCTCATTCATGGGTGCGTCCTCGTCGTGATGGGCCGGGTCAGTCGGCCAGAGCGGCCTTCTGGATCCGGAACAGTTCGTCCATGCCCTGGCGGGCGAGGACCAGCATGGCATTGAGCTGCTCGGGCTGGAAGGGCTCGCCCTCGGCGGTGCCCTGGATTTCGATGAAGCCACCGCCGTCAGTCATGACCACATTCAGGTCGGTCTCGGCCGCCGAGTCCTCCAGGTAATCGAGGTCCAGCACCGGCTCGCCCTGGTAAACGCCGACGGAGACGGCAGCGATCATCTGCTTGAGCGGCTCGCCCTTCAGGGCACCGCGCTTCTTCAGTACCTTCAGCGCATCCACCAGGGCCACCATGGCACCGGTGATGGAGGCCGTGCGGGTGCCGCCATCGGCCTGGATCACGTCGCAGTCCAGGTAGATGGTGTTCTCGCCCAGCTTGCTCATGTCCAGCGCGGCACGCAGGGAGCGGCCGATCAGGCGCTGGATCTCCAGGGTGCGGCCACCCTGCTTGCCACGGCTCGCCTCACGCTGATTACGCTCACCGGTGGAGCGGGGCAGCATGCCGTATTCGGCAGTCAGCCAACCCTGACCCTGGCCCTTGAGGAAGCGCGGCACGCCGGCCTCGACGCTGGCGGTGCAGATCACCTTGGTATCCCCGAATTCGACCAGCACCGAGCCTTCGGCATGCTTGGTGTAGTTGCGGGTGATGCGGATCGAACGCAGCTGGTCAGCTGCGCGGCCACTGGGACGTTTCATCTGGGAATACCTGTCGGAGGGAAAATCCCAGCCATTATAGAGGGGCCTCCGCCCCCGGGACATCATCGCGTTGGGAGGGGCCACGGAGTCGGCTACAATCGCCGCCCTTACCCACACCGAGAGGACTCCCCATGGTGCACAGCATGACCGCCTTCGCCCGCGTCGAGCAGGCCGGCACCCACGGCACCCTGAGCTGGGAACTGCGCTCGGTCAACCACCGCTACCTCGAACCCCACCTGCGCCTGCCAGAAGCCTTCCGCGACCTGGAGGGTGCCGTGCGCGAAGCGCTGCGCCAGGGCCTGTCCCGCGGCAAGGTCGAATGCACCCTGCGCTTCGCCGAAGCCGAGGCTGGCAAGCCCCTGCAGGTCGACAGCGAGCGAGCCGCCCAGGTGGTGGCCGCCGCCGAAGCCGTGGCCGCCCTGGTCAGCCAGCCGGCGCCGCTCAACCCGCTGGAGATTCTCGCCTGGCCTGGCGTGCTGGTGGCCGACGCCGCCGACCCCCAGGCCCTGAACGCCGCGGCCCTGGAGGCCTTCGGCAAGGCCCTGGAAGAACTCAAGACCGGCCGCGCCCGTGAAGGTGCCGACCTGGCCCGCCTGCTCAACGAGCGCCTCGACGCCATGCAGGAGGAAGTCGTCGCCCTGCGAGAACTGGTACCGCAGATGCTCGGCCTGCAGCGGCAGAAGATCCTCGACCGTTTCGCCGAGATGAAGGCCGAGCTCGACCCCCAGCGCCTGGAACAGGAGCTGGTGCTGCTGGCGCAGAAGAGCGACGTGGCCGAGGAGCTGGACCGGCTCGGCACCCACATCACCGAAGTGCGCCGCGTGCTCAAGGCCGGTGGCGCCGCCGGCCGCCGCCTCGACTTCCTCATGCAGGAACTCAACCGCGAAGCCAACACCCTCGGCTCCAAGGCCTTCGACCCACGCTCCACCCAGGCTGCGGTCAACCTCAAGGTGTTGATCGAACAGATGCGCGAACAAGTGCAGAACATCGAGTAAGAGACCCATCCATGACCGTCACCCCCGGCACCCTGTACATCGTCTCGGCCCCCTCCGGCGCCGGCAAGACCAGCCTGGTCAAGGCCCTGGTGGACACCGACCCGCGCATCCGCGTCTCGGTCTCCCACACCACCCGCGGCATGCGACCCGGCGAGATCGATGGTGTGAACTACCACTTCGTCAGCCGCGAAGCCTTCGTGCACATGCTCGAGCACGGCGACTTCATCGAGCACGCCGAAGTCTTCGGCAACCTCTACGGCACCTCCCAGCGCTGGCTGCTGCAGGCACTCGCCGAAGGCCACGACCTGATCCTCGAGATCGACTGGCAGGGTGCCCAGCAGGTTCGCCACCTGATGCCCCAGGCCAAGTCCATCTTCATCCTGCCGCCGAGCCAGGAAGCCCTGCGCCAGCGCCTGGACAACCGCGGCCAGGACAGCGCCGAGATCATCGAGCGCCGCATGCGCGAAGCCGTCAGCGAGATGAGCCACTACGTCGAATACGACTACCTGGTGATCAACGACGACTTCGCCGTCGCCCTGGAAGACCTACGCGCGATCTTCCGCAGCCAGCGCCTCGCCCAGGCCAGCCAGCAGATCACCCACGGCGCGCTTCTCGCCCGCCTGCTGGCCTGATCAGCATGACCACCGGGAAGCGCTGAGCATTCAGCGCTTCCCTTAATGCTGGTGATTTTTTAGACTATCCAGTCCGCTCCGCCCGTTCCGGGCAAAGCCATCGCCACCCCACTCTGTGCTACGAGGAACACCATGGCCCGCGTTACCGTTGAAGACTGCCTGGAAAACGTCGATAACCGCTTCGAGCTGGTCATGCTCGCGACCAAGCGTTCCCGTCAGCTGGCCACCGGCGGCAAGGAGCCGAAGGTAGCCTGGGAAAACGACAAGCCCACCGTCGTCGCCCTGCGTGAGATCGCCGCCGGCCTGGTTGATTACGAAGTCATCGCCCAGGAAGACATCGTGGAAGAAGAGCCGCTGTTCGCTGCCTTCGAGGACGAGTCCAACGAGGCGCTCTGATTCCCATGCCCGGTCGACGTCGCACGGCGCAGGGAGGCCATAGCCGGAAAGGAGAACTGCCTTGCCTGGCATAGAAACCTTCGCCGAACGGCTCTCGACCTATCTCGGCCCGGACCAGGTCAACCTGGTCCGCCGGGCGTACTACTACGCCGAACAGGCCCATGACGGGCAGCGTCGCCGCAGCGGCGAGGCCTACGTCACCCACCCCCTGGCCGTCGCCAACATCCTCGCCGACATGCACATGGATCATCAGAGCCTGATGGCCGCCATGCTGCACGACGTGATCGAGGACACCGGCATCGCCAAGGAGGCGCTCACCGCCCAATTCGGCGATACCGTGGCCGAACTGGTGGACGGGGTCAGCAAGCTGACCCAGATGAACTTCGAGTCCAAGGCCGAGGCCCAGGCCGAGAACTTCCAGAAGATGGCCATGGCCATGGCCCGCGACATCCGCGTGATCCTGGTCAAGCTGGCCGACCGCCTGCACAACATGCGCACCCTGGAAGTGCTCTCCGGCGAAAAGCGCCGGCGCATCGCCAAGGAAACCCTGGAAATCTACGCCCCCATCGCCAACCGGCTGGGCATGCACAGCATGCGCGTGGAATTCGAGGACCTCGGCTTCAAGGCCATGCACCCCATGCGCTCCGAGCGCATCCGCGCCGCCGTCCGCCGGGCCCGGGGCAACCGCAAGGAAATCGTCGCCAAGATCGAGGAATCCCTCACCCATTGCCTCGCCCGCGAAGGCATGGAAGGCGAGGTGATCGGCCGCGAGAAGCACCTCTACAGCATCTACAAGAAGATGCGCGGCAAGCGCCGGGCGTTCAACGAGATCATGGACGTCTACGCCTTCCGCATCATCGTCGACAAGGTGGACACCTGCTACCGCGTGCTCGGCGCCGTGCACAACCTGTACAAACCGCTGCCCGGCCGCTTCAAGGACTACATCGCCATTCCCAAGGCCAATGGCTACCAGTCCCTGCACACCACCCTGTTCGGCATGCACGGCGTGCCCATCGAGATCCAGATCCGCACCCGCGAGATGGAAGAGATGGCCAACAACGGCATCGCCGCCCACTGGCTGTACAAGTCCGCCGAGGATGACCAGCCCAAGGGCACCCACGCCCGCGCGCGCCAATGGGTCAAGGGCGTGCTGGAACTGCAGCAACGTGCCGGCAACTCCCTCGAATTCATCGAGAGCGTGAAGATCGACCTGTTCCCCGACGAGGTCTACGTCTTCACGCCCAAGGGCCGCATCATGGAGCTGCCCAAGGGCTCCACCGCGGTCGACTTCGCCTACGCGGTCCACACCGACGTCGGCAACACCTGCATCGCCTGCCGCATCAACCGTCGCCTGGCGCCGCTGTCCGAGCCGCTGCAGAGCGGCGAGACGGTGGAGATCGTCACCGCCCCCGGCGCACGGCCCAACCCGGCCTGGCTCAACTTCGTGGTCACCGGCAAGGCCCGCACCCACATCCGCCACGCCCTCAAGCTGCAGCGCCGCTCCGAGTCCATCAACCTCGGCGAACGCCTGCTGAACAAGGTGCTGGCCGGCTTCGAAAGCAGCCTCGACAAGATCACCCCCGAGCGCATCCAGGCCGTCCTCGGCGAATACCGCCTCGAAGTGCTGGAAGACCTGCTGGAAGACATCGGCCTCGGCAACCGCATGGCCTACGTCGTGGCCCGCCGCCTGCTGGCCAGCGATGGCGAACAGTTGCCCAGCCCCGAGGGCCCGCTGGCGATCCGTGGCACCGAAGGCCTGGTCCTCAGCTACGCCAAGTGCTGTACGCCGATCCCCGGCGACCCCATCGTCGGCCACCTCTCCGCCGGCCGCGGCATGGTGGTGCACCTGGAAAGCTGCAAGAACATCGGCGACATCCGCCACAACCCGGAGAAGTGCGTGCAACTCTCCTGGGCCAAGGACGTCACCGGCGAATTCAACGTCGAGCTGCGCGTCGAGCTGGAACACCAGCGCGGCCTGATCGCCCTGCTGGCCAGCAGCGTCAACGCCGCCGACGGCAACATCGAGAAGATCGGCATGGACGAGCGCGATGGCCGCATCAGCGTCGTCCAGCTGGTGATCAGCGTGCACGACCGCGTGCACCTGGCCCGGGTCATCAAGAAACTGCGCGCCCTCAAGGGGGTGATCCGCATCACCCGGGTGCGCGCCTGACAGCCCGCTGAACCCACGGAGGCGAGGCCGCCCGGGCACACCCGCCCATGGCCAGGCCCGTCTCCAACCGCGCCCATCCGGGTACAGCCCGGGGTGCTTTCACCTGTACAAGGAGTTTCCATGAGCAAGACCGTGATCAACAGCGACAAGGCTCCCGCCGCCATCGGCACCTACTCCCAGGCGATCAAGGCCGGCAACACCGTCTACATGTCCGGGCAGATCCCCCTCGATCCCAAGACCATGGAACTGGTGGAAGGCTTCGAAGCCCAGACCGTCCAGGTGTTCGAGAACCTGAAGGCCGTCGCCGAAGCCGCCGGTGGGTCCTTCAAGGACATCGTCAAACTCAACATCTTCCTCACCGACCTGTCCCACTTCGCCAAGGTCAACGAAGTGATGGGCCGCTACTTCGAGCAGCCCTATCCGGCCCGCGCCGCCATCGGCGTGGCCGCGCTGCCCCGTGGCTCTCAGGTCGAGATGGACGCCATCCTGGTCCTCGAGTAAACCCGATGGCCGCAGCGGGCACCTTGCCCGCTGCACCGGCCAAAGGAAGGAACCCCGCCATGCGCCAAGCCCTCATCCCCCTCATCTGCGCCGCCCTGCTGGCCGGTTGTGCCAGCACGCCCAGCGACCCCAGCGGCGTCTGGATCAACCAGACCGCCATCGACGAAGCCGCCCGTGAAGGCAAGTTGCGCGAGGCCCTGCTCGCCTACGGCCCCAACCTGGAGTGGAGCCTCGACACCCACGCCGGGACCGCCAACTACAGCAACGGCTTCGAACTGGGCGAGGGCCGCCTGGTACCCCAGGGCAAGGGCCGCTGGCAGGTGGACTTCTACGGCGACGACTACCACGAGCACCTGAACCTCAAGGGGCGCCAGCTGATCCAGGAAGCCAGCGAGAACTTCCCCGAACAGCACTTCGTACGCCCGGCCGAACCCGCCGCCGACGGCGCACCGGAAGGCAGCAGCTTCGAATACGCCCTCTACAAGACCTACCTCGGCGGTACCTGGAAGATCCTCGAAGGCACGGGGCAGGGCGGCCTGGTACTGTTCCACCCCGACGGCCGCCTGGAAGGCCTTCCCGGCGCCGACCGCTTCGCCCTCTGCCTGGCCGGCGACTGTGCCGCAATGAGCGGCGAGAACGACAGCATGTGGCTGCAACTCGGCGACCAGGGCGCACCCTGGATCTTCGTCCACGACGGCAACCGCCTGGAGATCCTCGAGACCGGCAACCGCGCCCAGATCGACGAGATGCCCGAGTACTACCCCGGCAAGCGCGCCTGGGTGCTGGAGCGCCAGTAAAGCCCGGCAGCGGCTAGAAAGCCCCGACCACCAGCCAGCCCCCCAGCAACGCCAGCAGCCCGCCACACAGCCGATCCAGCGCCACCACCCGCCGTTGCAGCCAGGCCTGCCAGCGGCGGTGTGACACCAGGCGCACCAGCCCCAGGTCCCAGCCCAGCACCACCAGGGTCATCCAGGCCATGCACAGGGCCAGGCCCCAGTCGGGCATCTGCGCCGAGCGCAGCACCCCGAACAGCCCGGCATAGAAGATCGGCAACTTCGGATTGACGCTGCTGGCCAGCAACCCTTCCAGCACGCCCCTTCGCCAGGAGCCAAGGCCCGCATCCGCGCTGGCTTCGGGCAGGTCGAGCCGGCGCCGCGCCATCAAGGCCTGAGCACCCAGCCACAGGAAGTAGCCCCCACCCAGCAGCTGCAGGGCGCGCCACACCCAGCCGCCCTCCGCAGGCAGCAGGCTCAGCGCTAGCAACACCAGCAGCATGCTCGCCAGGTTCGCCAACGCGATGCCCCAGGCACAGCCAGCGGCGTGCAGGCGCCCACGGGTGAGTCCCGCGCGCAACAACAGGAAGAAATCCGGACCGGGTGACAGCAGGGCAGCGAAATGGGTGCTGGCGACCAGCAGGAACAGAGCGAGCATATGACCTCCACGGCAAGGCGGTGGAGTCTCGCCAGGGTCCGGGGCTCGCGTATTGGAAGAAAGTCGGGTCGGGCAGGGCGCCCGTCAGCGCAGCGCCTCGCGGCGGAAGCGGCCGGGCGTCACCCCGGTGAAACGGCGGAAGGTGCTGGAGAAGTGCGCCTGGTCGTAGAACCCCAGCTCCAGCGCCAGGCTCGCCAAGGGTTCGCCTGCCAGCAGCCGCTGCTTCGCCTCGCGCACCCGGCGCTGCAGCTGGTAGGTGTGGGGTGGCACTCCGTAGGCACGACGGAACGCCTCGATCAGGTGGCGTGGATGGCGCTGCAGCAGGCTGGCCAGGTGCTCCAGGCTCACTGCCTCGCGGTAGTGCGACTCCAGGTAATCGCGCAACTGGCCGGTCACCCCGCCGTCGCGCGCACCGCTGCCCGTGGGGCGCAGCCCCCCATGGCGCACGAACACCAGTTCCAGCAGCTCCAGCAGCTCGCTTTCCAGCGCCAGTGCGTCGCCTCGCTCAAACTCCCCGGCCAGGCGTGCCAAGGCCTGGGCCACGGCACCGTCATCGCCCGGGTTGAGCGCGCCAAACCCCCGTGGCAGGGCCTTGCGCCCGAGCAGGGCCGGCAGACGGGCTTCTTCCACATAGAGCATCCGGTACACCAGCCGGGGCGACTCGGCGTGTCCCGTGTGAGGCTCCTCCGGGTTCATCAGCGACAGGGTGCCGGCGGGCAGGGCATGCCGCGCACCCCGGCACTGGTAGCCGCCTACGCCATGCAGGATGGCACCGATGGCGAAGGCATCGTGGCTGTGACGGCCAAAGGGCTGGCCGGAAAAGTCGGCATGGAACAGCTCGACCCCAGGCAGCCAGGCCTTGGCCAGCAGCCGGTTGGCATCCACCTCAGGCGTCCTTGAGGATCGCCGCGTAGCCCTCGCGGAAGCTGGGGTACTGCGGCTCCCAACCCAGCGCCCGGGCCCGGGCATTGCTGCAGCGCTTGCTGCCGGCCCGGCGCACGGTGGAGGACTCCGACCAGTGCGTCACCCCCAGGCGCTCGCGCAGCCAGGCCACCACCTCATCAAGCGGTGCCGGCGCATCGTCCACACCCAGGTAGCAGGGCGCCAGCGGCGTCCCGGCCTGTTCAACACGCAGCAGGTGGGCCAGCAGGCCGGCGGCATCGTCCACATGAATGCGGTTGCCGTAGAGCGGCGGCTCGCTCGCCACCCGGTAGCCCATGCGCACCTGGTTCAGCAGCCACTCGCGGCCCGGCCCGTAGAGCCCGGTCAGGCGCACCAGAGTGGCCGGCAGGCCGCTGTCCAGCGCCAGCTGCTCGGCCTCGCGCATGACGCGACCCGAATAGCCATCCGCCTCGGCGGGGGCGTCTTCGTCGATCCACTCGCCATCGCGCTGCCCGTAGACACCGCTGCTGGAGACGAACAGCAGGCGCCGGGGCTGCTGCCCGCTCTCGCGCAACCAGGCCAGCACGTGGCGCAGGCCCTCGACGTAGGCCGCGCGGTAGCCTTCCTCGTCATGGCGGCTCGCCGCCACGCAGAACACCACCGCATCGAGCGCGTCCGTCGGCCAGTCGACCGGCCGCTCGGCGCGCTCCAGGTCACCCGCGATGGGCAGCACGCCCGCCGGCAGCGCCGAGACATTTCGCCGCAGGCCGTGGACCCACCAGCCTTCAGCCAACATCCTCAGGGCCAGTCGGCTGCCTACATCGCCACAGCCGGCAATGAGCAAAAGCGGGGATTCGGACATGGGAGCGTCTCCGTAAAAGTGCTGAGAATAAGGGCTGGGGCGGGGTGATGCGAAATCGCGCGCGTCCGTCCGGATCGCGACGGAGGGGTTACATTATCACTTTTACAAACAAGAATTACTTGCAATAATGCTCCACCTTTGTCCGCGACGGCTCCTCAACGGCGGGCGAAACCGCAATTAACCTTCAGGTCCGGCCATGAAACCTATTGCACCCAACGCCCAGCCCGCTCTGCTTTCCCGTCGCGCCCGCCCCCTGGCGGCGCTCCTGTTCGGCCTGGCCCTGCTGCCCGCCGGCGCAGCCTTCGCCGAAGAGCCCACTGCACCAGCTGCCGCCACGGCCAGCGCCCAGCCAGCCGCAACGCCGAGCGCTACCGCGCCGACCGAAGGTGCACAGCCGATCGCCAGCGCGCCCGCCGCACCGGCCAACGCCGAACTGCTGAGCACGCTCCAGGCCCTCGGCCCCCAGGCCACCCCGGAGCAGATCCGCGACACCGCCCGCCAGACGCTGCAGGCACAGGGCGTGGCACCGGAAGAGATCGACAAGACCCTCGCCGCCATCGACCAGGGCCTGAGCCTGGGCAACGACCTCGCCGCCGCCCTGGCCGGCACCGCGCCCGAAGCCGTCGAAGAAGGCCTGCCGGCCCACGACCTGTCGCCCTGGGGCATGTACCAGAACGCCGACATCGTGGTGAAAGGCGTGATGATCGGCCTGGTGCTCGCCTCGATCCTCACCTGGACCATCTGGCTGGCCAAGAGCATCGAGCTGCTCGGTGCCAAGCGCCGCCTGCGCCGCGAGCTGGTGGCCCTGAAGGCCGCGCGCAACCTGCCGGAAGCCGCCGACAAGACCGCCGCCCCGAACAACCTGTCCCAGGTGCTGGTGCAGGACGCCCTCGACGAGCTGAAGCTCTCGACCAACACCCGCGAGAAGGACGGCATCAAGGAACGCGTCAGCTTCCGCCTGGAGCGCCTCGTCGCCGCCAGCGGCCGCAAGATGAGCATGGGCACCGGCGTGCTCGCCACCATCGGCTCCACCGCGCCCTTCGTCGGCCTGTTCGGCACCGTGTGGGGCATCATGAACAGCTTCATCGGCATCGCCAAATCCCAGACCACCAACCTCGCCGTTGTCGCCCCCGGCATCGCCGAAGCCCTGCTGGCCACCGCCATGGGCCTGGTCGCGGCCATCCCCGCCGTGGTCATCTACAACGTCTTCGCCCGTTCCATTACCGGCTACAAGGCCCAGGTCGCGGACGCCTCCGCCCAGGTCCTGCTGCTGGTCAGCCGTGACCTGGACCACCCCCCGGCCGACCGCGCACCGGCCCCGCACATGGTCAAAGTGGGCTGATCCATGGGACTGCATCTGAACGAAGGCGGTGACGATCTCCAGGAAAGCCACGAGATCAACGTCACCCCATTCATCGACGTCATGCTGGTGCTGCTGATCATCTTCATGGTCGCGGCGCCCCTGGCCACGGTGGACATCAAGGTCGACCTGCCAGCCTCCACCGCCAAGCCCGCGCCACGCCCGGACAAGCCCATCTACCTGAGCATCAAGGAAGACAAGAGCCTGTTCCTGGACAACGACCCGGTGAACCAGGCGCAACTGGCTGCCGTGCTCGACCAGCGCACCGGCGGCGACAAGGAAAAGACCATCTTCGTCCGTGGCGACAAGGCGGTGGACTATGGCCGGCTGATGGAAGTGATGGACGCCCTGCGCGGTGCCGGCTACCTGAAGATCGGCCTGGTGGGACTCGAGACGGTCGGGAACTAGATGAGCCAGGCAAAGCGAAACCTGTCCTGGGCCATCAGCCTGCTGGTGGTGCTCGGCCTGCACGTCGCCCTGTTCTGCTGGGCCCTGTTCTGGAAGGTCAGCGCCGAGCCCATCGAGCTGCCGCCGCCGGCCATGATGGTGCAGCTCGAACCGCTGCCGGCCCCTACGCCGCCGCCCGCCCCGCCGCCACCGCCCCAGGTGGAGCCGGAGCCCGAGCCGTTGCCGAAGCTGGCCGAAGCGCCCAAGCCGACCATCGCCATCGCGCCGAAGCCCAAACCCAAGCCGAAACCGCCGAAGCCCAAGCCCCCGGAGCCTAAGCCCGAGCAGAAGCCCCAGGAGCAGGAGTCGCCCAAGGAGCAGGTGGCCGCGCCCACGCCGCCGGCACCGCCCAGCGACGCCAAGCCCGCCGCCCAGCAGGAGAGCATGGCCAGCGCCATGACCCAAGCCCGCGAGACCTGGCAGAGCAAGCTGCTGGCGCACCTGGCCAAGTACAAGCGCTACCCCGAGGACGCCCGCCGTCGCAACATCGAAGGGGTCAACCGCCTGAGCTTCACGGTGGACGCCGAAGGCAAGGTCCTGGCCTACACCCTCACCGGCAAGTCCGGCAGCGCCTCGCTGGACCGCGCCACCCTGGAAATGATCCGCCGCGCCCAGCCGCTGCCCCCGCCGCCGCCGGAGATTCTGGTCAACGGCGCGCGGGAAGTGACGGCCCCCTTCGTCTACTCCCTGCGCAAGGATCGCCGCTGAGCGACCGCCGCCCCGCCCGGGGCGGCACAGCGGTTGGTTCCATTGACTGCAGCCGCTATGCTTGCGCCTCTTCAATGGAAAATCGCTATGACCCTCACCGAACTGCGCTACATCGTCACCCTCGCCCAGGAACAGCATTTCGGGCGTGCCGCCGAACGTTGCCACGTGAGCCAGCCGACCCTCTCCGTCGGGGTGAAGAAGCTCGAGGACGAACTGGGCGTACTGATCTTCGAGCGCAGCAAGAGCGCCGTGCGCCTGACGCCGGTCGGTGAGGGCATCGTCACCCAGGCCCAGAAGGTCCTCGAACAGGCCCAGGGCATCCGCGAGTTGGCCCAGGCCGGCAAGAACCAGCTGGCCGCCCCGCTCAAGCTCGGCGCCATCTACACCGTCGGCCCCTACCTGTTCCCGCACCTGATTCCCCAGCTGCACCGGGTCGCCCCGCAGATGCCGCTGTACATCGAAGAGAACTTCACCCACGTCCTGCGCGACAAGCTGCGCACCGGCGAGCTGGACGCGATCATCATCGCCCTGCCGTTCGCCGAGGCCGACGTGCTGACCAAGCCGCTCTACGACGAGCCCTTCTACGTGCTGCTGCCCGCCGACCACCCCTGGACGGCGAAGAAGACCATCGACAGCGAGCTGCTCAACGACAAGAGCCTGCTGCTGCTCGGCGAGGGCCACTGCTTCCGCGACCAGGTGCTGGAAGCCTGCCCGACCCTGCGCAAGGGCAGCGAGGAAACCGCCCGCCACACCACCGTGGAATCCAGCTCCCTGGAGACCATCCGCCACATGGTCGCCTCCGGCCTGGGCGTCTCGATCCTGCCGTTCTCCGCCGTCGACAGCCACCACTACGCCCCCGGCGTCATCGAGGTCCGCCCGCTGACCCCGCCGGTACCGTTCCGCACCGTGGCCATCGCCTGGCGCGCCAGCTTCCCGCGCCCCCGCGCCATCGAAGTGCTGGCCGACTCCATCCGCCTCTGCTCGGTCGCCCGCCCCCAGGCTGAAGGCGAACCCAGCGCCACATGACCGAACTGGCACAGGTCCCGGTCACCGCGCTCAAGGGGGTGGGCGAGGCGCTGGCCGAAAAGCTCGCCCGGGTCGGCCTGGAGAACCTCCAGGACATCCTCTTCCACCTGCCGCTGCGCTACCAGGACCGCACCCGCGTGGTGCCCATCGGCGCCCTGCGCCCCGGCCAGGATGCCGTGATCGAAGGCCAGGTGACCGGCGCCGACGTGGTCATGGGCAAGCGCCGCAGCCTGCTGGTGCGCCTGCATGACGGCAGCGGCTCGCTGAGCCTGCGCTTCTACCACTTCAGCAACGCCCAGCGGGACGGCCTCAAGCGTGGCACCCAGCTGCGCTGCTACGGCGAGGTCCGCCCCGGTGCCTCCGGCCTGGAGATCTACCACCCCGAGTACCGCGCCCTGAACGGCGACGAGCCGCCGCCGGTGGAACAGACCCTGACGCCCATCTACCCGACCACCGAAGGGCTGACCCAGCAACGCCTGCGCAACCTCAGCCAGCTCGCCCTGGCACGCCTCGGCCCCCACAGCCTGCCCGACTGGCTGCCGGACGAACTGGCGCGCGACTACCGCCTCGGCCCGCTGGACGAAGCCATCCGCTACCTGCACCGGCCGCCGCCGGATGCCGACCTCGAAGAGCTCGCCGAAGGCCGCCACTGGGCCCAGCACCGCCTCGCCTTCGAGGAACTGCTTACCCACCAGCTGTCCCTGCAACGCCTGCGCGAACAGCAACGGGCCCAGGCCGCACCACAGTTGCCCCCGGCGAAGGACCTGCCCCGTCGCTACCTGGCCAACCTGGGCTTCCAGCCCACCGGTGCCCAGCAGCGCGTCGCTGCCGAGATCGCCTACGACCTCGCCCAGCCCGAGCCGATGCTGCGCCTGGTGCAGGGCGACGTCGGCGCCGGCAAGACCGTGGTCGCCGCCCTGGCCGCCCTGCAGGCCCTGGAGGCCGGCTACCAGGTGGCGCTGATGGCCCCCACCGAGATCCTCGCCGAGCAGCACTACCTCAACTTCAGCAAATGGCTGGAACCGCTGGGCATCGAAGTCGCCTGGCTCGCCGGCAAGCTCAAGGGCAAGGCCCGTGCCGCCGCCCTCGAACGCATCGCTGCCGGCGCCCCGATGGTGGTCGGCACCCACGCGCTGTTCCAGGACGAAGTGACCTACCGCCGCCTGGCCCTGGTGATCATCGACGAACAGCACCGCTTCGGCGTACAGCAGCGCCTGGCCCTGCGCCGCAAGGGCATCGACGGCCGCCTCAGCCCGCACCAGCTGATCATGACCGCCACTCCCATCCCGCGGACCCTGGCCATGAGCGCCTACGCCGACCTGGACACCTCCATCCTCGACGAACTGCCCCCCGGGCGGACGCCGGTGAACACCGTGCTGGTGGCCGACAACCGCCGCGAGGAAGTCATCGAGCGCGTACGCGCCGCCTGCCATGAAGGGCGCCAGGCCTACTGGGTCTGCACCCTGATCGAGGAGTCCGAGGAGCTGACCTGCCAGGCCGCCGAGACCACCTACGAGGAGCTCTCCCTGGCCCTCGGCGACCTGCGCGTCGGCCTGATCCACGGGCGCATGAAAGCCCCCGAGAAGGCCGCCGTGATGGACGCCTTCAAACGCGGCGAACTGCAGCTGCTGGTGGCCACCACCGTGATCGAGGTGGGCGTCGACGTGCCCAACGCCAGCCTGATGATCATCGAGAACCCCGAGCGCCTCGGCCTGGCCCAGCTGCACCAGCTGCGCGGGCGCGTCGGCCGGGGCAGCGCCGCCAGCCACTGCGTGCTGCTCTACCACCCGCCGCTGTCGCAGCTGGGCCGCGAGCGCCTGGGCATCATGCGCGAGACCTGCGACGGCTTCGTCATCGCCGAGAAGGACCTGGAACTGCGCGGCCCCGGCGAGATGCTCGGCACCCGCCAGACCGGTCTGCTGCAGTTCAAGGTGGCCGACCTGATGCGCGATGCCGGCCTGCTGCCGGCCGTGCGCGACGCCGCCCAGGCCTTGATGGAACGCTGGCCGCAGCATGTGAGTCCGTTGTTGGAGCGCTGGCTGAGACACGGCCAGCAATACGGGCAAGTGTGATCCAGCGCACAGTGCGCCGGTCGCCTGACCCATCAGTCCTGATGGCTGCTCGTTATACTCCGGGCAGTCGCTTTGAAGCCGGATAACGCCATGACCGAAGTCGCATTCGCCCCGGACCAGGAACCCCACGCACCCGACGTGATCCTGCAACTGCTGGACAAGCTGGGCATCGCCAGCCAGGTCCGCGCCGACACGCCCGACCTGCCGGCCGAGCGCCGGGTCCAGGCGGTGCTGCTGGAGGATGCCGTCGGCGCCCTGCTGGTACTCTACCCGCGCAGCCAGCTGCTGGACCTGAACCGCCTCGCCGAGCTCACCGGCCGCAAGCTGGTCACCATCAAGCCCGAGCGCTTCGAGCGCATGCTCGGCAAGCACGACCTGAACACCCTGCCGGCCCTGCCGCCGCTGACCAGCTCGCCGTGCCTGTACGACGAGCGCCTGCTGCAGGAACCCTCGCTGCTGATCGACTCCGGGCACACCGGCCTGGTGCTGGAGATCCCCACCGAGCAGTACCGCCAGCTGCTCAGCAAGGCCAGCGCCGCCCGCTTCGGCGAGCCGCTGGAGGGCATCCGCCTGAACCTCGACCGCCCGGACGACGACCGCGCCGAGATCAGCCAGGCCGTCCAGGCCTTCACCGCCCGACGCATCCAGCAGCGCCTCGAGGAAACCATCGAGATCCCGCCGCTGCCGGAAACCGCGCAGAAGATCATCAAGCTGCGGGTCGACCCCAACGCCACCGTCGACGACATCACCGGCGTGGTGGAGACCGACCCGGCCCTGGCCGCCCAGGTGGTGAGCTGGGCCGCCTCGCCGTACTACGCCGCGCCGGGCAAGATCCGCTCGGTGGAGGACGCCATCGTCCGCGTGCTGGGCTTCGACCTGGTGATCAACCTGGCCCTCGGCCTGGCCCTGGGCAAGACCCTGAGCCTGCCCAAGGACCAGCCCCAGCAGGCCACGCCCTACTGGCAGCAGGCGGTCTACACCGCCGCCGTGATCGAAGGCCTGACCCGCGCCATCCCCCGCGCCCAGCGCCCGGAGGCCGGCCTCACCTACCTCGGCGGCCTGCTGCACAACTTCGGCTACCTGGTCCTGGCCCACGTCTTCCCGCCGCACTTCTCGCTGATCTGCCGGCACCTGGAAGTGAACCCGCACCTGCCCCACAGCTACATCGAGCAGCACCTGCTGGGCATCACCCGCGAACAGATCGGCAGCTGGCTGATGCGCTTCTGGGACATGCCCGAGGAGCTCTCCGCCGCCCTGCGCTTCCAGCACGACCCGAACTACGACGGCGCCAACCACGCCTACCCTAACCTGGTGACCCTGGCCGTCGGCCTGCTGCGCCAGCGGGGCATCGGCATGGGCCCCCAGATCGCCCTGCCGGACGAGCTGTTCGAGCGCCTGGGCCTGTCCCGGGAGAAGGCCGACGACGCCGTGAACAAGGTGCTCGAAGCCGAAGCCGCGCTGCGCGAGCTGGCCTCCCAGTTCAACCACTGAGTCATGCGCGTCACGAAAAAGGGCCCCTCGGGGCCCTTTTTGTTGCGCGCGAAGCCGCCGGCTACTTGAGCAGCGCCCGGCGTTTGGCGAAGACCCCGGGCAGGGCCTCCAGGCTCGCATCCAGCAGGCGCTTCACGGCCGGCCGCTCGTAGAGTTCGGCATAGGCCTGGACCTGCTCGCTGGGCATCTGCCGGTAGGCATAGAGCATGAAGGACTCCACCGCCTGGGCACTGCTGGCGTGGATGCCCTCGGCCTGCTGGGCGGTCTGCTGGGTCAGGGCCGGCTCGCTGATGCGCTCGCCTCGCTGGCGCAGGCTGAGCAGCGCCAGGGTCTTGCCCACCTCGTAGCGCAGCAGGGCCGCCAGGTCGGTGGTGCGGGCCGCGCGGTCCAGGCGGTGCACCAGCTCCACGCGGTCGGCCCGGGGCGGCTTGTCGGCCAGTTGCTTGCGGTAGTCCACCAGCCCGTCGTCCACCTCGCGCTCGGCGGCGGTGAAACGCCGGGCCAGCTCGCTGTCCAGCGCCTGCTCGACCTCGGCCAGCTGCGCCGCCTCCAGCCGAGGGGCCACGGCCGCCGCCAGGTCGGCGCACACCGCCTCGGCGGCAAAGGCGCTGGCCAGCTGCTTCTGATAAGACTCGGGGGCACCCCGCTGCAACAGCGTGCCGCTCTGCTCGCAGAGCAGGCGCACGCCGGCCAGCTCGAAGGCACGGTCCAGCTGGGCGGGTGCAGGGGGGGTGGGGGCTGCGAAGGCAGCGGCGCTGGCGAGCAGCAGGGGCAGGGCGATCAGGACTCGCATGGGCAGGCTTCCATCAGGACGACGCGGGCGCGCGCCTCGCGGAACGCGCCTGTTCAGCCTAGCGAAACGCCTGGAGGCTCACCAGCGGAGGGGCTCAGGCCGCCTGCTTGTCGGCGGGTTTCTTCTTCGGCACCAGGTGCTTGGTCAGGCCCTGGAACCACAGCACCAGCGCCGGGTTGCCCTGGATCTGGATGTCCTTGTTCTGGATGCCCTGCATGAAGGCCAGTTGCTTGTTCTTGGCGTTCATGGTGGCGAACCCGTAGGCACCATCCTTGAAGCCGATGGCGAAAGCCGGCGAAGCCGCCACGCCGCGCTTGCTGGTGACGCGCTGGTCCTTGACCACGAAATGACGGGCCACCTTGCCATCGAGGGTGTGCAGCTGGAACACCAGGTCCTTGCCGGCCAGTTGCTCGCGGAAGGCGGCATTGTCACGGCTGGCCTTGGCCATCATGCGGCCCAGGACCCAGAGCAGGAGTCGGAATTTCATCGGCGAGCGCCTCGGTCGGAAGGGGAACGGGCGCGCATTGTAGCGGTTTGCGAGCGGGACTACAGCCCAGCCTGGAGATGGGTTGAAACGCTCCCGGGGCCGGCTGGGGGCCCCGGGAACACTGTCCTTAGTTGATCGAGTCCCTGAGGGATTTGCCCGGCTTGAAGGCCACGGTGTTGCTGGCCTTGATCTTGACCGGTTGGCCGGTCTGCGGGTTCTTGCCGGTGCGAGCACCACGGTGGCGCTGCACGAAGGTGCCGAAACCGACCAGGGTCACGCTGTCCTTGCGGTGCAGCGCGTTGGTGATTTCTTCGAGAACGGCGTTGAGAACACGATTGGCCTGATCCTTGGTGAGATCGGCCTTCTCGGCGATGGCGGCGGCGAGTTCCGGTTTACGCATAGATGCCTCTGTGACGGTTTGTTGTTTTTGTGTCCGTGCTGTTCATCCAGAACAGCGCCCAAGGCGCCGCAACAGCTCTGCGCTGCGGCAGACCTCGGGGAGGATGGCATGCCACAAAGGCCCGCGCCAGTGTTGTCCGACAGTTTTGACCTACAAGCCGAGGGCGGATCCGACAGAAGGCCGGCCGTTCATGCCAAGACCGGCGGCAGTTCACGGTTCAGCGCGAGCTTCTCCTGCACCGCCGCACCGGTGAGCGCATAGCCCAGCAGGCGCCCGGATGCATCGCGGCAGAGCGCCTTGATGTCCGCGCCGGCCCCTTCCACCGTCCATTCGCCGTCCAGGCCACGGGGCGGCGGCGAGACCACCAGCGGGCAGGCCGGGGTCTTCACCGTCACCGGCATCGGCCCGTAGCTGACCGCCGTCGGCGTGCCGGCCAGGGTCTGCGCCAGGGCCCGGGCGCTGGCCATCAGCGGCATCACGTAGAGCAGGTTGATGCCGTCCACTTCCGCGCAATCCCCCAGCGCGTAGATGTTCGCGTGGGAGGTGCGCAGCTCGCGGTCCACCACCACACCGCGGTTCACGTCCAGGCCCGCCGCCGCCGCCAGGGCGGTGCGCGGACGCAGGCCCACGGCGGAGACCACCAGGTCGCAGCTGAGGTGGGTGCCGTCGGAGAGGTGCGCCTCCAGCGCCTCGCCGGCGTGGTTCAGGCTGGCCAGCACCGGCCCCAGATGGAAGCGCGCGCCGATGGCCTCCAGCCCCGCCTGCACGGCGCCGGCCGCCGCCGGGTGGAGCAGGCCGGGCATGACCTGCTCGCAGGGGGCAACGACTTCCACCTCGTAGCCACCCAGGGTCAGGTCGTTGGCGAACTCGCAGCCGATCAGCCCGGCGCCGAGGATCAGCACCCGGCGCTTGCCGGCGGCTGCCGCGCGGAAGCGCGCATAGTCTTCCAGGTCATTGATGGGGAACACCGCGTCCCCCGCATCGCCCTCCACCGGCACGCGGATCACCTCGGCGCCCCAGGCCAGCACCAGGTCGCGGTAGGCCACGGCTTCCTCGCCGATCCAGATCTGCCGGTGCCCCGGGTCGATGCCGGTGATGCGGGTGTGGGTGCGGATCTCCGCCTTCAGCTGCTCGGCCATGGCGCCGGCCTCGGCCATCGCCAGGCCGTCGGCGTCCTTGTTCTTGCCAAAGCCGGTGGACAGCATCGGCTTGGAATAGGAGCGGCCGTCGTCGGCACTGATCAGCAACAGCGGCGTCTCGCCGTCCAGCTTGCGAAACTCCTTGGCCAGGTTGTAGCCGGCCAGGCCGGTCCCGACGATCACCACAGGTGCACTCATCACTCACTCCTAGGACGAAAAACGACGCGACGGCCCGCAGGCCGTCGCTCAGAAAACCACCAGGACTCAGCGGATCTCGATCATCTCGAAGTCCACCTTGCCCACCCCGCAATCAGGGCAGACCCAATCCGCCGGGACGTCCTCCCAGCGCGTACCGGGGGCGATGCCCTCCTCGGGCAGCCCCAGGGCCTCGTCGTAAATGAAGCCGCACACCACGCATTGCCACTTGCGCATACGCACCTCCACCCCAGCGGGAACGATCGGCCGAACCTACTCCAAACCGCCCGCGCTCGCCAAGCAGGCAGCCGCGCGCCCCGACGGAGGTTGGGGCGTGACCAGGGGGTTCAGGAACGGGGAAGGAGAGAAACAGGGCCCCACGCAGAACGCGGGGGCCCGGGAGGATCAGCCGATCTCGATCATCTCGAAGTCCAGCTTGCCCACGCCGCAATCCGGGCACAGCCAGTCGGCCGGCACGTCTTCCCAGCGGGTACCGGGGGCGATGCCGTCGTCCGGCCAGCCCTGGGCTTCGTCATAGATCAGTCCGCAGACCACGCATTGCCATTTCTTCATATCTGCCTCGGGAAACTCACGGTTGCGCGCGCAACCTAACCCAATCGCCGGGCAGCGCCAAGACGCCCGCCGACCACCGCCCTGTGACAACCGGGCCCGTCCGGAGCGCGCCGGGCTGCGTGCTACACTCCCGCGCCGCCCAAGCCCCCCGCAGGTCCACCGTGTCGAACGCCGTCCTCGTCCACCCGCCCCGCTGGCTCAGCGCCCAGCAGCTGCACCCCGCGCCCGCTGCCGAGGTGCGCGACTGGCTGTTCGACCAGGGTTCGCTGACCCGCCGCCTCACCGCACAGGCCCAGGGCGCCTTCAGCGTCACCCCGCTCCACGAAGCCTGGCAGGTCCTGCGCAGCGACGAATGCCAGGCCCTCGGCGTGCCCGACGGCAGCCAGGGCTGGGTGCGCGAGGTGTACCTGCGCGGCCATGGCGAACCCTGGGTCTTCGCCCGCAGCGTCGCCGCCCGCAAGGCCCTGGAAGGCTCCGGCCTGGCCCTGGCCGACCTCGGCGGCCGCTCCCTCGGCGAGCTGCTGTTCAGCGACCGCGCCTTCACCCGCGGCGCCATCGAAGTCACCCGCTACCCGGCGTCGCTGCTACCGGCCGACGTGCGCGAGGAACGCCTCTGGGGCCGCCGCTCCTGCTTCCGCCGCGACGGGCTGGGCGTGCTGGTGGCCGAGATATTCCTCCCCACGCTGTGGCGGCAGGCCGGAATCGAGGCCGTATAATCCGCCGCACGTCCAGCGGAGGCCCCCGATGTACATCCAGTTCCTGCGATCGCTCAACCGCCTGCACCCGCGTGCCTGGGACTTCGTCCAGCTCGCCCGGCTCGACCGTCCCATCGGCGTCTACCTGCTGCTCTGGCCCACCCTCTGGGCCGTGTGGATCGCCGCCGACGGCCACCCCAGCCTGAAGAACGTGCTGGTCTTCGTCCTCGGCGTCGCCGTCATGCGCGCCGCCGGCTGCGCCATCAACGACTATGCCGACCGCAACTTCGACGGCCACGTCGCCCGCACCCACGCCCGCCCCCTGGCCACCGGCGCCATCCGCCCGAAGGAAGCCCTGGTGTTCTTCGCCGTGCTGCTGGCCATCGCCTTCGGCCTGGTGCTGCTGACCAACGCCACCACCGTCTGGCTGTCCTTCGGCGCCGTGGCCCTGGCCGCCTGCTACCCCTTCATGAAGCGCTACACCTTCTACCCCCAGGTGGTGCTGGGCGCCGCCTACTCCTGGGGCATCCCCATGGCCTTCACCGCCGCCACCGGCGAACTGCCGGCCACCGCCTGGCTGATCTACATCGCCAACCTGCTGTGGACCGTGGCCTACGACACCTACTACGCCATGACCGACCGCGAGGACGACCTGAAGATCGGCATCAAGTCCACCGCCATCCTCTTCGGCGACGCCGACCGGGTGATCATCGCCACCCTCCAGGGCCTCGCCCTGCTGTGTCTGCTGCTGGCCGGCAGCCGCTTCGAACTGGGCCTGTACTTCCACCTCGGCCTGCTCGGTGCCCTGGCCTGCTTCGCCTGGGAATTCCACAGCACCCGCGACCGCGACCCGCAGGCCTGCTTCAAGGCCTTCCTGCACAACCACTGGGCGGGGCTGGCGATCTTCATCGGCGTGGTGGCCGACTACGCCCTGCGCTGAGCACGCGCCCGGCACGGCCGTCGTCTCCGCCACGGCCGTGTCATATCACTGCAATAATTCCGTTATCTAATGCGCGCAAACCCTCAGAACCAGCGACCCGAGGCGGATACATGGTTGGCAAGAACATCCTGATCGTCGACGACGAAGCACCGATCCGCGAAATGATCGCGGTGGCCCTGGAAATGGCCGGCTACGAGTGCCTGGAGGCGGAGAACACCCAGCAGGCCCACGCCAGCATCATCGACCGCAAGCCCGACCTGATCCTGCTGGACTGGATGCTCCCCGGCACCTCCGGCATCGAACTGGCGCGGCGCCTGAAGCGCGACGACCTGACCAGCGACATCCCGATCATCATGCTCACCGCCAAGGGTGAGGAGGACAACAAGATCCAGGGCCTGGAAGTCGGCGCCGACGACTACATCACCAAGCCCTTCTCGCCCCGCGAACTGGTGGCCCGCCTCAAGGCCGTGCTGCGCCGCGCCGGCCCCACCGACAGCGAAGCCCCCATCGAGATCGGCGGCCTGCTGCTGGACCCCATCAGCCACCGCGTCACCATCGACGGCAAGCCGGCCGAGATGGGCCCCACCGAATACCGCCTGCTGCAGTTCTTCATGACCCACCAGGAGCGCGCCTACACCCGCGGCCAGCTGCTGGACCAGGTCTGGGGTGGCAACGTCTACGTCGAGGAACGCACCGTGGACGTGCACATCCGCCGCCTGCGCAAGGCCCTGGGCGACGCCTACGAGAACCTGGTGCAGACGGTGCGCGGCACCGGTTATCGTTTCTCCACCAAGGGCTAGAGCCCTCGCCGTACAAGGACGCGACCGTTGAACCAGGACTGGCGCCGTGCCGTAATCCGCCGTTTGATCCTCCTGCTCGGTGCCTGCCTCCTCGCCGGCTTCATCTCCGGTGAATACGGCTGGGCCCTGGCCATCGGCCTGGGCGCCTACCTCGGCTGGACCCTCAGCCAGCTGCTGCGCCTGCACAAATGGCTCAAGGAGCACAAACCCGACGAGCCGCCGCCGGACGGCTACGGCCTGTGGGGCGAAGTGTTCGACAGCATCTACCACCTGCAACGCCGCGACCAGCGCGTGCGCGGGCGCCTGCAGGCGGTGATCGACCGCGTGCAGGAGTCCACCGCCGCCCTCAAGGACGCCGTGGTGATGCTCGACAGCGAGGGCAACCTCGACTGGTGGAACCGCGCCGCCGAAAACCTGCTGGGCCTCAAGACCCCCCAGGACAGCGGCCAGCCGGTCACCAACCTGGTGCGCCACCCGCGCTTCAAGGAGTACTTCGAGCAGGAGAACTACCGCGAGGCCCTCGAACTGCCCTCACCGGTCAACGACCGCCTGCGCCTGCAGTTCCACATCACCCAGTACGGCAACCGCGAGCACCTGATGCTGGTGCGCGACATCACCCGGCTCCACCAGTTGGAGCAGATGCGCAAGGACTTCGTCGCCAACGTCTCCCACGAGCTGCGCACCCCGCTGACGGTGATCGCCGGCTACCTGGAGACCCTGCTGGACAACGTCGACGACGTGAACCCGCGCTGGGGCCGCGCCCTGCAACAGATGCACCAGCAGGCCGGGCGCATGCAGAACCTGCTCAACGACCTGCTGCTGCTGGCCAAGCTGGAAGCCACCGACTACCCCTCCGACAACCAGCCGGTGGAGGTCGAGGCCCTGCTGCAGAGCATCCGCCACGACGCCCTCGCCCTGTCCGGCAGCCGCCAGCACCGCATCGAACTGGAGGCCGACGCCGGCGTGCGCCTGCGTGGCAGCGAGGCCGAACTGCGCAGCGCCTTCTCCAACCTGGTGTTCAACGCCGTGAAGTACACCCCCGACGGCGGCGACATCCGCATCCGCTGGTGGGGCGACGAACTGGGCGCGCACCTGGCCGTGCAGGACTCCGGCATCGGCATCGAAGCCAAGCACCTGCCGCGCCTGACCGAGCGCTTCTACCGGGTCGACTCCAGCCGCGCCAGCAACACCGGCGGCACCGGCCTGGGCCTGGCCATCGTCAAGCACGTGCTGATCCGCCACCGCGCCCGCCTGGACATCAGCTCCGTGCTCAACCACGGCAGCACCTTCACCTGCCATTTCCCCCCCGCCCAGGTGGCCGGCGAGCGCTGAGACAGGCATCACGGCGTGCCCCGGGCCCCATGCTCCCGGGGCCTTCCGCCCGCTTGCAAACTCAAGGCCCAGCCTTCACCCTTAGCCGATCATTCGCCAGCCCTGACCCCTAATGGACCCTTCCACAAGCTCCACCTTCTCCAGCTATTTCGCCGATTTCGGCCTCGTCCTGTTCGCCCTCTTCCTCGTGCTGCTCAACGGTTTCTTCGTCGCCGCCGAGTTCGCCATGGTCAAACTGCGCGCCACCCGCGTGGAATCCATCGCCGACCAGCACGGCTGGCGCGGCGGCATCCTGCGCACCGTGCACAACCAGCTGGACGCCTACCTCTCCGCCTGCCAGTTGGGCATCACCCTGGCCTCCCTCGGCCTCGGCTGGGTCGGCGAGCCGGCCTTCGCCCACTTGCTCGGCCCGCTGCTCAGCGCCGTCGGCGTGGAGTCGGAGAAGCTGCTCCACGGCATCTCCTTCTTCACCGCCTTCTTCATCATTTCCTACCTGCACATCGTGGTCGGCGAGCTGGCGCCCAAGTCCTGGGCCATCCGCAAGCCCGAGCTGCTGTCGCTGTGGACGGCGGTGCCGCTGTACCTCTTCTACTGGCTCATGTACCCGGCCATCTGGCTGCTCAACGCCAGCGCCAACACCATCCTGCGCATCGCCGGCCAGGGCGAGCCCGGCCCGCACCACGAGCACCACTACAGCCGTGACGAGCTCAAGCTGATCCTGCACTCCAGCCGCGCCCGCGACCCCAGCGACCAGGACATGCGCGTGCTCGCCTCCGCCGTCGAGATGGGCGAACTGGAAGTAGTGGACTGGGCCAACTCCAGGGAAGACCTGATCTACCTGGAGCACGACGCCCCGCTGTCCGACATCCTCGGCGTCATCCGCCGCCACAAGTACAGCCGCTACCCGGTCTACGACGACCGCAAGGGCGAGTTCATCGGCATCCTGCACATCAAGGACCTGCTCCTGGCCCTGTCCGCCCTGGACAGCCTGCCCGAGTCCTTCGACCTCGCCGAACTCACCCGCCCGGTGGAACGCGTCAGCAAGCACATGCCTCTGCCACGCCTGCTGGAGCAGTTCCGCCAGGGCGGCGCGCACTTCGCCCTGGTCGAAGAGGCCGACGGCAAGGTGGTCGGCTTCCTGACCATGGAAGACGTGCTCGAAGTGCTGGTCGGCGACATCCAGGACGAACACCGAAAGACCGAGCGCGGCGTGCTCGCCTACCAGCCCGGCAAGCTGCTGGTACGCGGCGACACCCCGCTGTTCAAGGTCGAGCGCCTGCTCGGCATCGACCTCGACCATGTCGAGGCCGACACCCTGGCCGGGCTGATCTACGACAGCCTCAACCGGGTTCCCGAAGAGGAAGAAGTGCTGGAGACCGAAGGCCTGCGCATCATCGTCAAGAAGATGAAGGGCCCGAAGATCGTCCTCGCCAAGGTCCTGCGGATCGACTGATCCACCGCGTCATGACAACGGGGCCCACGGGCCCCGTTCTCGTTCCCGCCCAGGAGCAGGGTGCGCCGTAGAGGGCGTAGGGTGGGCTTCAGCCCACCGCGCCAACCCCCTAGAACAAATCCAACTGCCCCCCGGCCGGCGGCACCTGTACAACCGGTGCCGCCGGAGCGGGTGCGGCTGAGGGGGGCGCCGCCGGCTGCGGCTCACGGGCCAGGCGCTCGGCCAGGCCCGCCGCCCGCTCGGCGCGGGTGCTCACCGCCTCGGCCAGGCGCTGGGGCAGGCCCCAGATCTCCACCCGCTGCCGGGCGCGGGTGATGCCGGTGTAGAACAGCGAGCGGCTGAGCAGCGGGCTCGGCTGCTCCGGCAGCACCAGCAGCACCTCGCGGAACTCCGAGCCCTGGCTCTTGTGCACCGTCATGGCGAAGGCGCTGTCGTGGCTGGGCAGGCGGGCCGGGGAGAAGGGCCGGTGGCCGTCCTCGCCCTCGAAGAACACCCGCAGCCCATGGGGCGTCGGCAGGCAGATGCCGACGTCGCCGTTGAACAGCCCCAGCGCGTAGTCGTTCTGCCGCACCATCACCGCCCGCCCCGGGTACCAGCGCTCGCGGCTGGCGATGCCCAGGCGGCGCTTGATGCGCGCCTCCAGCGCCTCGTTGATCCCGGCCACGCCCCAGGGCCCCTCGCGCTGGGCGGTGAGGGCGCGGAACTCAGCGAAGGCCGCGAAGGCGGCCGTCGGGTCGCCCCGGCGCGCCGCACTGATGAAGGGGGCGTAGCCCGCATCCAGGCGCTCCAGCAGCGCGACCTGCAGCGGCCCGGCGTTCCAGGCCAGGTCGGCGCGGCCCTCACGCAGCAGCGCCAGGGTGCCGCGGGCGTCGCCGGCGTTGATCCGCCGCGCCAGCTCACCGATGCCGCTGTCCCCGGCGAAGCGGTGGCTGTGGGTCAGCAGCACCACCGAATCCCCCAGGCGCGAGGTGGGCGTCTCCGTCGGCACCGGCTGGCCGGTGATGCGCTCCAGCTCGGCCGCCGCCGTGGCGTCCAGGCCCCGGCCCTCGCAGAGTTCGGCGAACACCGCGCCGGCCTCCACCGCCGCCAGCTGGTCCTTGTCCCCCAGCAGGATCAGCCGCGCACCCGGGGGCAGCGCGTCCACCAGCTTGGCCATCAACGCCAGGTCCACCATCGAGGCCTCGTCCACCACCAGCACGTCCAGCGGCAGCGGGTTCTCGGCGTGGTGGCGCACCCGGGGGCTGTCACCGTGGCTGCCGAGCAGGCGGTGCAGGGTGCGCGCCTCCTCCGGCAACAGATTCTTCACCGCGTCGCTCACCGGCAGGTCGGCCTTGGCATTGCGGATCGCCTCGGCCATGCGTGCCGCCGCCTTGCCGGTGGGGGCTGCCAGGCCGATGGCCAGGCGCTCGCCGCCGGGCTGCTCCAGCAGGGACGCCAGCAGGCGCACCACGGTGGTGGTCTTGCCGGTGCCGGGGCCGCCGGAGATCACCGCCAGGTTGCGCCGCACCGCCTGGGCGGCGGCCAGCCGCTGCCAGTCCGGCGACTGGGTGTTGCGGGCGAACAGCCGCGCCAGGGACTCGCCCAGCTGCGCCTCGTCCACCGGCGGGCGGGCCGTGGCCAGCCCCAGCAGGGCCTCGGCCAGGCGCGCCTCGTAGGCGTGGTAGCGGCTGAGGTAGAGGCGGTCGCCGTCCAGGGTGAGCGGCGCGTAACCGCCGGCCGTGGCCACCAGCGGCGAGGCCGCCAGCTGTGCCCGCCAGGTGTCCAGGGGCGGCAGGTCGAAGCCCTCGATGCCCTCGTCGAACACCCGCTGGCCGGCCAGGCGCGCCAGGGGCAGGCACACGTCGCCCGCCGCCAGGGCCTGGCAGCAGAGCACCCCGGCCACCAGCACCGGCAGCGGCGCGTCGGGCTCCAGGTGCAGCAGGCTGTCGGCGAAGAAGCGCTCCAGCGGCCCCAGGGGCAGGTCGGCAGGCGTCACGGGTGGCCCTCCTCGAACAGCCGGTCCAGCGCGTCCAGCAGCGCGTCGTCCGGGCGGTGGAAGTAAACCCCGGCGTCGGGCATGCCGCGCAGGAACAGGTAGTAGGCGCCGCCCAGCCCGTCCGGGCCGAAGCCGTCCAGGCGCTGGCGCAGGAAGCGCCGCAGCGCCACCAGGTAGATCAGGTACTGCAGGTGGTAATGCTCGGCGGCGATGGCCTGCTCCAGGCGTTCGCCGCCGTAGTAGCTGGCGTCGGGACCCAGCCAGTTGGACTTGTAGTCGGCGATGTACCAGCGCCCCCGGTGTTCGAAGGTGAGGTCGATGAAGCCCTTCATGAAGCCGTTGAGGGTGTCGAACTCCAGGCGCTCGGCCGCCGCACGCATGGGCGCCGGCAGGCCGTGGGCCGGGTCCGCCAGCACCGCGCGCAGGCCGTGCAGGTCGAGCTGGCGCACCGGGAAGGTGAAGCCGAGTTCCGGCAGGCGCCGCGCCGGGTCGAGCCCGGCCAGGGTCAGGCCGGCGCCGTCGAGGTCGGTGTCCAGCACCTGGCGCAGGTGCAGGGTCGCGGTCTCGGCCCATTCCAGCGGCAGGCCGTGGCCCTTGAGGTGGGTGTCCACCAGCGCGGCCAGCTCGCCCTCGCCGCGCACCCAGTCCTCGAGGATGGCGTGCAGGCAGGTGCCCGCCCGGGCGCCGCGCGGGAAGGCGTGGAAGCCGCTGCCCGGGTCGGTGGCCGGCGGCACGAAGAAGGCGTCGCGGTCCGGCGCCTCCATGTGCATGCCGGCCGCCAGGCCGGAGAAGCTGCCGACCCGCCAGGCGCTGTGCAGGGTGCGCTGCAGCTGCGCCAGGGCCGTCGGCGGCGGGGCGCGGTGCTCGCCCTGGGCGCTGGCCTCGGCCTCGCGCAGGGGCACCACGGCGATGTCGCCCGCGCTGTCGGCGGCCAGGGCCTCCAGCTCCTGGCGCAGGCCGGGACCTTCCAGGGCCGCCAGGTGGCCGGCCAGTTCGTCCAGGGGCGCGTCGCCGGGCAGGGTGCGGCCGTGCAGCAGCCAGGCCAGGGCGCTGGTGTGCAGCCCGTCATCGGGCAGGCCACCGTCCTTCTTCGGCTTGGGCACCGCCACCGGGCCCCAGTGCAGCCAGAGGCGGTCGCGGGGGCGGGTGAGGGCCACGTAGGCCAGGCGCAGGCGTTCGGCGAAGCGCTCGCGACGGGCGCGCTCGCGGTGGGCTTCCAGCTCGGGGCCGCCCAGGTCCAGCAGCGGGGTGCCGTCCTCGGCGTGGCAGGTGATGTCTTCGTCGCGGCGCAGCAGCGCGCTGTCCCACAGGTAGGGGCAGAACACCAGCGGGTATTCCAGGCCCTTGGAGGTGTGCACGGTGACGATCTGCACCCGCTCGGCATCGCTTTCCAGGCGCAGCAGGGCGTCATCGCCGTGGCTCTCGGCCCGGCACTGGGCGATGAACCAGGCCAGCAGCGGCTCCAGGCCGGGGCGCAACAAGCTCTCGGCCTGGAGCAGTTCGGCCAGGTGCAGCAGGTTGGTCAGGCGCCGCTCGCCGTCGGGCAGGGCGATCAGCCGCTCGGCCACCGCCTGCTCGTCGAGCCAGGCGCGGAAGGCGCGCATGAAGCCGTGCTGCTGCCACAGCTGGTGGTAGCGCTCGGCGCGTTCGCGTTCCTCGTCCCAGGCGTGCTCGTCGTCCTGGCAGCGGGCCAGGGCCTGGGCGTCGCGGCCCAGCAGGCGGGTGGAGAGGGCATAGCGCAGCACGCCCTCGCGCCCCGGCTCGGCGTAGGCGGCGAGCACGGCGGCCAGTTCGGCGGCCTCTTCGCTGTGCCAGACGCTGTCGCGGCCACGGCGCACGCTGGGCACGCCACGGGTGGCCAGCTCGGCGGCCACGTCGCCAGCCTGACGGTGGCTGGCCACCAGCACGGCGAAGTCGCCGCCGCGTAGCGGGGTGCGCACGCCGTCGGCCTCGAAGTAGGCCTGGCCGGCGCCGCTGGCGGCCAGCAGGGCGGCAATGCGGCGCGCGGTGTCGATGGCCACCGCGCGACCGGCTTCGCCCTTGCCGAGGGGCTCGTCCCCCAGCCACACCAGCTCCAGCGGGGCGCCGCCCTCGGGCAGCACCAGCTGCGGGCGCGGCTTGTCGCTGGCGCCCACCGGCGGGTAGTCCAGCCCCGGCTCGGCGAACGGGCGGGGGCGGTCGAAGACCCGGTTCAGCGCGGCGATCAGGCGTGGCACGGAGCGGTGGTTGGTGGCCAGGCTGTATTGCCGGGCGGCCTCGTCGCGGGCCTTGAGGTAGGTGGCCAGGTCCGCGCCACGGAAGGCGTAGATGGCCTGCTTGGGGTCACCGACGAAGCACAGGTCGCCACCGGCTTCGCCGCCCGGGTAGACGCGGCGGAAGATGGCGTACTGCACCGGGTCGGTGTCCTGGAATTCGTCGATCAGCGCCACCGGGTAGCGCTCGCGCAGGGCGGCGGCCAGGGCATTGCCGGCCTCGCCCTGCAGTGCCTCCTCGAGGCGGTTGAGCAGGTCGTCGAAGGCCAGCAGGCGCTGGGCCGCCTTGCGCTGGGGCAGCTCGCGGTTGAGGGTGTCGAGCAGGCGCACCTGCAGGGCGATCAGCCGTGCCTCGCCGGCCGGTTTGGCCGCCTCCAGCGCGTCCACCAGGCCTTGCAGGGCCGAGCAGAGCGGGTAATCCGGCAGGTCGAAACCCTTCTTGCAGCCCTTGGCCAGCGCCTCGCGGGCGAGCTTCTCCAGCCCTGCCGGCGGGGCGAAGAGCGCCGCCGGGTCGGCGAAGTAGGCGTCCAGCTCGCTGTGCCAGAGGGCGAACTTGGCCGCGTCGTAGCTGCGCTTGTTGAGCCCGTCGAAGGCCGCCAGCTCGGCCAGGCAGCTGGCCGCGTCGCGCAGCCACAGGCTGCGGGCGTGTTCCCAGGCGTCGCAGGCCGGGGCCAGGTCGCCCGGGGCGGCGTCGCGGGGCTCGATGCGCAGGTAGGGCTTGCCCAGGTGCCCGCGCAAGCGCTGGCGCAGGCTGGCCGGGGTCAGCCGCTTCTGCGCCAGGAAGCGCGCCCAAGCCGGCTCGGCGGCGGCCAGTTCGGCCCGCCAGAGGTCGGCGAGCAGGGCGTCCAGCACGTCGCGGTCGTCGGCCGCCAGTTCGCTGTCGAAATCCCCGCCGGCCTCGAAGGCCGCGTCCTGCAGGGCGCGCTGGCAGAAGCCGTGGATGGTGAAGATGGCCGCCTCGTCGAAACCGTGCACCGCCAGCAGCAGGCGGCGGTGGGCGTCCTCGCCCGGGTAGTGGGCATGCAGCCCGGCCAGCACCGGGTCCGGCGCGGGGCCGCCCTCGTACATGGCCAGCAGCGCCGCCAGGCGCGCGCGGATGCGCTCGCGCAGTTCGGCGGTGGCGGCGGTGGTGTAGGTGACCACCAGGATCTGCCCGACGCCGAGCTGGCGCTCCAGCAGCAGGCGGGCGTAGAGCGCGGTCAGGGTCCAGGTCTTGCCGGTGCCGGCGCTGGCCTCGATCAGGCTGCGGCCGTCGAAGGGGGAGTCGAGCAGGTCGAGGCTCATGCGTCCTCCTCGCCGTCATCGGCCAGGGCATCCAGGGCCGGGCCGAGCAGCGTCTCGGCGAGGGTTTCGAAGCGTGCGTCCAGGGGGTCGCGGTCGCGGAAGGCGAGGGCGTACCAGGGGTCCTGGGATTCGCCACGGGGGCCGAAGTCGAGGCCTTCCCAGGCCAGGCGCGCCTTGCTGCGGGCCGCTTCCAGGGGCTCCTTGCGCCCGGGCTTGCGCAGGCCGTGGGCGAAGCCGTGGCTGGCCTTGGTGATCAGCGGCAGCGGGGTGCAGAGGGCCTCGCGGTAAGCCACCAGCCAGGGCTCCAGCAATTGCCGGGCGTTGGCCAGGGGGCCGGCCTGCCAGTCCCCGGCCGGCGACAGCAGGCGGCTCTCCCGGGCGATGCCGGGGGGCGCGGCGATGTTCAGCAGCAGGTGGCGCAGCCAGAAGGGCGCCAGCTCCCATTCGCCGAGGCGGTTCAGGCGCCAGCCGAACAGGCCGTCTTCGGTCACGCCGTCGAGCCAGCCGTGGATGCGCACGCCGGCCAGTTCCAGGTCCACCAGCAGTGGTTGCGGCGCGCTCTCCGGACGGGCGTCGAACAGCCGGGGGGCGAAGGCACGCACCGGGCCGCGCAGTTGACCCCACAGGGCGTGGCCGAGTTCGCCGCTGGGCAGCCAGCCGGCGGCGCGGGCGATGCGGCGCTCGTCGGCCTCGGACCAGCCGCGCTCGACGGCGTCCAGGGCGAGCTGGCGCAGGCCGCGCCAGGCGGGGCCTTCGAGGGCGAAGGGCTCGTCGCTGGCGAGGGCTTCCTCGGGCTCGGCCAGGTGCAGGCCGAGGCGCTGCTCCAGCAGGAAGCGCGCCGGGTGGCGGAAGCACTGCACCAGCATCGAGGGTTCCAGGGTCAGCCAGTCGGCGTCGGGCGCCGGCAGCAGCTCGGCGAAGGGCGCGGCGGCCGGCTGCGGTTCGCCGGCCAGGCGCTGGGCGGCGCGGAACCAAGGGGCGGCGTAGCCACGGTGGACGCCGCCAGCGAAGTTGCCGGGGGCGAAGGGCTGCAGCGGGTGGTTGACCAGCACCCGCTGGCTGGCGGGGGCGCCGTCGGCGTGGGCGGTGAGGTCGACGGTCTCCAGCAGCTCGCTGACCAGCACCGAGGGCGGCAGCGAGGCGTTGTCCCGCGGGTCGCGGCCGACGTAGCTGATGTAGAGGCCGTCGCGAGCCGACTGCAGGGTTTCCAGCAGCAGGTAGCGGTCGTCCAGGCGCCGGGCGCGGTCGCCCCGGCGCGGCCGGCGGGTGATCAGGTCGAAACCGGCGGCGGGGGTGCGCCGGGGGAAGGCGCCGTCGTCCAGGCCGAGCAGGCACACCAGGCGGAACGGCAGGCTGCGCATGGGCACCATGGTGCAGAAGGTCACGGCGCCGGTGAGGAAGCCCGAGGCGCCGCCGCCGGCATCCAGCGCGGCCACCAGTTGCTGGCGCACCAGGGCCAGCTCCACCGGGCGGGTGATCAGCGCGGCCTCGCCCTGCTTGCGCAGTTCGCCGCAGGCCTGGGACAGCAGCAGCAGGGTCTCGCCGGCCTCGCGTTCGTCGAACAGCTGGTCGATCAGCCCCTGCAGGGTCTCGGCCCAGTCCGCCAGCGGGCGCGGCCGGGCCAGGTCGTCGGCGAGCACGCCGAGGCGCTGGATGAAGCCGGCCAGGCGGCCGAGCAGTTGCGCGCGGGCGCCTTCGAGGGCATCCAGCGGCCAGCTGTCCCCCAGCAGCGGCGGGGCCTCGCCGGCCAGCCGGGGCGGGGCGGCGAAGCCCAGTACCAGGCGTTCCAGGCCCTGGCGCCAGCTGAAGGCGTCGTCCTCGGGCAGGCCCAGGCGCACACGGTGGCGGGCATCACGGCCCCAGCGCACGCCGGCTTCGCGCAGCCAGTCGCGGATCAGCGGCAGGTCATCGGCGTCGATGCCGGCGCGGGCCGCCAGGGCCGGCAGCTCCAGCCAGGCCAATAGTTCCTCGGCGGCGAAGCGGCTCTGGGGCAGCTCCAGCAGGGCGAGGAAGGCCTCCACCAGCGGCAGCTCGGCACGCAGGCTGCGGTCGGCCAGGCTGTAGGGGATGCGCGGCACGCCCTCGCGGGGGGCGAACACCGCTTCGATGTAGGGGGCGTAACGCTCGATGTCGGGGGTCAGCACCACCACCTGGTCGGGGGTCAGCCCGGGGTCGGCGGCGAAGCGGGCCAGCAGCTGGTCGTGCAGCACCTCCACTTCCCGCAGCGGCGAGTGGCAGACGTGCACCTCCAGCGAGCGGTCGTCCGGGCGCAGCGCCAGGCGCTCGTCGGCGTGGCGGGTGCGCAGCCGCAGGATGTCGTTCTGGATGGCGCGCAGCAGGCTGCTGTCGTCCAGGCCGTCGTCCTCGGCGTAGATGCCGAAGTCCTGCCCGCCGAGGGTGAACAGGGCGTCGAAGAAGTCGCGCCCCTGCTTGCCGAGGCTGGCCAGCAGCGGGTGGCCGACGTCCAGGTACCAGTCGTCGATGCCCGGCTCCGGCAGGGCGGCCAGCTCGCGGATGTCGCGGATGTCGCCCCAGGCTTCGCGGCAGGGGTTGAGGGCGAAGAGGATGACCTCGCAGTGCCGTGCCAGCCCTTCCAGCACACGCATGTGGTGCGGCGGCAGGCTGCTGATGCCGAACACCACCAGGCGCTCGGGCAGCCCGGCCAGGGGCGCCGGGTCGTGCAGCCGCGCCAGCAGGTCGCCCAGCAGGCGCGCGCGGTGGGGATGGCCGTCGACGGTGAGGGCCTGCCAGAGCAGCGCCTGCCAGGCTTCGTCGGGGCCGAGCCCGAGCAGCTCGCCGCGCTCCCAGGCGGCCAGCCAGTCGTCGCGGTAGAGCAGGTACTGGTCGAAGACGTCGGCGATGCGTGCGGCCAGGGTCAGGCGGCGGCGCTCGTCCCCGCCCTCCAGGTACTGCGCCAGGCGCGGCGCCTGCTCCAGGTGCGCGGGCTCGCAGAGCCAGTCGTAGAGGCGCCAGGTCAGGGTGGTGGGGTTGAAGGCCGACTGCGGCGGCAGTTCGCCCAGCACCTGGCGGGTGAGGTCCCAGACGAAGCGCGCCGGCAGCTGCACGTCGAGCTGCATGGCGATGCCCTGGGCGCGGGCCAGTTGCAGAGTCAGCCAGCGGCCCATGCCCTGGCTCGGCACCACCACCTTGGCCGGGGCCAGCGGGTCCGCCAGCGGCTGGGCGAGCAGGGCGCAGGCCAGCTCGCCGAGGCTTTCCAGGTCGTTGGCGTGGTAGAGGTTGAGCATGGGCGGGCCGCGTCGATCGGGAGCGCACAGGGTATCAGTTGACCCGATTGGGGGCGACGCCGCGCGCGGACAGGAATTGCCGACTTAACTGGCTTACAGGGAGGTGGATGCGCGCAGCGCGGGGCTGGCCCGATGCGCCTCGGAACATGACAATCGCGTGACAGTCTGATGTCACGGCGCCGCCACGCGGCGCCCTCGTCTGTGGGGCCTGGTCCTGCCAGGGAATGGCGGCAGCCAGGGCCCCGGGAACGTGTCGCGATCTCCGCCCGGCAATTGGGGCGGCGCGCGACCGGCTTCTTGAAGGAGGGGTCCGATGCTCACCTTGCTCAACCTGCTTTCCGCCGTGGCCCTGCTGGTCTGGGGGACCCATATCGTGCGGACCGGCATCCTCCGGGTCTACGGCAGCGACCTGCGGCGCCTGCTCGGCCACGCCATGCGCCGCACCCCGCTGGCCTTTGCCGCCGGCATCGGCGTCACCGCGCTGGTGCAGAGCAGCAACGCCACGGCGCTGCTGGTCACATCCTTCGTCGCCCAGGGGCTGATGGGGCTGTCCTCGGGGCTGGCGATCATGCTCGGCGCCGACGTCGGCACGGCGCTGATGGCGCGGGTGCTGACCTTCGACCTGTCGTGGCTGTCGCCGCTGCTGATCTTCTTCGGGGTGATCCTGTTCCTCTCGCGCAAGCAGACCCGCCTCGGCCAGATGGGCCGGGTGGCCATCGGCCTGGGGCTGATCATCCTCGCGCTGCAGCTGATCGTCGCCGCTGCCGAGCCCATCACCACCGCCAAGGGGGTGAAGGTGCTGTTCTCCTCGCTGACCGGCGACGTGATGCTCGACGCCCTCACCGGCGCGCTGTTCGCCATGATCACCTACTCCAGCCTGGCGGCGGTGCTGCTCAGCGCCACCCTGGCGGCGGCCAAGGTGATCCCGCTCAAGGTGGCGCTGTGCCTGGTGATCGGCGCCAACGTCGGCAGCGGCATCCTGGCGATGATCAGCGCCACCTCGCAGAACGCCGCCGGTCGCCGGGTGGCCCTGGGCAGCCTGCTGTTCAAGCTCGCCGGCACCCTGCTGGTGCTGCCGCTGGTGGGCCCGCTGGCCCACTGGCTGGACACCTGGCCGTTCTCCACCGCCGAGCTGGTGATCGCCTTCCACGTGCTCTACAACAGCGTGCGCTGCCTGCTGTTCCTGCCGCTGACGCCCTACATGGCGCGCTTCTGCGACTGGCTGCTGCCTGACCGCGAGCAGCCCACCGACGTCGCGAGGCCGCGCCACCTGGACCCCACCGCCCTGGACACGCCGAGCCTGGCCCTGGCCAACGCCGTGCGCGAGACCCTGCGCCTGGGGGACATCGTCGAGCAGATGCTCAACCACCTGCTGGCGCTGATGCGCGGTGCCGACCCCAGCCTGGGCCGCGAGATCCACCGCCTGGACGACGACATCGACGCCCTCTACACCGCCATCAAGCTCTACCTGGCGCGCATGCCCCGCGAGGACCTCAGCGAACGCGACAGCCGACGCTGGGCCGAGATCATCGAGCTGACCATCAACCTGGAGCAGGCCGGCGACCTGATCGAGCGCATGCTCGGCGACGTGCAGCACAAGAAGACCGCCCAGCAGCGCTCCTTCTCCGACGCCGGCCTGGCCGACATCGGCGACCTGCACCAGCAACTGGTGGACAACCTGCGCCTGAGCCTCTCGGTGTTCCTCAACGGCGACCAGGAGAACGCCAAGCGCCTGCGCCGCGCCAAGCAGCGCTTCCGCGTGCTGGTGCGGCGGCTGTCCCATGCGCACCTGGAGCGGCTGCACCAGCAGGTGGTGGAAAGCATGGAGACCAGCGCCCTGCACCTGGGCCTGATCAGCGACATGAAGCGCCTCAACTCGTTGTTCTGCGCCATCTCCTACGCCGTGCTGGACAACCCCGAGGCCCCGCTCAGCGCCCGGGACGAAGACGACATCGACCCGCAGCGCGACGTCGAAGTGGCCTACCCGCCGGAGATCACCTCGCACCGCTGACAGCGCTTTCCGACAGACGCGGCCTTGGGCAGAATCCTGCCCATGAGCCCGCCTGCCACCCCCTCCGGACACGCCTCGGTCAGCGCCAGCCTGACCCAGGCCGTGCTGCACGCCGCCGTGGCCCTGGGCCTGCCCAGGGCCACGCTATTGCAGGACAGCGGCCTGGCCGACGCCGACCTCAACGACCCCGACGCGCGCATCCCCTTCACCCGGCAGGAAGCCCTCTGGCACAGCATCGCCCGTCACCTCGACACCCCCGAACCCGGCCTGGCCCTGGGCAGCGCCCTGGCCCCCGGGCAGTTCAGCGTGCTCGGCTACCTGCTGCAGAGCAGCCCGACCCTGGGCGAGGCCCTGGAAGCGGAACTGCGCTACCAGCGCCTGGTGGGCGAGGGCGGCACCCTGGTGGTGGACGCCCGGGGCGACGAGCTCTGGACCCTCTACCGCCCCCTCGACCCGCATGCGCCCGCCACCCGCCCACGGGTGCTGGCGCTGATGGCCTTCTGGGTGGGGCTGATGCGCCCGCTGCTGGACGACCTGCGCCTGCTGCGCGCCACCTTCCAGCACCCGGCCCCGGCCGACCTGGCGCCCTACCAGGCCTGCTTCGGCTGCCCCCTGGTCTTCGACGCCGCCGACTACGCCCTGGTGCTGCCCTTGAGCCTGCGCCAGGCCCCGCTCAAGCAGGCCAACCCGCCCTTGCAGGCGGTGCTGCGCCAGCACGCCGAAGCCCTGCTCGCGCGCCTGCCCAGCGAAGGCCTGCGGGCGCGGGTGGTGGCCCTGCTGGGTGCCCAGCTGGCCCATGGCGAACCCGACCGCGCAGCGCTGGCCAGCGCCCTCGGCCTCAGCGAACGCACCCTGCAGCGCCGCCTCGCTGAAGAAGGCAGCAGCTACCAGCACCTGCTGATCGACACCCGCCGGCAACTGGCCGAGCGGCACCTGCAGGACGCCGACCTGCCCATCGCCGAAATCGCCCTGCTGCTCGGCTACTCCGAACCCAGCGTGTTCTTCCGCGCCTTCCGCCAGTGGACCGGGATGACCCCCGGCGAATACCGCCAGGCCCGGCGCCAGGTGGCAAAGGCGTAGCCGAGGCGGCGCTAGCGGCGCCCGCCCCGGGCAGCGAGAAAGGCCAGGAACGCCTCGCGGCTGCTGTACCTCGGCACATAGCCGAACACTGCCTTCAGCCGCCGGTTGTCCAGCACCGGCCGATAGCGCAGGAAGTCCAGCTGCTCCGGCCCGTAGCGGGTCAGCCGCAGCGGCCGCAGCAGCCCCAGCACCAGGCGGATCAGCCCCGCCGGCAGCGGCCGGTAGGGCTTGCCCAGCAGCCCGGCGATCTCCGCCAGGGACAGCGCGCCATCCCCGGCGAGGTTGTAGAGCCCGGTGCTGCCGCGCTCCAGGCCCTGGACGAGGATGTCCACCACGTCCTCGTCCCAGATGAACACGAAGCGGCTGTCGTGCCCGCGCACGCCGAGCACGCTGGGCTTCTCGAACAGCGCGGTGATCTGGTTGTCCACCTGCCGGCCGAGGATGGTGCCGGGGCGCAGCACCAGCTGGCGCAGCTGCGGGTGCGCCCGGCGCGCCTCGGCCAGCAGCCGCTCCACCTCGCGCTTGTGGCGGGCGTAGGCGAAGGCGTCGTGACCGCGCAGGGGCTGGTCCTCGTCGATCCACTCGGCGTTGTCGGGGTGGTAGCCGTAGGCGGCGCCGGAGCTGGTCACCACCAGTTGCCCGACGCCCGCCGCGATGGCGGCGTCCAGCACCGCGCGGGTGCCGCCCACGTCGATGGCGTGCAGGGTGGCCTCGTCCATGCCCGGCGGCGGCGTCACCACCGAGGCCAGGTGGACGATGGCGTCCGGGCGCCAGGCGCGGATGCAGTCATGCACCGCCCGGGCCTGGCTGACGTCGAGCCAGGCCCGGGCCACGCCCTCGGGTGCCGGCCACTCGCGCACGTCGGTGGCCAGCAGCGGCCAGTCCGGGTGGCGCGCGGCCAGGGCCTCCACCAGTTGCCGGCCGATGAAGCCGCCGCCGCCGGTGATCAGGACGCGCATGCCGGCACCTCCTCGGGCAACGGGCGGTTGCGCCAGTACGCCACCAGCAGCAGGCCGCTGACCAGGTGCCAGGTGCCCCAGAAGGCCGCCACCAGGGCCATGTTCGGCTCACCGCCGAACTGGGCGAAGATCAGCCCCAGCGCCAGCCCGGAGTTGTGCATGCTGATCTCGATCACCATGGCCCGGCGGTTGGCGCCGTGCTGGCGGGCCAGCACCGCCATCAGCCAGCCGAGCACGATGGCGCTGGCGTTGTGCAGCACCACGATGAAGAACACCAGCCCGAGGTTGTCGACGAACAGCCGCCAGTTGCCGGCCACCGCGCCCGCCACGAAGACCACGAAGGCCAGCAGCGCGAAGCGCTTGAACCAGGGCATCGCCCGGGTCGCCCAGCGCGGCCACAAATTGCCCACCAGCATGCCCAGCGCCAGGGGCAGGCCGAGTAGCAGCAACACGCTCACCAGCAGGCCGCCGCGGTCCATCGCCAAGGCATCCAGGCGCCCGGCCAGGTAGGCCGCGCCCTCGGGGTTGAGGCTGCTGGTGAGGGCGAAGTTGAACGGCAGCAGCACCAGCGCCAGCAGGCTGGACAGCGCGGTCATGCTCATCGACAGCGCGGTGTTGCCCCGCGCCAGGTGGGTCATCACGTTGGACAGGTTGCCGCCGGGGCAGCAGGCCACCAGCAGCAGGCCCAGCTCCAGGCCCGGGTGCAGGTCCACCAGCAGCGTCACCCCGAGGGTCGCCCAGGGCAGGATCAGGCACTGCCCGAGCATGCCCGCCAGCACCGGCTGCGGTTGCCGGAGCACGGCGAGGAACTGCGCGGTGCGCAGCTCCAGGGACACGCCGAAGATCATCACCGCCAGCACCAGGCCGAGCACCAGTTGCTGGTTCGCGTCGTAGTTCATGCAGGGCGCCTGTCATTGTCGTTGTGCCGGGCACTCTACCTGCCCCCCGTGGCTGCCGGCAGTGACCGGTCAGGCCAGCGGTCATGGCGAATCGCGACAGACTGACGCGGGTCAATATTCGACCAGGGGCCGCTGCCTAGAGTGCGTAGCCTTTTGCCATCAGCCTGAAGCCCCTGCCCATGGATCGCTCCGAACCACCGCTCGTCGCCATCAACGACCCCGCGCTGGCCTGCCTGCTGCGCGACATGCTGCCGGCCATGGGCATCGTCTGCGAGGTCGTCGAGGACGCTGCCGACTGCTCCCGCGCTCCACTTTGCCGCTGGCTCAATGACGCGTCCTTGAGCGACGCGGTCCGTTTGCGCCTGTTGCTGGACGAGGCCATCGCGGTGCTCGAACGCACCCGCCATGCCTTCAAATCCCGTGAACTCGGGCACTTGCGCCGGCGCCTGGAAGAGGCGCGGGAAGAGTTGTCGCACCCCGCCCCGCTGGTGTAAAACCCAGCGCTGCGAAGGCCCCGCAGGCAGCGGGGGCCGGCTTTGCCGGGCAGGACGAAGGGCCTGCAAGACAAGGCGCCACGGGAGGCCGTTCCAATTGGAACGGCCTCCCGTGGCGCCTTTTTTATTGCCCGTGATCCATGGGAGACGCTATGGAGCTGAAAGGACAACTGGAAGGCCTGCGCGCACGCATCGGCCTGAGCAACCGCGAGATCGACCAGCGCTGCCGCTACCTGGACTGGCAGGCCCTGGACGCGGAGCGCCTGAACCGCCATGCCGACGCCATGGAAGCCGTCCACCTGGCCTTCGTCGAGCACCTCTATGCGCACCTGGAGGCGTTCCCGCCGCTGGCCAGCATCCTGCGCAACCCGACCACCCTGGCCCGGCTCAAGGCCAGCCAGCTGGACTACTACAAGCGCCTGTGGAGCGGCCCCTACGACACGGACTACGTGCTCAACCGGCTGCGCGTGGGGCTGGTGCACCAGCACGTCGGCGTGGACCTGAAGTGGTACCTGGGCGCCTACCGCCTGTACCTGGCGCAAATGGTCGAAAGCCTGCTGGGCGACAGCGACGCCACCCGCACCCTGGGCAGCCTGCTGAAGGTGGTGTTCTTCGACATCTCCCTGGCGGTGGACACCTACAGCGCCGCCCAGCGCCAGGCCCTGGAAGACAGCGAGGCGCGCTTCGCCCGCGCCCTGCGCGGTGCCCACGACGGCATCTGGGACTGGGACCTGGCCCACGACCGGCTCTACGTCTCCGAGCGCTGGGCGAGCATGCTCGGCCTGCCCCGGGACGCCCTCGGCGAGACCAGCGCCGCCTGGTTCGCCCGCGTCCACCCCGACGACCTGCCGGCCCTGCGCCAGGCCATCGACGCCCACCTGCGTGGCGACGCGCCCTGGCTCAGCCACGAGTACCGCATCCGCCAGCAGACCGGCGGCTACCTCTGGGTGCAGGTGCGCGGCGTTGCCGAAGGGCAGCGCATGGCCGGCTCCCAGAGCGACATCAGCCAGCGCAAGGCCACCGAGCACCAGCTCAGCCATGCCGCCCGCCACGACCCGCTCACCGGCCTGGCCAACCGCCTGCGCCTGGACGAACTGCTGCAACAGGCCCTGCAGCGCCAGCTAAAGCCCGGCGCGCGGCAGGCGGCGCTGCTGTTCATCGACCTGGACCGCTTCAAGCTGATCAACGACAGCCTCGGCCACGCCGTGGGCGACCGCGTGCTGGTGGAGGTGGCCCAGCGCCTCAAGCGCTGCCTGCGCCCCGGCGACCACCTGGCGCGCTTCGGCGGCGACGAGTTCGTCGTGCTGCTGGACGACCTGGCCCACCTGGGCGATGCCGAGCAGGTGGCCAAGCGCATGCTGGAAAGCCTGCACCAGCCCCTGCACCTGGACGACCGCACCCTGGTGGTCAGCGCCAGCATCGGCTTCACCGCCCTGCAGGCCGAAGGCCAGACCATCGACGCGCTGCAGGCGGCGGACCTGGCGCTGTACCGCGCCAAGGAATCCGGCAAGGCGCAGATCGCCCGCTTCAGCCAGGACCTGCAGACCGCCGCCAAGCAGCGCCTGGAACTGGAAAGTGCCCTGGCCCAGGCCCTGGCGCGGCAGGAGTTCTTCCTCCACTACCAGCCCATCTGCCGGGTCGACCAGGGCCAGCCGCGCCTGGTGGCGGTGGAGGCCCTGCTGCGCTGGCGCCAGGGCGATGCCCTGGTGTCCCCGGCGCGCTTCATCCCGGCCCTGGAGGAGTCCGGCGAGATCATCGCCGTGGGCGACTGGGTGCTGCGCGAGGCCTGCCGCCAGACCCGCGCCTGGCAACGGGCCGGCCAGGCCGACCTGCGCTGCTCGGTCAACCTCTCCAGCCGCCAGCTGCACCAGCCGGGCTTCGCCCAGCGGCTGCGGGCGATCCTCGCCGAGACCGGGCTGGACCCGGCCAGCCTGGTGCTGGAGATCACCGAGAGCCTGCTGATGCAGGACGGCGCCGACACCCTCGCCTGCCTGCGCGAGCTGGCCTGCCAGGGCGTGCGCCTGGCGCTGGACGACTTCGGCACCGGCTACTCGTCCCTCGGCTACCTCAAGCGCTTCCCCCTGCACATCCTCAAGGTGGACCGCAGCTTCATCGCCGGCGTGCCCGACGACGCCGAGCTGCGCACCATCTCCCGCGCCATCATCGGCCTGGGCGCCAGCCTCGGCCTGGAGGTGATCGCCGAAGGCGTGGAGAACCCGGCCCAGCTGGACTTCCTCCTCGACGAGGACTGCCACTACGCCCAGGGCTTCTGGTTCAGCCAGCCGCGCGCCCCGGACCACCTGCAGCGCCTGCTGGACGGCGAGGACAGCCTCGCCTGCCTGCACGGCCAGCCCAGCCGCACCTTCGAGGGGGCCCAGCGATGAAGCGCAACCTGCCGGTCACCGGACGCGCGGTGGACTTCCCCGCCGACGCCAACATCCTCTCCACCACCGACCTGAAGGGCGTGATCACCCACGTCAACCAGGACTTCATCGACATCAGCGGCTTCACCCGTGAGGAGCTGCTGGGCCGCAGTCACAACATGGTGCGCCACCCGGACATGCCGCCGGCGGCCTTCGAGCACCTGTGGCAGACCCTCAAGGCCGGCCGCAACTGGATGGGCCTGGTGAAGAACCGCTGCAAGAACGGCGACCACTACTGGGTCAGCGCCTTCGTCACCCCGGTGGTGCGCGAAGGCCAGGTGGTGGAGTACCAGTCGGTGCGCACCCGCCCCACCCGTGAGCAGGTGGCCCGGGCCGAGCGGCTCTATGCCGAGCTGTCCAGCGGGCGCCCGCTGCGCCCGCCGCCCCTGCCATTGCACCTGCGCCTGCTGGGCGGCCCGTTGCTGGGTGGCGTGCTCGGGTTGCTGACCCACGCCGTGCTGGCCCCCGAGGGCGAGTGGGCCGCGCTGCCCTCGCTGCTGGTGGCGGTGCTCACCGCCGGCGCCTGGCTGCGCTGGCAGCTGCGCCCGCTGGACGCCCTGCTGGCGCGGGCCGGCGCCATCGCCGACAACCCCCTGAGCCAGGCGGTGTACTGCCAGCGCCACGACGAGTTCGGCCGCCTGGCGCTGTGCCTGCAGATGCTGGAGACCGAGGCCGGCGCCCTGGTGGGGCGCATCGCCGAATCCTCCCACCTGCTGGCCGAGCACGCCGAGCGCCTGGCCGAGGCGGTCAGCCGGGGCAGCGCCGGCAGCCAGCGCCAGCTGGAGGAGACCGACCAGGTGGCCGGCGCCATGAGCCAGATGGCCAGCAGCGTGCAGGAGGTGGCGCGCAGCGCCCAGCACAGCGCCAGCGCCGCCGACCGCACCGACGACGCCGCCCGCCTGGGCCGCGAGGAAGTGCAGGCCACCTGCGAGCGGATCGCCGAACTGGACCGCGAAGTGCGCGAGGCCGGCTGGGTGGTGGAAACCCTGCAGGCCCGCAGCGGCGAGATCGGCCAAGTGCTCGACGTGATCCGGGGCGTGGCCGAGCAGACCAGCCTGCTGGCGCTCAACGCCGCCATCGAGTCAGCCCGTGCCGGCGAGGCCGGGCGCGGCTTCGCCGTGGTGGCCGACGAAGTGCGGGCCCTGGCCGGGCGCACCCAGCAGTCCACCGCCGAGATCCACCGCATGATCAGCGCCCTGCAGAGCTGCAGCGAACAGGCGATGCAGGCCATGCGCCGCAGCGGCGAACGCGCTGGCGACAGCCTGGAGCAGGCCCGGCGCGCCAGCCAGGCGCTGGAGCAGGTCAACCAGCAGGTGGCGGCGATCACCCACATGAGCCTGCAGATAGCCAGCGCGGTGGAGCAGCAGGGCGCCGCCGGCGACGAGATCCAGCGCAGCCTGGAGGCCATCCGCCTGGCGGCCGACCAGAACGCCGCCAGCGGCCAGTGCAGCCACCACAGCGCCGGCGAGGTGGCGGGGCTGGCGGTCAACCTGCGGCAGCTGGCGCTGCAGTTCTGGAGTGGGCGGCGAAGCCTGTCGTAGACGGGCACGGGGGCGGACGATCCGCTATGCTCGGCGCTTCGTTCCCGCCAGCCGCCGTCCCCGCCCGCCATGCGCTACCTGCTTTGCCTGCTGCTCCTGCTCGGCACCCCTGCCCACGCCTTCGACCGTGACCAGGTCGAGGGCTACCTGCTGGAGAACGGCCTGCAGGTCATCCTCAAGCCCACCCCGAACCGGGGCCACGTCTCCATCCGCCTGGTGGTGGGGGTCGGCTTCGACGACTTCGCCTGCGACGAGAAAGAGCTGCCGCATCTGCTGGAGCACCTGTTCTTCAGTGGCCTGCCCGGCAATGGCGAGGCCGACCTGGAGGCGCGCATGCAGGCCCTGGGCGGCGAGTGGAACGCCTTCACCAGCGACAGCGACACCGCCTTCGTGCTGGAAGTGGCCGCGCGCAACCAGCGCCAGGCCCTCGACCTGCTGCTGGCGATCCTCCGCGAAACGCCCCTGGACGAGGGCCGCGTCGCCGCCGCCAAGCGCGTAGTGCAGCGCGAGGGTGGCGGCCACTACTCGCATCTGGAGCGCCTGCTGGACCACCAGTCCCTGGGCCGCGAGGCCCACGAGCAGCTCGCCGTGGAGCTGGGCCTGGCGTGCGCCGAGCGCCCCTCGGTGGAGGGGCTGACCCTGGAGCGCCTGCAGGATGTGCGTGACACCTGGTACGGCGCCAACAACATGTCCCTGATCGTGGTCGGCGACCTCGACCCGCGCCTGCCCGCCTACCTCGATCGCCGCTACGGCGAGCTGCCGCCGGTGGAGGTGCGCGAGCACCCGGCGCTGCCCACCATCAGCGCCGAGGCCGCGCCGCGCCTGACCCTGCGCAAGGGGCTGGTGGGCAATGGCGCCACCCTGCACTGGATCTTCCCCGAGCCGCTGGAGGACGGGGCCGACTACGCCACCCTGGAGCTGCTGCAGGACTACCTGGACTGGGAGCTGTACCAGCAGCTGCGCATCCGCAGCGGCCTCTCCTACGGCCCCTGGACCGACCGCCGCGCCTATGGCGGGCAGACCTTCACCAGCCTCAACGCCGACCTGGAGCGCGAGGACCTCGACGAAGCGGTGCAGGTGCTGCAGGACACCACCCGGCGCCTGCGCGAGCACGGTGTCGACCGGACCAGCTTCGAGCGCCTGCGCCGGCTGGCGGTGGATCGCCAGGCCTGGGTCGCCCAGGGCGACGTGGCCCTGGCGGACTACTACTGGGGCGCCCTCGGCACCTACCAGGACGGGCGCTTCGAGAGCACCGCCAAGGCTTTCGCCCAGGTCACCCCGGAGCAGGTCGACAGTACCGTCCGCGCGCTGTTCGCCGAGCCGGGCTACCTGCGCATCGAGGCACCGCTGCTGACCTACGAGCAACTGGCCTGGCTACTGGCCGCGCTGCTCGCCCTGCTGGCCCTGGCCGGCTGGTGGCTGCACCGCCGCCTGCGGCGCTGAACTGGCCGTCGGCCCGGCTTCTCAGCCTGCGGCCGACGGCAGTATCCTTCCGCCCCCCGCCTGCCACGCCGCCCTGCCATGACGTTCTGGAAAGACCGCCTGTTCGCCCTCATCGCCTTCATCCAGCGCCACCCGCGCCTGGTGGCGCTGTACGGGTTCTGCTCGGGGGTGGGCAGTTTCATCCTGGTGGACCGTGGCGCGCGCCTGGCCAAGGTGGTGGCGGTGCTGATGCTGGTGAGCTGGGTCTGGCTGCTGGCGGAGAACCTGTTCCGCCGGGCCATCGAGCGCTGGCTGAAGATCGAGCTGCCGCCGGCGCTGACGCGCTTCCTGACCCAGCTGATCCACCAGGAAAGCTTCTTCTTCGTGCTGCCGTTCTTCTTCATCACCACCAGCTGGAACAGCGGCCAGGCCCTGTTCACCGGGGTGCTGGGGCTGGCGGCGCTGTTCTCCATCACCGACCCGGTCTACAACAACGCCCTGGCACCGCGCCGCTGGCTGTACCTGGCCTACCACTCCCTGGCGCTGTTCGCCGTGCTGCTGACGGCGCTGCCGATCATCCTGCACCTGACCACGGCGCAGAGCTTCCAGTGGGCCCTGGGCATCGCCGTGCTGCTGTCGTTCCTCAGCCTGTGCAGCGCCATGCGCGTGCGCAGCCTGCGCCGGGGCCTGGCCCTGGTGGGGCTGACCCTGGCCCTGGGCGCCGCCGGCTGGCTGGGCCGGGTGATGGTGCCGCCGGCCACCCTGTGGCTGACCGAAGTGGCGGTGACGCCGGAGATGAACCAGCGCACCCCGGGACAGGGCGTGGAGCAGATCTCCGCCGCCAAGCTGCGGGCCGACGGCCTCTACGCCTACACCGCGATCAACGCCCCGCGCGGGCTGAACGAGCGCATCTACCACGTATGGCGCTTCGAGGGCCGCGAGGTGGACCGCATCGCCCTCGACATCCACGGCGGCCGCGAGGCCGGCTACCGCGCCTGGACCCACAAGCAGCGCTTCCCCGCCAACCCGGTGGGCCAATGGCAGGTGCGGGTGGTGACCGAGGCCGGCCAGATGATCGGCACCCTGCGTTTCGAGGTCACCGAAGACCCGTTGCCGCCCAAGCCTCGTTGAGCGGATCCACGGCCCAGCGGCGGTGGGCTGAAGCCCACCCTACGAACGGTGGCTCGGGGATCGATGCGGTTCGCCGAGCTCACCGCATCCTACGGACGGCACTCGGCACGGCCACGACGGTGGATCGGTGAAGCGCGATCCCCCTACGAAGCGGGGCATGGCGGCAAACGCAGGATGGGCTGAGCGGTGCGAAGCCCATCATTGCCCGGGCGCCGGGTTCGATGCGGAGCGCCGTAGCCCGGGCTTCAGCCCGGGAAGCGCCGGGAACCGGGATCAGCCGAAGAACCAGTAGCACACGCCGATGGAGGCCAGCACGCCGGCGAAGTCCGCCAGCAGGGCGCAGCCCACGGCGTGGCGGGCGCGCTGGATGCCGACGGCGCCGAAATACACGGCGAGCACGTAGAAGGTGGTCTCGGTGCTGCCCTGCACGGTGGCGGCGACCAGGGCAGGGAAGCTGTCCACCCCCTGGCTCTGCATGGTCTCGATGAGCATGGCCCGCGCGGCGCTGCCGGAGAACGGCTTGACCAGCGCGGTGGGCAGGGCGTCGACGAAGCGGGTGTCCCAGCCGGCCCATTCCACCAGACTGCGGATGCCGTCCAGGCCGAACTCCAGGGCGCCCGAGGCGCGCAGCACGCCGACGGCGCAGAGCATCGCCACCAAGTAGGGCAACAGGCCCTTGGCCACGTCGAAGCCTTCCTTGGCGCCGTCCACGAAGGCTTCGTAGACCGGCACCTTCTTCAGGGCCCCGGCGAGCAGGAAGACCAGGATCAGCCCGAACAGCACCAGGTTGCCCAGCAGCGAGGACAGCGCCGCCAGGGCGGTGGCAGAGAGCCCGGCGAGCACCGCCATGAAGGCGCCCAGCAGCAGCGCGCCGGGCACCAGGTAGGCCAGCACCACCGGGTCCCACAGGCGCAGGCGCTGCATCACGGCAACGCTCAGCAAGCCCACCAGGGACGAGGCGGTGGTGGCCAGCAGGATGGGCAGGAACACCAGGGTCGGGTCGCTGGCACCCTGCTGGGCGCGGTACATGAAGATCGACACCGGCAGCAGGGTCAGGGAAGAGGCGTTGAGCACCAGGAACAGGATCTGCGCGTTGCTCGCCACGGTGGCGCTGGGGTTGAGCTCCTGCAGGGCCTTCATGGCCTTGAGGCCGATGGGGGTGGCGGCGTTGTCCAGACCCAGGCCGTTGGCGGCGAAGTTGAGGGTGATCAGCCCCAGCGCCGGGTGCCCGGCCGGCACCTCGGGCATCAGCCGGCGGAACAGCGGCCCCAGCAGCCAGGCCAGGCGCTCCACCAGCCCGGCGCGCTCGGCGATGCGCAGGAAGCCGAGCCAGAGGGTGAGGGTGCCGAACAGCAGCACCATGACCTCCACCGAGAGCTTGGCCATGGCGAACAGGCTCTCCACCATGGCCGCCCAAACGCCGGGATCGCCGCCGATCCAGCGTGCCGCCGCGGCGGTTGCCGCCACCAGGAAGAAGCCGAGCCAGAGGCCGTTGAGCATGGGGGATGTCCCTCGAATCCGATGGAGGCGGATGATAGCGGCGGGCATCGGGGCGGCGCCAGAAGGGCTGCCGGACGGGTGGCCAGCTGTGGGCTGGACATCAATGAGCCGCGCCGGGCGTCCCGTGTGGAACGCCCGGCGTCGGTTTCGCCTGACCCGGCCCGCCTGTGCGGAGGTACCCCCTGTACCCCTAGGTCATGCCGCTCCTGTCGACGCGGAACAACCCGGCCCCCTGGTCATGTGGCCCCGCCTGCGGGACCTGTGGTCTGAATGCTCAGTACCAGTTCGGATCACGCCGGAGCTCGGCGTCGAGGATCGCCTTCTGGGCCTCGTCCGGCTCGCCCAGCCAGCGCAGGCTGGCGTGGCGGCTGGGCGATTTGTCCGCTGGCAGGCCCGGCGGGACCTGCACCAGCAGGGCGTAGGCGTCCTCCTTGTCCCAGCTGAAGGCCACCAGCAGCTTCTGGTGGGCGCAGTCGGCGCTGTCGCACAGCTGGCCCACCAGGTACTTGTCGCCATCCTCGTTGACCGCCTGCATGGGCGTGGCGGTGCCGCTGAGGTTCATCACCCATTCGGGCAGGCGGCTTTCGTCCTCCACCAGGTCCTGCCACGTCTCGCGGTACTGCGGGTCGGTGCCCAGCAGCTCGTTGAGGCGGTACTCGGCGTCGGTGTCGGCGGCCAGCGCCGTGCTGCCGGCAAGGCCCAGCAGCACGGCGGCGCAGAGTGGGCGCAACGTGCGCATCGGGCCTCCCTAGCCGCGGCGGCGGCCGAAGATGAACGAGACGATGAACAGCACCAGGAACAGCACGAAGAGGATCTTCGCGATGCCTGCGGCGGTGCCGGCGATACCGCCGAAGCCCAGGACAGCGGCGACGATGGCGATGACGAGGAAGGTAAGGGCCCAACTGAGCATGGTGAGTTCTCCTGCGTGGTAGGTAGGTTCAGCGCGCCAGGCCGAGGCCGAGGTCGTGCTGTGCACCGAACGAGGCGGAGGCTTCGTCCTGGGGCGTGTGGGGATCCGGGGTGTCGAGGTCGAGGTCGCTGAGGTAATGGCTTTCCAGCAGCGCGTTGCCCATCGCCAGGGCGCTGGCCAGGGCCAGCAGGCTGAGGGTGAGCAGGGCGGCGAATACGAGGGCCAGGGTCCACATGGTCGTGCTCCTTGGGGTCAGAACACCCAGCGCGGTTGCTGCGTCGGTTCGAGGAAGCGCTGTTGCGCCACGGTGTGCAGGTCGTCCGCCGGCGCGGTGGCCGGGCGCTGGTCCGCCGCCGGCGTGGGCACCACTTCGATGTGGGCGGGCAATGCGGGCAGGTGTTCGCGGGCCTTGAGGGCGCTGCGCAGCTGGTGTTCCACCAGCATCAGCAGGAACACCGCGAAGGCGACCAGCAGGCCTTTGCCGATAAGCGCGAGACGGGGTTGTGGACGGTTCATGCCGGTTCTCCTCCCTGCACAGGTGGCGGACGGGGCCGCCTCAGGCCATGGACTGCTTGAGGCTGCGCATGCGGTCGTGGCAGGCGCGGACCTTGGGCATTTCCACTGCGATCAGCTCGCGGACCTTGGGTTCGGCGGTCTCCAGGGCATCCTCGAAGGCGTGCAGGATGCGGTCCTCGGCCTGCTCCAGCTGGCCGACGTAGGCGGCGTACTCGTCCTTGGCCAGTGCGGCGCGGGTGTCGGCATAGACCTGGCGCAGGGTGCCCATCAGGGTGCCGCCGGTGGAGGGCGTCTCGTGGTTGGCGGCGACGCGCACGGTGAGCGCCTGGATGACCTCGGTCTTGGCGCTGGCCATCTCGCGGAACAGGCTCTGCAGGTTGGGGTCGCGGACTTCTTCGATGGCGTGCTGGTAGAAGCGCTCGCCGTCGCGGGTGATCTCGATCAGTTCATTCAGTTGTGCGGTGGTGCTGGTCATCTTCCGTTCTCCTGGTCCGAGCGATTCCGGACGCTCTCGGCAGGAGATTTCGCAAGCGTTGTGCCAGGTCTTGAAAAAGTCGTTTTTCCTTTTAAAACAGTCAGTTAGCCTCACTCCGAAAATACCGCCTGCATGCAGGCTGCAATCCGTGTAAGAAATCATCTTGCAACTTGCACGATCTTTCCTGGACTAAGCACCAGACGGCCACCTAGGCCCCCTACGCGTCCCGCCCCGATGGCGGGGTACGCGCCCTCGAACAACGACACGACACAGCGGAGCAAGAACATGGCATCGGCAACGGAAACCCGCGGACGCATCCTGCTGGTGGATGACGAATCGGCGATCCTGCGCACCTTCCGGTACTGCCTGGAGGACGAGGGCTACAGCGTGGCCACCGCCAGCAGCGCGGCGCAGGCGGAGGCGATCCTGCAGCGGCAGGTGTTCGACCTGTGCTTCCTCGACCTGCGCCTGGGCGAGGACAACGGCCTGGACGTGCTGGCGCAGATGCGCGTGCAGGCGCCGTGGATGCGGGTGGTGATCGTCACCGCGCATTCGGCGGTGGACACGGCGGTGGACGCCATGCAGGCCGGCGCGGCGGATTACCTGGTCAAGCCCTGCAGCCCCGACCAGCTGCGCCTGTCGGCGGCCAAGCAGCTGGAAGTGCGCCAGCTGACCGCGCGCCTGGAGGCCCTGGAGGGCGAGGTGCGCAAGCCCGGTGACGGCCTGGACTCCCAGAGCCCGGCGATGATGGCGGTGCTGGAAACGGCCCGGCAGGTGGCCAACACCGACGCCAACATCCTCATCCTCGGCGAGTCGGGTACCGGCAAGGGCGAGCTGGCCCGCGCCATCCACGGCTGGAGCAAGCGGGCGAAGAAGGCCTGCGTGACCATCAACTGCCCGTCGCTGTCGGCGGAGCTGATGGAGAGCGAGCTGTTCGGCCACACCCGTGGCGCCTTCACCGGGGCCAGCGAGAGCACCCTGGGCCGGGTCAGCCAGGCCGACGGCGGCACGCTGTTCCTCGACGAGATCGGCGACTTTCCCCTCACGTTGCAGCCCAAGTTGTTGCGCTTCATCCAGGACAAGGAATACGAGCGGGTGGGCGATGCGGTGACCCGCCGCGCCGATGTGCGCATCCTCGCGGCCACCAACCTCAACCTGGACGAGATGGTCCGCGAGGGGCGCTTCCGCGAGGACCTGCTCTACCGCCTGAACGTGATCACCCTGCACCTGCCGCCGCTGCGCGAGCGCACCGAAGACCTGCTGGGCCTGGCCGAGCGCTTCCTCGCGCGCTTCGTGAAGGACTACGCGCGGCCGGCCCGGGGCTTCAGCGAGGCAGCGCGTGAGGCACTGCTGAACTACGCCTGGCCGGGCAACGTGCGCGAGCTGCGCAACGTCATCGAGCGCGCCAGCATCATCTGCGGCCAGGAGCTGGTGGACGTCGGCAACCTCGGCCTGAGCGAGGCGCCGAGCGCCAACAACGCCCCGCGCATCGGCGCCGCCATGAGCCTGGAGGACCTGGAGAAGGCCCACATCGCGGCGGTGCTGGCCACCAGCGACACCCTGGACCAGGCGGCCCGGACGCTCGGCATCGACGCCTCCACGCTGTACCGGAAGCGCAAGCAGTACGGCCTATGAGGTTCCCGATGAAGCTGCGCACGCGGCTGTTCCTCAGCATCTCCGCGCTGATCACCGTGGCCCTGCTGGGGCTGTTGCTGGGGGTGACCAGCGTGATGCAGCTGGCGCGCTCCCAGGAGCAGCTGATCGCCTACAACTTCTCCACCATCGACCTGGGCGAGCAGATGCGCCGCCACCTGGGCGACCAGTTGGTGCTGCTGACGGCGCCGCACACCGACCCGGTGAAGCTGCACGACGCCCAGCAGCACTTTCGCAGCGTGGTGGAGCGGGGGCTGATGAATGCGCGGGACGAGAGCACCCGGGAGGGCTTCCGGGCCATCGCCGAGCACTTCGCACGCTTCGTCGAGGTGTCGGCAACGCCGGCCCGCGACGACCGCCAGCCGATGGACGATGTGGCCTTCAGCGAGGCCCTGAACGCCACCCGCAACGCCATGCTGGACCTACAGCGCCTCGCCCTGGACAACATCTCCAGCACCGAGCGCTACACCCGCGAGCGGGCGGTGCTGGTGGCCGGGTTGCTGGGCCTGCTGGCCCTGGCGGTGCTGCTGATCGGGGTGGTGACCGCCCACGGCATCGCGCGGCGCTTCGGCGCGCCCATCGAGGCGCTGGCGCGGGCGGCGGACCGCATCGGCCAGGGTGATTTCCAGGTCACCCTGCCGCTCTCCTCGGTGAGCGAGATGGCCTCCCTGAGCCGGCGCTTCGGGCTGATGGCCGAGGCGCTGCGGCAGCTGAAGGAGACCAACATCGAGAAGATGCTGGCCGAGCAGCGGCGGCTGAAGGCGGTGCTGGACAGCATCGACGACGGCTTGCTGATCCTCGACCGCGATGGCCGCATCGAGCACGCCAACCCGGTGGCGCAGCGCCAGCTGGCCTGGGACACCGAGCAGCTGGGCCAGCCGCTGAGCCGCGCCCTGGCGGTGCCGGCGCTGGAGGAGACCACCCGGCGGGTGCTGGCCGGCCAGGCGCTGGACCAGGTGCACCCGGACCTGGACATCCTCGCCGAGGGTGAGCACCGCCTGCTGAGCTGGCGGCTGACCCCGGTGAGCCTGGACGATGCGCGGGTGATGGGCGCGGTGATGGTGCTGCGCGACGTGACCGAGCAGCGTGCCTTCGAGCGGGTGCGCAACGAGTTCGTGCTGCGCGCCTCCCATGAGTTACGCACGCCGGTGACCGGCATGCAGATGGCCTTCGGCCTGCTGCGCGAGCGGGTAAAGGTGGCGCCGGACTCCCGCGAGGCGGACCTGCTGCAGACGGTGGACGAGGAGATGCAGCGGCTGGTGCGGCTGATCAACGACCTGCTGCACTTCTCCCGCTACCAGAACGGCATGCAGACCCTGACCCTGGCGCCCTGCGACCTGGACGAGCTGCTCGGCGGGGTGCGCGAGCGCTTCCTGGCCCAGGCCGAGGAGCGGCAGGTGGCCATCGAGCTGGACCTGCAGGGCCCGCTGCCCCGGGTGCCGGTGGACCGCCCGCAGCTGGAGCGGGTACTGGACAACCTGATGAGCAACGCCCTGCGCCACGCCCCCCGCGACGGGCGTATCCGCCTGCAGTCACGCCGCCACGGCGAGCGGGTGATCCTCAGCGTGGAGGACAACGGCGACGGCGTGCCCTACAGCCAGCAGGCGCGCATCTTCGAGCCCTTCGTGCAGCTGGGGCACAACCCCGGCGGCGTGGGCCTGGGGCTGGCGCTGTGCAAGGAGATCGTGCGGCTGCACGGCGGGCGCATCGGCATCTATTCGCGCCCCGGCGAGGGGGCGCAGTTCTACCTGACGCTGCCGGTGTAGAAGCGGCGCTCAGCGCGCGCCGCGGTTGAGTACCAGCAGCAGGGCGGCGGTCTCGGCGTCCGGCTGGCCGTCGTAGCGGCTCGGGCGGTACTTCATCTGGAAGGCGGCGATGACGTTGCGGGTGGCCTCGTCCAGCTGGCCGTTGCGCGGCACGGCATAGCCCTGGCGCTCCAGCTGCATCTGAAACCAGTCCACAGTGGGCAGGGCGGTGGCGAAGCGCACCTGTTCCTCGGCCACGGCGCGGTCGTCCGGCCAGGGCACCAGGCCGGCGTCGGCCAGGCGCTTCCAGGGGAACAGCGGGCCCGGATCGACCTTGCGCTGGGGGGCGATGTCGCTGTGGCCGATGATGCTGCCCGGAGGCAGGCCGTGGCGCTTGACCAAGTCCTTGAGGAGCGGGATGAGGGCGTTGATCTGGCCCTCGTCGAAGGGCTCCCATTCCAGCCCGTGGCCGGTCTGCCGGTAGCCTTCGTTGACCAGTTCGATGCCGATGGTGCTGGCGTTCAGCCAGGTGCGCCCCTGCCATTCGCTTTGCCCGGCGTGCCAGGCGCGGCGGTCCTCGCTCACCAGCTGGTAGACGGTGGGCGGCTGGGCGCCGATCAGGTAGTGGGCGCTGACGTCGCCTTCGGTCAGCAGGTGCAGGGAGTTGGCCAGGTTGGTGGAGGTGTAGTGCAGGACGATGTACTGCACCCGGCTGTTCTGGTTCTGCGAGGGGTGGCTGCGGTCGATCTGCAGGCCGTCGTGGGCGCAGCCACCGAGCAGGGTCAGGCACAGGCCGAGGGGGAGAAGTCGTTTCATGGGCGGATGTGCAACACGCTTTGCAGGTTGTCCAGGAGCATGTCGACGCTGAGCATGATCAGCAGCATGCCGGTGAGGCGCTCGACGGCCATGAGGCCGCGCTCGCCGAGGAAGCGCTGGAGGAAGGCGGCCTGCAGGAGGATCACGGCGGTGCAGGCCCAGGCCAGGATCACGGCGATGTACAGCTCCCACAGCTGGCCCTGGTGGGTGTTGCGCAGGGTCATCAGCACGGCGAGGGCGGAGGGGCCGGCCACCGCCGGGGTGGCCAGGGGCACCAGCATCGGTTCGCCGCCGGGCAGGTCGCCGAGCACGCCTTCGGGCCGGGGGAAGATCAGCCGCAGGGCGATGATGAAGAGGATGATGCCGCCGGCGATGGCGATGGCCTCGCGGGACAGGCCCAGGCCGCTGAGGATGTTCTCGCCGAAGGTGAGGAACAGCAGCAGCAGGCCGAGGGCGAACACCAGCTCGCGCAGGGCGACCTTGAGGCGCCGCTCGGGGGCGACGTTCTTCAGGGCGGCGATGAAGATGGCGATGTTCCCGAAGGGGTCGGTGACCAGGAAGATCAGCACCGCGATTCCGAGGATGTCCATGAGCGCTCCTGTGCGGGATACGGAATGGTAGGAGGGTGGGCCGGGTGCCGTCGAGCGGCACCCGGCGAGGCGTCAGAAGCGGTAGCGCAGGGTGCCGCGCAGGGCGCGCTGGTCGCCCGGCAGGGGCAGCAGGCGGTCGTCGCCCAGGCCCAGGCCGCCGCTCTGCTGCAGGTACTGCAGGCCGAGCAGCAGCTCGCGCTCGCGGGAGAAGAAGTAGTCGCCGGCATCGAAGCTGAGTTGCGGGCTGAAGCCGAAGCCGGCCGCCCGCGAGCCTTCGCTGCCGGCCCAGTCGAGGCCGCCGTCCAGCAGCCATTCGCTGTCGCCGATGCCGAAGGCATACAGCCAGGTGCCGCTGAGCTGGGCGGTGCGGCCCGGTTCGCGGGCGTCGTCCCGGGGCAGCAGCGCCAGGTCCAGCAGCTCCAGCTCCGGCGCGGCGACGATCAGGCTCAGCCCGCTCAGGGCCAGGTGCTCGGCACTGCTGGCGCGCCAGCCGAGGCCGGCGCTGGCCAGGGGCGGGCGCGGGGCCTCGTTGCCAGGGCGGACGAAACTCTCCCCGGCGGAATAGGGCAGGGTGGTGAACGCCAGGTTGCTGTCCATCAGCGGCAGCAGGGATTCGGCAGGCGCCTGGGCGGAGCACAGGCCCAGGGCCAGCGCGCCCAGCCAGCAGGCGGCGCGGTGGAAGGATGCACGCATCGAAAGGCTCCGGTGAGGATGACGGCCCCCCGTTCATCGCGGGGGTGCCAGGCAAGGGGGCGCGATTATACGCAGCCGCCCGGCGTGCGTCCGGCCCTTCCGGACGGCACTGTTCAACGACCGGAAATTGCCTATAACGTGTACAGACACAAGGACAACCCGGGAAACGGACCTGCCCAATGAGGACCCTCGCCATGCGTCGCCTGCTCTGGTTCAAACAGGACCTGCGACTCGACGACCACCCGGCCGTGCAGGCCGCCCTGGGCGCCGAGCGCGTGTTGCCGCTGTACGTCTTCGACCCGACCCTGCTGCGCCCCGGCCCCCTCGGCACCCGCCCGATGGGCGTGCACCGCATGCGCTTCCTGCTGGAAAGCCTGGCAGCGCTGGACGGCGAGCTGCGCCACCGCGGCTCACGCCTGCTGGTGGTGCAGGGCGTGGCGTCCCAGGTGATCCCAGCGCTGGTGGACCACCTGCAGCTGGACGAGGTGCTGACCCTGGACGAGGTGGCACCGGCGGCGCGGACGCTGATCGAGGAGACCCGCCAGGCCCTGGCCGGCGTGCCGCTGACCACCTTCGCCGGCGATACGCTGTTGCGCCGCGAGGAGCTGCCGGCGCCGGTGGAGGCGCTGCCGGCGGTGTTCAGCCAGTTCCGCGACCAGGTACAGCAACGCCTCAGCGTGTTCCAGCCGCGCTCGGCCCCGGCCGCCCTGCCCCCGACGCCGGAACCGGCGGAGCGGCTGTTCGAGCCGCTGCCGAGCCTGTCCCGCCTCGGCCTGGGGGAGCCCCTGGCCCATGTGAACAGCACCTTCCCCTTCGCCGGCGGTGAACCGGCGGCCCTGGCCCGGGTGCGCGACTACCTGTGGGAAGGGCGCGGGGTGCGCGACTACGAGACCACCCGCTACGGCCTGACCGGAACCGAATATTCCTCGAAGTTCTCCCCCTGGCTGGCCAACGGCTGCCTGTCGGCACGCCGGGTGGTGGCGGAGCTGCGCCGCCACGAGGCGCAGTACGGCGCCAATGCCTCGACCCGCCTGCTGTGGGAACAGGTGCTATGGCGCGACTTCTTCCGCTGGACGCTGCTGCGCCACGGCGAGGCGCTGTTCCAGCCCGGCGGCGTGCGCGCCACGGCGCGGGCACCGCAGAACCTGGACGCGCGCTTCGAGGCCTGGTGCCACGGGCGCACCGGCCTGCCCCTGGTGGACGCGGCCATGCGCGAGCTGGCGACCACGGGCTTTCTCGCCCACCGCCTGCGCCAGGTGGTGGCCAGCTACCTGGTCAGCGACCTGCAGCAGGACTGGCGCCATGGCGCGGCCTGGTTCGAGGAGCACCTGCTGGACCACGACCCGGCGAGCAACTGGGGCAACTGGGCCTACCTGGCCGGGGTGGCGAGCGATCCGCAGCGCAGCCAGGCGTTCAATGCCCTGCGCCAGGCGCGCCATCTGGACCCGGAGGCGGAGTACGTGAGCCTGTGGCTGCCGGAGCTGCGGGCGGTGCCGCGCAACCTGCGGCATACGCCCTTCGTGCTGTCGCGCCTGCAACTGGATGCGCTGGACTACCCGCGCCTGGAGCAGGTGCCGGAGGCGTGGAAGCCCTACCTGACGAGCGCCGCGTAGGCGGCGCTCAACCCAGTTCGATGCGGTTGCGGCCACCGCGCTTGGCCCGGTAGAGGGCCTGGTCGGCACGCTCGAACGCAGCCGCGTCGCTTTCCCCCTGCGCGAAGGACACCAGCCCGCCCGAGAGGGTGATGGTCACCGGCTCGCCCTTGAAGTGGAACGGGCACTGCTCGATGCCGGCACGCAGGTTGTCCAGCAGTTGGCGGCCGCCGTCGAGCTGGGTGGCGGGGATCAGCAGGACGAACTCCTCGCCACCGAAGCGGGCGATGAAGTCGGTCTTGCGCAGGCGCTTGGCGATCTCGCCGGCGATCAGCTTGAGCACCTTGTCGCCGGCCAGGTGGCCGTAGTTGTCGTTGATCCGCTTGAAGTGGTCGATGTCCAGCACGCCCAGCAGCAGCTCGCCGCCGTAGCGCTTCCAGCGCGCCACTTCCAGTTCCAGGCGTTCGCTCCAGGCGGCGCGGTTGGGCAGGCCGGTGAGGGTGTCGCGCAGGGCTTTCTGGCGCTGCTCTTCGAGGTGGTCGCGGAAGGTGTTGGCTTCCTGCTCCATGGTGGAGACGCGCTCGATGAGGCTCTGCAGGCGCCCGCTGACCTCGGCCTCGCGCACTTCGCGCTCGCGCTGGAAGCTGTTCATGGTGCTGAGCAGGCCTTCGAGGCGCTGTTCGACTGCGCGCTTGAGGTCGTCCAGGTCGGTGGCCTCCTGCACGCTGTTCTGCAGGCCGCTGACCTGCTCGCGCAGCTGGTCGTCGAGCTGGCGGGCGTTCTGCAGTTCGTCGTTGTAGCCCTGGTGGGCGCTGGTGAGGGTGGCGACGAAGGCCGCCAGGCGCTCGTTGAGCTGCTGCAGGTAGCCGGCGAATTCGCGGTGGCCGTTGTCGGTGATGGCCAGCACCAGCACGGCGAGGTCATCCAGCACGGGGACCAGTTCGTACCAGTTGAGGTTGCCTTCCAGGCGCCGCCGCAGGTCTTCGGCCTGGGGCTTGTGGCGTTCGGGCAGCTCCAGCTCGTCCAGCAGGCTGCGCAGGCTGGCGGCGACGTGGGGGGCGACCGCGCTGTAGCCGGGCTCGGGGGCGGGCGGCAGCTCGTAGGCCGGGTCCCCTTCGCCGGTGATCAGGCTGTGGGGCATGGGCAGGCTGTCGAGGCCCGGGCGGGGTTCATCCGCAGCGGCTACGGGCCGGACGGCGGACGCGGGCGCTACCTCGGGCGTGGCCGGGCTGGGCGCGAGGGCGACCGGGGCGGCAGCGGGCGGGGCATCCGGCGCTGGCGCGCTGGGGGCGAAGACGTCTGCTGCCGGCTCGGGAGTGCTCGACGGGGCTGCGGTACTGGTTGCAGGTGCAGGTGCAGGTGCAGGTGCAGGTGCAGGTGCAGGTGCAGGTGCAGGTGCAGGTGCAGGTGCAGGTGCAGAAGGCTGGGGCGCGGTGGCGGGGCTGTCCAGTGCGTCGTCGTCTTCGTCGTCGTCCGGGGCCAGGGCAGGCACCGGGGCAGGCGCGGCCGGGGCGCTGGCCACGGGGGCATCCGGCGCGCCGGGCTGGGCCTCGTCGGCCCCGCCCTCGCCGTTGCCGAACAGCCGCTGCAACAGGCCGGGACGCGGCGGCGGGGCGTCGCCGGTCAGCACTTCGAGGGCGCGGTTCTGCAGCTCGCTCAGCTCGCTGAGCAGGGCGGGCATCTCGCGGGAGCTGCCGGCGCGCTCGTCGAGGCGCTTGGCGAACTGCTTGAGGGATTTGCGCACCTCCCGCGGGACGTCGAGCTTGAGCAGCTGGTTGGCCAGGCCACCCAGGGCGCCGACGTTCTGCTGGATGCGTTGCTGGCGGCGCTGCTCGGAGTCGAGCACGGCCTTTTCCAGCCGGGGGATGAGGGCGGACAGGCCGGCGTCGATCTTGTCGCCACGGATGATTTCCCGCAGCTCCTGCATGCAGGCGTCCACCGCCTTGTCGGTGCCTTCGGCGGCCAGGGAGCTGCGCACCAGGCCTCGGCGCAGCAGGTCGAGGCGCGCCTCCCAGAGGCGTTCGAGCTTTTCCTGCTCTTCCAGGCTTTCCAGGTACTTGGCTTTCCAGCGCTGGCCGTCGTCGCTCATGGTGCGGATCCGGAAGGGTCGAGCCTGGCCGGGAGTGCGTCGCCGCGCAGGGAGGCGGGCAGACGGATGTCCACGGCCACCGGCAGGTGGTCGGAGATGGGTTGGCTGAGCACCTGCACGCGCTCCAGGGTGAGGCTGGGGCTGAGCAGGATGTGGTCGAGGCAGCGCTGGGGGCGCCAGCTCGGGAAGGTGGCCTCGACCTGCGGCGCCAGCAGCCCGAGGTCACGCAGGGGCGAGTGGTGCAGCAGGTCGGTGGCGTGGGTGTTCATGTCGCCCATGAGCACCTGGTGGCGGTAGTTGCCGATCAGTTCGCGGATGTAGGCGAGCTGGCGGGTGCGGGCCTTGGTGCCGAGGGCGAGGTGCATCATCACCACCACCAGGGCGTCGTCGCCTTCGCCGAAGCGCATGAGGATGGCGCCGCGACCGGGCGGGCCAGGCAGGGGGTGGTCTTCCAGCTGGGTGGGCTGCAGGCGGCTGAGCAGGCCGTTGCTGTGCTGCGCCAGGCGCCCGAGGTTGCGGTTGAGCTGCTGGTACCAGTAGGGGAAGGCACCGAGCTGGGCCAGGTGTTCGACCTGGTTGACGTAGCCGGAGCGCAGGCTGCCACCGTCCACTTCCTGCAGGGCGACGAGGTCGAAGTCACCCAGGAGGGCGCCGATGCGCTGGAGGTTGCCGGCTCGCCCGGCATGGGGCAGGAGGTGCTGCCAGCCGCGGGTGAGGTAGTGGCGGTAGTGGCCGGTGTTGATACCGACCTGGATGTTGAAGCTGAGCAGGCGCAGCCGGCCGTCTTCGGGCAAGCCGCTGGCGTCGCAATGAGGGTTGACCTGCGCGGTGCGCAGGCCAGCGGTGCGATCGTTGCTCCAGCGGCGCAGCATGGGCCTGCCCCGGTGCCGCTTACTTCGCGGCACGCTCCTTGGCGATCAGGTAGTCGGCGACGGCGGTGGTCTGCTCCAGGCCACCGGAGGAGCCGATGTCGAAGCGGTACTTGCCGTTGACGATGAGGGTCGGTACGCCGGAGATCTGGTAGGCGACTGCCAGCTTCTTGGCTTTCTCCATCTGGCTCTTCACGCCGAAGGAGTCGAAGGCCTTGAGGAAGGCTTCCTTGTCGACACCGTGGGCGGCGAGGAAATCAGCCATGGCTTCCTTGGTGGCGAGCTTGTTGCCTTCCTTGTGGATGGCGTCGAACACGGCTTTGTGCACGCTGTGCTCCACACCCATGCTCTCGAGGGTGATGAACAGCTGGCCGTGGACGTTCCACAGGCCGCCGAACATGGCGGGAACGCGCACGAAGTTGACGTCTTCCGGGAGCTTCTCGGACCAGGCGTTGACGGTCGGTTCGAATTGGTAGCAGTGCGGGCAGCCGTACCAGAACAGCTCCACCACCTCGATCTTGCCGGGCTTGGAGACCGGCACCGGGCTGCTCAGCTCGACATACTGCTTGCCCGCCTGGATATCTTCGGCGTGGGCGGCGGTCATGCCGAACAGGCTCGCGCTGGCGAGTACGGCGGAAAGGATCAGGTTACGCATGCTTGGCTCCTAGACGGATCGTGGGGTTCTGCGACGGGCCCAGCTTCGACCGGGGGCCGCTGGGCGGGTTCCGCATTGTAGCGAGGCTGCCAATGAAAAAGGGTGGCCATAGCCACCCTTTCATTTACCGTTTACTACCGCTCGGGAAAGCTTAGTGCAGACCCTGGATATAGCTGGAAACGGCTTCGATGTCCTTGTTGCTCAGCTTGGCGGCGATGGCGCGCATGATCATGTTGTCGCCGTCGTTGGTGCGGTTGCCTTCGCGGAAATCGGTCAGCTGCTTGGCCACGTACTGGGCATGCTGGCCACCCAGGTGCGGGAAGCCGGCAGCGGCGTTGCCGGCGCCGTTCGGGGAGTGGCAGCCGGTGCAGGCGGGCATGCCTTCTTCCAGCTTGCCGCCACGGAACAGGGCTTCGCCACGGGCCACCAGCTTGGGATCGGCGGCGCCGACGCTGCCGGACTGGCTGGAGAAGTAGGCGGCGATGTCTTGCAGGTCCTGGTCGCTGAGGTTGGTCAGCAGGCCGGTCATTTCCAGCACCTGGCGCTTGCCGTCCTTGATGTCATGCAGCTGCTTGAGCAGGTAGCGCTCGCCCTGGCCGGCGAGTTTGGGGAAGTTCGGGGCAAGGCTGTTGCCGTCCGGACCGTGGCAAGCGCCGCATACGGCGGTTTTGGCCTGGCCGGCCTTGGCGTCGCCTGCGGCGTGGGCCAGACCGGTGATGCCCAGGGTCAACAGCAGACTCACGAGTACTTTGTTCATCAGCTAATCCAATTACGGCTAAGGGTGAAAGAATCTAGCGCCCGACTACCTTCGTTATTGGCTCATCCACTGGATGACCGCTTTGTAGTCTTCGGCACTGCAGTCCATGCACAAGCCTCGGGGAGGCATGGCGTTCAAACCATTGGTGACGCTCTGAACCAGAGCATCAGTGCCCTTGGCCAGTCGCGGCTCCCAGGCCGCCTTGTCGCCCTTCTTGGGCGCCATAGGCAGTTGACCATTGTGGCAGGCCCCGCAGGTCCGGTTGAAAACGGCTTCCGGATCCTGAGCAGCCTGAGCGCCAAAGGCCAGCGCCGCAAGGCTTGCGACGAATACCATCTTCTTCATGATCAACCTCATCAGAGGGGCTTCGCCGGGCTTTCTGCAGTGCCCTGGTCGTTCCCGTGGCCCTTGTACCCTGGGGGATAAAGCGCACACTAAATCTGCGGCATTATATACTGGCGCTGCCCAAACGGAAACGAAACCGCCCTCTGCGACACCAGGTCGCACCCTGTGGACTCCTTCATGTCATTCAAGAATCCGATCATCGGCCTGTGCCAGCAGGCCCGCTTCCTCATCAGTGCCGCCAAGGTGGACCAGTGCCCGCCCGACCAGGGCCTGGAGGTCGCCTTCGCCGGCCGCTCCAACGCCGGCAAGTCCAGCGCGCTGAACACCCTGACCCACGCCAACCTGGCGCGCACCTCGAAGACCCCGGGCCGCACCCAGCTGCTCAACTTCTTCTCCCTGGACGAGGACCGCCGCCTGGTGGACCTCCCCGGCTACGGCTACGCCAAGGTGCCGATCCCCCTCAAGCAGCACTGGCAGCACCACCTGGAGGCCTACCTGAGCAGCCGCGAGAGCCTGGTCGGCCTGGTGCTGATGATGGACATCCGCCACCCGCTCACCGACTTCGACCGCCTGATGCTGGACTGGTCCAGCGCCGGCCACATGCCGCTGCACATCCTCCTGACCAAGGCCGACAAGCTGGCCTATGGCGCCTCGAAGAACGCGCTGCTGAAAGTGCGCCAGGAAATCCGCAAGGGCTGGGGCGATGACGTCAGCATCCAGCTGTTCTCCGCACCCAAGCGCCAGGGCGTGGAAGAGGCCCAGGCCGTACTGGCCCGCTGGCTGCAGCTGGGCGAGGAATTCGAAGAAGACGGCGACGACGCATCCGACGCCTGAATCGCAGGCAAAAAAAACCCCGGACTTCGTATGGGGAGGGGGAAGTTCCGGGGTTCAAGTCTGAACCGCTAGGGCGGGGTTCAGATATCTGCCAACACTAAACACAGCAAAAGGAGCATCGAAGGCTTCACCAGCCATTCCCAGTCTCTGACCGGGCATGCTTCACAAAAGTTCACCGCTGCGTCAGAAATTATTCGCCCGGTCAGCGCTGCCCCTTATGCGAAACAGCGCTAAGCCGATGGGCGCACTCAGTGCGCCTCGTCCCAGTTGTCGCCCACCCCGACTTCCACCACCAGCGGCACATCCAGCTCGGCGGCATCGCTCATGAGCGGACGGATGGCGTCGCGCACGGTGTCCACCAGGTCCTCGCGCACCTCCAGCACCAGTTCGTCGTGCACCTGGAGGATGACCCGCGCATCCAGGCCGCTCTCCTGCAGCCAGGCATCCACCGCCACCATGGCGCGCTTCATGATGTCCGCCGCCGTGCCCTGCATCGGCGCGTTGATCGCGGTGCGCTCGGCGCCCTTGCGCATGGCCTGGTTCTTCGAGTGGATTTCCGGCAGGTACAGCCGGCGCCCGAACAGCGTCTCGACGAAGCCCTGGGCAGCCGCCTGCTCGCGGGTGCGCTCCATGTAGGCGAGCACGCCGGGGTAGCGGGCGAAGTAGCGGTCGATGTACGCCTGGGACTGCTTGCGGTCGACGCCGATCTGCTTGGCCAGGCCGAAGGCGCTCATGCCGTAGATGAGGCCGAAGTTGATCGCCTTGGCGCTGCGGCGCTGGTCATTGCTGACCTGGTCCAGCTCGACGCCGAAGACTTCCGCCGCCGTCGCCCGGTGCACGTCGCGGTCGTGACGGAAGGCGTCCAGCAGGCCTTCGTCCTTGGCCAGGTGGGCCATGATGCGCAGCTCGATCTGCGAATAGTCCGCCGCCAGCAGCTTGTAGCCCTTGGGTGCGACGAAGGCCTGGCGGATGCGCCGCCCTTCGGCCGTGCGGATCGGGATGTTCTGCAGGTTCGGATCACTGGAGGACAGGCGCCCGGTGGCCGCCACCGCCTGGTGGTAGGAGGTGTGGATGCGCCCGGTGCGCGGGTTGATCTGCTCCGGCAGCTTGTCGGTGTAGGTGCTCTTGAGCTTGCTCAGGGAGCGGTACTGCATGATCACCTTGGGCAGCTCGAAGTCCTGCTCGGCCAGGTCCGCCAGCACGTTCTCGGCGGTGGACGGCTGGCCGGTGGCGGTCTTGGCCAGCACCGGCAGGCCGAGCTTCTCGTAGAGAATGGCGCCCAGCTGCTTGGGCGAGCCCAGGTTGAACTCCTGCCCGGCCAGCTCGTAGGCCTGGCGCTCCAGGGCCACCATCTTCTCGCCCAGCTCCAGGCTCTGCTGGCCCAGCAGCTTGCCGTCCACCAGCGCACCGTTGCGTTCGATGCGCGCCAGCACCGGCACCAGCGGCATCTCGATGTCCTTCAGCACCGTGACCAGGGACGGGGCAGCCTCCAGCTTCTGCCACAGCGCCTGGTGCAGGCGCAGGGTCACGTCAGCGTCCTCGGCGGCGTAGGGGCCGGCCTGCTCCAGGGCGATCTGGTCGAAGGTCAGCTGCTTGGCGCCCTTGCCGGCGATGTCCTCGAAGCGGATGGTGCTGTGGCCCAGGTATTTCAGGGCCAGGCTGTCCATGTCATGCCGGGTGGCCGTGGAGTCCAGCACATAGGACTCGAGCATGGTGTCGAAGGCGATGCCCTGGACAGTGATAGGGGTCGAGGCGTTGGCCAGGACGTTCATGTCGTACTTGGCGTGCTGGCCGACCTTGGCCTTGGCCGGGTCTTCCAGCAGCGGCTTCAGGGCCTGCAGCACCGCGTCGCGGTCCAGCTGCGCGGGTACGCCCATGTAGCTGTGGGCCAGGGGCACGTAGGCGGCCTCACCGGCTTCCACGGCGAAGGACACCCCCACCACCTGCGCCTGCTGGGCGTCGAGGCTGGTGGTCTCGGTGTCGAAGGCGATCAGCGGCGCCGCCTCCAGCTTCTTCAGCCAGGCGTCGAACTGGGCCTGCTCCAGCACGGTTTCATAGCGCGTCTCGACGGCCGGCTCCGCGGGGGCATCCAGCAGGGCCAGTTGTTCGCCGTCCGACTTGGCCTGGCGCTGCAGGTCATCCAGCCAGCTCTTGAACTCCAGGGTGCGGTACAGCTCGGCCAGGGCCTCGCGGTCCGGCTCGCCGGGGTGCAGGGCATCGATCTCGACGTTCAGCTCCACGTCGCACTTGATGGTGGCGAGCTGGTAGGACAGGTAGGCCATGTCCTTGTGCTCCAGCAGCTTGGCCGGCAGCCCCTTGGCACCGCGGATCGGCAGCTCGGGCACCTTGTCCAGGCTGGCGTAGAGCACATCGAGCCCGCCGCCCACGCCGGTGAGCAGGCCCAGGGCGGTCTTTTCGCCCACGCCGGGCACGCCGGGGATGTTGTCGACCTTGTCGCCCATAAGGGCCAGGTAATCGATGATCAGCTCAGGACCGACGCCGAATTTCTCTTTCACGCCATCGATGTCCAGCGTGCTACCGGTCATGGTGTTGACCAGCGTAATGTGCGGATCGACCAACTGCGCCATGTCCTTGTCGCCGGTGGAGATCACCACCTGGCGCCCGCCCGCCGCGCTCTGCCGGGCCAGGGTGCCGATCACGTCATCGGCCTCCACGCCCTCCACGCACAACAGCGGCAGGCCCAGGGCCCGCACCGTTGCGTGCAGCGGCTCCACCTGCACCCGCAGTTCGTCCGGCATGGACGGCCGGTTGGCCTTGTACTCGGCGAACATCGCATCGCGAAAGGTCCCGCCCTTGGCGTCGAAGACCACCGCGAACGGGCTGTCCGGGTACTGCTTGCGCAGGCTCTTGAGCATGTTCAGCACACCCTTGACCGCACCGGTGGGCAGGCCCGCCGAAGTCATCAGCGGCGGCAGGGCATGGAAGGCGCGGTACAGGTAGGAGGAACCGTCGACGAGGACGAGAGGGGCTTGGCTCATGCGTGAATTCAACCTTTATTCACCGGACCCGCAGTAGAATGGCCCGGTCATTGACGATAAGGGACAAGGTTACCACCATGCGCGCTTTCAACCGCCTGTTGCTCGCCGGTCTGCTGGCCCTCCTGCCGGTGAGTGTCTTCGCCGACGACGAGGCCCCCTCGCCGGAACCCGATGTCACCATCCGCCAGGACGGCGACAAGACCATCCAGGAATACCGTGTGAACGGCTTCCTCTATGCGATCAAGGTCACCCCCAAGGGTGGCAAACCCTACTTCCTGGTCCGCGCTGACGGCGACAGCAACTTCATCCGGTCGGACAACCCCGACATGCTGATCCCGCAGTGGGAGATCTTCAGCTGGTAAGGCCGCCACGGTGGCCGTAACAAGGTAGTCGAATGTCCGTTTTCACCCCGCTGCAGCGCCCCGAACTCGAAACCTTCCTCGCCCCCTACGGGCTGGGCCGGCTCCGGGACTTCAAGGGCATCGCTGAAGGTTCGGAGAACAGCAACTTCTTCGTCAGTCTGGAGCGGGGTGAATACGTCCTGACCCTGGTGGAACGAGGCCCGGTGGCCGACCTGCCGTTCTTCATCGAACTGCTGGACGTGCTCCACACCGCCGGCCTGCCGGTGCCCTACGCCCTGCGCAGCGAAGACGGCCAGGCCCTGCGCAGCCTCGCCGGCAAGCCCGCGCTGCTGCAGCCGCGCCTCGCCGGGCGCCACCTGCGCGAACCCAACCCGCACCACTGCGGCGAAGTCGGCACGCTGCTGGCGCGCATCCACCTGGCCACCCGCGACCAGCCCATCGAACGCAAGAGCGACCGCGGCCTCGACTGGATGCTCAGCGAAGGCCCGCACCAGGCCGAGCGCCTCGACGCCCAGGCCCGCCCGCTGCTGGAGCAGGCCCTGGCCGAGATCGAACGCCTCAAGCCCCGCATCCAGGCCCTGCCACGGGCCAACCTGCACGCCGACCTGTTCCGCGACAACGCCCTGTTCGACGGCCCGCACCTGGCGGGGGTGATCGACTTCTACAACGCCTGCTCCGGCCCGATGCTCTACGACCTGGCCATCACCCTCAACGACTGGTGCTCCGACGACGACGGCCAGCTCGACGAGGCCCGCGCCCGCGCCCTGCTCGGCGCCTACGTTGCCCTGCGCCCCTTCACCGCCGCCGAGGCCGAACTCTGGCCGACGCTGCTGCGCGTCGCCTGCGTGCGCTTCTGGCTGTCGCGCCTGATCGCCGCCGAGGCCTTCGCCGGCCAGGACGTGCTGATCCACGACCCCGCCGAATTCCAGCGCCGCCTGGCCCATCGCCAGGTGGTGGAGCTGCCGCTGCCCTTTGCGCTCTAGGGCGCCTCTGCGCCCCGTAGGGTGGGCTTCAGCCCACGCGGGTGCCGGTCTGTCGTAGGCATCCCCGTCGATATTCCGCTGCCCAAGCCCGGGCACACCACAAACCGTAGCCTGGGCTTCAGCCCAGGGATGGCGGGGTGGAGACGCTCATGCATGGCGGTTTGAGGGGGTTTGCCGGCGCAACGCATGCTCGTCTGGCGTGAAGATCCGCTCAGGCGCAGACATCCCTGTCGCTGCTCCGCTGCCCAAGCTCAACCCCGGCCCGGCCATCCATGGCCGGTCGTTCGCCCTTCAAAACGCATGCTTGTCTGGCGTGAAGATCCACTCAGGCGCAGACATCCCTGTCGGTGCTCCGCTGCCCAAGCTCAACCCCGGCCCGGCCATCCATGGCCAGTCGTTCGCCCTTCAAAACGCATGCTTGTCTGGCGTGAAGATCCACTCAGGCACAGACATCCCTGTCGATACTCCGCTGCCCAAGCTCAACCCCGGCCCGGCCATCCATGGCCGGTCGTTCGCCCTTCAAAACGCATGCGTTTTGAACGGGCTCACCCACATTTCGAGTGCCCGCAGTTGAGGCAGGTGGCGCAGCCGTCCATGCGGACGACGGCCTGGGTGTTGCACTTGCCGCAGAGCTGGGCGCCGGGGGGGAAGCCTTCGCCGGGTTCGGCGGTGGTGGTGCCGAGGCTGGCTTCGTAGGCGGCGCGCTTTTCGGCGAGGAAGCGCTGCTGCTCCGGGTCGGGTTGGGGGCCCTGCATCAGGCCGATGGCCACCAGGTGGCGTTCCAGCACGGCGCCGATCTCGGCCACCAGGGAGGGCATGTACAGCCCGCCGCGCTTGAGGTAGCCGCCACGGGGGTCGAACACCGCGCTCAGTTCCTCCACCAGGAAGGTGCAGTCGCCGCCCTTGCGGAACACCGCCGACATGATGCGGGTGAGGGCGACGATCCACTGGAAGTGCTCCATGCCCTTGGAGTTGATGAAGATCTCGAAGGGCCGGCGCTGCTCGTGGGGCGTGCCGGGGTTGAGGACGATGTCGTTGATGGTCACGTACAGCGCGTGCTCCGACAGCGGCGACTTGATCTTGTAGGTCGCCCCCACCAGGGTTTCCGGGCGCTGCAGGGTCTCGTCCATCTGCACCACGGCGGCCGCTTCCTCGGCGGCGCGGCGGGCGCGCTCGGCCTCCACGTCCACCACCTGGAAACCCTTGATCCGCTGGTTGATCTTCACGCTCATCGCCGCCTCCGCTCAGTAACGCCCGTAGTAGCCCTCCTTGAGGGCCTCGTACAGGTTCGCCGCCGTGTGCACCTCGCCGTCGTACTCCACCTCCTCGTTGCCCTTCAGCTCCACCACGCTGCCGTCCTCCAGTTCGAAGCGGTAGCGGGTCTTCTCCAGGTCCGCGTCCTTCACCAGCACGCCCTGGAAGGCCGCCGGGTTGAAGCGGAAGGTGGTGCAGCCCTTCAGGCCCTGGCGCCAGGCGTAGAGGTAGATGTCCTTGAAGGCCTCGAAGGGGTAGTCGGTGGGCACGTTGGCGGTCTTGGAGATGGAGGAGTCGACCCACTTCTGCGCCGCCGCCTGGATGTCCACGTGCTGGGCGGGGGTGATGTCCTCGGCGGTGACGAACCACTCCGGCAGGCCATGGCCCGCCGACTCGGCCCCGGGCGCCGCCTGCGGGTCCACCAGGGCGCGGTAGGCCAGCAGCTCGTAGCTGACCACCTCGACCTTCTGCTTGGTCTTGCGCCCGGGGCGGATCAGGTTGCGCGAATAGACGTGGGCGAAGCTCGGCTCGATGCCGTTGGAGGCGTTGTTGCCCAGGCTCAGGCTGATGGTGCCGGTGGGGGCGATGGAGCTGTGGTGGGTGAAGCGCGCGCCCACCTCGGCCAGTTGCGCCACCAGCTCCGGCGCGTGCTCGGCGATGCGCTGCATGTAGCGCGAGTAACGCGCGTGCAGCACGCTGCCGGGCACCGAGTCACCCACCTTGTAGCCGTCAGCGGCCATCTCCGGGCGCTGCCGGAGCATCGCCTCGGTCACCGTGAAGCGCTGCGCCAGCAGCGGTGCCGGGCCTTTCTCCTTCGCCAGGTCGAGGGCCGCCTGCCAGCCCACCAGGGCCATCTCCCGGGCCACCTCTTCGGTGAACACGCAGGATTCCGGGCTGCCGTAGCGCAGGCCGAGCAGGGCGAGCGCCGACCCCAACCCGAGGAAGCCCATGCCATGGCGGCGCTTGCCGGTGATCTCCTCGCGCTGCTGCGCCAGGGGCAGGCCGTTGATCTCCACCACGTTGTCCAGCAGGCGGGTGAAGACCTTCACCACCTCGCGGAAGCGTTCCCAGTCGAACCGCGCCTGGTCGGTGAACGGGTCGTCGACGAAGCGGGTCAGGTCGATCGAGCCCAGCAGGCAGGAACCGTAGGGCGGCAATGGCTGCTCGCCGCAGGGGTTGGTGGCGCGGATCGCCTCGCACCACCAGTTGTTGTTCAGCGCGTTGACCCGATCGATGAGGATGAAGCCCGGCTCGGCGTAGTCGTAGGTGGAGGCCATCACCATGTCCCACAGGTGCCGCGCCTTGAGCCGGCCGTAGATGCGGCAGGCCACCCGGCCGTCCTCCCGCACCTGGTAGCCCGCGTGGATCGGCCAGTCGCGCCAGAGCACCTGGGCCGGGTCGTCCAGGTCCACCTCGTCCAGCTCGCGGGCATGCAGGGGAAACACCAGCGGCCACTCGGCATCCTGCTCCACGGCCTGCATGAAGGCATCGGTCACCAACAGGCTGAGGTTGAACTGGCGCAGGCGGCCGTCCTCGCGCTTGGCGCGGATGAACTCGCGCACGTCCGGGTGGGCGATGTCGAAGGTGGCCATCTGCGCACCACGCCGGCCCCCGGCGGAGCTGACGGTGAAGCACATGCGGTCGTACACGTCCATGAACGACAGCGGCCCGCTGGTGTGCGCCCCGGCACCGGAAACGAAGGCGCCCCGGGGGCGCAGGGTGCTGAACTCGTAGCCGATGCCACAGCCGGCCTTGAGGGTCATGCCGGCTTCGTGGACCTTGCCGAGGATGTCGTCCATGGCGTCATGGATCACCCCCGAGACGGTGCAATTGATGGTCGAGGTGGCCGGCTTGTGGGCCTGGGCACCGGCGTTGGAGAGGATGCGCCCGGCCGGCAGCGCCCCCTGGCGCAGGGCCCAGAGGAAGCGCTCGTACCAGTGCTCGACGTCCTTCGGCTCCACCTCGGCCAGGGCCCGGGCCACCCGTTGCAGGCTGTGGTCCGGGGTGTCGTCCAGCGGCGTACCGTCACGCCGGCGCAGGCGGTACTTGCTGTCCCAGATGTCTTCGGAAGCCGCCTGCAAGGGCAGCGGCAGGCGGGTCTTCGCGGGGGAGCCGGTGCGGGTCATGGGGGTCGGAGCCTCCTGTCGCCGGGGCAGAGATGTCCCGAGAGGAAGTTAGACCGTCGACCAAGGAAAAGTCGTCGCGACTCGACCGATGGTTTGGCTTGTGGGCGCGCGCAGGCTACGCGCTGTGGATAAGTGGCCCGGGGCGCCTCAAAGCGCCTCCAGGCACCCCGCCAGGCCCTGGGCCAGGTCGTCCAGCAGGCGCTCGTAGCCACCTGCGGCCACCGGCACCTGCATGCCCAGTGCATCCAGCTCGGCCAGGCGCACCGGCAGGCCCTGGGTCAGGGTCTCGGCCAGGCGCGGGCGCACCGGCGGCTCGCTGAACACGCAGCTGGGGCCGGCCGCCCGCAGGCGCTCGCGCATCGCCGCCACGTGGCGGGCACCCGGCTGCACCTCGGCCGCCACGCTGAACACCCCGGCGTGACGCAGGCCGTAGGCGCTCTCGAAGTAGTCGAAGGCCTCGTGGAAGACGAAGAACGGCTTGCCGCTGACGGCCGCCATGCGGGCCTTGAGGCGAACGTCGAGCTGGTCCAGGCGCTCGCCGAAAGCCTTCAGGTTGGCCTGGTAGCGCGCCGCGTTGGCCGGGTCCGCCGCCGACAGGTCCGCCGCCATGCGGGCGGCGATCACCCGGGCGTTGGCCGGCAGCAGCCAGAGGTGGGCGTCCAGGGAGCCGGGGCGGTGGTCATGGTCGTGCTCGTGGGCGTCCTCGTGCTCATGCTCATCGTGGCCGAGGGCCTCGAAATGGCGCAGCTGCATGCCCGGCAGATCCTGCACCGCCACGGCCGGCGCGCTGCGCCCGGCGATCACCTTGGGCAGGAAGCCTTCCAGGTCCGGGCCGACCCAATACAGCAGCGGCACCTCACGCACCCGCCGTACGTCGGACGGCCGCAGCGCGTACTGGTGCGGCGAGGCCCCCGGCGGCAGCAGCACCTCGGGCTCGCCCACGCCGTCCTGAACGGCAGCGGCGATCAGCTGCAGCGGCTTGATGCTGGTCAGCACACGGATGTCGGCGCCGGCCGGCAGCGCCAGGCAGGCAAGGAGGGCGAGCAGGACGAGACGCGACACGGGGAGGACTCCGACACAAAGGCGTAATAGAATAACGTCTCTTTGACTCAACGTCGCCGCCATGCTCAAGCCGATCAAGACCCAAGCCCCCCTGGCCTGCCGCCCCCACGACCACTCCCACTGCGTGCGGGATGCGCTGGCCGAGGCCGAGGCCCTCTGCGCCCGCGACGGCCTGCGCCTGACCGCCCTGCGCAAGCGCGTGCTGGAGCTGGTCTGGGCCAGCCACAAGCCGCTGGGCGCCTATGACATCCTCGGCGTGCTGACCGAGGAAGACGGCCGCCGCGCCGCACCGCCCACGGTGTACCGCGCCCTGGAGTTCCTCCTGGAGAACGGCCTGGTGCACCGCATCGCCTCGCTCAACGCCTTCGTCGGCTGCAACCACCCCGGCGAAGCCCACCAGGGCCAGTTCCTGATCTGCCGCCAGTGCCAGACCGCCATCGAGCTGGAGCAGCCGGCTATCAGCGAGGCCATCATCACCAGCGCCCAGGCCGTCGGTTTCGCCGTGGAAGGGCAGACCGTGGAAGTGGTCGGCCTGTGCGCCACCTGCCGGGGCAAGGCATGAGCCAGGACGCGCTGATCCGCCTGGAGGGCGTCGGCGTCACCTTCGCCGGCCAGGCGGTGCTGCAGGACGTGGGGCTGACCCTGCGTCCCGGCGAGATCGTCACCCTGATCGGCCCCAACGGCGCCGGCAAGACCACCCTGGTACGCACCGTGCTCGGCCTGCTGCAGCCCCAGCGCGGCAGCGTCTGGCGCAAGCCGCGCCTGCGCATCGGCTACATGCCGCAGAAGCTCCAGGTGGATGCCACCCTGCCGCTCACCGTGCTGCGCTTCCTGCGGCTGGTGCCGGGGGTCGACCGCACCGCGGCGCTCGCCGCCCTCAGCGAAGTGGGCGCTCCCCAGGTGATCGACAGCCCGCTGCAGACCGTTTCCGGCGGCGAGTTGCAGCGCGTGCTGCTGGCCCGCGCCCTGCTGCGCGAGCCCGAGCTGCTGGTGCTGGACGAACCCGTGCAGGGCGTCGACGTCGCCGGCCAGGCCGAGCTGTACCGCCTCATCACCCAGCTGCGTGATCGCCTCGGCTGCGGCGTGTTGATGGTCTCCCACGACCTGCACCTGGTGATGAGCACCACCGACCAGGTGGTGTGCCTGAACCGCCACGTGTGCTGCTCCGGCCACCCCGAGCAGGTCAGCTTCGACCCGGCCTTCGTCGAGCTGTTCGGCAAGGACGCCCAGAGCCTGGCCGTCTACCACCATCACCACGACCACGAACACGACCTCCACGGCGAAGTGATCGAGCGCCCCGGCTTCCCCACCGGCACCCGCTTCACCCCCGTTCACACGCACGGCCCCGACTGCAACCATGGCTGATTTCCTCGTCAACGCCCTGCTCGCCGGCCTTGCGCTGGCCCTGGTGGCAGGCCCGCTCGGCTCCTTCGTGGTGTGGCGGCGCATGGCCTACTTCGGCGACACCCTGTCCCACGCCGCCCTGCTGGGTGTGGCCCTGGGCCTGATGCTCGACATCAGCCCGACCCTGGCGGTGACCGTCGGCTGCGTGCTGCTGGCGGTGCTGCTGGTGACCCTCCAGCAGCGCCAGCCGCTGGCCTCGGACACCCTGCTGGGCATCCTCGCCCACAGCACCCTGTCCCTCGGCCTGGTGGCCCTGAGTTTCATGAGCGAAGTGCGGGTGGACCTGATGGGCTACCTGTTCGGCGACCTGCTGGCGGTGAGCCCCACCGACCTCGCCTGGATCCTCGGCGGCAGCGCCCTGGTGCTGGGCCTGCTGGTGCCGCTGTGGCGGCCGCTGCTGGCCATCACCGTGCACGAGGAGCTGGCGCGGGTGGAGGGCCTGCCGGTCACCGCCATCCGCCTGGCGCTGATGCTGCTGATCGCCGTGGTGATCGCCGTGGCCATGAAGATCGTCGGCGTGCTGCTGATCACCTCGCTGCTGATCATTCCCGCCGCCGCCGCCCAGCGCCACGCCCGCACCCCCGAGCAGATGGCCGTCGGCGCCAGCCTGCTGGGCCTGGTGGCGGTGTGCGCCGGCCTGGCGCTGTCCTGGTTCAAGGACACCCCCGCCGGCCCGTCCATCGTGGTCTCGGCGGCAGCGCTGTTCCTGCTCAGCTTCGCCGCCCCGCGCCGCACCTAGCCGACCGTCGCCGGCTCGCTGCGCGCGGGCTGGCGGACGCTTGAGCGGCGATCCTCGAGGATCATCCGCGCCGCCTTCTCGGCGATCATCAGCGTCGGCGAGCAGGTGTTGCCCGACACAATGGTCGGCATGATCGACGCATCCACCACCCGCAGCCCCGGCACCCCGTGCACCCGCAGGCGCGCATCCACCACCGCCTCGCGGTCAGCGCCCATGCGGCAGGTGCCCACCGGGTGGAAGATGGTGGTGCCGATGTCGCCCGCCGCCTGGCGCAGCTCCGCCTCGCTCTGCAACGCCGGGCCCGGCAGGTACTCCTCCGGCCGGTAGGGCGCCAGTGCCGGCGCGGCGGCGATGCGCCGGGTCAGGCGGATGGCGTCGGCGGCCACCCGCAGGTCCTCCTCCTCGCTCAGGTAGTTCGGCTGGATCAGCGGTGGCGCCTTCGACTCGGCGGCGCGGATGTCCACCCGGCCCCGGCTGGCCGGACGCAGGTTGCACACCGAGGCGGTGAAGGCGGGGAAGGGGTGCAGCGGCTCGCCGAAGCGCTCCAGGGACAGCGGCTGCACGTGGTACTCCAGGTTCGCCCGTTGCTGCTCCGGGCCGGAGCGGGCGAAGGCGCCCAGCTGGCTCGGCGCCATGGCCAGCGGGCCGCTGCGGCTGAGCAGGTAGCGCAGGCCCATGCCGGCCTTGCCCCACAGGCTGCCGGCCATCTGGTTGAGGGTCGGCACGCCGCTGACCTTGTAGATCAGCCGCAGCTGCAGGTGGTCCTGCAGGTTGCCGCCCACCCCCGGCAGCTCGTGCCGCACGCCGATGCCAAGGCGCTCCAGCAGCGGGCGCGGGCCGATCCCCGAGCGCTGCAGCAGCGTCGGCGAACCGATGGCCCCCGCCGCGAGGACCACCTCCCGCGCGGCGAAGCTGCACAGGTCGCCCCGCCAACGCGCCACCACGCCACAGGCGCGGCCCTCTTCGAGTACCACCCGCTCCACCTCCACATCGGTCAGCACTCGCAGGTTCGGCCGGCCCAGCACCGGCCGCAGGTAGGCCTTGGAGGCGTTCCAGCGCACGCCGCCGCGCTGGTTCACCTGGAAGTAGCCACAGCCCTCGTTGTCACCGGTGTTGAAGTCATCCACCGGGGCGATGCCGGTCTCCCCGGCGGCGGCACGGAAGGCCTCCAGCAGCGCCCAGGACAAGCGCTGCCGCTCCACCCGCCACTCGCCCCCGGCGCCGTGGTACGCCGACGCGCCGCCGAAGTGGTCCTCGCAGTGCTTGAACAGCGGCAGCACCTCGTCCCAGCCCCAGCCGGGGTTGCCCAGCGCCGCCCAGTGGTCGTAGTCCGCCGCCTGGCCGCGCATGTAGATCATCCCGTTGATCGACGAGCTGCCCCCCAGCACCCGCCCGCGCGGGTAGCCCAGGGAACGGCCGTTCAGCCCCGGCTCGGCCTCGGTGCGCAGGCACCAGTCGGTGCGCGGGTTGCCGATGCAGAACAGGTAGCCCACGGGAATGTGGATCCACGGGTGGTTGTCGCGCCCGCCGGCTTCCAGCAGCAGCACGCGACAGGCCGGGTCGGCCGACAGCCGGTTGGCCAGCAGGCAGCCGGCCGGGCCGGCGCCGACGATCAGGTAGTCGTAGGGGAGGGGTTCGAGGTCCATGGGGCCTTCCTCTTATTGTCGTTTTGTCGGGCAGGGCCGAGCCTAGCAGGCCGCCGGCCCGGTCGGCCGGAAAGGTCGGACCCGCCTCGGCTGATTTTCCCGACGGCCGGCGAACGCCAGGCCAGGCAACGGGTCTGATAGCACGCTGAGGGCAGGCCCGCGCCTACACTTTTGTCCTACCCGGTCGCGCCGTGTAGAATTGCGCGTTTTTTGAACAAACCGAGAATCGCAGGAATGAAGCCGTTCGCAACCCGATACCTTCCCGTTATCGCGATTTCCCTGCTGTTAGCCGCGTGCCAGAGCAAACCCCAGGACACCGTCATCCCCGCCGATGAACTGGTCACCCGTTTCCGCCAGCTCGACCTGACCCTGGCCAACGGCCAGCTCGCCGAGGCCGAGACCCAGCTCAAGGCCTTGCAGACCAGCGCCGCCGGCGACACCCGCCTCGAGCAGTACCAGCGCCAGCTCTCCGAAGCCTGGCTGAAGAAGGGCCAGGCCGCCCTGCAGCAGGGCGACCTCAACAGTGCCACCACTGCCCTCAGCCACGCCCGCAGCCTGATGCCCCAGGCCCCGGCGCTGACCACCGGCCTGGACGGCGCCATCGCCCACGCCCGTGCCAGCGAAAGCGAGCGTGCCGCCCAACTGGCCGCCGCCCGTGCCGAGCAGGCGCGCCAGCAGCAGCTCGCCGCCCAGCGCCAGGCCGCCACCCCGGCGCCCCAGACCCAGCCGGTGGAGGAGAAACCCGCCGCCCCCGCACGCCCGGTGCGCCGCGTCGCCAACGACGTGGCCCTGCCGATGCTGGACAACGACGACAACGAGCGCCTGCGCAGCCTGCTCGACGCAGTGGCCGCCGACGTGGTCGCCTTCGACTGCGACGTGCGCCTGCATGTGCGCGAAGCCAAGCAGTACCCCTGGGTGGTGGCCCTGCTCCAGGCCCGGGTGAAGAAGCTCGACCCCGCCTACAAGCTGCGCCTGGCCCACAGCATCGACCCCAGCCAGACCCCGCGCCTGCAACTGAACCCCGCACGCTGATCCCCCGCGCCCGGCCCCCTCGCGGGTCGGGCCGCAAAACCCCGCTTTCGCCCCCGCGTTATTCCAAGTGGCTATACCCCTAGGCCGACAAAGATTTTCGGCCACACCCCGCGAAGCGGTAGACTACGCGGCTTTTTAGGCCCCATCGGGCCCCCGAGAGCCCCACAAGGTTTCCCTACGTGATCGAATTCCATGACGTCCACAAGGCGTATCGAGTCGAAGGCCGCGACATCCCCGCGCTGCGACCGACCGACCTGAGCGTGGCCCAAGGCGAAGTGTTCGGCCTGATCGGCCATTCCGGTGCCGGCAAGAGCACTCTGCTGCGACTGATCAACCGCCTGGAAGAGCCCAGCGGCGGGCGCATCGTCATCGACGGCGAAGACATCACCGCCCTCGACGCCGAAGGCCTGCGGCGCTTCCGCCAGCGCGTCGGCATGATCTTCCAGCACTTCAACCTGCTGTCCTCCAAGACCGTCGCCGACAACGTCGCCCTGCCGCTGAAGCTGGCCGGCGAGCTGTCCCGCGCCGAGATCGAGCAGCGCGTCGAGGAACTGCTGGCCCGGGTCGGCCTCGCCGCCCACGCCCGCAAGTACCCCGCCCAGCTTTCCGGCGGGCAGAAGCAGCGCGTCGGCATCGCCCGCGCCCTCGCCACCCGGCCGAAGATCCTGCTCTGCGACGAGGCCACCAGCGCCCTCGACCCGCAGACCACCGGCCAGGTCCTGCAGCTGCTGGCGGAGATCAACCGCGAGCTGAACCTGACCATCGTCCTCATCACCCACGAGATGGACGTGATCCGCCGCGTGTGCGACCGCGTCGCGGTGATGGACGCCGGCGTCATCGTCGAGCAGGGCCCGGTGGCCGACGTCTTCCTGCACCCGCAGCACCCCACCACCCAGCGCTTCGTCCAGGAGGACGAGCAGGTGGACGAAGGCGAGCAGCGCGAGGACTTCGCCCACGTCCAGGGCCGCATCCTGCGCCTGACCTTCCAGGGCGAAGCCACCTACGCCCCGCTGCTGGGCACCGTCGCCCGCCAGACCGGGGTGGACTTCAGCATCCTGGCCGGGCGCATCGACCGCATCAAGGACACCCCCTACGGCCAGCTGACCCTGGCCCTCACCGGCGGCGACATCGAGGCCGCGCTGGCCTGCTTCCGTGAAGCGGACGTTCACCTGGAGGTCCTGCGCTGATGAACGAACTCATCGCCAACATCGACTGGTACGAAATCTGGCTGGCCAGCCTCGACACCCTCATGATGCTGGGCGGCTCGCTGCTGTTCACCGTCCTGCTGGGCCTGCCGCTGGGCGTGCTGCTGTTCCTCACCAGCCCGCGCCAGCTGTTCGAGAACCGCGCCGTCTACAGCCTGCTGTCGCTGGTGGTGAACGTGCTGCGCTCGCTGCCGTTCATCATCCTGCTGATCGTGATGATCCCCTTCACCGTCCTCATCACCGGCACCTCCCTGGGTGTCGCCGGCGCTATCCCGCCGCTGGTGGTGGGCGCCACGCCGTTCTTCGCCCGCCTGGTGGAAACCGCCCTGCGCGAAGTGGACCGCGGCATCATCGAGGCCACCCAGGCCATGGGCGCCACCACCCGGCAGATCGTGGTCAACGCCCTGCTGCCGGAAGCCCGGCCGGGCATCATCGCCGCCATCACCGTCACCGCCATCACCCTGGTGTCCTACACCGCCATGGCCGGCGTGGTGGGCGCGGGCGGCCTCGGCGACCTGGCCATCCGCTTCGGCTACCAGCGCTTCCAGACCGACGTGATGGTGGTCACCGTGGTCCTGCTGCTGGTGCTCGTGCAGATCCTGCAGACCGTCGGCGACAAGCTGGTGGTGCATTTCTCCCGCAAATGAAAGGATGGCCGGCGTCCACCCGACCCGGCCCTCGCATTCCCATAAGGAGCGTTCCATGAAAAAACTGCTGGTGGCCGCTGCCGCCTTCGCCGCCCTCTCCGCCCAGGCCGACACCCTGACCGTGGCCGCCACCCCGGTGCCCCACGCGGAGATCCTCGAATTCATCAAGCCCCAGCTGGCCAAGGAAGGCGTGGACCTGAAGATCAAGGTCTTCACCGACTACGTGCAGCCCAACGTGCAGGTGGCCGAGAAGCGCCTGGACGCCAACTTCTTCCAGCACCAGCCGTACCTGGATGAGTTCAACAAGTCCAAGGGCACCCAGCTGGTGAGCGTCGCCGGCGTGCACATCGAGCCCTTCGGCGCCTACTCCAGCAAGATCAAGAAGCTCGACGAACTGCCCCAGGGCGCCTCGGTGGTCATCCCCAACGACGCCACCAACGGCGGCCGTGCCCTGCTGCTGCTGGCCAAGGCCGGCGTGATCACCCTCAAGCCCGAGGCCGGCATCACCGCCACCCCCAAGGACATCGCCGAGAACCCCAAGGGCATCAAGGTGCGTGAACTGGAAGCAGCCACCCTGCCGCGCGTGCTGACCCAGGTCGACCTGGCCCTGATCAACACCAACTACGCCCTGGAAGCCAAGCTGAACCCCACCAAGGACGCCCTGGCCATCGAAGGCAGCGACTCGCCCTACGTGAACATCCTGGTGTCCCGTGCGGACAACAAGGATAGCGCCGACATGCAGAAGCTGGCCAAGGCCCTGCACAGCCCCGAGGTAAAGAAGTTCATCGAGGAGAAGTACAAGGGCGCCGTGGTACCGGCGTTCTGATCGCTTCCCGGTCATGAAGAAGCCCGCTCATCGAGCGGGCTTTTTTGTGGGTGCTGTCTCAGTGCTTTGTTGCGGAGCCAAGCCGGTTATCGAGTTTTGCGGGTGTTTTTCGTTTCGCCCTCCCGGGCGAGTCCCTTTTCCAATCGTTGAAAAGGAACCAAAAAACTTGCCCCTGCATCCGGCCCGACTGCGTCGGGTTCCCTCCCTCCATCGTCGTTACAGGGGCACGCGCCGACGGGCCATCCATGGCCCGACGGCGCTCTCGCGACATCCATGTCGCTCAACCCCTTCCACAACGATTCCACTCGGCCTCCTGAAGGGGCACTGTCGCCGCCCCACCCTCACACGCTCAACGCAAGCACAGCGTGCGCTCACGACTTGCTAACGCTTTAGCTACAGGGAGTGGGGGCAAGGTCAGTTGCAGGGCTTTGTAGAGCGGCAACAGAAGATCAGTACATGACGATTGTGTAGGCCGCGTTCGAGCCGGGATTGAAAGAAGCATCCTTCAGAGCGCAGGCCCGGCGAGCGCCATCAGCCGATCTCCACCCGCTCCGGCCGCGACCAGATCCACGCGGCCCCGAACGCCATCCCCACTCCGGCCATGACCACCGACGGCGTGTGCGACACGGTGCAGGCCATCAGCGTCAGCCCCAGGCTCATGCTGACGCTGGCCGCCAGCTTGGTGCGGCGGGTGATCACCCCGCCACGGCGCCAGTTGCGCAGCGGCGGGCCCAGCAGGCGGTGGTTCTCCAGCCAGGCGCTGAGGCGCGGCGAGCCGCGGGAGGCGGCCCAGGCCGCCAGCAGCACGAACTCGGTGGTGGGCAGCCCCGGCAGCACCACGCCCAGCAGCGCCAGGCCGATGGCCAGGTAGGCCAGAGCCACCCACAGCCAGCGCAGGCGGCCAGGTGTGGGGGCGGGGGTATCAGGCAAAGCAGCGTTCCAGGTGGTCGGTGAAGCGGTTGAACGCCGCGATGGCGGCGGCCTCGGCCAGGCGCTCCTGCTCGGCGTCCAGGGCCAGGCCGTCGAGGGTGGCGACGAAGGCCTTCCAGCCCTGGGCGCGGCCGCCGGCCGGTTCGCCCAGGTGGCGGGCGCCGAAGGTGTCGGAAAGGCCCAGGCCCTCGGCACGCTTGTAGAGGAACGCCGCGCCGAGCTTGGAACCCTCGGAAACGAACAGCCAGCCCAGGGCCGCGCCCAGGCTCAGCCCCACGGTGGGCGCCTCGCCCTCGACCGCTGGCAGCGGGTGGCCCAGGTCCGCCAGGTCGGCCTTGGCCTGCTCGTGACGGGCACGGGCCGGCAGGTCCTCGAACAGCTGGCCCAGGCTGGCGTCGGCGTACAGCCCGGCCAGGTCCATCTGGAACAGGTACTGCGCCGCGACGAAGCGGGCGAAGTGCTCACGCTTGCCGAACGGGTCGTGGCTCTTCACCAGCGCGTCCAGGCGGCTGTGGGGCTCGTGGGTGACCTGGTTCAGGCGCTGGGAGCGCAGGGGATGGGACAGTTGCGGCTGGGATGCGGTCATGGCGATGTCTCGATTCGAGTGAACTGCCCAGGCGAAGCGCCGGGCCTTTCACACATGACGTTTTAGCGAACGAGACTCAGTAAAAATAATTGGACAGCTGCCAGTTTCAGAACACCACCGCCGAAGACTGGGCTGATTCCAACGCAGAGAAGCCGGTAAGTGCTACCCAGGATGTGACGCCCACATTGATGTATGTGGCTTGCCCTCGAGGGTGGGGCGGCGGAATCGCCCCTTCAGGAGGCTGAGTGGAGTCGTTGTAGAAGGGGTTGAGCGACATGGATGTCGCGAGAGCGCTGCCGGGCCATGGATGGCCCGTCAGCGCGTGCCCCTGGAGCAACGACGGAACGAGGGAAGTCCCGCGCAGCGGGACCCGTATGCAGGGGCAAGCCCTTTTGGCCCCTTTTGGGGCGACTGCCAAAAGGGGCTCGCCCGGGAGGGCGAAACGGAAAACATCCGCAGAACGCGAAAAGCAGCCGAGCCCCATTCCCGAAGCTGCTCCGCTCAGGCTTCGGGAGTCCTCCTGCTCCCCTCGAAATACCCCGCCAGCGCCTCCAGGTCCCCCGGCACCAGTTGCCCCGCCAGATACCGCAGCTGCAGCCACGCGCGCAGGTAGCCGTAGCGCGCCTGGGCCAGGTCGCGGCGGGCGCTGTAGAGCTGCTGCTCGGCATCCAGCACGTCGAGGTTGACCCGCTCGCCCCCGGCCACGCTGCGCCGGGTCGCTTCGATCAGGGTGCTGGCAGACTCCACCGCCAGGGCGTAGGCGCGCAGCTTGGCGGCACTGCTGGCGCAGAGGTTGAACTGCTGGCGCAGCTGGTTGAGGGTCTCGGCGGTCTGCGCGTCGAGGCTGTGGCTGGCCTGCTCCACCTCGGCCACGGCGCGGCGGGTGGAGGCGCTGACGGCGCCCCCGGCGAACAGCGGCAGGCTGATCTGCAGGCCGATGCTGTCGGTGTCGTATTCCTGGTTGTAGGTGCTCTCGGAGCCGGAGCGGGTCTTGCTGGTGCTGGCGTAGGCGCTGACGGTGGGCAGGTGCCCGGCGCGGTTGCGCTCCACCGCGTAGCGGGCCCGGTCGAGGGCGTGGCGCTGGGCGGCCAGCTCCGGATTGGCGGCCAGGGCGAGGTCGCGCCAGGTCTCGAATCGCGCCGGTTGCAGCGGCTGCAGGGTGAAGTCCTCCGCCAGCGGGGTGAGGTCCTGCACCGCCAGGGGCTCGCCGACGATGGCCTGCAATTGGCGCAGGGCGGCGTCGAGGTTATCCACAGCCTCGATCTCCTGGGCGCGGGCCAGCTCCAGGCGGGCGCCGGTTTCCAGCAGGTCGGTGCGGGTGCCTTCGCCGGCCTGGAACAGCCGCTGGTTGAGCTGCAGCTGCTCGGCATAGGCGCGGCGCTGGGCCTGGACCAGGGCGATCTGGTCCTGGGCGAACAGCGCCTCGCTGTAGGCGCTGAACAGGCGCACCAGCAACTCCTGGCTGCGCCCGCGGTAGCGCGCATCGGCCATCAGCGCCTCGGCCTCGCCCTGGCGGTAGGCGGCCCAGGCGGCGTAGTCGAACAGCGGTTGCTGCAGGGTGAGGGTGGAGGCGCGGCTGCGGTAGTCACGCTGGCTGGTGACGTTGCCCTGGGTGCTGGCCTGGGTCACTTCGGAGTCGTTGCGCGCGCTGCTGTAGCTGTAGGACAGCGTCGGCAGCAGCCCGGCCCGGCCAATGGCGCGGGCCTCCTGGCCGGCATCGCGCTCGGCCAGGGCGGCTTGCAGGGTCGGGTCGTTGCGCAGGGCCAGGGCGTAGGCGTCGCGCAGGTCGAGGGCGCTGGCCGGCCAGGCGAGCGCCAGCAGCAGGGCGGGGAGCAGGGCGCGCATCAGTCCTCCGACAGGGCCAGGTGCAGGCGGTCGGCCAGGGGCTTGAACAGGTAGTTGAGCAGCGAGCGCTCGCCGGTGCGGACGAAGGCCTGCACCGGCATGCCGGGGCGGATGTCGAGGCCGGCCAGTTGCCGGGCACCGTCCTCGCTGACGCGGATGCGCACCTGGTAGTAGGGCTCGCGGGTCTGCTCGTCGAGCAGGCGGTCGGCGGACACCAGCACCAGCTCGCCGGGCACCCGGGGCGTGCTGCTCTGGTTGAAGGCGGCGAACAGCAGCTCCACCGGCAGGCCGGGGCGCAGGCGGTCCACCAGCTCCACCGGGGCGCGGGCGTCCACCAGCAGCGGCGCATCGCGGGGTACCACCTCCATCAGTTGCTGGCCGGGCGCGATGACCCCGCCGGGGGTGAACACCGCCAGCCCCACCAGGGTGCCGGCCACCGGGGCGCGCACCTCGGTGTGGGCCAGTTCGAACTCGGCGCTGGCCAGGCGGCTGGCCAGTTCACCGAGGCGCAGGCGGTTCTCCACCTGCTGCTGGTGCAGGTCGCGGCGGTACTCCTCGGCCTGCTGGCGTTCGCGCCAGCCCAGCTCCTGCACCTGCTGGCGGGCGTGGCCGATGGCGCCGACGGCTTCGCCCAGCTCCCCGTCGAGCTGGGCCAGCAGGCGCTCGTTCTCCAGCAGGCGGTTGCGCGGGATGTAGCCCTCCTGCGCCAGACCACGCAGCCCCTGGAGCTGCTGCAGCAGGGCTTGGCGCTGCTCGCGGCGGTAGCGCTGGGCGCTTTCCAGCCCGGCGAGGTGGGCGCGGGCACCGGCCAGCCCCTCGCGCAGGGCGGCCTGTTGCAGGCGCTGGGCTTCGCGGCGGCTGGCGAACAGCTGCTGGTGCAGGGCCTGGCTGGCCTGCATGTCGGGGTCGCCGGCCGGCAGGCTCGGCGGGAAGCGCAGCTGCGCCTGCCCCTCGGTTTCGGCCGCCAGGCGCACGGCGGCGGCCTGGGCGTCTCGGTACTGCTGGCGCAGGGTGTCGCGTTCGGCGCGCGGGCGGGTGGCGTCGAGGGTGAGCAGCACCTGGCCGGCGCTCACGGCCTCGCCGTCGTGCACCAGCAGGCGCGCCACCACGCCGCCGGTGGGGTGCTGCACGGCCTGGCGGTGGCCGGCGACCACCACGCTGCCGCTGACGGCGACGCCCTTGTCCAGCGGGGCGAGGGCGGCCCAGAGCAAAAAGCCGCCGAAGCCGGCCAGCACCAGCCAGCGGCCGAGCCGCGCGGGGCGGTGGTCGTCGAGGGGCAGCACATCGGCCAGGGGGCGGGGGGCATCGGGCAAGGCGGGCATGGCAATCCTCGGCTCAGGAGCGGGTGGCATCCAGGCGGTAGTTGAGGCTGTAGGCGGAGGCGGCCCGGCGGGGGGCGGGCGCAGGGGCCGGGGCGACGGCGGGCGGTGCAGCGGCAGGCTCGCGCTGCAGGGCCTGGAGCACCCGCGCCGCGGGGCCAAAGGCCTGCATCTGGCCGCCCTTGAGCACCAGCAGGTGGTCGACGCTGGCCAGCAGGCTGGGCTTGTGGGTGATCAGCACCCGGGTGCGGCCGGCTTCGCCCAGGCGGGCGAGGGCCTCCAGCAGGGCGCGCTCGCCGTCTTCGTCGAGGTTGGCGTTGGGCTCGTCCAGTACCACCAGGGCCGGCAGCCGGTAGAGCGCGCGGGCCAGGCCGATGCGCTGGCGCTGCCCGCCGGAGAGGCCGGCGCCGCCCTCGCCCAGGCGCGTGTCGTAGCCCTCGGGCAGGCGCAGGATGAGTTCGTGCACGCCGGCCAGGCGCGCGGCCGCCACCACCTGCTCGGGGTCCGGTTCGGCGAAGCGGGCGATGTTCTCGGCCACGCTGCCGGCGAACAGCTGCACGTCCTGGGGCAGGTAGCCGATGTGGTCTCCCAGGCGCTCGCGGTCGGCCTGGGCGAGGTCGGCACCGTCCAGGCGGACCTTGCCGCCGGCCGGCTCGGCGGCACCCACCAGCAGGCGCGCCAGGCTGGACTTGCCGGAACCGGAGGCGCCGATGATGCCGAGCGACTGCCCGGCCTCCAGGGCAAAGCCGATGGCGGCCAGGCAGGGCCGCCAGCTGCCGGGGGCGAAGGCGGACAGCTGCTCCACCTCCAGCGCCCCCCGTGGCGCCGGCAGGGGCATGCCGGCACGGCGCGGTGGTTCGGCCTGCAACAGGGCCTGCAGGCGCTGCCAGGCGTCGCGGGCGCCGCTCCACTGGCGCCACACGGCGATCAGCTGGTCGATGGGTGCCAGCACCCGCGCCATGAGGATCGAGCCGGCGATCATCATCCCCGGGGTGATCAGGTGTTCCAGCGCCAGCCAGGCGCCGAGCCCCAGCACCAGGGACTGCAGGCCCAGGCGCACGCCCTTGGAGAGGGCGCCGACGGCGGCCATGCGTTCGCTGGCCAGCCCCTGGCAGGCGAGGAAGCCGCGGTGCTGCGCCAGCCAGCGCGCCCGCAGGCGGCCGAGCATGCCCATGGCGTCGATGGCCTCGCCGTTGCGCAGGTGCCCGGTGGCCTGCTGGCTGGCCTGTTGCGCCAGTTGCCCGGCCTGCTGCAACAGGCCGTGGCTGACCCGCTCGTTGAGCCAGGCCAGGGCCACCAGCGCCAGGGCGCCGACCAGGGCGAAGAGGCCGAGCCAGGGGCTGAACAGGCCGATCACCACCAGGTACACCGGGAACCAGGGGGCGTCGAAGAAGGCGAACAGCGCCGGACCGGTGGCGAACTGGCGCAGGCTGTTGAGGTCGGCCAGGGCCTGGGCCGGGCTGGCACCGCTGCGGCTCGCGGCGCGGTAGGCAGCGTCGTGGATGCGGGCGTTGAAGGCCATGTCCAGGCGCGCACCCAGGCGGATCACCACCAGGCTGCGCAGCCACTCCAGCGCGCCCATGAAGGCGAACAGGCCGAGGGCCATGAGGGTCAGCATCAGCAGCGTCATGGCGTTGCCCGAGGCCAGGACGCGGTCGTAGACCTGCAGCATGTACAGGGCCGGCACCAGCATCAGCAGGTTGATCACGGCAGTGAACAGGCCGACGTTGAGCAGCGCCGGGCGGCTGGCGGCCAGGGCCTGGCGCAGGTCATCAGGGTGAAGGGTGGTCATGGACGGCCCCAGAGGCGCCGGCGGCAGGTTGACGCCCACCCCGGCGGCTCACAGAATTCGCACCCTCCGCAGCCCTCGCCCGCCAAGACTCGGGCTGCGGGGGTCACTCCACGCGAATGGGGGTCACCCTCCATTCGCGTCTCCTTTTCCCGCCGATCAGGCCGCCAGGGCCAGGTCGTCCAGCGGCTGCTGCAGGCCCACCGCTTCGGCCGGTGCCACGCTCAGCGGGCCGGCTGCCAGGGCGGCCGCCACGGCGTCGAAGGTGCTGGCGGTGGACACGCCGTAGTCGTCCAACAGGTCGTTCAGCACGCTCTCCAGGGCGCTGGTGTTGCCGCCCATCAGGCCGTAGACCACCTGGTGGACCGCGCCGGCGTGGCCTTCGCTGAGCAGGCTCGACAGCCCCAGGCCGCTGAAGCTGGCCTCTTCCTTGCCCGCGCCGAACTCGAAGCCCGAGGCGGTCTTGGTCAGGTCGCTGCCCAGGGACACGCTGTCCAGGTTGCCGTACAGGGTGTGGGCCGGGCTGGAGAACAGCGAGTAGCTGAGGTTGCCTTCGGCGACGAAGCCGGCGTCGCTGTTGGGGCTGGTCAGGGCGTACTCGGTGCCGCTGAGGGCGCCGGGGTAGAAGCCGCCGGTGTTGACGCCGTCCTGCACCTGGCCGGGGCGGTGGTTGGCATCGCCGAAGTAGCCGGCCCAGTCGGCCAGGTAGTCGGTGATGGTCCAGCTGGCGTAGGTGGCGGAGTAGGAAATCGAAAGGCTCATGCAGTGTCTCCAGTTGAGGTTTCCGCCGCGCGGCACGGCGCTGCGCGACGGCTTTGCCCGTCATGGGCAAATCCGGGTCAGAAGGTGTATTCCACGGTGCCCTGCAGGGTGCGGCCCCGGCCAAGGGTGAAGGCGAGCACGTCCCCCAGGGGCACCAGGTAGGCGCGGTCGGTGACGTTCTCCAGAGCCAGGCGCAGGGTCAGGTTGTCGGTGGCCTTGTAGCTGCCGTAGAGGTCGTAGACGGTGTAGGCCTTCCAGTCCGCCGGGTAGACCTGCTCGCGTGCGGCGGCGTCGCCGGCGTCCAGGGCGTAGCCCTCGCTGTAGCGGGCCCGCGCGCCGAGGTCGAGGCGGCGGTCGAGCAGGCGGGTGCCGAGGGTCAGGCTGCCGCGGTCCATGGGCATGTGCTCGGCGCTGCCCATGTGGCCGCCGCAGCTCACCACGGCGTTGGCGGCGGCGTTGGGCACGTAGCCGGTCACCGGCGGACGGCGGCCGCTGCCGTAGACGGGGGACACCGCGCCGCCGAGCCAGGCGTCGTTCGAGCAGTACTCGTTCTCGCCGATCATGTGGGTGTAGGCGAGGTTGCCGTAGTAGGCGCCCATGTCGTAGTCGAGGGCGTACTCGACGCCCCGGAAGCGGGTGCTGGTGCGGTCGTTGACGTAGGCCGACACCCCCAGGGCGGCCACCCCCACCCCCGGGCGCTGCAGCCCGACCGACATGTAGGTGAAGTCGTCGATGCGGGTGTCGAAGTAGGCCACCTTCAGGCCCAGGGCATCGCCATCGGTGAAGAGGTTCTGCTTGAAGATGTTGAACCCCACTTCCCAGGACTGGGAGCTTTCCGGCTTGAGGAAGGGGTTGGGGTACATGGTTTCCGCGCTGCTGCCGTGGGGCCGGCCGGAAATCAGCGTCTCGGTCACCGCCGGCGGGCGCCAGCCCTCGCCGTAGCGGGCGAAGAGCTGCAGCCAGTCCGGGCCGGGCTTGAGGGCGATGCCGAAGGTGGGCGAGAACGCGCCTTCCTCGCGGTCCACCTCGTAGCGCAGCGGGACGCTGTAGGTGGGGTTGCCGGGGGTGTTGAGGCGATAGAGGGTGATGTTGAAGCCCGTTTCGCCCTCCAGGTGGTAGCGGTCGTAGCGCAGGCCGGCGTCCAGGGTCAGCCAGTCGTCGTAGTCGAGCTGCAGGCTGGCGAACAGGCTGCCCATGGCGCGGTCGCCCTTGGGGGTCATGCCTTCGGACACCGGGAAGCCCACGGCGGAGCCGCTGGCCACGGCCTGGGTGGAGTCGGGGCGGACCTTGTCCTGGAAGTACTCCAGGCCGTAGTTGGCCTTGAGGGTGGTGAGTTCGCCGAGCAGGAAGGTGGAGGTGTTCTCCAGCTGCAGGCCGTAGGTGTCGGTCTGGTAGGTGATGGCGTAGCCGGCGCTGCTGCCACGGGCCAGGGTGGTCTGCCGGTTGCGGTTGTCGACGTGGTAGAGCTTGGCCTTGAAGTCCACCAGCAGGTCGTCGGGGCTGTAGCTGTAGTCCAGCGCGATGTTCTGCGACACCACGTTGCTGCTGCCGAGCTTCTCCCAGAGTTCGGCCTTCTCCACGTTCATCATGTTGGCGTCGTCGTAGGCCACCTGGGTGCGCAGGTAGCTGAGCTGCACGCGCTGGTCGGCCGGCAGGTTGAGGCCGAGCTTGGCCAGGCGCGAGCGCATGGTGGAGCCGGAGTAGGCCACCGGCGAGTGCTTGATGCGCTCCTCGACGCCAGGGTTGAAGCTGGAGCCGGTGCGCAGCTGGCCGATGCTGCCGTGGGTGCCGGGGTCGTAGTCGCCCAGGTGGCGCTCGCTGGCGGCGAAGAGGAGGTCGCCGACCTCGTTACCCAGGGCAAAGGCACTGCTGCCGATGAAGTCGGTGCCGTTGGCGTAACCGCCCAGGCCGGTGGTGGCGCGCACGCGGCCGCCGAACTCCTTGCCCTCGTGGATGAAGTCGCGGGCGTTGAGGGTGCTGAACTCGGCCACCCCGCCGATCACCCCGGCGCCGCCCATGCCGGAGGTGGCGCCCTTCTCGATGGTCACGGCGGAGAGCAGTTCCGGGTCGATGTACATCGTGCCGTTGCGCTGCTGGTGGCCGCTCTGCTGGAAGTTCTGGCGCATGCCGTCGATGTTCATGTTGACCCGGCCGTAGTCCTGCAGGCCGCGGATGTTCACCGAGAGGCCCGGGTCCTGCTGGCTGACGGCGGTGTAGACGCCGGCGCTCTGTTCGAGCATGTCGGCGGCGTGGCGCGGCGGGTTGCGGTCCAGTTGCTCGCGGTCGATCACCGCCACCGAGCGGGGGGACTCGTAGACCCAGTCGTGGGCGTTGGCCTGGCCCTGTACCTGGGTGGCGCCCAGCTCCAGGGCGTCGCCGCTGGCTTCGCGCACCAGGCTGACCTCACGCGGGGAGGTGAAGCGGAAGCTCACCGGGGTGCCCCGCAGCAGGCGGCGCAGGGCCTCGTCGGCGGCGTAGCGGCCCTGCACCGGGGCGCCCTGGAGGTCGGCGAAGCGCGAGGCGTCGAAGATCACCTGCACGCCGGACTGTTCGGCGAAGGTGAGCACCGCCTGGTCGAGGGCCTGGGCCGGGATGTCGAAGGCGACCTGGACGGCTTCGGCGTGGACCTGTTCCACCGCGACCAGGGGCAGGGCCCCCGCGCCGATCAGGGCCCAGTGTCCCCCCAAGACGAGCAGCGAACGGCGGAATCGCCGGCCCATCCCTTTGCGTGCGTTCATCGTGTGTTCCTGTGGCTGCTTGGTGTTGTTTGGTGAATGCAAATCACTCTCAACAGCAAGACGCGCCACTCACGCAAAGTCAGTAAAAGAAATTTCCGCGCGGGTGGGAGGGCAGGCCGCAGGCCCGTCGATACGGGCCCGGGAGGGTCAGTAGAGGAAGGTGGCGCCCGGCACGTCCAGGCGCTGGGCGTGCAGTTCGTGGGTGAGGGTGTCGAGGGCCTCGTCGAGGATGTCGAGGCGGAATACGCCGCTGACCTCACGGCGCGCCAGGCGGGCGTCGGTGACCACCAGGCGGCGGGTGCGGTAGCGGTTGAGCTGTTCGGCCACCTCGGCCAGGGGCACCCGGTCGAACACCAGCACCCCGCGCCGCCAGCTGCTGGCCCGCTGCAGGTCGAGCCCGAGCAGCGGCTGGATGCCCTGGACGCGGTCGTAGCGGGCGCTCTGGCCCTCGCTCAGTACCCGTTCACCGGGAACGCCTTCGAGGTTAACCGCGACGCTGTGTTCGAGCACGCCGACCCAGGCCCCTTGGCCGCGCTCCCCCACCAGGAAGCGGGTGCCGAGGGCGCGGGTGGTGCCACCGGCACTTTCCACCACGAAGGGCCGGCGCTCGTCGCCACCCATGGGCGCGACGCTGAAGCAGGCTTCCCCGGCCAGCAGGCGGACGCGCCGCTCGCCGTCGCTGTAGAGGACGTCGATGGCACTGCGGGAATCCAGCTCCACCTCGCTGCCGTCGGGCAGGGTGACCCGGCGCACTTCGCCGGTGCCGGAGGCGTAGTCGGCCAGCAGGGGCATCAGCAGCGGACGGCCCGCGTCCACGCCGAGCACCGCCACCAGCAGCAGCGCGGCGACCCCGCTGGCCCAGCGCCAGCGACGACGCATGCGGGGGGCCGGGCGCGCGGCGTCCCTGGGTGCACGGCGGCGCGGCGGTTCACCGGCAGCCGGTTCGTCGGCCAGTTGGCCGAGGGCGTCCCAGGTGGCCTGGGCGAAGGCCAGCGCCTCGGGGTGGCGCGGGTCGGCCCGGCACCAGCGCGCTAGGGCTTCGGCCGTCGCCGGGTCCGGGTCGCCCTGGCTGAGGCGCACCGCCCAGTCGGCGGCTTCCTCGCGTATTTGCTGCTCCCGCAGGTGCTGGCTGATCACGTCGGTCTCTCGTTTCTCGTTATAGGAAGGCTGACGTTCGGGGACGCCATTCACCGTAAACCATCCGTCAGTCGCTCCGCGGGCCGTCCTGCAGGCGCTGCATGACATGGGCGAGGGCCTTGGCCAGGTGCTTCTGCACCGAGCTGTCGGAGATATCCAGCTGGCGCGCCACCTCGGCGTGGGTCAGGCCGTGCAGGCGGTTGAGGCGGAAGATCTCGCGGGTGCGCGGCGGCAGCTCGGCCAGGGCTTCGCGCAGGCGGCGCCGATGCTGCTCGGCGGCGGCCTGTTCGTCCAGGGGCGGGGCGTCTTCGACGATCTCGTGCAGGGCTTCCTGGGGGACCAGGTCGGTGCGCCGGCGGGCCTGCTGGCGCACATGGTCCACCAGCAGGTTGTGGGCGGTGCGGTAGAGGTAGGCGGGGCCGTTGTCGATGGCGTCCTTGCCGTGTTGTTCGGCCAGGCGCAGGAAGCTTTCCTGCACCAGGTCGGCGGCCAGTTGCGGGTCCCGTACCTTGCGCGTCAGCAGGCTGCGAAGGGCCTTGGCGTGCTGGATGAACAGGCTCTTGAGATCGGGCTCCGACAAGCGCGCTCCCTGGCTTTGACAGGAGAAGGGAGCGCCATCCTAGTTTTATTGAGAATCAATTTCAAATAAGAAATCGATACGGAATCAGCTTGCCGGGGTCACCAGAACCGGCAGCTGTTCCTTGAGCTTCTGGTTGTTCAGCGGGGCGCGGATGAAGCCGCGCTGGGTGCCGTCCGGGCCGATCACCACCAGGTTGCCGCTGTGGTCGACGGTGTAGTTCTCCTTGCTGGTGTCGGCCGGGATGAACGGGATGCTGACGGCGTTGGCCAGTTTCTGGATGCTGGCCAGCTCGCCGGTGGCGCCGAGGAAGGCCGGGTCGAAGTAGCCCAGGTACTGCTTGAGCTGCTGCGGGGTGTCGCGGTTGGGGTCGACGCTGACCATGACGATGCGCACGCGGTCACGCGCGGCCTCGGGCAGCAGGCCCTTGAGCTCGCGCATCTGCGCCAGGGTGGTGGGGCAGATGTCGGGGCAGAAGGTGTAGCCGAAGAACAGCAGGCTCCATTTGTCCTTCAGTTCGTTCATGGCGATCGGCTTGCCGTCCTGGTCGGTCAGGCTGATGGCGGGCACGGTGCGCGGCTGGGGCAGCAGGACGATGCCGGCGTCGAGCAGGCGGGTGGGGTCGGCCTGGCGCTGGCCGTTGAGCACCTTGTTCACGGTCAGGCCCAGGACCAGGGCCACCAGGGCGATGAGGACGAATACGGTTTTCTGCACGCGGGTCATGGTTGCTCTTCGCTTGGAATGGGCGGTGCCGGCAAGCCTATCAGGCCCGGTGGGCCGGGGCTCGTCCGAACGCGGGGATGCACTGCCCCTCGCTGCGCGGTGCGCGAGGGGCGACGCATCAGGACCTGCTCAGGGCCCGGGGGCTCAGACCGCCAGCAGCAGGTAGTGATCCAGCAGCAGGGCGATGAAGAGCAGGAAAAGGTAGGCGATAGAGTACTTGAAGGTGCCGATGGCGGCGTGCGGTCGGCTGTCGCGGTGGAGCCTCCAGGCCCACTGCAGGAAGCGCCCGCCGAGCAGCACGGCGCAGGCCAGGTAGAGCAGCCCGCTCATGTGGATGGCGTAGGGCAGCAGGCTGACGGCGAACATCACCAGGGTGTAGAGGACGATGTGCACCTTGGTGTAGTGCTCGCCGTGGGTGACCGGGAGCATGGGGATGTCGGCCTTGGCGTACTCGGCCTTGCGGTGGATGGCCAGGGCCCAGAAGTGCGGCGGGGTCCAGGCGAAGATGATCAGCACCAGCAGCAGCGGCTCGGCGGAGACGTGGCCGGTGACGGCGACCCAGCCCAGCAGCGGCGGGGCGGCCCCGGCCAGCCCGCCGATGACGATGTTCTGCGGCGTGGCGCGCTTGAGGAAGCCGGTGTAGAGCACGGCGTAGCCCAGCAGCGAGGCGAGGGTGAGCCAGGCCGCCAGTTCGTTGGTGAAGCGCAGCAGCAGGGCCAGGCCGGCCACCGCCAGCAACAGGGCGAAGGCCAGGGCCGCCAGCGGTGAGACGCGCCCGCTGACGACGGGGCGCTTGAGGGTGCGCGCCATGATGGCGTCGATGCGCCGGTCCACCACGTGGTTCACCGCCGCCGCGGCGCCGGCGCAGAGGGCGATGCCCAGGTTGCCGAACACCAGGACCTCCCAGGCCACGCCGGCGCGGGTGGCGAGGAACATCCCCACCAGGGAGGTGATGATCATCAGCAGCACGACCTTGGGCTTGGTCAGTTCCAGGTAGTCCCGCCAGGTGGCGTGGACCTGGGTGTGTCCATGCTGGAGCAGCGTGGCCATGGCGTCTCTCCTTCTTCTTGTCGTCAGGCGGGCTTGCCGGCAGGCAGGCGCAGGGCGGGGTCGCCCGGTTCGGTTGCCAGGGCTGGGGCGCGCACGCGGTAGTTCACCAGCACCAGGGTCAGCAGCAGCAGGGCGCCGCCGCCGTTGTGGGCCACGGCCACCGGCAGCGGCAGGTGGAAGAGCACGTTGCTGATGCCCAGCCCCACCTGCAGCGCCAGCACCGCCAGGAGCAGCCCGGCGAGACGGCCGAGGCCTTCGCCGCGCAGGCGCCAGGCCAGCGCCAACAGGGTCAGGGTCACCACCAGGGCGCCGAGGCGGTGGGTCATGTGGATGGCGGTGCGGGCGTCGCTGTCCAGCTGGCCGCCCAGGTAGTTGGGGCCGATGTGCTGGGTGAGGTGGAAGCCGTTGGCGAAGTCCATCGCCGGCCACCACTGGCCGTGGCAGGTGGGCAGGTCGACGCAGGCCACCGCCGCGTAGTTGGAGCTGACCCAGCCGCCCAGGGCGATCTGCCCGATCACCAGGACCAGGGCCGCTGCCGCCAGCCGCCGCAGGCCCGCCGGCAGGCCGAGCGCCGGCAGCGCACCGGAGAGGCGCAGGCTGAGCAGGAACAGCAGGGCCAGGGTGGTGAAGCCGCCGAGCAGGTGGGCGGTGACCACCTGGGGCCAGAGCTTGAGGGTGACCGTCCACATGCCGAAGGCGGCCTGGGTGATGACCACGCCGAGCAGCACCAGCGGCAGGCGCAGGGGCTGGCCGTCACGCCCGCGCCGCACCAGGGCATGCACCGCAAGGCCGAGGATGGCCAGGCCGAGGGTGCCGGCGAAGTAGCGGTGGACCATTTCGTTCCAGCCCTTCTGCGCTTCCACCGGGGCTTCGGGGAAGTGGCGCTCGGCGTGGGCCAGCTGGGCGTCGGTCTGCGGTACGCCGATGAAGCCGTAGCAGCCCGGCCAGTCGGGGCAGCCGAGGCCGGCGTGGGTGAGCCGGGTGTAGGCGCCGAGCAGCACCACCACCAGGGCCAGTACCGTGGCGACGGCGGCGAGGGGGAAACCGGGTCGGGAGGTGCGGGGCATGGCAGTCTCCTGCGGGCCGGATCAGCCGATGTTGGACAGCTTCAGCAGGTGGCGCAGGTCGTCGAGCACGCGCTTGCCGGGTACCTGGCCGTCGTAGCGCAGCACCAGGTTGCCGTGGGGATCGACGATCCACAGCTGCGGGACGCTGCCGCCGCTGGCCTTGCTGTAGGCGGCCGGGTCCAGGCCGTAGCGGGCCAGGCGCGGGTAGTCGCGCTCCAGGGTCTGGCGGAAGACTTCGTCGAGGCTGCCACTCAGGGCCAGGGCGTGGTCGGCGCGGTTGGCTTCGCGGCCCAGGCCGATGTTGATCTGCCGGGCGAGGTAGACCAGCTGCTGGCAGTCGGCGGCGCAGCCGGCCGGCGCGGTCACCAGCAACTGCCAACGCTCGGGGGCGGCGGCGCCCTGCACGCCGAGGTCTTCGCGCTGCTGGCCGTTGCCGATCAGCGTGCCGTGGTAGCTGCGCCCGTCAGGCACCCAGAAGCGCAGGTGGTACATGGCCGAGGCCAGCACCATGGGGCCGATCACCACGGCGAGGATCAGCAGCAGTTGCAGGCGCCCACGGGCGCGGCGCGGGCGTTCAGGCAGAGCGAGGGCTGGCGTCATCAGGAAGCTCCCGTGCTTGGCGGATGCCGAGGTAGAGGTACAGGGCACAGAGGGCGACGGCCATGGCGAACCATTGCACGGCGTAGCCCAGGTGGCGTCCGGGGCCCATGGCCACCACCGGCCAGTCGGTGTCGTAGGCGGCGCTGCCGGGCTCCAGGCGCAGTTCCAGGGGCAGGCCGCCACGGCCGAGGCGCTGCCAGAGCGCGGCGGCGTCCACCTGGTTGATCAGTTGCGGCCAGTCGCGGCTCTCCACGTGGCGCAGTTCGAGGCTGGCACCGGGCGGGACGTAGACCCAGGCATCGAGCACCTGGGCGGCGGCGGGGGTGTCGAAGGTCGGCGGGGTGCGGCGGTCGGGCCAGGGCAGCCAGCCCCGGTTGACCAGCACCCAGAGCCCGCTGGCGGGGTCGTAGAAGGGTTGCAGCAGTTCGACGCCGGGGCGGCCGTTGCGGATGCGGTTGTCCAGCAGGAGGCTGTGCTGGGCGTCGAAGCGGCCCTGCAGGCGCACCCGCATGAAGGCGGGGTCGGGCTGGCGCTCCAGGTCCAGCACACTCACCGGGTCGGCCTGCCGGCGGGCTTCGTAGCCAGCCAGCAGCTGGCGCTTCTCCTCGGCGCGGCCGAGCTGCCAGAGGCCCAGGCCGACCAGCAAAGGCAGCAGCAGGAGCACCGCCAGGGTGGGCCCCCAGCCGGGTCGGAAGCGCCGGGCCCGGGGTCGCCGGGTGCCCGGGTAGGGCTGGCTATACTGCACGACGTCCCCCTTCTGTCGACGGAGTCGCCCCATGCTCAAGGCGCTCATCCTGGTGTTGCTGCTGGCCATGGTGGCCAGCCTGTTCAGCGGGCTGTTCTTCCTGGTCAAGGACGCCGGCAAGGGCCCCCGCCTGGTGAACGCCCTGACCCTCCGTGTGGTGCTGGCCGCGTCGATCCTGGCGCTGGTGGCCTGGGGCTTCTACAGCGGCCAGCTGGTGTCCCACGCCACCTGGTAATGCCTGCGGGCGGTTCAGAGCACGTAGACGAAGATGAACAGCCCCACCCAGACCACGTCTACGAAGTGCCAGTACCAGCTGGCGGCCTCGAAGCCGAAGTGGTGCTCGGCGTCGAAGTGGCCGCGCAGGATGCGCACCAGCATCACGGTGAGGATCAGGGTGCCCATGGTCACGTGGGCGCCGTGGAAGCCGGTGAGCATGAAGAAGGTGGCGCCGTAGATGCCGGAGCCGAGGGTCAGGCCCAGCTCGTGGTAGGCGTGCACGTATTCCTCGGCCTGCAGGGCGAGGAAGCTGGCGCCGAGCAGGATGGTCAGGGCCAGCCAGATCTTCAGCAGCTTGCGGTTGTTCTTCTTCAGCGCGTGGTGGGCGAAGGTGACGGTGAAGCTGGAGGACACCAGCAGGATGGTGTTGATCAGCGGCAGGTGCCACGGGTCGATCACCGCCTTGGGACCAGGGAACAGCTTGGGATCGGGGGTGTTCAGCAGCGGCCAGGTGTACTGGAAGTTCGGCCAGAGCATGTTGGCCACGCCCTTGGCCCCCTCACCGCCCAGCCAGGGACCGGACCACATGCGGATGTAGAACAGGGCCCCGAAGAAGGCGGCGAAGAACATCACCTCGGAGAAGATGAACCAGCTCATGCCCCAGCGGAACGAGCGGTCCATCTGCGGGCTGTAGAGTCCGCCGCGGCTTTCCTTGATCACCGCGCCAAACCAGCCGAACAGCATGTAGGCCAGGCACAGGGCGCCGATGAAGAAGATCAGCGGGCCGTTGGACTCGGGCCGCGCGGCCTTGAGGTCGTTGAACCAGGTGCCCAATCCGTAGACGGTCACGAGCATGCCGATGGTGGCGATGATCGGCCATTTGCTCTGGGCGGGGACGTAGTACTGCTCGTGGCTAGCCATCGTGTCGTTCTCCTTGCGCGCCTCAGTTGCTGGCGACTGGCGGCTTGCGGGCGGTGATGTCGAACAGCGTGTAGGCGAGGGTCAGGTGGTGCACGTCCGCCGGCAGGTCGCGGTCGACGATGAAGCGCACCGGCATCTCGATGCGCTCACCCGGCTGCAGCACCTGCTGGGTGAAGCAGAAGCACTCGGTCTTGTGGAAATAGGCAGCGGCCTTGGAGGGCGAGATGCTGGGGATCGCCTGGGCGGTCATGGGCTTGTCGGTGGTGTTGTGGGCGATGAACAGCATTTCGTTGCTGGCCCCCGGGTGCACCACCAGGTCGTCCGCCTTGGAGCGGAACTCCCAGGTCATGTCCGCCGCGTTGGTGGCGAGGAACTGCACGCGCACCTGGCGCTGGGCGTCCTGCACCTGGCTGCCTTCGTAGGCGCTGGCGTTGGTCTTGCCGTTGATGCCGAAGGCGACGCACATGACGTCGTAGATCGGCACCAGGGCGAAACCGAAGCCGAACATCGCCACCACCAGCACCAGCAGGCGCAGGATCAGGCGGCGGGTTCCCAGCTCGCCGTCCATGTCACTTCACCTCGGGCGGGGTGCTGAAGGTGTGGTACGGCGCCGGCGAGGGCACGCTCCATTCCAGGCCCTCGGCACCGTCCCAGGGCTTGGCCGGGGCGGGTTTGCCGCCGCGGATGCACTTGATGACGATGAACAGGAACAGCAGCTGGGTGGCGCCGAAGGTGAAGGCGCCGATGGAGGACACCATGTTGAAGTCGGCGAACTGCAGGTTGTAGTCCGGGATGCGCCGGGGCATGCCGGCCAGCCCCACGAAGTGCATGGGGAAGAAGGCGAGGTTCATGCCGATGAAGCTCATCCAGAAATGCAGCTTGCCGAGGGTCTCGTCGTACATGTGGCCGGTCCACTTGGGCAGCCAGTAGTAGGCCGAGGCAAAGATGCCGAAGATGGCGCCGGGCACCAGCACGTAGTGGAAGTGGGCCACCACGAAGTAGGTGTCGTGGTACTGGAAGTCCGCCGGGGCGATGGCCAGCATCAGCCCGGAGAAGCCGCCGATGGTGAAGAGGATGACGAAGGCCACGGCGAACAGCATGGGTGTCTCGAAGGTCATCGAGCCCTGCCACATGGTGGTGGCCCAGTTGAACACCTTCACCCCGGTGGGCACGGCGATCAGCATGGTGGCGTACATGAAGAACAGCTCGCCGGTGAGCGGGATGCCCACCACGAACATGTGGTGCGCCCAGACGATGAAGGAGAGGAAGGCGATGGAGGCGGTGGCGTAGACCATCGAGGTGTAGCCGAACAGCGGCTTGCGGGCGAAGGCTGGGATGATCGAGCTGACCGCGCCGAAGGCGGGCAGGATCATGATGTACACCTCGGGGTGGCCGAAGAACCAGAACACGTGCTGGAACAGCACCGGGTCGCCACCCCCTGCCGCGTTGAAGAAGCTGGTGCCGAAGTGGATGTCCATCAGCATCATGGTCACGCAGCCGGCCAGCACCGGCATCACCGCGATCAGCAGGAAGGCGGTGATCAGCCAGGTCCAGACGAACAGCGGCATCTTCATCAGGGTCATGCCCGGGGCACGCAGGTTGAGGATGGTGGCGATCACGTTGATCGCCCCCATGATCGAGCTGATGCCCATCAGGTGGATGGCGAAGATGAAGAAGGTGACGCTCTCCGGCGCATAGGTGGTGGACAGCGGGGCGTAGAAGGTCCAGCCGAAGTTGGGCCCGCCGCCGGCGCTGAACAGGGTGCTGATGAGCAGGCCGAAGGCCGCCGGCAGCAGCCAGAAGCTGAAGTTGTTCATGCGCGGCAGGGCCATGTCCGGCGCGCCGATCATCAGCGGGATCATCCAGTTGGCCAGGCCAACGAAGGCCGGCATCACCGCGCCGAAGACCATGATCAGGCCGTGCATGGTGGTCATCTGGTTGAAGAAGGCCGGCTCGACGATCTGCAGGCCGGGCTGGAACAGCTCGGCGCGGATCACCATGGCCATGGAGCCACCCACCAGGAACATGGTGAAGGCGAACCACAGGTACATGGTGCCGATGTCCTTGTGGTTGGTGGTGAGCACCCAGCGCATCAGGCCCTTGGCCGGGCCGTGGTGGTGATCATGCCCGGCATGATCGTGACCAGTGTGGTCCGGATCGATCACTGCACTCATGTCATTTCTCCTCGGCTTGTTTGAGGGCCAGGACTTCCTTGGGCGTGACCATGTCGCCCTTGGCGTTGCCCCAGGCATTGCGCTCGTAGGTGATCACGGCGGCGATGTCGACTTCCGACAGCTGCTTGCCGAAGGCGGCCATGGCGGTGCCGGGCTTGCCGTGGAAGACGATGTCGAGGTGGCCTTCCTTCGGCCCGGTGGCGATCTTCGAGCCCTTGAGCGCCGGGAACATGGGCGGCATGCCTTGCCCTTCGGGCTGGTGACAGGCGGCGCAGGTGGTGTGGTAGACCTTGTCGCCACGGGCCACCAGTTCGTCGAGGGTCCAGTCCTTCTCGGTCAGTTCCTTGACCTTGGCCACCTCGGCCTTGCGCTCGTCGAGCCACTTGGCGAAGTCCTCGCGGGACTTGGCCTCGACCACGATGGGCATGAAGCCGTGGTCCTTGCCGCACAGCTCGGCACACTGGCCGCGGTAGAGACCGGGCTTCTCGATGCGGGTCCAGGCCTCGTTGACGAAGCCGGGGATGGCGTCGCGCTTGACCGCCAGCGCCGGCACCCACCAGGAGTGGATCACGTCGGCGGCGGTGATCAGGAAGCGCACCTTGGTGCCCACCGGGATCACCAGCGGCTCGTCCACCTCCAAGAGGTAGTGCTCACCCTTCTCGGCCTTGTTGTGGATCTGGTCGGTGGGCGTGGCCAGGTTGCTGAAGAACTCCACGTCCTGGCCCAGGTACTTGTAGTTCCACTTCCACTGGTAGCCGGTGATCTGGATGTCCAGCTCCGACTCGGAGGTGTCGTAGATGTTGATCAGGGTGCGGGTGGCCGGCACCGCCATCGCCACCAGGATCACGAAGGGCACGACGGTCCAGAGGATCTCCACCGTGGTGCTTTCGTGGAAGTGGGACGGTTCCTGGCCGGTGGAGCGCCGGTGGACGAGCATCGACCAGAACATCACGCCGAAGACGACCACGCCGATCACGACGCAGATCCAGAAGATCGTCATGTGCAGGTCGAAAACGGTCTGGCTGACTTCAGTGGCGCCGGGCGTCATGTTGACCGTCCAGGCCGCCTGGACCGGGGTCAACGTCAACCACAGCAGGAATCCCATCCAGGCACGCGGATGTCGCATCATTGCGGGTTCCCCTTATCGTTCTTGTTCTTCCCGCCGGCTGGGCCAGCGGCTGGGGGACGGTCGTCAATACGGCTGACTTTAACGGCCGACCTCTAGCACGTGGTGCACAGTCGGGTGTCATCAGGTAACGCCTTCGGGTCGGAGTATAGACAGGGGGTCCGACCTGGCAATTCGCGGGGAAATTTATCCTGCGCGGAACGTTCCCAACGCTGCAGACCGCGCCGGGCGTGGCTTCGCTGGTAAAGTAAATGGGACCCGTTATCGCTTGGATGCATAAGCGTTACGCGATTATGACAATCCGGTCTTAGCCGCCGGCCACGGCAGGCTAAGGTCTGTTCTTCCCATCCATGTCCTGAATCAGGAGCAGTCATGAACACCCTCGCCCTGCGCGAACTGATCCGCCAGGCCCACGCCCAGGAAGCCGTCCACGGCCACTTGGCGCGCCTGCTCGATGCCCAGCTGTCCCGCCTGCACCCGGCCATCCGCCTGCCCGGCGATGATGCCCACGGGGTGCTCTCGCGCTTCGTCGCGGCCTACATCGACCAGGTGCCGGACGTGCTCGACGCCGCCGCCAGCGTCGCGGCCGAAGCCGGTATCGAGGCGGAGGTGAAGCCGGTGCTGAAGGTGGCCGAGCACTTCTTCCTGCAGCCGCCCAGCGTGGTGCACGGGCACGAGGGGCTGGACGGCCTGCTGGACGAGGCCTACCTGGCCCATCGCCTGGTGGAGGAGGTGAACGACCGCTACATCGCCCACCTGGGCGAGCCGCTGATCCCGCTGGACACCACGGTGGCCAACCTGATCGCCCACCAGCTCATCGGCGAGCCCTTCGCCAACCAGCTGGACGAGGCCGTCCACCTGGCGGTGGACGGCATGCTGGACCCGGGCGTGTTCCAGCGCGAGTCGGTGCAGCAGTACCGCGCGCGGCTGCACGACCCGAAGGTGGAGGCGGCGTGGAAGCGCTGGCCCTGCCTGTCGCGCCAGCTCGGCGTCGAACTGCAGCTGGACCCGGCGCCCTGCGCCACCGCCTGACCCTCAGACCGTCCGCCCCCGCAGGCTCAGCCGTCGCCCCTCCAGGCGCCGGTTGAGCCCGCGCGCCTCGATGCACAGCTCGCCACCCTGGCGCTCGGCGTTGCGGCCCCAGTCCTGCAGCAGCTCCATGCAGGCGTGGTCGATGTAGCTGAGCCGGTCCAGCGGTACGTGCAGCCGCATGCTCGGTGCCACGCCCTCCAGGGTCGCGGCCAGCTGCGGCACCCGCAGGAAGGTGGCTGCGCCCACCAGGCGCAGCTCCGCCTCGTTCGGGCCGATGGGCGCCAGGACGATCTTCAGCCGCGAGGCCTTCCAGGCCAGCTTGGCCAGGGTCAAACCGAAGCCGATCAGCACCCCGGTGAGCAGGTCGAAGGCGACGATGCCCAGCGCCGTGGCGGCATGGATCGCCAGCGGTGCGCGCCCATAGCGGCCGAGGCCGCGCAGGCTCTTGAAGTCCACCAGCTTGATCCCCGTGTAGACCAGCACACCGGCCAGGCTGGCGATGGGGATCTGCTGCAGCAGGCCCGGCAGCAGCGCCACCAGGGCCAGCAGCCAGGCGCCGTGCAGCACCGCCGAGAGGCGGGTCCGCGCGCCGGCCTGGACGTTGGCCGAGCTGCGCACGATCACCCCGGTCATCGGCAGCGCGCCGAGCACCCCGCACAGCAGGTTGCCGACGCCCTGGGCCGACAGCTCGCGGTCCAGGTCGGAGCGCGGGCCGCTGTGCATGCGGTCCACGGCGGCGGCGGAGAGCAGCGTCTCGGCACTGGCGACGAAGGCCAGCACCAGCGCCGCCAGCAGCAGCTGAGGATCGGCCAGGCGCAGCAGGTCCGCCGGCTGCAGCCAGTCGATGGCCTCGCCGAGGGTGGCCGGCACCTGCACGCGGTTCACCTGCAGGTCGAGCCCGCTGGCCGCCAGGGTGGCCAGGCCGACGCCGATCAGCGCGCCGGGCAGGAAGCGCAGCGCGCCCGGCCGCCGGCGTTCCCAGGCCAGCATCACCAGGATGGTGCCGAGCCCCAGCAGGGCGGCATCGAGGTCGCCGCCGGGGCCGAACTGGCGGGCCGCCTCCAGCAACGTGGCGGGGAAGGCCAGCAGGTTGTCCAGGCCGGAGGCCTGGGGGCTGGCGTCGAACATCACGTGGACCTGGGACAGCACGATGAGGATGCCGATGCCGGCCAGCATGCCCTGCACCACCGCCGGGGCGGTGACGCGGAACCAGCAGCCCAAGCGCAAGCGGCCGGCCAGCAGTTGCAGGGCGCCGGCCAGCACCAGGATCGGCCCGAGCATGGCCACGCCGTGCTCGCGCACCAGTTCGAAGACCAGCACGGCGAGCCCGGCCGCCGGACCGCTGACCTGCAGCGGCGAGCCGGCCAGCCAGCCCACCACCAGGCCGCCGATGATGCCGGTGACCAGGCCCTTGGCCGGCGGCATGCCGGAGGCGATGGCGATGCCCATGCACAGCGGCAGGGCAACGAGGAAGACCACCACCGAGGCGAGCGCCTCCCGTGGCAACGTGTTCTTGAGTTCAGCAAGGCGCATGGCGAATTCTCCTGAGCGCAGCAAGGGGCACGGCAGCCCAGCGGGTGCCGTGGCAAGGGGCGGGCGTCAGGACGCCAGGTAGCGGGGACGCGGGGTGGCCATGCTCGCGCTGGCCTCCTCCAGCGGGCGGAAGCCGCCCGTCTCGGCGTCGTAGGCGCGGATGGCAGCGGTCTCGATGTCGTAGACCCAGCCATGGATGTACAGCTGGCCGGCCGCCAGGCGGGCGGCGACGGCGGGGTGGGTGCGCAGGTGGTCCAATTGGGCCACCACGTTCTCCTCGGTGAGCACGCCCAGGGTGTCGTGGGCAGCGCAGGTGCAGTTGCGCTCCACCAGACTGCGGGCCACCTCGGCATGGCGCAGCCAGGCGCGCACGGTGGGCATGGGGCCGAGGGTCTCGGGGGCCAGCACCGCCTTCATGGCGCCGCAGTCCGAATGGCCGCAGACGATGATGTGCTGCACGCCAAGGGCAAGCACGGCGTATTCGATGGCGGTGGAGACGCCGCCATTCATCTGCCCGTAGGCCGGCACCAGGTTGCCGACGTTGCGGGTGACGAACAGGTCGCCGGGGGCGCTCTGGGTGATCAGCTCGGGGGCGACGCGGGAGTCGGCGCAGGTGATGAACAGGGTGCGCGGTGCCTGGCTGCGGGCCAGGCGCTGGAACAGCGCCCGCTGCTCGGGGAATACCTGCTCGCGGAAGCGCCGGCAACCGTCAACCAGCGCGGCGAAGGTGGCCTCGGCGGGGTGGCCGCCGAGGCCGGCAGACTGCCCGGGTCGAATGCGGTGAATGTCCTGTTTCATGGGTCCTCCTGAAGGTCGGATGGGCGTCATGCCCGGTGGGCTCCGCCACGGGTTGGCGGATGGCGCTTCAACTAGGCGGTCGAAGCCCCTACAGACCTTAATCGCGAGCCTTAACTCAACCTGAATAAACCGCTCTGGCACGCGGTTTACAGACGAGCGGACGATGGCACGCCGCCAGCGTCGGCCAAGGGCGCAACGCGCCGGGAAGGGTGCGAAACGGAGGGGGAACAGCGGGAACGGGAAGAGGGAGGAGACCCGCAGCGCCCCGGCCGCAGCCGGGGCGCCTGGGGCTTACAGGTAGCGGGCGCGGGGCGTGGCCATCGGCAGCGGGCCGTCGCCGATGGTGCGGAAACGGCCGCTCTCGGCGTCGTAGGCGCGGATGGCGGCGGTCTCGATATCGTAGACCCAGCCGTGGATGAACAGCTGCCCGCTGGCCAGGCGTGCGGCCACCGAGGGGTGGGTGCGCAGGTGGTCCAGCTGGGCCACCACGTTCTCCTCGGTCAGCACGCCCAGGGTCTCGTGGTTGGCGCAGCCGCAGTTCTCGGCGACCACGGTGCGGGCCACTTCGGCGTGGCGTAGCCAGGCCTTGACGGTGGGCATGCGCTCCAGCTGCTCGGGGTTGAGCACCGCCTTCATCGCGCCGCAGTCGGAGTGGCCGCAGATGATGATGTGGTGCACGCCGAGGGCCATGACGGCGAACTCGATGGCGGTGGAGACGCCGCCGTTCATCTGGCCGTAGGGCGGCACCACGTTGCCGACGTTGCGGGTGACGAACAGGTCGCCCGGCGAGCTCTGGGTGATCAGCTCCGGGACGATGCGCGAGTCGGCGCAGGTGATGAACATGGCGCGAGGTTTCTGCTCATGGGCCAGGCGCTTGAACAGCTCTTCCTGCTCCGGATAGACCTGGTCGCGGAAACGCTGGAAACCTTCGACGATGTTGCGCAGCGCTTCTTCGGCGCTTTCCTGGGGTTGCGGGGTATCGTGCTCGTCGCTCATGCCGACCTCGTTCGCCTTGGACTCTGTAGGGGTAAGTGGGATTACTTTACCGATACGGTCGGATTTATCCGACCCCCTACAGGACACCGTTCGGCGCGTTGCGGTCACACACCGGGCGCGTAAAACCCGTGCCGTTCATCCCATCGCTCACAGCAGGGCCATCTGCCCGCCGGGCGGGCAGAAGCGCGAGCAGTCCAGCGCCACGTCACCGCGCCTCTCCAGCCCCAGGCGACGCATGGCCACGGCGAAGCGCTGGGCCAGCAGCGCGGCAAAGGCGCCTTCGCCGGTGAAGCGCTTGCCGAAGCGGCTGTCGTACACCTCGCCGCCCCGGCACTGGCGGATGATGCTCATCACGTGGGCCGCGCGTTGCGGGTAGTGGGCCTGGAGCCATTCCTCGAACAGCGGCGCCACCTCCCGGGGCAGGCGCACCAGCATGTAGGAGGCGCTGCGCGCGCCGGCATCGCGGGCCGCCTCCAGCAGGCTTTCCAGCTCGCTGTCGTTGATCATCGGGATCATCGGCGAGCACAGCACGCCCACCGGCACGCGGTTCTCGCGCAGCACGCGGATCGCCCGCAGCCGCGCGGAGGGCGCCGCCGCGCGCGGTTCGAGGATGCGCTTGAGCTCATCGTCGAGGGTGGTGAGGCTGATCATCACCTTCACCAGGCGCTGCTCGGCCAGCTGGGTCAGCAGGTCGAGGTCGCGCAGCAGCAGCGAGCCCTTGGTGACGATGGTCAGGGGATGGCGGTAGCGCAGCAGCACCTCCAGCACCTGGCGGGTGATGCGGTGCTCGCGCTCGATGGGCTGGTAGGGGTCGGTGTTGGCCCCCAGGGCGATGGGCGCGCACTGGTAGCCGGGCTTGCTCAGCTGCTGCTCCAGCAGGGCGGCGGCGTTGGTCTTGGCGATCAGCCGGGTCTCGAAGTCGATGCCCGGCGACAGGTCCCAGTAGGCGTGGCTGGGCCGCGCGTAGCAGTAGATGCAGCCGTGCTCGCAGCCACGGTAGGGGTTGATGGAGCGGTCGAAGGGCAGGTCCGGCGACTGGTTGCGGGCGATGATGCTCTTGGCCGTCTCGATGCGCACCTCGGTGGCGCGGGTCGGCGGCACCTCCTGGTACCAGCCGTCGTCCTCGGCCACCGAGAGGGTCGGGGCGAAGCGGTTGTAGGGGTTGCTGCCGGTTCCCCGACCACGGGGCGGGAGGGTGACGGACATGGCGGGGTACTCCGAAAATACTGTATGTATGAACAGTATATTCAGACAGCGCCATGCGCCAGACGGTTTTCGTCGGAAAGCCCTATTCGTCCTCGCTCGGCGGCGTGAACGGCTCGATCAGGTATTGCCGGCCATGGGCCTTGCAGTCGGCCAGCGTGCCTTCGGCGGAGGCGCGCAGCTGCAGGAAGCTGCTGCCGAAGCGCTGCTCGTCGGTGTCCACCAGGCCGTTCTTGAGGTCCACCGAGTTGGCCATGGCCATGGAGTCGGCGTACTTGAACTCATCGCCCCAGCCGGACTTGCCGCCCCAGAGGACGATGCGTTCGCCCTCCTGCCAGTGCACCGCCGCCTTGCGCGAGCCGTCCGCCCACTGGTAGCCGACCACGCAGAAGTGGTTGGGCCGGTCGTTGCGCTGGGCCTGCACCAGCAGGTAGCGCATGTCCTGCTCGGGGTTGGCGAAGGCCTTGTCGGCGTTGATGTCGAAGCGGGCCACCTGGTCGGTATAGATCGACGGCCCGAAGGCGCCAGCCGCGCAGGCGCCGAGCGCAACGAAAAGCAGTGTGCTGGAAAGCCATCCAGTGAGGCGTGAACTGTTCATTTCTTCGGTTTACCCGGGTTGTTGGGGTTGTCGATGAAAGCCTGCTGGAGGCTGAAGAACACTTGCCCGCCCTTATCGAGAGCCTTGACGAAGTAGCCGCCTGGATCGTTGCCAGCCGTCATCCAGGCGTAGAGCGCTGGCTTGTAGGGTTTGGCCACGCTTCTGCCCGCTGCAACGTCCAGAGCGTTCTGCACATGCTGCCGCAGGAAGGCGAAGCGCAGGTCGGAGCCGTCGTTGGCCAGTTTCACGTAGCCGTCGACCTTGACCTGCTTGGAGCCGATGGCGGGGTAGTTGCCGAACCCTTCGAACTGCAGCGGGTCCTTGGCGGTGATGAACGCCGTCATGGTCTTGCCGGCGGGTTTGCCGAAGTGCTTCGGCTCGGAAAATGCCATGCGGTTCTCGATGACCTGGCGCATCAGCTGCATGGAGTAGAGCGCTTCCTCCAGGCCAGCGGCATTCGGCGGCACCACCGATTCGGCCAGCAGCAGGCGGGCGAGACAGCCCTCGTCGGTCTTGCCATCGGGTAGTTGGAGCGCTTCCAGAACGTTGATGACCACATGGATGCCGGACGGCAGGTCGTCGACGGCGGAAAAGGCCTCGACCCGAACCCCTTCGCATGCGCGCAGCGCCTTGATGGCAAGGGTCTGCTCGGCCTGACGGTCGTTAGCGTTCTGGGTGATTTCCAGACAGGCGTTGGCGCTCTTGATGCGGTAGTGCTTCTTGCCCGGCCCCAGGCCGTTGAGCTTCAGTCGCAACGTGTTACCAACCACGAGGTCGAGGGTGCCGACGACCGGCTTGTTGTTTCGGGTGAAGGTGGGCACTGGGGGAATCTCCTTGCGCTGTCGCTGCGTCGTGCTGCAGCTCCCTGTGCGCGGCGGCACAGCCGGGAAAACTACTCCCGGCCCCGCGTCCGGGCAAGGCGACAGCACGGCGGAAGTGACGCAGTTCGCCTCACGCCTCGCGGGCGCAGCGCTCCAGGGCATCGAGGTCGGCCGCCATGATCGCCGCCAGGTGCCGACTGACCTTCTCCACCGGCCAGTCCCACCAGGCGATGGCCAGCAGGCGCTCCACCACCGCATCGGGGAAGCGCTGCTTCAGCGGCTCGGCCGGGTTGCCGCCGACCACGGTGTAGGGCGGCACGTCGCGGGTCACCACCGAGCGCGAGGAGATGATGGCGCCGTCGCCGATCTTCACCCCAGGCATGATCAGCGCTTCGTAGCCGATCCACACGTCGTTGCCGATCAGGGTGTCGCCCTTGTTGGGGAACTCCGACAGGTCGGGCATGTGGTGTTCCCAGCCACCGCCGAAGATCTGGAAGGGGTAGGTGGAGAAGCCGGAGAGCTTGTGGTTGGCGCCGTTCATGATGAACTTCACCCCACGGGCGATGGCGCAGAAGCGCCCGATCACCAGGCGGTCACCGATGAAGGGGAAGAGGTAGAGCACGTTGCGCTCGAAGTGCTCCGAATCCTCCGGGTCGTCGTAGTAGGTGTATTCGCCGATCTCGATCTGCGGGTTGCTCACCGTGTTGCGGATGAAGCAGACCTGGGGGAAGCCCGCCATGGGGTGCGGGTTGCGAGGGTCGGGGCCGTGCATGGCACCTCCTGTGCGCTGCGAAGGGGGAAGGAGCGCCGCTGGGATCAGCCCGGCAGGCGACGCACCCGAAGGTTGCCGTAGCCGTTGGCGGCCGGCTCACCACCGATCTCGACCCGGCCCTGGGCGGCCAGTTCCCGCGCCCGCCAGAAGAGGAAGAAGTCGGTGGCGAAGAAACCATCGCAGCTGGCCATGACGTCGGCCATCACCCGCACAAGTGGCTGCCAGTCGGAACTGCAATGCTGCAGCAGATCGGCATCGATGAAGCTGAAGTCCTCGCCATGGAAGACCTCCTGCCGCCAACGGCGGATGCCGGCACCTTCGACCAGCACGCTGCGCCATTGGGTCGCCAGGTAATGGCGGCGCTCGGGCCCCACCTGCCTCGGCAGGTAGCGCTCGGCCAGGTCGGTCGGCGTGTGCATGGCCACCGCGCGGCGGTGGGTGACGCTGCTGTCGCCGCTGCCGCAGGGCACTTCCCAGAACGGCAGGTCGCTGTGCTCCAGCACCGCTGCAACGCGGGCCAGCAGCAACTGCTCGGAGGCGCTGTCGCCGTGCCAGACGGTCACCCCATGGTCCTGATCGGCCAACCCGGCGAGCCACTGTGCATCCGCTCCCAGGTCACGCTCGAAGTCCGGCATCGGGTGCACGCCCTCCGGCCAGACCGCCCGCCAGAAGGCGGCGCGGCGGGCGCAGGGCGGCTGCTCGATGTCCTTCAGCGGGCCGACGGCGAGGTCGTCACGCAGCACCCGCAGCCACTCATGGGCCACGGAATCACCGAGGACGATGCCGACGCCTTCGGCCGCGTTGTCACCGCATACCAGGTGCCACATGACGCCCTCCTTGGCCTTGTCGCTACTCGCTGGACTTCTTCAGCTTGGGATTGGGGAAGAACTGCACGCTCTGCACCTTGGGGTCGGCCGGCTTGGGCTTGGCCTGGTTGACCCGGGTGCCGAGCTCCTTGGGCACCGACTGGCCCTGGGCGTTGAGGGTGTCGGCGTAGCCGCAGCCGACGCACTGGCGGTGCGGCACGCCGTCTTCGTCCCACATCTGGATCTTGTCCATCTCGCTGCAGGCGGGGCACACGGCCCCGGCGATGAAGCGCTTCGGCGTGGCAGTCATGCCGCGTCCTCCGTGAGGCCGCTGTGGCGCAGCAGGGCGTCGATGGAGGGCTCGCGACCACGGAAGTCGACGAACAGCACCATGGGCGCCTGGGAACCGCCCCGGGCGAGGATGGCGTCGCGGAAGGCGCGGCCGGTGGCCGGGTTGAGCACGCCTTCTTCCTCGAACTTGGAGAAGGCATCGGCGGAGAGCACTTCAGCCCACTTGTAGCTGTAGTAACCGGCGGCGTAACCCCCGGCGAAGATGTGCGCGAAGCTGTTGGCGAAGCGGTTGAACGCCGGTGGGCGCATCACTGCCACTTCGTCACGCACCGCTTCCAGCACGTCGAGCACGCTGCGGCCGTCGCCATGGGTAGCATGCAGTTCGAAGTCGAACAGGGAGAACTCCAGTTGGCGGACCATCATCAGGCCGGACTGGAAGTTCTTCGCCGCCAGCATCTTGTCCAGCAGGTCCTGGGGCAGGGGTTCGCCGCTCTGGTAGTGGCTGGAGATCAGTGCCAGGCCTTCCGGCTCCCAGCACCAGTTCTCCATGAACTGGCTGGGCAGCTCGACGGCGTCCCAGGCCACGCCGTTGATGCCGGAGGCACCGGCGTGCTCGACGCGGGTGAGCAGGTGGTGCAGGCCGTGGCCGAACTCGTGGAACAGGGTGGTGACTTCGTCGTGGGTCAGCAGCGCGGGCTTGTCGCCGACGGCCGGGGTGAAGTTGCACACCAGGTTGGCCACCGGGGCCACCAGTTCGCCACGGGCGTTGCGGCGCTTGTCGCGGGCGCCGTCCATCCAGGCGCCGCCGCGCTTGTTGGCGCGGGCGTAGAGGTCGAAGAAGAAGCGGCCGACGTGCTCGCCGTTCTCGCGGATCTCGAACAGGCGCACGTCCGGGTGCCAGGTGTCGAAGCCGCTGAGTTCGCGGATCTCGATGCCGTAGAGCTTCTGCACGATGGCGAACAGGCCGGTGAGCACCTTGTCGATGGGGAAGTAGGCGCGCAGCGTTTCCTGGGAAATGCTGTAGCGCTGCTCGCGCAGCTTCTCGCTGAAGTAACCGACGTCCCAGCTCTTCAGGTCGGCAACGCCACGTTCGGCGGCAAAGGCCTTGAGCTCGTCCAGGTCGCGGGCGGCGAAGGGCTTGCTGCGCTGGGCCAGGTCCCGCAGGAAGCCGAGCACCTGGGGGGTGGTCTCGGCCATCTTGGTGGCCAGGGACAGGTCGGCGAAGTGGGCGAAGCCCAGCAGGCGGGCCAGCTCCTGGCGCAGGTCGAGGATCTCGGCCATCACCGGGCCGTTGTCGTTCTGGCCGGCATTGGGGCCCTGGTCGGAGGCACGGGTGGCGTAGGCGGTGTAGACCTCTTCGCGCAGGGCGCGGTCGTCGGCGTAGGTCATCACCGCGTAGTAGCTGGGGAATTCCAGGGTGATCAGCCAGCCGTCCAGGCCCTTGGCTTCGGCGGCCTGCTTCATCTGCGCCTTGGCCGAGTCGGTGAGGCCGGCGAGGGCGGCTTCGTCGGTGACGTGCTTGGTCCAGGCCTGGGTGGCGTCCAGCAGCTGGTTGGAGAAGCGGCTGCCCAGCTCGGAGAGCTTCATCTGGATCTCGCCGTAGCGCTGCTGCTTGTCGGTGGGCAGGTCGATGCCGGAGAGGCGGAAGTCGCGCAGGGCGTGTTCGAGGATGGTCTTCTGCGCCACGTCGAAACCGGCGGCCTCGGGGCTGGCGGCCAGGGCCTCGTAGGCCTGGAACAGGGCGCGGTTCTGGCCCATTTCGGTCCAGTACTCGGACAGCTTGGGCAGGCAGGCCTCGTAGGCGTTGCGCAGTTCGGCGCTGTTGCAGACGGCGTTGAGGTGGCTCACCGGGCTCCAGGCACGCCCCAGGCGCTCACCCAGTTCGTCCAGCGCCAGCACCAGGCCCTTCCAGCTGGGGGTGCCGTCCTGCCCGGCCAGCAGCGCAGCGAGGGCGGCGCGGTTGTCGGCCAGGATCTGGTCGACGGCGGGCTCGACGTGCTCGGGCTTGATGGCGGAATAGGGGGGCAGGTCGAAATCTTGCAGGAGGGGATTGCTGGAACTCACGGCATTCACCTGTAGCGTCTTGGAAAAGGGTTCTAGGCTCGGAAAAACAAGAAGGGGGCGCAAGGCCCCCTCGACGAATCACTTTTTCTTGCTGGTCCGCGACATGGACCAGGCGCCGTTCTGTGGTAAACCGCTGACCCCCTTGGCGACCTTCTGGATCTCCCCTCCCTGGCGCAGGAATGCTGCGACCTGATCATCGAGGGTTGCACGGGTTTCCAGGGCCACTTCGGCTTCAGCCTTACGTGCGGAAGCTCTGATACGCAGGGTGGACATGACACTCTCCTTATCCAAAGGCGGCCAGCCAGTATGCCAGATTCTTGACAGCTTTGCAGAAATAGTGTTCCGACAGCCGGAAACCGACGTGCCAGAGGGTTCTCCGAACCGTGTGGGCCGCATCTTAATTACAATCGCCTTCCACCACAGCCACAGGACTTTCTATGAGCCCGATTAGAGCCTACCGCGGCCTGTCGCCCCAGCTGGGCGAGCGGGTCTTCGTCGATCCGTCCGCCGTGGTGATCGGCGACGTGCACCTGGGCGAGGACAGCTCGGTGTGGCCGCTGGCGGTCATCCGCGGCGACATGCACCGCATCCGCATCGGCGCCCGTACCAGCGTGCAGGACGGCAGCGTGCTGCACATCACCCACGCCGGCCCGTTCAACCCCGACGGCTTCCCGCTGGAGATCGGCGACGACGTGACCATCGGCCACAAGGCCCTGCTCCACGGGTGCCGGATCGGCAGCCGCGTGCTGATCGGCATGGGCTGCATCGTGATGGACGGCGCGGTGATCGAGGACGGCGTGGTGCTCGGCGCCGGCAGCCTGGTGCCGCCGGGCAAGCGCCTGGTCACCGGCTACCTCTACGTCGGCAGCCCGGTGCGCCAGGCGCGCCCGCTGACCGACAAGGAAAAGGCCTTCTTCACCTACAGCGCCACCAACTACGTGAAGCTGAAGGACCACCACCTCGCCGAACACCCCGGCGCCTGAGCCGCCCCCTTCCAGACAGCAGGACCGCATGCGCTACCAGAACATCCTCTTCGACCTCGACGGCACCCTCACCGACCCGCGCGAGGGCATCACCCGCTCCGTGCAGTACGCCCTGGCCCAGCTCGACATCCACGAGCCGGACCTGGCGCAGCTGGAGCACTTCATCGGCCCGCCGCTGCTGCAGTGCTTCATGCAGACCTACGACCTCAGCGAGGCACGCGCCTGGGACGCGGTGAACCACTACCGCGACCGCTTCAAGGTCACCGGCCTCTACGAGAACCGCGTGTTCGACGGCGTCGACCTCTTGCTCGCGCGCCTCGCCCAGCAGGGCCGCACCCTGTACATCGCCACCAGCAAGCCCACCGTGTTCGCCCGGGAGATCGCCCGGCACTTCGGCTTCGACCGGCACTTCCGGCATATCTACGGCAGCGAGCTGGACGGCACCCGCACCCACAAGGTGGAGCTGATCGCCCACCTGCTGGCAGAAGAGGGGCTGGACCCGGCGGACACGCTGATGATCGGCGACCGCAAGCACGACCTCATCGGCGCCAGCCAGAACGGGCTGCACGCCGCCGGCGTCGGCTATGGCTTCGGCAGCCGCGAGGAACTGATGGCCGAGGCGCCGACCTACTACTTCGCCACCCTCGGCGAGCTGGACCGCGCCTTCGGCTGAAGTCAGTTGCCGTTGCGCTGGTAGAGGATCTTGCGGGTGCCGTTCTCGCAGGAGCCGACCACCATGTTGGGGTCCTCCACCTCGCCGGCGGGCACGATCTCCAGGGTGTAGGCCGTCACCCCGGCGGCCTGGATCTTCACCTCGATCTCGGCCTTCAGCTCCTCGCACGGCTTGGGCGCGGCCATCGCCGCGCCCGAGGCCAGGCCACACAGCATCACCAGCATCCACCGCTTCATCGTGCGTCTCTCCCTTGTCTCGAATCCGCTGTCATTCGACCGGAGCCGCCGGGGCGGAGTTCGCCGCCTGCAGCTCGGCCAGGCGCGCCTCCCGTGCCGCCACCGGCAGGGCTGCCAGCGCCGCCACCCGGGCATGGAAGTCGCTCCAGCCGTCCGCCTGGCTATAGAGCGCGGCGAAGGCCGGCACCCAGCGGTCGTAGAGGCCGAAAGGCAACAGCTTGGCGTTGTTCATCGGCCCCGCCATCCAGCCGTCATAGCGCCCCACGCCGCCCCAGGGGCCATCGCGCAGGGCACGGTAGTCGCGCCGCAAGCGCTCGAACTCGGCGGCCTTGGCCTCGCGCAGCTCGGCGTCCGGGCGACCACTGGCATAGAGCGCCTGGAGCCGCTCGCGGCTGGCCAGCACCAGCGCGGTGAACTGCTCGCGCTGGCGCAGGGACGGGTCCTCCCCGGTCGCCAGGCCCCGCGCGGCGCGCCATTGGCGCAGCCCCTCGCGCTCCACGAAGCTGGCGTAGGACTCGTTGAAGGCGCTGTCGTCGGTCACGTACAGCCGCTGGTGGGCCAGCTCGTGGAAGATCACCGCCACCAGCCGATCCTCGCCCCAACCGAGCATGCTGCTGAGGATCGGGTCATCGAACCAGCCGAGGGTGGAATAGGCCTCCACGCCGCCGACCCAGGCGTCGAAGCCGTCCTCGCGCATCAGCGCTGCCGCGCCCCGGGCCCGGCCCTGCTGGTAGTAGCCGCGGTAGGCCACGCAGCCGGCGATGGGGAAGCAGTGGGTGACCGGCGCCAGGGAGAACTCCGGCGTGGCAAACACGTTCCACACCACGAAGGGCCTGTGGATGTTCGCATAGACCCGGTAGCTGCCGTTGTCCGGCAGGGCCAGCTGCTGGCTGGCGTAGTCCCGCGCTTCCTGCGCCAGGGCCAGGCGCTGGCGCAACGCCGGGTCACGGGCCGGGTCGGCGACGATGCGCGCCACCGGCTCGCGGGCGCGCAGCAACTGCCACTGCCCGGCGGCCAGTTGCCCGTAGTAGTCCAGCGTCGAGCAACCGCCCAGCACCAGGGCGAGCAGCCAGGGAACCGCGAGGGTGCGGCAGCGGTCGAGAAAGGCGAGAAAAGAGGAGGGCGGCATGCGCCGAAGCTAGCGCAACGCCCCCGACCACGCCAGAAGGAGTTGCCCATGCGTCGCCTGCTCGTCCTTGCCCTGCCCCTGAACCTGGCCGGCTGCGGCCTGATCATGCCCAGCCCCGACCCGGACCAGGCCTGGATCGCCTTCGCCCCGCAGCAGCGGGGCGCACTGGAGGCCGCACGGGTGGACGAACGCCCGCTGGAAGACGACCGCTACTTCCAGGTCCAGCCCGGGCGCCACGCCCTGGAGGTGCGCTACCGCTTCGACGTGGACGGCAGCGCCATCGGCACCGCCCAGCCGAGCCTTGCCCGCACCTGCCTGCTGACCCTGGACTACGCCGACTTCGCCGCCGGCCAGCGCTATGAAATGCGCGCGGGGGAGATCGGTTTCCGCCCCTGGGTGCGGCTCTACGACGAGCGCCAGCGGGAAGTGGCCCGCGCCCGTGAAGGCCGCTGCGGTGATGTCTGAACGGGGCTGCCGTCGCGCCCCGGCGGGTTTATTCTGAGAGCCCGCCCCACGAGGTGATCGCCATGCACAAGCCTGCCCTGCTGCTCCTGCTCGCCAGCCTCGGCGCCTGCGCCAGCCCGTTGCCGACGCCCGACCCGAACCAGGCCTGGGTGGAGCTGCGCAGTGATCCGGGCACCACGCTGATGGCCAACCGGCAGGATGGCGAGCGCACCCGGGACGGGCGCTTCTACCAGCTCAGCCCCGGCGCCCATGAACTGGAAACCCGCTTCCAGTTCGACATCCCCGGCGGGGGCGGCTTCAACACCAGCAGCGGCCCGACCCAGCTCACCTGCCACATCCGCTTCCGATACGACGGCTTTGCCGCCGGCCAGCGCTATCGACTGGAAGCCCGACCGGTGGTGATGAGCGCCCAGGCGCTGCTGCGCGACGCCCAAGGCCAGGTGGTGGCGCGGGGCGACGTGCTCGGCTGCGGCCCGCTCTGAGGCTCAGCCGCGCAACCCGGCGAGGATGTCGAAGGCCCGCAGGCGGTGCTCGTGCTGGTAGACGTCGCAGGTGAAGATCAGCTCGTCCGCCCCGGTCTGCTCCAGCAGCACCTCCAGCTTGCTGCGGATCTTCTCCGGCCCGCCGACCATCGCCAGGCCCAGGAAGCTGCCCACCGCCTCCTTCTCGTGAGGCAGCCAGCGCCCGGCCATGCTTTCCACCGGCGGGCGCAGCACCAGGCTCTCGCCGCGCATCAGCGCCAGCACCCGCTGGTAGACGGTGGTGGCGAGGAACTCCGCCTCCTCGTCGGTGGGCGCCGCCACCAGCGGCACGCCGAGCATCACGTAGGGTGCATCGAGCACCTCGGACGGGCGGAAATGGTTGCGGTACACGCGGATCGCCTCGTGCAGGTAGCGCGGGGCGAAGTGCGAGGCGAAGGCGTAGGGCAGGCCCTTCATGCCCGCCAGCTGGGCGCTGAACAGGCTGGAGCCGAGCAGCCAGATCGGCACGCGGGTGTCCATGCCGGGCATGGCGATCACCTTCTGACCCTCCTGGCGCGGGCCCAGCAGCTGTTCCAGCTCCTCGACGTCACGGGGGAAGTCGTCGGCGCTGCCCAGGCGGTCGCGCCGCAGCGCCTGGGCGGTGAAGTGGTCCGCCCCTGGCGCGCGCCCCAGGCCCAGCTCGATGCGGCCCGGGTAGAGGGTGGCCAGGGTGCCGAACTGCTCGGCCACCACCAGCGGCGCGTGGTTGGGCAGCATCACCCCGCCGGAACCAAGGCGCAGGGTCGAGGTGTTGGCGGCGAGGTAGCCCAGCAGCACGGCGGTCGCCGAGCTGGCGATGCCATCCATGTTGTGGTGCTCGGCCACCCAGAAGCGCGAGAAGCCCAGCCGCTCGACGTGCTGCGCCAGGGCCTGGGCGTTGTGCAGGGCCTGGGCGGGGCCGCCGTGGTCGCGGATCGGCGCCAGGTCGAGGGCGGAAAGGGGAAGCGAGGAAAGCGCAGTCATGGTGATCGGGCCTTGCGAGGGGAAGGCGGAAGACCTTCCGTAGGACAGGATGCACCTACTCTAAGTTGCCCCTTTCGATCGGACCAGAAGGCACTTTTCCGTGCCTCAGGCACCTTCTGGTAAGCCCCTCACCGCTGCGGACGGGTCGTTCCGGCAAAGAAGGAATGCCTGCAAGTTGAAGGTAACGCGCAGAAAAAAGCCGGCATCGAGCCGGCTTCTTCCCAGATACGGTGAATCACTTGCGCTGGTAGACGATTTCCTTGGTGCCCGCCTCGCAGCTGCCCACCACCTTCTTGTCGGTGACGCTGCCCTTGTCGACGATCTCCAGAGTGTAGGACGTCGCACCCTTAGCCTTGATCTTCGCGTCGATCTCGGACTTCAGCTCTTCACAGGGCTTGCCAGCGGCCATGGCCGAACCGGCGAGCGCGAACAAACCAGCAGCCAACAGCAGTTTTTTCATCGGTAACGCTCCCTCGTTGCAGAAAAGAAACGGCTCGTGCGAGCCATGGAGACGACCCGTCTCCGGGGTTGGCCGGGCACCCAGGCCCGGCCGAACGCGAACAGCCTAGCTCAAGGTGCCGGGGATTTCTGTCAGACAGTTAGCTATCGCTGAGTCGGAAGCCTACTTTCAGCGTCACCTGGTAATGGCCCACCTTGCCGTTCTCGATGTGGCCGCGGGTTTCCACCACCTCGAACCACTCCAGCAGCTTGATGGTCTTGGCCGCCTGCTCCAGCGCGTTGCCGATGGCGTCCTCGATGCTGGTGCGGGACGAGCCCACGATCTCGATCTTCTTGTAGGTGTGGTGATCCGACATAGCCGTTCTCCTTGCCTTAACGATGATTCGCCTGCCAGTTCTGGCACGTGCCTCGGGCGATAAGTTCAGATTAGCTGCACTCCCTCGCGCTGCCGTGGTCGCAAAACGTACACCCCACGACAGAGGAGATACCCCATGGCGTTCTTCATGAACCGGCGCAAGCAGCGCGCCCTCGACGACATCCAGCGGGAGATCGACCACCTGCGCGGCCGCATCGACCACATCCGCGGGCGCACCGAGGCCGCCACCGGGCAGGCAGTGGCCACGCTGAAGGCGGAAACGGGACAGATGGCCCGCGCCCTGGACCACGGGCGCGAATGGGTGACCCGCAGCGCCTGGACGGCCGGGCGCGGCGCGCTCGTCTATGGTCGTCGGCACCCGCTGGCCGCGACGGGCCTGGCCGTGGGCGCGGCGGGCGCCGTGGCCCTGGCCTGCCTGCTGCAGGCGCGCGCCCAGCGGCGCTGAGCGATCAGGGCTGGCGCTCGATGCGGTTGTCCACGCCCTGCACCGTCATCAGCGGCTCCGAACCGCTCCAGCGCAGCTGGTTGTCGGCCCCCGACAGGTTCACCACGGCCGGTCCCTTGAAGACCAGCTCCAGGTTGTGGTCGGCGCCGCTGACCTCCAGCTGCGCGTGATTCGGGGCGCGGCCTTCAAGGGCCGCCTGGACGCGGTTCTTCGCCGTGTCCACCTCCAGGCGCTCGACGCGCCCGGCGGTGACCTGGTTCTGAATACCCGAAACGCTCAGCGCCCCACCCTGTTCCAGGCTCACCTGGTGGTCCGAGCCGTACACGGTGACAGCACCGCAGGTGCCGGTGAGGCGGATGTGATTGGCGGAGCCGGTGATCTCCACGTCCTGCCCCTGGCAGGGCACGTCACGGGTCAGGCCGACGCCGTCGATGCTCACGGGTTCGGCCTGGGCGAGGGGGGCGAGGGTCAGGGCCAGCAGGGCGCCGGCGAGGGGAAACTTGGGCATGGACGCGTCCTTCTTCCATTGGGCATGCCCCGCTGTGACCGGCCGTGGCCCGGGAAAGTTGCACGCCCTGGGCAGAAGCGTGACGCCGTAGACGTCAGCGCCCCAGCTCCTGGCGCAACCAGCCCGCCAGGGCATCGGCGCGGCGGTCGGCCTGCCGGCCGTTGATCCACAGCGCCAGGCGCGCGGGCGTCTCGACGAAGCCCCAGGGCGCCACCAGGCGGCCCGAGGCCAGTTCGTCCGCCACCAGCTGCTGCGGGGCGATGGCCACGCCCAGACCGGCCACCGCCGCCTCCAGCAGGTAGTAGAGGTGCTCGAAGCCCTGGCCGAGGCGCAGCCGATCCACCGCCAGCCCCTGGGCTGCTGCCCATTGCGGCCAGGCCTGGGGCCGCGAAGTGGTGTGCAGCAGCGCCTCGTCCAGCAGGGCCACGGGTGGCGCACCGGCCAGCCGGTCATGCCGCGCGTAGCGGGGGCTCAGCACCGGGCCGATGGATTCCGCCGCCAGTTCCACCACCCGCAGGTCCGCCGGCCAGGGCGGTGCGGCGAAGCACAGGGTGGCGTCCACCCCCGGTCGCCGTGGGTCCAGCTCGCCCTCGCTGGCGGACAGCTGCAGGCGCAGGTCCGGCAGCTCGCGATTGAGGCGGTCCAGGCGCGGAATGAACCAGCGCGCCAGCAGGCTGCCGGGGCAGGCGAGGACGAAAGGCGCCTCGTCGCTGCGCCGTGCGAGGTCCGCACAGACCCCGCGCAAGCGCTCGAAGGCCTCCGCCGTGGCGTCCCGCAGGCGCTGGCCGGCATCCGTGAGTTTTACGCCGCGCCCGTCCTTGCTGAACAGCGCCACGCCGAGGGTCTCCTCCAGCTGCCGCACCTGGCGGCTCACCGCCCCGTGGGTGACGTGCAGTTCATCGGCGGCCCGGCTCATGCTCTGCAGCCGCGCCGCGGCCTCGAAGGCGCGCAGGGCGTTGAGGGAGGGCAGGTCCTGGCTCATCTCAGTCCGCCAGTTCCGGCAGGAAGGCCGTGTCCATGGCATAGCGGCGCGGGTTGGCCGGGTCGATCAGCACCCGCACCCAGCCATCGTCGGGCAGGAAGCGGGACGGGTCGAACCAGAGGTTCTCGCTGTTGAACACATGAAGCTTGCCGGTGGCCGGGTTCTTCCACTGGGCCACGATGCGCCAGGGGTGCTGGCCGTTGACGCTCAGCGAGCCGTTGAGCCGTACGTCGACCACCTCGGCCATCACCGCCTGGCCGCTCACCGCCAGTTGCGCGGCGCGGCGCCGGGCCAGCAGCGGCGGCACCACGAAGCACGAGCCGATCAGGGCGAACACCGCACCGATGCCGCCGAGCACCAGGGAGCCGACCCAGTTGTCGACGAAGCTGTCCAGGTGTGCATCGCGGGGGTCCGCCGGGTCGTAGTAGACCCTCGCCGACTCGCCCAGCTCGAAGGCCGGCGGGCTGCTGCAGCCGCTGCTGGTGTACTCCACCGCCTCACCCGCCGCCGTGCGGAAGGCCACCGTCGGGCAGCCGCCGCTGATATCGATCACCTCCGCCGAGGCCAGTGTCATGCGTGCCTGGTCGCTCAGCCGCGCCACCTGCACCGCCACCGCACCCGCGATCATCAGACCGCCCAGGGCGGGAAACACCCACAACCATCCCAGTTTCATGCGTCGATCTTCCTGTGAGTAAAAATCACACGTTGAGGCGGAATTATCGGTTTTTCTACCGCCCCGTCCAGTCGTAGACTGGCCACCATTGTCCCAGCCACCCAACGGATGACCGCCATGCCTGGTTCACAGAATTCCTATCGCAACGGCCCGGACGCCAAGGGCCTGTTCGGCGCCTTCGGCGGCCAGTACGTCGCCGAGACCCTGATGCCGCTGATCCACGACCTGGCCCGCGAATACGAGAAGGCCAAGGAAGACCCGGCCTTCATCGAAGAGCTGGCCTACTTCCAGCGTGACTACGTCGGCCGCCCGAGCCCGCTGTACTTCGCCGAGCGCCTGACCGAGCACTGCGGCGGCGCGAAGATCTACCTCAAGCGCGAAGAGCTGAACCACACTGGCGCGCACAAGATCAACAACTGCATCGGCCAGATCCTCCTGGCCCGCCGCATGGGCAAGAAACGCATCATCGCCGAGACCGGCGCCGGCATGCACGGCGTGGCCACTGCCACCGTGGCCGCCCGCTTCGGCATGGAATGCGTGGTGTACATGGGCACCACCGACATCGACCGCCAGCAGGCCAACGTGTTCCGCATGAAGCTCCTGGGCGCCACCGTGATCCCGGTCACCGCCGGCACCGGCACCCTCAAGGACGCCATGAACGAGGCCCTGCGCGACTGGGTGACCAACGTCGACACCACCTTCTACCTGATCGGCACCGTCGCCGGCCCGCACCCGTACCCGGCCATGGTCCGTGACTTCCAGGCCGTGATCGGCAAGGAAACCCGCGAGCAGCTGGCCGAGAAGGAAGGGCGCCTGCCCGACTCCCTGGTCGCCTGCATCGGCGGCGGCTCCAACGCCATGGGCCTGTTCCACCCCTTCCTCGACGACGCCTCGGTGCAGATCGTCGGCGTGGAAGCCGCCGGCCACGGCATCGAGACCGGCAAGCATGCCGCCAGCCTCAACGGCGGCGTACCGGGCGTGCTGCACGGCAACCGCACTTTCCTGCTGCAGGACGACGACGGCCAGATCATCGACGCCCACTCCATCTCCGCCGGCCTGGACTACCCCGGCATCGGCCCGGAACACGCCTGGCTGCACGACATCGGCCGCGTCGAGTACACCTCGATCACCGACCACGAAGCCCTGGAAGCCTTCCACCAGTGCTGCCGCCTCGAGGGCATCATCCCGGCCCTGGAGAGCTCACACGCCCTGGCCGAGGTGTTCAAGCGCGCGCCCACGCTGCCCAAGGATCACATCATGGTGGTCAACCTCTCCGGCCGCGGCGACAAGGACATGCAGACCGTGATGCACCACATGCAACAGAACCAGGAGAAGCACTGATGAGCCGCCTGCAGACCCGCTTCGCCGAGCTGAAGCAGCAGAACCGCGCAGCCCTGGTGACCTTCGTCACCGCCGGCGACCCGAACTACGACGCCTCCCTGGCGATCCTCAAGGGCCTGCCGGAGGCCGGTGCCGACGTGATCGAACTGGGCATGCCCTTCACCGACCCGATGGCCGACGGTCCCTCGATCCAGCTGGCCAACATCCGCGCCCTGGCCGGCAAGCAGAACCTGGCCAAGACCCTGCAAATGGTCCGGGAATTCCGCGAGGGCAACCAGAGCACCCCGCTGGTGCTGATGGGCTACTTCAACCCCATCCACCACTACGGCGTCGAGCGCTTCGTCAGCGACGCCAAGGCTGCGGGCGTGGACGGCCTGATCGTCGTCGACCTGCCGGCCGAACATAACGACGACCTGTGCCTGCCGGCCCAGAACGCCGGCATCGACTTCGTCCGCCTGACCACCCCGACCACCGACGACGCCCGCCTGCCGACGGTGCTCGCCGGCAGCTCCGGCTTCGTCTACTACGTCTCGGTGGCCGGCGTCACCGGCGCCGGCTCCGCCACCCTGGAGCACGTGCAGGCCGCCGTGACCCGCCTGCGCCGCCACACCGACCTGCCGGTGGCCATCGGCTTCGGCATCCGCACCGCCGAACACGCCGCCAGCATCGCCCGCCTCGCCGACGGCGTGGTGGTGGGCTCCGCCCTGGTGGACCAGATCGCCAAGGCCGAAACCGCCGAACAGGCCGTCGACGGCGTCCTCACCCTCTGCAAGACCCTGGCCGACGGCGTGCGCAGCGCCCGCGCCTGATCACGATACAGCCGCAATAGAAGCCGCCGCCCCCAGTTGGGAGCAGCGGCTTTTCACGCTGAAGCACGTGCGAGCGAGGCCCCACATCGAGAGCAGCCAGCATCACCGCCCCCGATCATTCCGCCATCGAATGACGTAGCCCTGCGATCAAGATCCCGTCTCAGGCGGCGTACTCTCCGATAATCTCCGTTCTCCGCTCCAGTCCCACGGATGTAATTCATGCTCCCCACCATGAAGCGCCTGTTCAACTCACTTCACGCCCTGACAGGACGCCCCCGAGTCCGTCCGCTATGGGATCGATACGCCGCCGGTAATCAGCGATTGGCGAAAAGCATCGCCCGACGATCAGCTGCCGAGCGCCTCAAGGACCAGCGGGAACAAGCCCCCGAGGCGAGCCGCCTGTTGCGTTCGCTGGCGCCCTTGATCATCCAAGGGGCCAATGGACTAGAGATCCAGGAGCACCTGCTGAACGCTTATCTGGAACGGGGTTGGCGCCCGATGCTGGTGGGTTACCACGGCTATCCGGCGGCGGTCCCCGTCTCGGTCAACTATGGCGTCGGAGGTGTTATCCCGACCGACAAGCCGATCCCGGAGTCGGCACTGGTCAAGGTCGAGCTGATCGCAGGCACTCCCGTTTCGCACTTGGCGCAGACCTGGACCTTTGCTGGCCGGAACGCCACACCGCTGCAACTGTTCATGCTCGACAAAGCGCGGCTGGCACTGCGCAAGGGCATCGAGCCGGTACGCCATGGGGCCAGGATCGACACCATCGGCGATGCAATCTCCAAGGTGCTCGATGAAAACGACCTTTTCCCGATCCGCGAGCTATGCGGGTACACGATGGGTGCGCAGCGTGTCGAAGCGCCGCAGATCCTGGGCTATGGCCTCCGCGGTATACCTTCCCGTGGGACCTGTATGGAGGCTGGCCAGGTATTGAACATTCAGGTGCTGGCTCAAAGAGCGCAAGTTCGTACACGCGTCAGGGGAGAGGAGGGTTTCCAGTACTACACCGGAGACAGAGGGGATGCTGTTGTGTTGTCCGTCATGGTTGAGGTCACTGAAACCGGGCACAGATTGTTGACCGAGTTCGTCGATTGACCCAGCGCCTCCCGATAGGCCGAGCGCGATAGGTGAGGGCAGCGCCCAGTCCTAGGGCTGCTGCATGGCCGGCTTCCGGCCCAAACGACTTATCCACAGGGACGCGAGGATCACCGCGCCGCCCAGGGCGAGGCGGGGGAGGTCGGCGTCGCGGTTCCAGATCAGCAGGTTGACCAGCAGCCCGGCAGGTACGTGGAGTTCGTTCATCACCGCCAGGGTGCCGGCGCTGACGCGGGTGCTGCCCTTGACCCACCAGAACATACCCAGTGCCGTGGCGAACAGCCCCATCCACAGCAGCACGCCCCACTGCACAGCGGTCTGCGGCAGGCGCTCGGGGTTGCCGAAGAGCAGGAAGGAAGGCAACGCCAGCACCAGCGCGCCGAGGAAGAAGTGGCCGAAGAAGCGGTGCAGCGGCTGCTCCACCGGGTAGCGCACCAGCAGCCGGCGGCACAGCACCTGGCCGGCGGCGAAGGTGGCGTTGGCCACCTGCAAGAGGATGAAGCCCAGCAGGTACTCCCCCTCCAGCCGGTCGAAACGGATGATCACCCCGCCACCCACCGCCACCAGTGCGGCCATCAGCGCCCAGGGGCTGAAGCGCCGCGCCAGCGCATCGTCCAGCAGGGTCACGTAGATCGGTGTGAGCACGGTGAACAGCAGCACCTCCGGCACCGTGAGCACCGCGAAGCTGCGGTACAGGCACAGGTAGGTGATGCCGAACTGCAGCGCACCGGCCAGCCAGAAGCCGGCCAGCAGGCGGGTCGGCAGGCCGCGCCAGCGGGTGAAGGGCAGGAACACCAGCGCCGCGATCAGCACCCGCGCCAGCACCGCGAAGTCACTGTCCACCCGACCGGCCAGGTACTCGCCGATCAGGCTGAAGGAGAAGGCCCAGAGCAGGGTGACGATGAGCAGGAAGGGCATGGATGGCCTCCGTAAACGCGGGCCGCGATGATAGGCGCTGCCTCGTCGTTCGTCATCGCGGGTGCTTGACTGTACTTGGTAACCAAGTACAGTGGCGCCCCATGAGCACAGCGAATCCCCCCACGCGGCATGCCGCTGACGACGCCCTGGAAGGGCTGTTCGTCGAAATCTTCGACGGCCACCTGGCCCCCGGTGAGGCATTGCCTGCGGAACGGCTGCTGGCCGAACGCTATGGCGTCTCGCGTATCACCGTGCGCCAGGCGGTGCACAAGCTGAAGGACGCCGGCCTGGTGGAGGTGCGCCAGGGCGGCGCCAGCCGGGTGCTGGACCCGGCCCGCGCCGATGCCCGGGTGTTCGAGCTGCTGCTGCGCTACGGCGCCCGCCTGCGCTCGGACGCCGCCCGACGCCTGCTGCGCGACCTGGACGAGTACCAGCAGCTCTATGCCATCGGCCTGCTGGAAGCGGCGGCGCGCCACGCCACGGACGACGAGCGGGCCGAGCTGCTGGCGGAGGTGGAAGGCTGTCCGGCCACACCGACCCCGGAGCAGTTGCAGGCCCTGGAGCGACGGGTGTGGCAGCGGCTCACCGCCTTCGGCCGCAACCGTGTGCTGCAGATGGAAATGGCCCTGTGGCAGCGCTGGCTGGGCGAGGAGCCGCCTTCGGCGGGCGACCCGGCGGAGCTGCGCTGGTTCTACCTGACCCTGGTGCGCCAGCTGCACGCCCGGCAGGACCCGATCCCGTTCTACCTGGCCTCGGTGCGTACACCGGCCGCCTGAACCCGTCGCCACCCCGGATTGGGTGGTTTTTTTCGACCCGATCAACTTGGTAACCAAGTGGAGGTACAGGATGTACACGCGATTGCTCGATGCCCTGGGTGTTTCCCGCCGCTCCCTGCTGCGCCTGGGCGGCGCGGCGCTGCTGACCGGGCTGGCCCGGGGTGGACAGGCCTCGCCCGGCGGGCCGCCGGACCGGCAGGTGGACGTGGTGGTGGTGGGTGCGGGCCTCTCCGGCCTGGTGGCAGCTAGACGCCTGGTGGCCGCAGGGTGCCGCGTGCAGGTGCTGGAGGCCCGCGAGCGAGTCGGCGGGCGCACCCTCAACCAGCCCCTGGGCGAGGGCATCGAGGTGGACGGTGGTGGCCAGTGGGTCGGCGGCAGCCAGCAGGCGGTGATGCGCCTGGCCGGTGAACTGGGCGTGCCGCTGGTGCCGCAGTACACCCAGGGCGAGATGGCGGCCCTGATCCAGGGCCAGCGCTACACCTTCCCGCCCGAAGGCCCCGGCCCCAAGGCGCGGACGTTGATGGACCGGCTCGAAGCCATGGCGGCGCGGGTGCCGCCGGAGGCGCCCTGGAAGGCACCCCGCGCCGAGGCCTGGGACGCCATGAGCGTGGCGGCCTGGCTGAAGGCCCAGCGCGCGGACGAGGAAGCCGTCGAAGCGGTGGCGACCACCCTTTCCACCACCCTGGCCAGCGAGCCGGGCCGGGTCTCGCTGCTGTGGTTCCTGTTCTACCTGCGTTCGGCGGGCGGCTTCACCGCACTGGACGACCAGGCCCAGCAATACCGTTTGCGGGGCGGGGCGCAGCGCCTGTCCCTGCTGCTGGCCGAGCCGCTGGGCGACAGCCTGCTCACCGGCAGCCCGGTGAGCCGGATCGACGGCTGGCTGGAGGGCCCGCTGCGGGTCCACAGCGAACGGGCGGTGATCAGCGCCGAACAGGTGGTGGTGGCGATGATGCCGGCCGATGTCAGCCGCATCGGCTTCAGCCCTGCCCTGCCGCCGGGGCGCGAGGCTTTGCAGCGCAACTGGGCCACCAGCGGCGGGATCAAGGTGCACCTGCGCTACCCGGCACCGTTCTGGCGCGCGGCCGGTCTCTCGGGTGCCGGCCTGGTCACCGACGGGCTGGTGCAGATGACGGTCGACAGCACCCCGGAGGGCCAGGGGGACGGCGTGCTGCTGGCCTTCCTCGATCCGGCCCGCGCGGGGGGTGACCCGGCCCGGCGGCGCAAGCGGGTGCTGCGCGAGCTGAGCCGCCTGCTGGGTGATGAAGCCGCGCGGCCGCTGGCCTATGTGGAGCAGGACTGGTCCCAGGAGCGCTGGAGCGCCGGCTGCGTGTCGCCCCTGCCGCCCGGTGTGCTGGCGCGCAACGGCCACTGGCTGCGGGCGCCCCTGGGCCGGCTGCACTGGGCCGGGAGCGAAGCCTCGCCGATCTGGTGCGGTTACCTGGAAGGGGCGGTGCGCGCCGGCGAACGGGTCGCGCAGGAGGTGCTGGTGGCGCTGGGGCGGGCCTAAAGGTCGTACTCGATGGCCCCATCCTGCAGATCAGCCAGATCCAGCGGACGGACCTCGCCCATCCACAGCGGAAAGTCGCGGTGGTCCTTCAGGTCGCTGCCGGTGATGGGGTGCACCAGTACGTTGAGGCCACCGCGGTTGAGCGCCAGCCAGGGCACCACGTCGCCGAACAGTTCGGGCTTGAAGGCCAGCTGGCAGCTCCAGTCCGGGTGCGGGCCGACCCGCTTCTCGTGGACGCGGCCCATCTTCAGCGGGAAGCGGCGGGCCGCCTCCGCGCACAGCGCACGGGCCTGGGGCAGGGTCTCGGCGTCGAAGTAGACGTGGGCGTGGAAGCCCTTGATGCGGGGGGTGGCAAAGGCCGACATGGCGGTCTCCCAAAAACGGAGGCTGCCATGGTAGCCGCTTGCGCCCGGGGCTGCTCAGTCGGCGCGGGTGCTGCCGGGCAGCAGCTCCGGCGCTTCACGCTCCAGGTGCGCCTGCATGGCCTCCAGTTGTTCCAGCGCGGCGTGGGCCTCGTCCAGCTCGGCGGGGCTGCGTTCGCCGCTCTGGGCGGCGGCCTCGATGCGCGCGCGGATCTCGGGGATCTGCTGCACGCCAGCGGCATAGGCCTGCACCAGCTCGCGGGTCTGGCGCTCCTCCAGGGCGGCGTAGGCCTGTGGATCGGCCCGTTCGGCCTCGCTGGCGGCCTGGCGTGGCTTGAGCCCGCCCAGGGCCGGGCTGCGCGGGTCGCCGTGTTCCGCCGTCCACTGCATGAGCTGCTGGGCCTGCTGGAGATCCAGGGGCGCCGGGGCGGGCGGGGCCTCGTCCACGGCCTTGGCGGCCACGGGGGCCACCGGTGCGGGGGAGGCCGGCGGCTGCGAGGCCGTCGGAACGGGCACAGGCGGAAGGCTGGCCGGCGCGGACGGCGCCCGGGCAGGCGACGCCACGGCCACCGGGGCTTCGCGCCAGCTCCAGGCCGCACCCACGCCAGCGCTGACCAGCACGCTGGCCAGAGCCAGCCCCAGCCAGCCCTTCACAAGCCCTCCACGCGGGCATCGGCCAGCAACTGGCGGATGCGCGCCTCGAACTCGGCGGCCAGTTGCTCACGGGCCACGGCCTGGTTCACCTCGTAGCGCACGCTCGGGTCCGCCAGGGGCAGTTGGCGGTCCTCGCGGCTGCGCACGCGGAGGATCTCGAAGGCACCGTCGATCAGCATCGGCTGCGACAGGGTGTTGGCCTTCTGGATCAGCGCGGTCTTGTGCAGCAGGTCCAGCTTCGGGTCGTCGGCGCGGATCAGCCCGAGGTCCCCCGGCGGGGTGCGGGCCTTGTCGTCCGCCAGGGAATGGCGGCGCACGGCCTCGTCGAAATCCAGGCCCTGCTGCAGTTCGGCGTAGAGGCGGTCGGCGCTGGCCTGGTCCCCCACGCGCAGGTGCGCGGCCTGGACCTGGGCGACGTTGCGGTAGTTCGCCAGGTTGCGCTGGTAGTAGGCCTCGGCGTCGGCGTCGCTGACCCGGGCGGCCCGTGCCCGCAGGTTGTCGGATTCATGGTGGAAGTCGCTGTAGAGGCCGACCTGGTGCAGGTAGCGCTGGCGCACCAGGCGATCCCGCACCAGGGTGCGCAGGCCCTGGCGCTCTTCGGCGCTGAAGCCTTCCTGGCCGAGGCGGTACCAGAGGCGGTCCCGCTGAATCCGGGTCTGGACCTGGCGCGCCAGGTAGCCGAGGTTGCCCTGCTGCAGCTCCACGCGGCCCTGGACGTTGTCGCCCTGGTAGAGGTCGAGCAGGTCGAGGCGCTGCTCGGTTTCACCGGGGAACTGCCAGCGGATCAGCTCGGTGGCTGCCGCTTCGCGGGTCTGGGTCGGGTCCAGCTGCAGGCTGTCCACCACCAGCACCCGGGAGGCGGGGGCCAGCACCTGGCGCAGGCGCTCCGCGCTGAGCGGCCGGGGCTGGCGCAGGTAGGGGCTGAGGTCTTCCTCGGCGCGGCGGCCGAAGTACTGCTCCAGCAGGTTGCCGGCCTCGATCTCGACACTGGCGTCGAGGTCGCGGCGGTTCTGCTCGTTCAGCTGCGGCTCCAGTTCCCGCGCCAGCAGGTGGTTCTCCACCAGGCCGCGACGCAGCTGGCGCGGGTCGGTGTTGAACTTGACCCGGGTGAGCACCTGTTCCAGCAGGGCGATGCTGCGTCCGGGCAGGCGCTGGCCGTCGATGCGCAGGTCCGGGGCGCTGGGCATGGCCTGCGCGCCGCCGAGCCAGGCGCCGAGCAGCAGCGCCAGGCCCCGCCGGCGCCAGGGGCGATCAGAGGCTTTCACGGGCATTGAAGCTGCGTGCGCCCTTGGTCAGCACGGTGACGGTCAGGGCGATGGACTCGGGGATCAGCTCGCGGGCGACCCGCAGCCGGGTGGCGTAGCTGGTGTCGTAGAGCGGCTCGGGGTGGGCGTAGGCGACCTGGCCGGTCTGGGTCAGCAGCTCGCGGATGCTGCGGGCCGGGTCGTAGCGGCTGATGAGGTTGGCCACGGCGGTGGGGTCGTTGAGTTTCTCGCTGGCGTAGTGGTCGTCGACCCAGCCTTCCCAGCTGACGTGGCCGTTGGCCGAGGTGATCCACACATGGTGGGGCTGGGCCACGTCGCCGGTGGCGTGCAGGGCATAGCCGATGGTCTGCAGCGAGGGGGCGGCGCGGAACTGGTCGAACCAGTAGCCGGCGAGGTTATCGATGGGCTGGAAGGCGGCGGTCTGGAAGTCGCCGTAGTGCTCCTGCCAGTTGGACCGGCTGCCGCGCCGGTAGTGGGCCTCGGTGGTGTCGAAGTCCTCGCGTTTCAGCTCGCGGTTGTACAGGTAGACCTTGGCGTACCAGTCCACGTCGGCGATGGTGCCGTCCACCTTGTGGTAGCGGTAGTCGTAGCCGCCGTGAGGGTTGCCGTGGGCATCGCCCTGGCGGCCCATGTTGAGGAAGTGCCAGTAGGAGGTGTAGTTCACCAGCTTGGCGGCGGCATTCCACACCGGGGCGTATTCGTAGCCAACCCACCAGCCACCCAGGCGCGTGTCGCGGAAGTCGTCCACGTCATAGGCGGCCTGGCCGAGGATCTCGCCGGCCTTGGCCTCGCTGCCGGCAGCGCCGACGTAGAAGGCATAGGCCTGGCGCATCTCCTCGGTGGCGTAGGCGGAGTTCATGTACGCCAGGGCATCCTTGACGATGTTCTTGTGGGTGGGCTGCGACCAGGCGTGGGCCTGGCCGGCGAGGGCGCACAGCACAAGGCTGGCGACCAGGCGGGAGGTCGGTCTCATTGGGGGCAGCGCTCTTTGGAGTGGTGGTGTGTCAGTAATGGGCGAAGGTTGTGGCCTTTGCATGACGCTCAGGCCGGCGCCCCGTGACGGGCATCACATAATAGCGGCGCCCAAACGATGGTTCGGGTCTGCAGACGTTTCGCGCTCAGATCGCGATGCCCTCGCGATTGCGGATCAGATGTGCCTGTCGAGCAGCATCGCCCAGCTCCTGCTGCAGCCAGTCGACGAAGCATTTCATCAGCCGGGCGCGGCGTTTGCGCTCGGGCTGGACCAGGTAGTAGCCGAGGTCCGAGCACACCCGGCCTTCCAGCAGCGGGGCGAGCAGGCCCTGCTCCAGCAGGTCGTCCACCAGGTAGCGCCAGCCGATGGCGACGCCCTGGCCGGCGATGGCGGCCTGGATCAGCAGGGTGTAGTTGTCGAAGCGCAGTGCGCCGGAGGGCGGGCTCTGGCTGATGCCCAGCTCGCGGAACAGGCTGCTCCAGTCGAACCAGCGGGTGCGCACCTCCGGCTTCAGGTGCAGCAGCGGCAGCTCGGCCAGCGCGGCGGCCGGCAGCGGCGTGGCGCGCCCGGCCAGCAGGCGCGGGCTGGCGATGGGGAAGACCTCCTCGCGGAACAGCAGCAGGGCATCGCCGTGCTTGAAGCGGCCGTCGCCGAAGGCGATGGCGATGTCCACCTCCGAGCGCAGCATGTTCATGGTGCGGTCGCTGGTGACGAGGCTGACGTCGATGTCCGGGTTGGCTTCATGGAAGCGGTGCAGGCGCGGCATCAGCCAGTAGGCGGCGAAGGCGAAATCCGTGGCCACCTGCAGCACCTCGTGCTGGCTGCGGGCGCCCACGGCCTCCAGGCCGGCCTGGATCGCCTGCAGGCCTTCCTGCACGTGGAGGAACAGCACGCGCCCGGCATCGGTGAGCTCGATGCCCCGGTAGACGCGGTCGAACAGCCGGGTCGCCAGTTGCTTCTCCAGCCGCTGGATCTGCTGACTCACCGCCGGCTGGGTGGTGCCCAGCTCCACGGCAGCGGCGGTGAAGCTGAGGTGGCGGGCGGCGGCCTCGAACACACGCAGCAGGTCGAGGGCGATGTCAGGGAAATCTGCCATAAGCCTTGCTTATCCGAGTCATGTCTCCCCGTGCGGTTTACCGGGGCTAGGGGCTGACGCAATCATCAGCGCCAGCACTCTCGCATAATTCATCGGTATGGATAAGCGCACGATGAAACGCCCCAACATCCTCTTCATCATGGCCGACCAGATGGCCGCGCCGCTGCTGCCCTTCTACACCCCCTCCTCCCCGCTGAAGGTGCCGCACCTGGCACGCCTGGCCGCCGAGGGCGTGGTGTTCGACTCGGCCTACTGCAACAGCCCGCTGTGCGCCCCCTCGCGCTTCACCCTGGTGAGCGGGCAGCTGCCGTCGAAGATCGGCGCCTATGACAACGCCGCCGAGTTCCCCGCCGACATCCCCACCTACGCCCACTACCTGCGCCGCCTCGGCTACCGCACGGCGCTGTCGGGCAAGATGCACTTCTGCGGCCCGGACCAGTTGCACGGCTACGAGGAGCGCCTGACCAGCGACATCTACCCCGCCGACTACGGCTGGGCGGTGAACTGGGACGCGCCGGACGTGCGCCCGAGCTGGTACCACAACATGTCCTCGGTGCTGCAGGCCGGGCCGAGCGTGCGCACCAACCAGCTGGATTTCGACGAGGAGGTGGTGTTCAAGGCCCGCCAGTACCTCTACGACCACGTGCGCCAGCGGGCGGACCAGCCCTTCTGCCTGACGGTGTCGATGACCCACCCCCACGACCCCTACACCATCCCGGCCGACTACTGGGCCCGCCACGACGAGGCGGCGATCCCCATGCCCCGGGTGCGCTTCGCCGACCACGAGCAGGACCCCCACAGCCAGCGCCTGCTGAAGGTCATCGACCTGTGGGGCAAGCCGCTGCCGGAGGCGAAGATCCGCGATGCCCGCCGGGCCTACTTCGGCGCCTGCAGCTACGTCGACGACCAGGTCGGCGCGCTGCTGAAGACCCTGGCCGAGTGCGGCCTGGCCGAGGACACCCTCGTGGTGTTCTCCGGCGACCACGGCGACATGCTTGGGGAGCGGGGCCTCTGGTACAAGATGCACTGGTTCGAGATGGCCGCCCGGGTGCCGCTGCTGGTGCACGCCCCGGCGCGCTTCGCGGCCCGCCGGGTGACGGCCTCGGTGTCCACCGTGGACCTGCTGCCGACCCTGGTGGAACTGGCCGGCGGCCGCCTGGAGGCGAACCTGCCGCTGGACGGCCGCTCGCTGCTGCCGCACCTGGAAGGCCGCGAAGGCCACGACGAGGTGCTGGGCGAATACATGGCCGAAGGCACCACCAGCCCGCTGATGATGATCCGTCGCCGGCAGTGGAAGTTCATCTACTCGGAGCAGGACCCGTGCCTGCTGTTCGACCTGGCCAACGACCCGCTGGAGCTGGAGAACCTGGCCGGCTCCGCCGAACACCAGGCGCTGCTGGCGACCTTTCTCGACGAGGCGCGGGCGCGCTGGAACGTCGCGGCCATCGCCGAGGCGACCCTCGCCAGCCAGCGCCGCCGCCGCTTCGTCGCCGAGGCCCTGGCCCAGGGCACGCTGACCAGCTGGGACCACCAGCCCTTCGTCGACGCCAGCCAGCAGTACATGCGCAACCACATCGACCTGGACGACCTGGAACGCCGCGCGCGCTTCCCCCAACCCTGAGGACCGCCCCATGAAGACGCTGATCCCTGCCGTGGCCGCCGGCCTGCTGAGCACCACCCTGGCCCTGGCGGCGCAGGCCGAGGACGCCCGCTGCGCCACGGTGAAACTGGGCGACCCGGGCTGGAGCGACATTGCCGTGACCAACGGCGTGGCACGCCTGCTGCTGGACGGGCTGGGCTACCGCATCGAGACCCAGACCCTGGCGGTGCCGATCATCTTCGCCGGGTTGCAGAAGGGCCAGGTGGATGCCTTCCTCGGCAACTGGATGCCGGCCCAGCAGAGCAACTACGACCGGTTCGTCGCCAGCGGCGAGGTGGACAAGCTGGCCGAGAACCTCACGGGTACCGAGTACACCCTGGCAGTGCCGCGCTACGCCTACGAGGCCGGGGTGAAGACCTTCGCCGACCTGGACAGCCATGCCGAGCGGTTCAAGCACACCCTGTACGGCATCGCCGCCGGCTCGCCGGCCAACGTTTCCATCCAGGAGATCATCCGGTCGAACGAGTTCGGCCTGGGCGACTGGAAGCTGGTGGAGTCCAGCGAGCAGGCCATGCTGGTGCAGGTGGGCCGGGCGGTGAAGCGCAACGAGTTCGTGGTGTTCCTCGGCTGGACGCCGCACCCGATGAACGTGCAGTACGACCTGGTCTACCTGAAGGGTGGCGAGCGCTACTTCGGCGAGAGCGGCAGCGTGAACACCCTGGCCCGCAAGGGCTACGCCCAGCAGTGCCCGAACGTGGGCCGGCTGCTGGCCAACCTGCAGTTCACCCAGGTGATGGAAAACAGCGTGATGGACCAGGTGTTGAGCGGCAAGGCCAGCAACGAGGCGGCGGTGAAGGCCTGGATCAAGGCCAACCCGGCAGCCCTGGAGGCCTGGTTGAACGGCGTGACCACACGCGAGGGCGGCGATGGGCTGGCGGCGGTGAAGGCGAAGCTCTGAGCCCGACCACTCGCACACACCCGGGGGCGCTCTCACGGTTGAAACCGCGCCCACCGGGCGGGCAGCGTTGCCCTTCCCGAATGACCGCGCTCCCGCAACCGAGCCACAGCGACGCCGCCATGCGCCCATACCGCCTCTTCCCCTTCCTCAACTGGCTACCCGGCCTGCGCCCCCGGGCCGTCGGCCGTGATGCCCTGGTGGGGCTGACCGGGGCGGTGCTGGCGCTGCCCCAGTCCATCGCCTATGCGCTGATCGCCGGGCTGCCGGCGGCCTATGGGCTGTATGCCGCCGTGGTGCCGGTGATCGTCGCCTGCCTGTGGGGCTCGTCGCGGCACCTGATCGGTGGGCCCACGGCAGCCATCTCGGTGGTGTTGATGGCCAGCGTCAGCCCCCTGGCCTTGCCGGGCAGCCAGGACTACACCGGCCTGGTGCTGCTGCTGACCTTTCTCGCGGGGGCCTTCCAGTTCCTCATGGGGCTGTTGCGCTTCGGCGCCCTGGCGAACTTCGTCTCGCAGTCGGTGGTGCTCGGTTTCACCCTGGGTGCGGCGCTGGTGATCGCCCTGGGGCAGGTGCCCAACCTGCTCGGCCTGGCGCCGCCGGAGGGCCGCGCCACGGCCTGGCAGAGCGCGCTGGCGCTGGCCAGCCACCTGGGCGAGGCACACGGGCCGTCGCTCACCGTGGCGGGGGTGAGCCTCGGCGTGTCGATTCTGGCGAGGATGCTGGCGCCGCGCCTGCCGGCCCTGCTGCTGGGCCTGCTCGCGGGCAGCCTGCTGGTGATGGCGCTGCCCGGCCCGTTCGGCGCGGTGGCGCGGGTGGCGGCCTTCCAGGGCAGCCTGCCGCCACTGGCGACGCTGCGCTTCGATGCCGAGGACATGCTGCGCCTGCTGCCGTCGGCGGTGGCGTGCGGGCTGCTGGGCCTGGTCACCAGCCTGTCCATCGCCCGTGCCCTGGCCAGCCGCTCGGGGCAGGTGCTGGACGTGAACCAGGAAACCCGTGGCCAGGGGCTGTCCAACCTGGTCGGCGCCTGGTTTTCCGGCTACCTGTCGGCGGGCTCCTTCACCCGGTCGGGGCTCAACCTGCAGGCGGGCGCCGGCTCGCCCCTGGCGGGGGTGTTCTCAGCGCTGTGGGTGGCGCTGTTCGCGTGGGGCGGCGCGGACCTGATCGGCCATATCCCGCTGCCGGCGATGGCCGCTGGCATCCTGATGATCTGCTGGGGCCTGCTGGACGGGCGCGGGGTACGCCAGCTGTGGCGGGTGAGCCGGGCGGAGTTCGCGGTGATGGCGCTGACCCTGGCGGCGACCCTGCTGCTGGAGTTGCAGACGGCCATCTATGCCGGGGTGCTGGCGTCGCTGTTCTTCTACCTCAAGCGCACCTCGCAGCCGCGGGTGCTGCAGTCCCGGCAGGGTGATGAGGAGGTGCTGCGCATCGAGGGGTCGATCTTCTTCGGGGCCTGCCCGTACCTGCAGCGGCTGATCCAGAAGAGCCAGGCCGGGCGCCTGGTGCTGGATGCCCACCACGTCAATTTCATCGACTACGCCGGGGTCAGCCTGCTCCACGACGAGGCCCGTCGCCTGGGCAGGGAGGGCCGCTGCCTGGTGCTGCGCCGGGCCCGCCCGCAGGTGGAGCGGGAGCTGCGCAAGCTGGAGGGCGAGGGCAGCGGCCTGCTGATCGAGCCGTAGCCCGGCGTCAGGCCGGGGGTCGCTCAGCCCTCGGCGAGCTGGCGACGCAGTTCGGCCAGCACCGGGGCGCTGTCGGGCAGCACGCCACGCCACAGCAGGAAGGCTTCGGCGGCCTGCTCCACCAGCATGCCGAGGCCGTCGAGGGTGCGCGCGGCACCGTGGCTGGCGGCCCAGCGGTTGAACGCGGTCGGTTCCTTGCCATACATCATGTCGTAGCAGGCGGTGTGGCGCGGCTGGATGAGGCTGGGGGCGATGGGGGGGAGGTCGCCGGCCAGGCTGGCGGAGGTGCCGTTGATGATCAGGTCCACCGGCTCTTCCAGCCAGTCGAAGCCGCTGGCGGACACCGGGCCGAGGTCGGCGAACAGGCGGGCGAGGGCTTCGGCCTTTTCCACGGTGCGGTTGGCGATCACCAGGGACGCCGGCTTTTCCGCCAGCAGCGGTTCGATCACCCCGCGCGCGGCCCCTCCGGCGCCCAGCAGGAGGATGCGCTTGCCGGCCAGGCACAGCCCGGCGTTGCGGGTGAGGTCGCGGACCAGCCCGGCGCCGTCGGTGTTGTCCCCGAGCAGGCGGCCGTCGTCGAGCTTCTTCAGGGTGTTCACCGCACCGGCGCGCTGGGCGCGGGCGCTGAGCTGGTCGGCCAGTTCGAAGGCCTGCTCCTTGAAGGGCACGGTGACGTTGCCGCCCAGGCCGGTGGCGAAGAAGGCGCGGGCGCAGCCGGTGAAGTCGTCAAGCGGGGCGAGGACCGCTTCGTAGCTCAGCACCTGGCCGGTCTGCTCGGCGTAGAGGCGGTGGATGAGCGGCGACTTGCTGTGGCCGATGGGGTTGCCGAAGACGCAGTAGCGGTCCATGGGAAGTCCTTGGGGCAGGGCCGGGGCGGTTCGAAAGTCCGCTTCGGCGCGTCACGTTGGAAGGCCCGGCAGGGCGGGCCCGGATCAGCGGCGGAGTCTACATCGGTGGATGCGCTTGCCGGGTCCGGGCCAGCGCGCCTGGCCGGGCGCGGGGCGTCAGGGCTGGGTGGCCAGCCAGTCGCGGTCCTGGAGGAAGTACTCGGTGAGGCGTGCTTCTTCGCTGCCCGGCTCGGGCTTCCAGTCGTAGCCCCAGCGCACGTGGGGCGGCAGGGACATGAGGATGGATTCGGTACGCCCGCCGGATTGCAGGCCGAACAGGGTGCCGCGGTCGAACACCAGGTTGAATTCGACGTAGCGACCGCGGCGGTAGGCCTGGAATTCGCGCTGCTGTTCAGTGAAGGGGGTGTGGCGGCGACGGCGGATGATCGGCAGGTAGGCCTCCAGGTAGGCGTCGCCGATGGCGCGCATGAAGGCGAAGCTGGTGTCGAAGTCCCACTCGTTGAGGTCGTCGAAGAACAGGCCGCCGATGCCGCGCGGCTCGTTGCGGTGCTTGAGGTGGAAGTAGCGGTCGCACCAGGCCTTGTAGCGCGGGTAGACGTCCTCGCCGAAGGGCGCGCAGGCGTCGCGGGCCACCTGGTGCCAGTGCACGCAGTCTTCCTCGTGGCCGTAGTAGGGGGTGAGGTCGAAGCCGCCGCCGAACCACCACACCGGGGCCTCGCCTTCCTTCTCGGCGATGAAGAAGCGCACGTTGGCGTGGGAGGTGGGGACGTGGGGGTTTTCCGGGTGGATCACCAGGGACACGCCCATGGCCTGGAAGCCCCGGCCGGCAAGCTCCGGGCGATGGGCGCTGGCCGAGGGCGGCAGGCTGGTGCCGAACACGTGGGAGAAGTTGACCCCGCCCTTTTCGATCAGCGCGCCGTTCTCGATCACGCGGGTGCGACCACCGCCGCCGGCGGGGCGGTCCCAGGCGTCCTCGAAGAAGCTGGCCTGGCCATCCTCGGCGGCGAGGGCGGTGCAGATGCGGTCTTGCAGATCGAGCAGGTAGGCCTTCACGGCCGCAATGTGTTCACTCACGTCGGATACACCTTGAGTCGGCTTGCGAGCGCCGCCGGACGGGGCTTGCGGGGAAAAAAGAGGGCGCAAGCATACCACCGCCGAGGGCTGGCGGTGGCTTGACGGCGATCAAGCGGAAGGCTTGGATGAGGGCCTTTCCCATGCAGGAGCCTGAACCATGCCCAGACGCATCCAGTTTTCCCGATACGGCGGTCCCGAGGTGCTGGAACTGGCGGAGGTGGCGCTGCCACAGCCCGGGCCGGGCGAGGTGCGGGTACGCAACCATGCCATCGGCCTGAACTTCATCGAGACCTACTACCGCAGCGGCCTGTACCCGGCACCGGGCTTTCCGTCCGGGCTGGGCAGCGAGGGCGCGGGGGTGGTCGATGCGGTGGGCGAGGGCGTGGCACGGGTGAAGGTGGGCGACCGGGTGGGCTACGCCACGGGCCCGCTGGGCGCCTACGGGGAGTTCCACGTGCTGCCCGAGGGGCACCTGGTGACGCTGCCGGATGCCATCGGCTTCGAACAGGCGGCGGCGGTGCTGCTGAAGGGTCTGACGGTGCAGTACCTGCTGCGCCAGACCCATGCGCTGGAGGCCGGCGAGACGGTGCTGTTCCACGCGGCAGCCGGCGGGGTCGGCTCCATCGCCTGCCAGTGGGCGAAGGCCGTGGGGGCGAGGCTGATCGGCGTCGCCGGTTCGGCGGAGAAGGCGGCACGGGCGAGGTCGCTGGGGGCCTGGGCCTGCATCGACAGTAGCCGCGAGGACGTGGTGCAGCGGGTGCTGGAGCTGACCGACGGGCAGAAGTGCGGGGTGGTGTACGACTCGGTGGGCAAGGACACCTGGGCGACCTCGCTGGAGTGCGTGGCGCCGCGCGGGCTGCTGGTGAGCTTCGGCAATGCGTCGGGGCCGGTCACCGGGGTCAACCTGGGGGTGCTGGCCCAGAAGGGCTCGCTGTTCGTCACCCGTCCGACCCTGGGCGGCTACGCGGACACGCCGGCACGCCTGCAGGCGATGGCGGACGAGCTGTTCGGGATGATCGCCAGCGGGGCGATCCGGGTGGAGATCGGCCAGCGCTACGCCCTGGCAGAGGTGGCACGGGCCCACGCCGACCTGGCGGGGCGTCGCACCCAGGGCTCCAGTGTGCTGCTGCCCTGAACGCATCAGCCCCGGACGATGCCGGGGCTGTTCCGACCTGGAGGCCGGAGGCGGTCTTCAGGAGGGGCGGATCACCCGTCCGGTGGCCAGGTCACGGATGGTGCTGGGCTTGCGGCGCCCCCCCAGGGCGCCACCGAGCACGGCGTCCAGTTGGCCGGGGAAGTACTGCTGGACCCGCAGGCGCGACATGGCGGCGGGCCGCCCGCCGGGGTTGGCAGAGGTGGAGACCAGCGGCCCGACTTCAGCGCACAGGGCGCGCACCAGGGGGTGGTCGGTGACGCGCAGGGCGACGCTGTCGTGCTGGCCGGTGATCCATTCGGGCAGCAGGCCCTGGTGGGGCACCAGCCAGGTGTTGGGGCCCGGCCAGCTGGCGGTGAGCTGGTCGATCCAGGCGTCGGGCAGGCCGTCGAGGAGGAAGTCGAACTGCTGGATGTCGTCGGCCACCAGGATCAGGCCCTTTTCCACCGGTCGGTCCTTGAGCGCCAGCAAGCGGTAGACCGCGTCCGCATTCCACGGATCACAGCCCAGGCCCCACACCGCTTCGGTGGGGTAGGCGATCACGCCGCCTTCTCGAACGATCCGCGCCACGCGTTGAACCTGCCATTTGTTGACCATCGCCTGCTCCCGGAAAAACGATGGCGCGAGTGTACAGGGCTCACCCGCGGCGATGAACCCAGCGCCCCGCCTCGCAGGCGACACAGCCGTCGAGCTCCAGTTCGGTGAGGCTGGCCAGTACGCGGGGCAGGTCCCAGCCGCTGGCGTGGGCCAGGGCCTCGCTGCTGTAGGGGGCGGCCCGCAGCAGGTCCAGCAGCGGGTGCTGGCGGGGGGCTTCGATCGGCTTGGCAGCCGGGAGCGGTGCCACCTGCTGCCAGCCCCGCAGGGCTTCGAGGATGTGCTCGGTGGTCTCCACCAGCACGGCGCCTTCGCGGATCAGTTGGTGGCAACCCCGCGCGCCCGGGTGGTGGATGGAGCCGGGCAGGGCGTAGACCTCGCGGCCCTGTTCGGCGGCCAACCGGGCGGTGATCAGCGAGCCGCTGGAGGGGCTGGCTTCCACCACCAGCACGCCCAGGGACAGCCCGCTGATGATGCGGTTGCGACGGGGGAAGTTGGCGGCCTGGGGCGGGCAGTCCAGGGGCAGTTCGGACACCAGGGCGCCGCCCCTGGCCAGCAGGTCCCGGGCCAGCCCGGCATGGCGCCGGGGGTAGAGCCGCTGCAGGCCGGTGCCGAGCACGGCGATGGTCCTGCCGCTGGCATCCAGCGCGCCCTGGTGGGCGGCACCGTCGATGCCCAGGGCAAGCCCGCTGGTGATGGTGAACCCTCCGCCAGCCAGGGCGCGGGCGAAGGCGTGGGCGTTGTCTAGCCCGGCGGCGGAGGCGCGACGGCTGCCGACGATGGCCAGTTGCGGGGTCTCCAGCAGGCCGGGATCACCCTGGAGGAAGAGCAGCGGCGGGGCGTCCGGCAGTTCGGCGAGCAGGGCGGGGTAGCGCGGATCATCCCAGGTGATCAGGTGGCAGTCCGGCCCTTCCAGCCAGACCAGCGCATGGGCGGCTCGCTCGCGGATGGCGGCATCCCGGCGCGGGCCAGCACAGGCTTCCGGCAGGCCGAGGGAGCGCCAGGCGGCAGCCGGGGCGCTGAGCGCGGCAGAGGCGCTGGCGAAGGCTTCGATCAGGATGTGGAAACGGCGAGGGCCGACTTCGGGGAGGCTGTGCAGGCGGAGCCGGGCTTCCAGCTCGGCGGGGGAGAGGGCGGGCGGCATGGGGTTCGTCCTTGACCGGTGCCGCATGGCGCGGCTGGCCGCCCTGTATACAACAAGCCCCCGCTAGGCGGGGGCTGATTGGCACTACGGATTTTGTACCTTGTCCATCACCGCCAGTTGGCGGCTCGCGGCCAGGACCAGCCCGTAGCTGAGCTTGTCGTAGGTGCGGAACACCATCAGCAGGCCGGCACGCTCGTCGGGGATCTTCACCATCTCGCCGGTGACCCGGTCACGGACGGTTTCACCGGTCTTGTAGACCGCCAGTACGTTGCCCTCGACCAGGCCATCGCGCTTGCCCTTGTTCAGGGTGACCACGTCGAACTGGCCGATCTGGTTCACGCCACGCGGCACATCGAGGATCACACCCTTGACGTCACCGGCCGGTGCACTGGGCATGAAGGTGGAGGTGACGGCACGTTCCTCGGTGGGGAACAGGCGGTCGCCCAGGCGGACTTCCTGGGTGGAGCGGGTCAGGTTGAGGGTGGCGACATCGCCTTCCTCGGCCACCACGTCACCGCCACCGATGTCATCGGCGTTGATGCCGAGGAATTCCTGGGTCTTCGGATCCAGGTAGGTCTTGCCCTGACGGAAGATGCCGTAGGTGGGGTTGGCCGCATCGAACTTGCCACGGGCATAGACGCGATCACCCGCACCGCTCACCACGCGCTCGGCATTGCCGGCGACGATGTAGGGCGCGCCCTGGAACTGCTCGGGGGTGTCGACGATGCGGTTGGACAGCAGGAAGCTGTTGATGGCACCCAGCGGAATGGTCGGAATGGCCTCGGCCATCGGCGTGCTACGCACCTGCGGCGACAGCTTGATGGTGCCGCGGGACGCGCCTCGATCCAGCACCAGGCGCGGCTGGCCATCGACATACACCAGGCTCAGGGTGTCACCGGGGTAGATGAGGTGCGGGTTCTGGATCTGCGGGTTGGCGTGCCAGATTTCCGGCCATTTCCAGGGTTCGCTGAGGAACTTGCCGGAGATGTCCCAGAGTGTGTCGCCACGGACCACCGTATAGCGTTCCGGATGGCCGTCCTTGAGCTCCACCGCAGCCTGTGCCAGCCCGTTGGCAGCCAGGAGCAGCAGGGCGAGTAGTGATTTCCTCATGCGGTGAATCCCTTTATTATGTGCGTTCACGCGAAACGGCCTGAAAGCCGCCCCAACCGGGCTTTTCAGGCGTTTTTCAATGCTGCTCATCATCTTAGCAGCGGATTTTGACTTTATTCCACAAGTGCATCACAAACCCATATGGCGATCCTGAACATCCTCGAATTCCCTGATCCGCGCCTGCGCACCATCGCCAAACCGGTGGAGGTGGTGGACGACGCGCTGCGCCAGTTGATCGACGACATGTTCGAGACCATGTACGAAGCCCCCGGCATCGGCCTGGCGGCGACCCAGGTGAATGTGCACAAGCGCGTGGTGGTGATGGACCTGTCGGAGGACAAGTCCGAGCCGATGGTCTTCATCAATCCCGAGTTCGAGTCCCTGACCGACCAGATGGACCAGTACCAGGAAGGCTGCCTCTCGGTGCCCGGCTTCTACGAGAACGTCGACCGCCCGCAGAAGGTCAAGATCAAAGCCCTGGACCGCGATGGCCAGCCATTCGAGATGATTGCCGAAGGCCTGCTGGCGGTGTGCATCCAGCACGAATGCGACCACCTCAACGGCAAGCTCTTCGTCGACTACCTCTCCAGCCTCAAGCGCGACCGGATCAAGAAGAAACTGGAAAAGCAGCACCGCCAGCAGGCTTGATCCCCGAACCCCAAAGGCTTGCTCCGGCAAGCCTTTTTCTTTTTAGAGAGTGAGCCCCGCATGACCCAAGCCCTGCGCCTCGTCTTCGCCGGCACCCCGGAGTTCGCCGCCGAACACCTCAAGGCCCTGCTCGACACCCCTCACCAGATCGTTGCCGTGTACACCCAGCCCGACCGCCCCGCCGGCCGCGGCCAGAAGCTCATGCCCAGCCCGGTCAAGCAGCTTGCCCTGCAGCACGGCCTCCCGGTCCTGCAGCCGCCGACCCTGCGCGACCCTGCCGCCCAGGAAGAACTGCGCGCCCTGGCCCCGGACCTGATGGTGGTGGTCGCCTACGGCCTGATCCTGCCGCAGGCGGTGCTGGACATCCCGCGCCTCGGCTGCATCAACAGCCATGCCTCGCTGCTGCCGCGCTGGCGTGGCGCCGCACCGATCCAGCGGGCGGTGCAGGCGGGCGACGCCGAGAGCGGCGTCACCGTGATGCAGATGGAGGCGGGTCTCGACACCGGCCCCATGCTGCTCAAGGCCACCACCCCGATCACCGCCGGCGACACCGGCGGCAGCCTGCATGACCGCCTCGCCCAGCTCGGCCCCCAGGCCGTCGTCCAGGCCATCGCCGGTCTTGCCGCCGGAACGCTGCAGGGCGAGGTGCAGGACGACGCCCTGGCCACCTACGCCCACAAGCTCAACAAGGACGAGGCGCGGATCGACTGGAGCCGCCCGGCCGACGAACTGGAGCGCCTGGTGCGTGCCTTCAACCCCTGGCCCATCTGCCACAGCACCCTCGACGGCCAGCCGCTGAAGGTGCTCGCTGCCGAGCCCGCCGAAGGCCGCGGCCAACCCGGCCAGATTCTCGATGCCAGCAAGGACGGCCTCACCGTGGCCTGTGGCGCAGGCGCCCTGCGCCTGACCCGCCTGCAACTGCCCGGCGGCAAGCCCCTGGCCTTCGCCGACCTCTACAACAGCCGCCGCGAGCAGTTCGCCCCCGGCCAGGTGCTCGGCGCATGAGCCCGCGCCTCGCCGCCGCCCGTGCCCTGGCGGCCGTGCTCAACGGCAAGGCCTCCCTCGGCGGCAGCCTGCCTGCCCAGCTGGACAAGGTGGACCCGCGCGATCGCGGCCTCGCCCAGGACCTCGCCTTCGGCGCCGCCCGCTGGCAACCCCGCCTGTCGGCCCTGGCCGAGCGCCTGCTGCAGAAGCCCTTCAAGGCGGCCGACCGTGACGTCGAGGCCCTGCTGCTGGTGGGCCTCTACCAGCTGTTCCACACCCGCATCCCGCCCCACGCGGCCATCGGCGAAACCGTCGGCTGTGCCGACAAGCTGAAGAAGCCCTGGGCCAAGGGCCTGCTCAACGCCGTGCTGCGCAATGCCCAGCGCCAGGGCGAGGCGATCTTCGCCGAGTTCGAGCGCGACCCGGCCGTACGTAACGCCCACCCGCGCTGGCTGCAGAAGGCCCTGAAGGCCGCCTGGCCGGAACAGTGGGAAGCCGTCTGCGCGGCCAACAATGCCCACCCGCCGCTGATCCTGCGGGTCAACCGCCGTCACGGCGACCGCGATGCCTACCTCGCCGAACTGCGCCAGGCAGGGATCGAAGCCGAGCCCTGCCCCTTCAGCCGCGATGGCATCCGCCTGGCCGAAGCCTGCGACGTCACCGGCCTGCCGGGCTTTTCCGAAGGGCGTGTCAGCGTCCAGGACGAAGCCGCGCAACTGGCCGCCGACCTGCTGGAACTGGCCCCCGGCCAGCGGGTGCTGGATGCCTGCTGCGCCCCCGGTGGCAAGACCTGCCATTTGATGGAAGCCGAACCTAGCCTGGCCCAGGTGGTCGGCGTGGACCTGGAAGAAAGCCGCCTGGTGCGCGTGCGCGAAAACCTGGCGCGCCTGGGCCTGGATGCCCAGTTGATCGCCGCCGACGGCCGCGATACCGCGAGCTGGTGGGACGGCAAACCCTTCCAGCGCATCCTGCTCGATGCCCCGTGCTCGGCCACCGGCGTGATCCGTCGCCACCCCGACATCAAGCTGACCCGCAAGGCCGAGGACATCGCGCCCCTGGCCACCCTGCAAGGCGAGCTGCTGGACGCCCTCTGGCCCACCCTCGAGGTGGGCGGCATCCTGCTCTACGCCACCTGCTCGGCGCTGCCGGCGGAAAACAGCGAGAACATCGCCGCCTTCCTCGCCCGCACCCCCGGCGCGCGGGAGCTGGATATCGCCGGCGGGTTCGGCCTCAAGCAACCCCATGGCCGCCAGCTGCTGGCCCGGGAAGACGGCCATGACGGCTTCTACTATGCCAAGCTGATGAAGATCGCCGCGTCTCCCCGCGGCTAACGGAGCAATCAGTGAAGATCATCATTCTCGGGGCCGGCCAGGTCGGCGGCACCCTCGCGGAACACCTGTCCGGCGAAGCCAACGACATCACCGTGGTCGACACCGACGGTGATCGCCTGCGCGACCTCGGCGATCGCCTGGACATCCGCACCGTGCAGGGCAAGGGCTCGTTCCCCACCGTGCTGCGCCAGGCCGGTGCCGACGACGCCGACATGCTGGTGGCCGTGACCAACAGCGACGAGGTGAACATGGTCGCCTGCCAGGTGGCCTACACCCTGTTCCACACCCCCACCAAGATCGCCCGCGTGCGCGAGTCGGCCTACCTGACCCGCGAGGCGCTGTTCGACAACGAGGCCATCCCGGTCGACGTGCTGATCAGCCCCGAGCAGGTGGTCACCAACTACATCAAGCGCCTGATCGAGTACCCCGGCGCCCTGCAGGTGATCGACTTCGCCGAGGGCAAGGCCCAGCTGGTAGGCGTCCGCGCCTACTACGGTGGCCCGCTGGTGGGGCAGGAGCTGCGCCAGATCCGCGAGCACATGCCCAGCGTCGACACGCGCGTGGCGGCCATCTTCCGCCGCAACCGGCCGATCATCCCCAAGGGCGACACCGTGATCGAGGCGGACGACGAGGTGTTCTTCATCGCCGCCAAGGCCCACATCCGCGCGGTGATGAGTGAGCTGCGTCGCCTGGAGGACAGCTACAAGCGCGTGGTCATCGCTGGCGGCGGCAACATCGGCGAGCGCCTGGCCGAGGCCATCGAGAGCCGTTACCAGGTGAAGATCATCGAGATGAACCCGGCCCGCTGCCGCTACCTGTCGGACACCCTCGACAGCACGGTGGTGCTGCAGGGCAGCGCCTCGGACCGCGACCTGCTGGTGGAAGAGAACATCAACGACGCCGACATCTTCCTGGCCCTGACCAACGACGACGAGGCCAACATCATGTCCTCGCTGCTGGCCAAGCGGCTCGGCGCGCGCAAGGTGATGACCCTCATCAACAACCCTGCCTACGTGGACCTGGTACAGGGCGGCGAGATCGACATCGCCCTCAGCCCCCAGCTCGCCACCATCGGCACCCTGCTCACCCACGTGCGCCGGGGTGACATCGTCAGCGTGCACTCCCTGCGCCGGGGCGCGGCCGAAGCCATCGAGGCCATCGCCCACGGCGACGCCAAGTCGAGCAAGGTGGTGGGCAAGATGATCGAGGACATCGCCCTGCCGCCGGGCACCACCATCGGTGCGGTGATCCGTGACGACGAGGTGCTGATCGCCCACGACGACACGGTGATCGAGTCCGGCGACCACGTGATCCTCTTCCTCGTGGACAAGAAGTACATCCGCGACGTGGAGCGGCTGTTCCAGGTCGGCCTGACCTTCTTCTGACGCCGCCAACCGGGCGAGCGCGGTATCCAGATACCGGCCGCCCGGTTTTCAGCCACTTCCTACATCCCCTCCCTGCGAGCCGGCGGTAGGGTTCGGACCCTCCCGTTCCGAGGGCCCGCCATGTCCCGCTTCGAACCCCTCCTGCCGCTGCGCCAGAACACTTACCTGCCTAACGCCGTGACCGGGCGAGCCCAGCGCCATGCGGTGATCCGCCGGATCCTCGGCGTGCTGCTGATGCTGTTCAGCAGCACCCAACTGCCGCCCCTGCTGATCGACCTGTACTACGGCGAAGGCGCCTGGCAGGGCTTTCTGATGGCGCTGCTGATCACCCTGAGCATCGGCCTGCTCATCTGGCTACCGGTGCGCGGTGCCAACGGGGACCTGAAGATCCGCGACGGCTACCTGATCACCGCGCTGTTCTGGACCGTGCTCGGCACCTTCGGCTGCATACCCTTCCTGCTCATCGACACGCCGCGCATGGGCCTGGTGGACGCGCTGTTCGAGTCCGTCTCGGGCATCAGCACCACCGGGGCGACCGTACTCACCGGGCTCGACCAGCTGCCCAAGGCGGTCCTCTACTACCGCCAGCAGCTGCAGTGGTTCGGCGGGATGGGGATCATCGTTCTCGCGGTGGCGATCATGCCCATGCTCGGCATCGGCGGCATGCAGCTGTACCGCGCCGAGATGCCCGGCCCGCTGAAGGAGCAGAAGCTCTCGCCACGCATCGCGGAAACCGCGCGCACCCTGTGGCTGATCTACTGCGGTCTGACCCTGGCCTGTGCGCTGGCGTACTGGGCCGCCGGGATGAGCCTGTTCGACGCCATCTGCCACAGCTTCTCCACCATCGCCATCGGCGGCTTCTCCACCCACGACGCCAGCATCGGCTACTTCGACAGCCCGCTGGTGGAGGCCGTGTGCATGTTCTTCCTGGTGGTCTCGGGGGTGAACTTCGGCCTGCACTTCCTCGCCTGGCGACAGCGCAGCCTGCGGCACTACCTGCGCGACGCGGAATGCCGCACGTACCTGTTGCTGCTGCTGGGCACCTTCGTGATCTGCGCCACCACGCTCATCGTCCACCAGCACTACGAGGCGCCGCTGCAATCGATCCGCTATGCCGCGTTCATGGTGGTCTCGGTGGCCACCACCACCGGCTTCGGCCTGGCCGACTTCAGCACCTGGCCGACCCTGCTGCCGCACCTGCTGCTCTACACCACCTTCATCGGCGCCTGCGCCGGCTCCACCGGCGGCGGCATGAAAGTGATGCGCATCCTGCTGGTGCTGCGCCAGGGGGTGCGGGAGTTCCAGCGGCTGCTGCACCCCAACGGGGTGTTCACCCTCAAGCTGGGGCGCCGTCACATTCCCGAGCGGGTGGTGGAGTCGGTCTGGGCCTTCTGCTCCATCTACCTGATGACCTTCGTGGTGCTGCTCCTGCTGCTGATGGCCATGGGGCTGGACCAGCTCACCGCCTTCTCCACCCTGGCGTCCTGCATGAACAACCTGGGCCCGGCCCTGGGCGAAGCGGCGGCGCACTACGGCAACCTGCCCGATGGCGCCAAGCTGGTGCTGAGCCTGGCCATGGTGCTGGGGCGGCTGGAGGTGTTCTCCCTGCTGATCCTGCTCAGCCCGGCCTTCTGGCGGTTCTGAACCTCGGGGTTGGGCGCTCGCGTCGATCAGGGTAGGGTGAGCGCCTCGACAGCCCGGGGACAGGACCATGATCGATTCACTGGAGAAGATGCTCGCCAAGGGCGTGGACAACGCACTGCTGCGCTTCGGCCTGGGCAAGGGCTACCTCGACCAGGGTGATGCGACGGCAGCAACGCTGCACCTGCAACGCTGCGTCGAGCAGGACCCGGCCTACTCGGCGGCCTGGAAGCTGCTGGGCAAGGCACTGGAGAGCACCGGTGACAGTGAGGGGGCTCGCCAGGCCTGGGAGCAGGGCCTGAGCGCCGCGCAGGCCAAGGGCGACAAGCAGGCGGAGAAGGAGATGGGGGTGTTCCTCAAGCGCCTCGCCCGCCGCCAGGGAGGGCAGTGACATGGTGCGCACCGTACTCGCCCTGGGGATTGCGGCGTTCGCCTTGGATGGCGTCGCTGCCCAACCGGTGCCGCCCTACCAAGTCGACTCGATCAAGCCACCGATACTGGAAGCCCCGCCTTCGGCCGAACCTGCCCTGACCGAAGCCTGCCACGCCTGGAAGCTGGACGCGCGGGGTGCCAGCCGATTCTTCACCCTGGCCGAGTTGCTGGACGGCGTGGTGCTGCACCATGCGTTCTCCTGGGTGCCCTGCAGCATCGAGGGGCGCCTGCATGACGGCCGCGGCCAGGTGTGGAACTTCCGCATCAACGGCGGCGCCACGGCAACGACCTGGCGCGGTGAAGGGCCGACCCGGGAGGAGTATCGCTGGGGCTGCCGCCGCCAGGCGTGCGAACCACTGGTGCTGCTGACGGCGGACGAAGAAGGCTAGGGGGATTTCCGGGAGCGGTTGGTAGCGGATCAGGACTCGACGAAGCGCAGGCCGACGCCCTCGGCGTCCACCCGCATGATCTCCATCTGCAGGATCGGCGCTTCGAAGGGCAGGTCCTGCACCTGGCCGGTGAGGATGGTGCCCACCGGCAGGGCCACCAGGTCCGGGTGGCGGACGTACACACCGCCGTCCGACAGGTCGCGGGTCTGGGCGAAGAGATCCCCGAAGCTCTCGTGACTGATCTTGATCCGGCACTTCATCGGCGTACGGGGATGCTGGCGCTGGTTGGAGGACATCGCGACACACCTTGGATTGGTCTGAGCGGTTTTTTAGCCTAAAACCACCGACTCGCCCAGCAGAAGGCGCAAAAAAGGCGCCGAAGCGCCTTTTCTCAATACCAGCGGGCTTCGCCCTCAGGGCGCTTCTTGAAGCGCTTCATGCTCCACATGTACTGGGTCGGGTAGGTGCGCACGTAGCGCTCCACCACGGCGCTCATCGCCGCCACGCCCTCTTCCACGTCGTCGCTGTACATCCCCTCCGGCGCCGCTTCGAGGATGACCTTGAAGCCGGAGCCATCCGCCAGGCGCAACGCATGCAGGAACACCCCGCGCGCCTTGCCGCCGGCGAGCATGCCGGGGACGAACTTGCTGGTCAGCGCCAGGGTGCCGAGGAAGGGCACGAACACGCCGGCGGACAGGCTCGGCTCCGGGTCGGCCGGAATGCCCACCGCGCCGCCCCGGCGCACTTCCTTGATGACGCTGAGGATGCCTTCCTTGGTAGACGGCGCGACGCGGTTGCCGAGCTGCACGCGCTGCTTCTGCAGCAATTCGTCCACGGCCTTCAGCTTCGGCGGGCGGTAGAAGATGATCGGTTTGCACTGGGCACAGTAGAAGTGGTTCAGCACCTCCCAGTTGCCCAGGTGACTGGTGATGCCCACCACGCCCTTGCCGCTGGCCAATGCCTCGTGCAGCACCTCCAGGCCTTCCACTTCGCGCACCAGGCCGATGGACTTCTCCGCCGGCCAGATCCAGGCGCAGGCGCTTTCGGTGAGGGTGCGACCGATGTCCATCAGGCTCTGGCCGACACGCTGGTCGAGCTCGGCCGGGGACAGTTCCGGAAAGCACTTGGCGAGGTTGATCCGCGTGACCTCGCGGGAGCGGTTGGGCAGCTTCCACATCAGCCAGCCGATTGCCGCGCCCACGGCTTGTACGGCCCGCCAGGGCAGCAGGGCGAAGAGGCGCAGGAAGCCGACCACGAGGGCGCCTTTGAGCTTGTCCACAGGCAACTCCAGGGCAAGGAAAAGCGCGCATTCTACCGTGACGCGCGCTCAGGTGCGGGACGGACCGTCAGCCCGCCAGGTGCGGATGCCGGTCGCAGTCGAGGGTGTGGTCCATGACCATGCCGGTGGCCTGCATGAAGGCGTAGCAGATGGTCGGCCCGACGAAGGTGAAGCCCAGCTTGCGCAGCGCCTTGCTCATCGCCTCGGCCTCGGCCGTCACCGCCGGCACCTCGCTGCGGTCGGCGAAGCGGTTGATCCGTGGTGCGCCGCCGACGAAGGACCAGAGCAGGGCGGAGGGGTCCTCCAGGCGCAGCCAGGCCTGGGCGTTCTGCCGGGCCGCGCGCAGCTTGGCGCGGTTGCGGATGATGCCCGGGTCCTGCATGCGCACCTCGATTTCCTCGTCGGTCATCTGCGCCAGGCGCTGTGGGTCGAAACCGAACAGCACCTCGCGGTAGCGGGCACGCTTCTTCAGCACCGTGATCCACGACAGGCCGGCCTGGAAACCCTCCAGCAGGAGCATCTCGAACAGCGCCCCGGCATCCCGTTGGGGCACGCCCCATTCCTGGTCGTGGTAGGCGATGTAGAGGGGGTCTTCGTTGCACCAGAAGCAGCGTGGCATAAGGCTTTCCATGCGGTTGCGGCGGGTCGGATCGGGTATACTCGCGCCCTTTCAGTCGAATACCCAGCACAGGTGAAATTCGTGAGCCAGACTACGCCCGCCGTGCGCACCTTCCAAGACCTGATCCTCGCCCTGCAGCAGTACTGGGCCGAGCAGGGCTGCGTGGTGCTCCAGCCCTACGACATGGAAGTGGGCGCCGGTACCTTCCACACCGCCACCTTCCTCCGTGCCATCGGCCCGGAGACCTGGAACGCCGCCTACGTGCAGCCCTCGCGCCGCCCCACTGACGGCCGCTACGGCGAGAACCCCAACCGCCTGCAGCACTACTACCAGTTCCAGGTGGTCCTGAAGCCCAACCCGGAGAACTTCCAGGAGCTGTACCTGGGCTCCCTGAAGGCCATCGGCATCGACCCGCTGGTGCACGACATCCGCTTCGTCGAGGACAACTGGGAGTCCCCCACCCTCGGCGCCTGGGGCCTGGGTTGGGAAATCTGGCTGAACGGCATGGAAGTCACCCAGTTCACCTACTTCCAGCAGGTCGGCGGCATCGAGTGCTACCCGGTGACCGGCGAGATCACCTATGGCCTGGAACGCCTGGCCATGTACCTGCAGGGCGTGGACTCGGTCTATGACCTGGTGTGGACCGACGGCCCCTTCGGCGTGGTCACCTACGGCGACGTGTTCCACCAGAACGAGGTGGAGCAGTCCACCTTCAACTTCGAGCACGCCAACGTGCCGAAGCTGTTCGAACTCTTCGACTTCTACGAGAGCGAGGCCAACCGCCTGATCGAGCTGCAGCTGCCGCTGCCGACCTACGAGATGGTCCTCAAGGCCTCCCACACCTTCAACCTGCTGGATGCCCGCCGCGCAATCTCCGTGACCGAGCGCCAGCGCTACATCCTGCGCGTGCGCACCCTGGCCCGCGCCGTGGCCCAGAGCTACCTGCAGGCGCGCGCGCGCCTGGGCTTCCCCATGGCGACCCCCGAACTGCGTGACGAAGTACTGGCCAAGCTGGAGGCGGAAGAATGAGTGCACAAGATTTCCTCGTCGAACTGGGCACCGAAGAGCTGCCGCCCAAGGCCCTCAAGTCCCTCGGTGACGCCTTCCTCGCCGGCATCCTCGGCGGCCTCAAGACGGCCGGCCTGAGCCACGGCGCCGCCCGCGTCTACGCCGCGCCGCGCCGCCTGGCGGTGCTGGTCGAGCAACTGGCCACCCAGCAGCCCGACCGCAGCGTCAACCTCGACGGCCCGCCGCTGCAGGCCGCCTTCGACGCTGCCGGCAACCCGACCCAGGCCGCCCTCGGCTTCGCCAAGAAGTGCGGCGTCGACCTGGCCCAGATCGACACCAGCGGGCCGAAGCTGAAGTTCAGCCAGACCATCCCCGGCCAACCCGCCAAGGGCCTGCTGGCCGGCATCGTCGAGGCTTCCCTGGCCGCCCTGCCGATTCCCAAGCGCATGCGCTGGGCTGCGCGCCGTGAAGAGTTCGTGCGCCCGACCCAGTGGCTGGTGATGCTCTTCGGCGATGACGTGGTGGACTGCGAGATCCTCGCCCAGAAGGCGGGCCGCGAGTCCCGTGGCCACCGCTTCCACAACCCCGCGAACATCCGCATCAGCAAGCCTTCCAGCTACCTGGAGGACCTGCGCGCCGCCTACGTGCTGGCCGACTTCGCCGAGCGCCGCGAGCTGATCGCCAAGCGCGTCGACCAACTGGCTGCCGAGCAGAAGGGCAGCGCCGTGGTACCGGCGGACCTGCTGGACGAGGTGACGGCGCTGGTCGAGTGGCCGGTGCCGCTGGTGTGCTCGTTCGAGGAGCGCTTCCTCGAGGTGCCCCAGGAAGCCCTGATCACCACCATGCAGGACAACCAGAAGTACTTCTGCCTGCTGGATGCCAACGGCAAGCTGCTGCCGCGCTTCATCACCGTGGCCAACGTCGAGAGCAAGGACCCGGCGCAGATCATCTCGGGCAACGAGAAGGTCGTGCGTCCGCGCCTGACCGACGCCGAGTTCTTCTTCAAGCAGGACAAGAAGCAGAAGCTGGAAACCTTCAACGAGCGCCTGAAGAACGTGGTGTTCCAGGCCCAGCTCGGCACCGTGTACGAGAAGGCCGAGCGCGTTTCCGCACTGGCCGCCCACATCGCCGAGCGCGTCGGCGCCGACCCGGTGAAAGCCGCCCGTGCCGGCATCCTCGCCAAGTGCGACCTGGCCACCGAGATGGTCGGCGAGTTCCCGGAGATGCAGGGCATCGCCGGCTACTACTACGCTCTGAACGATGGTGAAGCGGACGACGTCGCCCACGCCCTGAACGAGCAGTACATGCCGCGTGGCGCCGGCGCCGAGCTGCCGCAGACCCTGACCGGTGCTGCGCTGGCGGTGGCCGACAAGCTGGACACCCTGGTGGGTATCTTCGGCATCGGCATGCTGCCCACCGGCAGCAAGGACCCCTTCGCCCTGCGCCGCCAGGCCCTCGGCGTACTGCGCATCCTGATCGAGAAGAAGCTGGACCTGGACCTGGACGACGCCGTCGGCTTCGCCATCGCCCAGTACGGCGACAAGGTGAAGGCGGACGGCCTGGCCACCCAGGTGCTGGACTTCATCTTCGACCGCCTGCGCGCCCGCTACGAAGACGAAGGCGTGGATGTGGCGGTGTACCTCTCCGTCCGTGCCCTCAAGCCGACCTCGGCCCTGGACTTCGACCAGCGCGTGCAAGCCGTGCAGGCCTTCCGCGCCCTGCCCGAAGCCGCAGCCCTGGCCGCCGCCAACAAGCGCGTCTCCAACCTGCTGGGCAAGGCCGAAGGCGAAGTACCGGCCGTGGTCGACAGCGCCCTGCTGCAGGAAGACGCCGAGAAGGCCCTTGCCGCGGCCGTGGCAGAGGCCGAGCGTGCCGTGGCCCCCATGGCAGCCGCCCGTTGCTACAGCGAAGCCCTGGGCCGCCTGGCGAGCCTGCGCGAGCCGGTGGATGCGTTCTTCGAGGCGGTGATGGTCAACGTCGATGACGCGGCCGTCCGTGCGAACCGCTACGCCCTGCTGGCGAAGCTGCGCGGCCTGTTCCTCGGCGCCGCCGACATCTCCGTTCTCGGCTAAAGGCTGAGCCAACCGCAGGCGACACGTCTGCGGTTGGCTGCCAGGACGCACCATGAAATTGCTCATCCTCGACCGCGACGGCGTCATCAACCATGACTCCGACGCCTACATCAAAAGCCTCGATGAATGGATCCCGATCCCGGGCGCCATCGAGGCCATTGCGCGCCTCTCGCGTGCGGGCTGGACCGTGGCCGTGGCCACCAACCAGTCGGGCATCGCGCGTGGCTACTACCCCCTGGAAACCCTCGACGCCATGCATGCGCGGCTGCGTGAGCGGGTGGCGGAGCAGGGCGGCGACGTCGGCCTGATCGTCCATTGCCCCCACGGGCCCGACGACGGCTGCGACTGCCGCAAACCCAAGCCGGGCATGCTGCTGCAGATTGCCGAGCACTACGGCGTACCGTTGGGCGGCATCTGGTTCGTCGGCGACAGTAGCGGTGACCTGGAGGCGGCCAGAGCCGTCGATTGTCAGCCTGTGCTGGTTAGAACCGGCAAGGGCGAGCGAACCCTGGCCAAAGGCGTGCCCGGGGACGTCCTCGTATTCGACGACCTGGCGGCCGTCGCCAACCATCTCCTCAGTTAGCCAAGGCAAGGAACCATGACGACAGTGCAGGCCATCAGAACCGTCCTCTTCTACCTGCTGCTGTCGTCCAGTGCCTTCGTCTGGGGCACGATCAGCTTCCTGGTCGCGCCCTTCCTGCCGTTCCGCGCACGCTACCGCTTCGTGATCTGGCGCTGGTGCCGCTTCGCGGTCTGGCTGGCCAAGGTGGTGGCGGGTGTCGACTACCGCGTTGGGGGCATGGAGAACATCCCGCAGACGCCCTGCGTGATCCTCTCCAAGCACCAGAGCACCTGGGAAACCTTCTTCCTCTCCGGCTTCTTCGAACCCCTCAGCCAGGTGGTGAAGCGCGAGCTGCTCTACGTGCCGTTCTTCGGCTGGGCAATGGCCCTGCTGCGCCCCATCGCCATCGACCGCAGCAACCCCAAGGCTGCGCTAAAGCAGCTCGCCAGCCAGGGCGACGAGCGCCTGCGCCAGGGGGCCTGGGTGCTGGTGTTCCCCGAAGGGACCCGGGTTCCGGTGGGGCAGATGGGCAAGTTCTCCCGCGGCGGTACTGCACTGGCAGTCAACGCAGGGCTGCCGGTGTTGCCGGTAGCGCACAACGCCGGGCTGTTCTGGCCCAAGGTGGGCTGGGCCAAGTACCCCGGCACCATCCAGGTGGAGATCGGCCCGGCGATGTACGCAGAAGGGGAGGGGCCTCGTGCCATTGCCGACCTGAACGACCGCGCCTACGCATGGGTCGAGCAGGCCCAGCAGCGGATCGAAGGCGCCGCGCCCCAGCCTGTGGAAGCGGCGGACTCCACGCCTGCCTGATCTGTTGAAAAGCTGTGGATAAAAATTCCGCCTATTGATTGTTTCCAGCCTGAGGCCCGCGCCAGTCGGGCCTCACAGCTTTCCCCTGGAAAACCGACGATTGGTGCATAAGCTGATTGCCCGGACGGGATTCAGCGCTTCAGGTAGCGCGATTCCAGTGCATTGAAACAGCGCACCAGGCGATCCCGCTCCACACCGGGGAATGCCTTCTCGAACTGCACCATCAGCACGCCGACCTTTACCCTGCCGCTGCGCAGCTGTCGCTCGAGATAGTCCATCAGCACGTCATCGCTGACGGCCGCTGCCTCCGGCGAGCCTTGGGTTTCCTGCATGTGGCGCACTCCTTTCCTGTTCCCAATAAAAAGCCCCGGCACAGGGCCGGGGCTGGAAGCATAGCCAAGCACTCGGGTGGGTTACACGTCGAGGTTGGACACCGCCAGAGCGTTGCTCTCGATGAAGTCGCGGCGGGGTTCCACCGCATCGCCCATCAGGGTGTTGAAGATCTGGTCCGCGGCGATCGCGTCCTCGATGGTCACCTTGAGCATGCGGCGGACGTTCGGGTCCATGGTGGTTTCCCACAGCTGCTCCGGGTTCATCTCGCCAAGGCCTTTGTATCGCTGGATGGTGTGGCGCTTGGTGCTCTCGGTCATCAGCCAGGCCAGGGCGTCCTTGAAGCTGCTGACGGGCTTGCGGCGCTCTCCACGCTGCACGTAGGCCCCCTCTTCCAGCAGGCTGTTGAGCTGCTCGCCGAGGGTAGTGACCTGGCGGTAATCATTGCTGGCGAAGAAGTCGCGGTTGAAGGTCACGTAGTGCGACAGGCCATGAGCGGTCTGCTGGACTTCGGGCAGCCACAGGTGGCGCTCGCGGTCTTCACGCAGGCTGATGGAGTAGGTCAGGCCGGACTTCTCCGCACCCTTCAGGCGCTCTTCGAACTGCTTAAGCCAGCCCTCCATCGCGCCCTGGTCGGACAGCTGCTCCACGCTGACGCGGGGCAGGTAGACCATGTGCTCGGTGAGCTCCTGCGGGTACAGGCGGGACAGACGCTTGAGGGTGCGCATGACGGCGCGGTATTCGTTGACCAGACGCTCCAGGGCTTCGCCCGACAGGCCCGGGGCGTTCTCGTTGACGTGCAGGCTGGCGTCTTCCAGGGCCGACTGGGTCATGTACTCGTCCATGGCCTCGTCGTCCTTGATGTACTGCTCCTGCTTGCCACGCTTGACCTTGTACAGCGGCGGCTGGGCGATGTAGACGTAGCCGCGCTCGATCAGCTCCGGCATCTGACGGAAGAAGAACGTCAGCAGCAGGGTACGGATGTGCGAACCGTCCACGTCGGCGTCGGTCATGATGATGATGTTGTGGTAGCGCAGTTTCTCGATGTTGTACTCCTCGCGCCCGATCCCGCAGCCCAGCGCGGTGATCAGGGTGCCGACTTCCTGGGAGGACAGCATCTTGTCGAAACGGGCCTTTTCCACGTTGAGGATCTTGCCCTTCAACGGGAGGATGGCCTGGGTCCTGCGGTTGCGGCCCTGCTTGGCCGAGCCACCCGCGGAGTCACCCTCCACGATGTAGAGTTCGGAAAGGGCAGGGTCCTTCTCCTGGCAGTCGGCGAGCTTGCCGGGCAGGCCGGCGATGTCCAGGGCGCCCTTGCGGCGGGTCATCTCGCGGGCCTTGCGCGCAGCCTCACGGGCGCGGGCGGCGTCGATCATCTTGCCGACGACGGCCTTGGCTTCGTTGGGGTTCTCCAGCAGGAAGTCGGCGAAGTACTTGCCCATTTCCTGCTCGACGGCAGTCTTCACCTCGCTGGAGACCAGCTTGTCCTTGGTCTGCGAGCTGAACTTCGGATCCGGCACCTTGACCGAGATGATGGCGGTCAGGCCTTCACGGGCATCGTCACCGGTGGTGGCGATCTTGTACTTCTTCGCCAGGCCTTCTTGCTCGATGTAGTTGTTCAGGTGACGGGTGAGGGCAGAGCGGAAGCCTGCCAGGTGAGTACCGCCGTCACGCTGGGGAATGTTGTTGGTGAAGCAGAGGATGTTCTCGTTGAAGCTGTCGTTCCACTGCAGCGCCACCTCGACACCCACGCCGTCTTCTTCGCGCTGGATGTTGAAGTGGAAGACCTCGTTGACGATGGTCTTGTTGGTGTTCAGGTACTCGACGAAGGCCTTCAGGCCGCCCTCGTACTTGAACATTTCTTCCTTCCCGCTGCGCTCGTCACGCAGGAGGATGCCCACGCCGGAGTTGAGGAAGGACAGTTCGCGCAGACGCTTGGCGAGGATGTCCCAGCTGAAATGGATATTGGTGAAGGTCTCGGCAGAGGCCTTGAAGTGCACCTCGGTACCGGTTCCGTCGGTCTCGCCAACGGCACGCAGGGCGAACTGGGGAACGCCGTGGCGATAGATCTGCTCCCAGACCTGGCCTGCACGGCGGATGGTCAGGCGCAGCTCCTCGGACAGGGCGTTGACCACGGAAACCCCCACGCCGTGGAGGCCGCCAGACACCTTGTAGGTGTTGTCGTCGAACTTACCGCCGGCGTGGAGCACGGTCATGATGACCTCGGCAGCGGAGACCCCTTCTTCCTTGTGGATATCCACCGGAATGCCGCGGCCGTTGTCACGGACGGTGATCGACTCGTCGGTGTGGATGGTGATGCTGATCTCGGAGCAGTAACCCGCCAGGGCTTCGTCGATGGAGTTGTCCACCACTTCGAAGACCATGTGGTGCAGACCGGTCCCATCGTCGGTATCGCCGATGTACATACCCGGGCGCTTGCGTACGGCGTCCAGTCCCTTCAGCACCTTGATGCTGGAAGAGTCGTACGTGTTGTTCTCGCTCATGCTTCACTCCGATGATCAAAGGTCTGGGTGATACCACCATGTTCCACGTGGAACATGGCTACCGGCGTATCCGTTCGCCAGCCGTCCCTCATAAGTTCGTGATCGACGCAGGTGATGAATACCTGGCAATCCAATTCGTCCAGCAAACGGCAAAGGGCGCGCCGGTGCTGTTCATCCAGTTCAGACGGAAGGTCGTCCACCAGATAGATGCATTGGCCATGTTTGGCCTGGTTGAGCAGGTGCCCCTGGGCGATGCGCAACGCGCACACCACCAGCTTCTGCTGGCCTCGGGAAAGAATCTCGGCGGCATTGTGCCCGCCTAATCGCAACCGCAGGTCGGCGCGCTGGGGGCCGGCTTGGGTATGCCCCATTTGCTGGTCGCGGAGAAGGGAAGTGGCCAGCACATCGGCAAGCTCCTTGTCCTTGTCCCATCCGCGGTAATAGCTGAGGGTGAGCCCTTCGATCTGTACCAGCTCCTGCAAGGTGCGTTCGAAAACCGGCTTCAACGCCTGGATGTAGGCCCGTCGATAGCCATCGATTTCCGCACTTGCGAAGGTCAGCTCACGGTCCCAGACCGCCTGCGAAACGGCGTCAAGTGTACCATGCCGGAGCCACGAGTTCCGCTGCCTCAGGGCCTTCTGCAGGCGCTGCCAGGCGGGGAGAAAACGAGGTTCCACGTGGAACACTCCCCAATCGAGAAACTGCCGACGAATCTTTGGAGCACCTTCCAGAAGACGGAAGCTGTCCGGATTGATGACTTGAAGCGGCAAGGTCTCGGCAAGCTGAGCAGCGCTCTTGGCATTCTGCCCGTCGATTCGAATCTGGAACTCCCCATTCCGCTCCCGGGATATGCCCAGGCTGCTGCTACGCCCCTCCAGGAGTTCGACCTGGCCGAAGACGGTACAGGCTGGCTGGTCGTGCTGGATGACAGGCTGCAGCTTGTTGCTGCGGAAGGACCGGGCAAGCCCGAGCAGGTAAATGGCTTCGAGCAGGCTGGTCTTACCGCTGCCGTTGTCGCCATGGATGATGTTGATGCGGGGGGAGGGGGAGAGCGTCACCGGGTGCAGGTTTCGCACCGCGGTGACGGTGACGCGGCTGAGGGACATCGAGCGTGTTACAGGCGCATCGGCATGACGACATAGGAAGAGTCGTCGTTGTCGGCTTCCTGGAGCAAGGCACTGCTGTTGGAGTCGGACAGGATGAGGCGCACCTGGTCGGTGGTCATCACACCCAGCACGTCGAGCAGGTAGCTGACGTTGAAACCGATCTCCAGGTTGCTGCCGCCGTACTCGACGGCCACTTCCTCTTCCGCCTCTTCCTGCTCAGGGTTGTTGGCCTGGATCTTCAGCAGGCCGGCCGCCAGTTGCAGGCGAATGCCGCGGTACTTCTCGTTGGACAGGATCGCGGTGCGGCTGAAGGCCTCACGCAGCGCCTGGCGATCACCGACGACCAGTTTGTCGCCGCCACGGGGCAGCACACGCTCGTAGTCCGGGAACTTGCCGTCGACCAGCTTGGAGGTGAAGGTGAACTCGCCGGTGGTGGCGCGGATGTGGTGCTGGCCAAGCACGATGCGGACTTCGCCATCCTGTTCGGTGAGCAGGCGAGCCAGTTCGAGGATGCCCTTGCGCGGCACGATCACCTGGTGACGATCCACACCTTCGATGCCGGCCTGCATGGCGCACATCGCCAGGCGGTGGCCATCGGTGGCAACGGCGCGCAGCACGCCGGCGTTCACTTCCAGCAGCATGCCGTTGAGGTAGTAGCGCACGTCCTGCTGGGCCATGGCGAAGCTGGTGCGTTCGATCAGGCGACGCAGCTTGCTCTGCACCAGGCTGAAGTTCAGCGAGCCCGGGCCTTCTTCCACGGTGGGGAAGTCATTGGCAGGCAGGGTGGAGAGGGTGAACTTGCTCCGGCCGGCCTTGATCAGCAGCTTCTGCTCGTCGACGCGGATATCGATCAGCGCATCGCTGGGCAGGCTCTTGCAGATGTCCATCAGCTTGCGCGCCGGTACGGTGATCTCACCCGGCTCAGCCGCTTCTTCGAGGACTACGCGCCCGACCAGCTCGACCTCAAGGTCGGTACCGGTCAGCGACAGCTGCTGGCCTTCAACCACCAGCAACACATTGGAGAGGACCGGCAAGGTCTGGCGGCGCTCGACGACGCCGGCGACCAGTTGCAGGGGTTTCAACAGGGCTTCGCGTTGAATGGTGAAATGCATGGTCTAGTCCCTTGCCTCAATGGGCTGCGCTTGAACGGTCACGTGGTCAGTGTACGCAGCAGGTTCTTGTAGTCCTCGCGGATATCCGCGTCGGATTCCCTGAGTTCCGCAATCTTACGACAGGCATGCAGAACAGTCGTGTGGTCTCGTCCACCAAAGGCGTCGCCGATTTCCGGCAAGCTGTGGTTGGTCAGTTCCTTGGACAGTGCCATGGCCACCTGGCGCGGCCGCGCGACGGAGCGCGAGCGGCGCTTGGACAGCATGTCCGACATCTTGATCTTGTAGTACTCGACGACGATGCGCTGGATGTTGTCGATGCTGACCAGCTTGTCCTGCAGGGCCAGCAGGTCCTTCAGGGATTCACGGATCAGCTCGATGGTGATCTCGCGCCCCATGAAGTGCGCATGGGCGATGACCCGCTTGAGCGCACCTTCCAGCTCACGGACGTTGGAGCGGATGCGCTGGGCGATGAAGAACGCGGCATCGTGGGGCAGGTCGACCTTGGCCTGCTCGGCCTTCTTCATCAGGATCGCCACACGGGTCTCCAGCTCCGGCGGCTCCACGGCCACCGTCAGGCCCCAGCCAAAGCGGGACTTCAGGCGCTCCTCGAGCCCCTCGATCTCCTTCGGATAGCGGTCACTGGTGAGGATCACCTGTTGGCCACCCTCCAGCAGGGCGTTGAAGGTGTGGAAGAACTCCTCCTGGGAACGCTCCTTGCGGGCGAAGAACTGGATGTCGTCGATGAGCAGCGCGTCCACCGAGCGGTAGAAGCGCTTGAATTCGTTGATCGCATTCAGCTGCAGCGCCTTGACCATGTCAGCGACGAAACGCTCGGAGTGAAGATAAACGATCTTCGCGTTGGGGTTCTTCTTCAGCAGGTGGTTACCCACCGCGTGCATCAGGTGGGTCTTGCCGAGGCCCACCCCCCCATAAAGGAAGAGCGGGTTGTAGCCGTGCTTCGGGTTGTCCGCCACTTGCCAGGCTGCAGCACGGGCCAACTGGTTGGACTTGCCTTCGACGAAGTTCTCGAAGGTGAAGGTGCGGTTCAGGTAGCTGGTGTGCTTCAACGCCCCCTCGACCTGCACCGAACGCTCCGTGCGAACGGCGGGCGGTGCCGAGACGGAGGCGAGCGGATCGAGGCTCGCGCGGCTTTCCTCGACGGTCTCGACACGCTGTGCAGCCACCGGCGCAACGGGCGCAGGGGTGATCACAGGTGGCGCGGAAACCGGAACGGGCGCGACACGGGGCGGCGGTGGGTTGCGCTTGCTGCCGATCAGCAACGACAGCGCAGGCGCCAGGCCATTGCCTCGCTCACTGAGCAACTCCAGCAGGCGACCCATGTACTTTTCATTGACCCAGTCCAATACGAAACGATTGGGGGCGTAGACCCGGAGTTCGTCACCCTCGGCCTCGACCTGCAACGGACGGATCCAGGTGTTGAATTGCTGGGCGGGCAGTTCGTCGCGCAGAAGATCGACGCACTGCTGCCAAAGTTCCACTGACACGGATGTCCCCCAGGTAGGAAAGGAGTGCGGTGAAAAAGCTGGCGCATAGTGTAGCGGTCAGCGGCTAAGTTATCCACATGCAATTCGTCGATTCGCCAAGGAAAATCAATGTCTTATTGACGCACCACGCAGCACCTGGGATAGCCCGTGAAAGCTGTGGATAACGACCGCTTAGCTCGGTATACAAGGCCCTGGATAACCCAGTGCACAAAGAGCCTGTGGACAACGGACCGAATTATGCCCCGCTTGCCAACAGCCCCGGCACAGCTGCTCCCCGACTTGCTGACAGGCTTTTCCCGGGCCAGCTTGTGCGCAACCCGGCCACTTGAGGCAGTTTTCCACAGGCAGAGGCTCTCACTACATCTATAAGCTCATTCATCCTTCTTTAATCCGTCTTCTTTTCTATCTATTCCTGCCTGGGATTCATCGCTGGTTGGAAATTGACCTGCTCACGCCATTTCTCTAGAATTGCCGGTCTCTTAAACGGGGGCCACCTCGGCCCGTTGTGATCAACCAGGTAACGAATCATGAAACGCACTTTCCAGCCCAGCACCCTCAAGCGCGCTCGTACCCACGGTTTCCGTGCTCGTATGGCCACCAAGAACGGCCGCCAAGTCCTGTCGCGTCGCCGCGCCAAGGGCCGCAAGCGCCTGACCGTCTGATTCACCCGGAACAGGTGGTGAGTCGAGGCTTCGGCCGGGAAAAGCGACTGCTGGTCCCCCGGCAATTCAAGGCGGTCTTCGACTCCCCTTCCGGCAAGGTCCCCGGCAGGAATGTCCTGCTGCTCGCACGTGACAACGCCCTCAATCATCCCCGCTTGGGCATGGTGATCGGCAAGAAGAGCGTCAAGCTGTCCGTCGAGCGCAACCGCCTCAAACGCCAGATACGCGAATCCTTCCGCCACAATCTCGAGTTGCTGGCCGGCTGGGACATCGTGATCGTGGCCAAGCGAGGCCTGGGCGATCTGGAGAACGAAGAGCTCAAGCAGCAATTCGGCAAACTCTGGAAGCGCCTTGCACGCAGCCGGCCTCGCCCTGAGTCTCCGACCGAACCAGGGATGGCCGACACCCCTCATGCGTAAACTGGCCCTCGTTCCGATCCAGTTCTATCGCTACGCCATCAGCCCGCTGATGGCCAGTCACTGCCGCTTCTATCCCAGCTGTTCCTGTTATGCACAGGAGGCCATCGAACGTCATGGCGTCCTGCGTGGTGGCTGGCTGACCCTGCGCCGACTGGGTCGCTGTCACCCCTGGAACCCCGGCGGCTATGACCCGGTTCCCCCTGCCAACACATCCCAATCCTCTTCGATGGCCGAGTAATCATGGATATCCAACGCTCGATCCTGATAGTCGCCCTGGCGATCGTGTCCTACCTCATGGTTCTCCAGTGGAACCAGGACTACGGCCAGGCCGCACTGCCGACCACCAGCACCGCTGCCTCCAGTGCACCGTCTTCCCTGCCGGAAACCGGTTCGCCGGCCCAACGCAGCAGCGACGACGTGCCCACCGCCGAGGGACCTGGCCAGGCCAGCGCCCCCATGACGGCACAGAGCGCGCCGAGCAACGAGCTGATCCGTGTCGACACCGACGTGCTGAACATCGCCATCGACCCGAACGGTGGTGACATCGTCCAGCTGACGCTGCCGAAGTACCCCCGTCGCCAGGATCACCCGGATGTTCCGTTCCAGCTGTTCGACAACGGCAACGAGCGTACCTACCTGGCCCAGAGCGGTCTGATCGGTGCCAATGGCCCGGATGGTCGTGCCAGCGGTCGCCCGATGTATGCCTCTGCCCAGCGTCAGTACAAGTTGGCCGACGGTCAGGATCAGCTGGTGGTCGACCTGACCTACAGCGACGCCGGTGTGAACTACACCAAGCGCTTCACCTTCACCCGCGGCCAGTACGACCTGAAGGTGACCTACCGCATCGATAACCAGAGCGGCCAGCCCTGGACCGGCAACCTCTATGCCCAGCTCAAGCGTGACGGCAGCGGTGATCCGTCCTCCAGCACCGCCACCGGCGTCTCCACCTACCTGGGTGCCGCCGTCTGGACCCCGAGCGAGCCCTACAAGAAGATTTCCATCAAGGACATCGACAAGCAGGAGTTCAAGGAAACCGTCGATGGCGGCTGGGTCGCCTGGCTGCAGCACTACTTCGTGACGGCCTGGATTCCTGAAAAAGGCCAGACCAGCATCATCCAGACCCGCAAGGACACCAAGGGCAACTACATCGTCGGTTTCGTCGGCTCCAGCCTCAACGTCGCCGCGGGTGGCCAGGGTGAAAGCTCGGCCGTGCTGTACGCCGGTCCGAAGATCCAGAACCACCTGAAGGAACTGTCCCCAGGCCTGGAACTGACCGTCGACTACGGCTTCCTGTGGTTCATCGCTCAGCCGATCTTCTGGCTGCTGCAACATATCCACAGCCTGATCGGCAACTGGGGCTGGTCGATCATCGCCCTGACCGTGCTGATCAAGCTCGCCTTCTTCCCCCTCTCCGCCGCCAGCTACAAGTCCATGGCCCGCATGCGTGCCGTATCGCCCAAGCTGCAGGCGCTGAAGGAACAGTTCGGTGACGATCGCCAGAAGATGTCCCAGGCGATGATGGAGCTGTACAAGAAAGAGAAGATCAACCCGCTGGGCGGCTGCCTGCCGATCCTGGTGCAGATGCCGGTGTTCCTGGCCCTGTACTGGGTACTGCTGGAAAGCGTCGAGATGCGCCAGGCCCCCTGGATGTTCTGGATCACCGACCTGTCGATCAAGGATCCGTTCTTCATCCTGCCGATCATCATGGGCGCCACCATGTTCATCCAGCAGCACCTGAACCCGACCCCGCCGGACCCCATGCAGGCCAAGGTCCTCAAGCTGATGCCGGTGATCTTCACCTTCTTCTTCCTGTGGTTCCCGGCCGGCCTGGTGATCTACTGGGTGGTCAACAACTGCCTGTCCATTGCACAGCAGTGGTACATTACGCGGCAGATCGAAGCGTCCACCAAGGCCAGTGCCTGACGCCAGAACCGCCTGAAAAAAGACGCCCCCATCGTGGGGCGTCTTGCTATCCGCTCGTTGAAGGAGAGCCCATGAACGCGCCCCGTGAAACCATCGCCGCCGTCGCCACCGCCCAGGGTCGGGGTGGTGTCGGTATCGTGCGCGTCTCGGGTCCCCTGGCGGGACAGATCGGCGAGGCCGTCACCGGTCGCTCACTCAAGCCCCGCTTCGCCCATTACGGCGCCTTCCGGGACGGCGAGAACGGTGCTCTGGACGAAGGAATTGCCCTGTACTTCCCCGGGCCGAACTCCTTCACCGGGGAAGACGTCCTGGAGTTGCAGGGCCATGGCGGCCCCGTGGTGCTGGACCTGCTGCTCAAGCGCTGCCTCGCGTTGGGCGCACGCCTGGCACGCCCTGGTGAGTTCAGCGAGCGCGCCTTCCTCAACGACAAGCTCGACCTGGCCCAGGCCGAGGCGATCGCCGACCTGATCGAAGCCAGCTCCGAACAGGCCGCGCGAAATGCCCTGCGCTCCCTGCAGGGCGCTTTCTCGGCTCGGGTACACGGGTTGACCGAGCGACTCATCCAGTTGCGCATCTATGTCGAGGCCGCCATCGACTTTCCGGAAGAGGAAATCGACTTCCTCGCCGATGGCCATGTGCTCGGCCTGCTGGACGGCGTTCGCACGGACTTATCCACAGTCCTCAAGGAAGCAGGGCAGGGCGCCTTGCTGCGGGATGGCATGACCGTGGTCATCGCCGGGCGCCCCAATGCCGGCAAGTCCAGCCTGCTGAATGCCCTGGCGGGGCGAGAGGCAGCCATCGTCACCGACATCGCCGGTACCACCCGAGACGTGCTGCGTGAACATATCCACATCGACGGCATGCCCCTGCACGTGGTGGACACCGCCGGCTTGCGCAGCACCGACGACCATGTGGAAAAGATCGGCGTGGAACGTGCCCTGAAGGCCATCAACGAGGCTGACCGCGTCCTGTTGGTCGTGGACGCCAGTGCACCGGAAGCGGCCGACCCCTTCGCCCTCTGGCCGGAGTTCCTCGACACCTCGCCCGCCCCCTCTCGGGTGACGCTGATCCGCAACAAGGCGGACCTGAGCGGCGAAGCCGTGGGGCTGGAAATCTCCGCCGACGGCCACGCCACCCTGAGCCTCAGTGCACGCTCCGGCGCCGGCCTTGAGCTGCTGCGGGATCACCTCAAGGCCTGCATGGGCTACGAGCAGACCGCAGAGAGCAGCTTCAGCGCTCGCCGCCGGCACCTGGAATCCCTGCGGCAGGCCGGTGCCCATCTGGATCATGGCCGTGATCAGCTCACCCACCTGGGCGCTGGCGAGCTGCTGGCGGAAGACCTGCGCCTTGCACAGCAGGCCCTGGGCGAAATCACCGGTGCATTCAGCTCCGACGACCTCCTGGGCCGGATCTTCTCCAGCTTCTGCATCGGCAAGTAGCCGCTCCCCCCCACGACCACTTCCCCCTACCCATGCTGCCAACCCACGGCAGCGTGGAATGGGCGCCTGCGCGCCGAATAAACCCTGTTGATAACCTGGCCTGAACCCCGTCCATAACCCTGGGTAAAAGACGGAGGATAACTGCCCTGTGCATAAGCGCATCTTTCATCCACAGGCCCGACACGGGCATCCCCCAGGAAACCGCCAGGAACTTGACAGGCTTATCCTTGGCTACAAGCATTGTGTTTAGGGGCTGACAGTTACTTATCCACAGAAAGGTGCTTCACCATACATAAACACAAGAACAAGCTCTTTAAGAAATTCTCTTCTCTTTTCTTTTTCTACCCACGAAGGTTTTCCACAAGACGGGTTAGTCAGGGGAAGCGAGTGTGGAAAACTTGCGGAATCACTAATTGGCTATTTTTTGTGCAGAAGGCTTCATTCAAGAAGGTTAAATCCCTATACTTGCGGCCTTCCCTATTTCCCCCTTCCAGAACAGGCACGAGGTGCGTGGTGGATTTCCCTTCCCGTTTTGACGTGATCGTGATCGGCGGCGGTCATGCCGGTACCGAGGCCGCGCTGGCATCCGCCCGCATGGGCGTTAAGACCTTGCTGCTGACCCATAACGTCGAAACCCTGGGCCAGATGAGCTGCAACCCGGCCATCGGCGGCATCGGCAAGAGCCACCTGGTCAAGGAAATCGATGCACTGGGTGGCGCCATGGCCACTGCCACCGACCTGGGCGGCATCCAGTTCCGCGTACTCAACAGCCGCAAGGGCCCGGCAGTACGCGCTACGCGTGCCCAGGCTGACCGTGTCCTCTACAAGGCGGCCATTCGCGAGATCCTGGAAAACCAGCCGAACCTGTGGATATTCCAGCAGGCCTGTGACGACCTGATTGTGGAAAACGACCAGGTGAAGGGCGTCGTGACCCAGATGGGCCTGCGCTTCCATGCCGAATCCGTGGTACTGACCACTGGCACCTTCCTCGGCGGACTTATCCACATTGGGCTGCAGAACTATTCAGGTGGTCGTGCCGGAGACCCGCCGTCCATCGCCCTGGCTCATCGCCTGCGTGAGCTGCCCCTGCGGGTCGGACGCCTGAAGACCGGCACCCCGCCGCGCATCGATGGTCGCTCCGTCGACTTCTCGGTGATGACCGAGCAACCCGGCGATACGCCGATCCCGGTGATGTCCTTCCTGGGCAATAAGGAGCAGCACCCGCGCCAGGTCAGTTGCTGGATCACACACACCAATGCCCGCACCCACGAGATCATCGCCAGCAACCTCGACCGCTCGCCGATGTACTCGGGGGTCATCGAAGGGGTAGGCCCGCGCTACTGCCCGTCGATCGAGGACAAGATCCACCGCTTCGCCGACAAGGACAGCCACCAGGTGTTCCTTGAGCCGGAAGGCCTGACCACCCACGAGCTGTACCCGAACGGCATCTCCACCTCGCTGCCCTTCGATGTGCAACTGGACATCGTCCGCTCCATCCGTGGCATGGAGAACGCCCACATCGTGCGTCCCGGGTACGCCATCGAGTACGACTACTTCGACCCGCGCGACCTCAAGTACAGCCTGGAGACAAAGGTCATCGGCGGCCTGTTCTTCGCCGGGCAGATCAACGGCACCACCGGCTACGAAGAGGCCGGTGCACAGGGCCTGTTGGCCGGCGCCAATGCCGCACTGCGTGCCCAGGGCCGTGAAGCCTGGTGCCCACGTCGCGACGAGGCCTACATCGGCGTACTGGTGGATGACCTGATCACCCTGGGCACCCAGGAGCCCTACCGCATGTTCACCTCGCGGGCCGAGTACCGGCTGATCCTCCGCGAGGACAACGCCGACCTGCGCCTGACCGAAAAAGGTCGCGAACTGGGCCTGGTGGACGACCGCCGCTGGGCCGCCTTCGAGGCCAAGCGCGAGGGCATCGCCCTGGAAGAGCAGCGCCTGAAGAGCACCTGGGTACGCCCCGGTACGCCCCAGGGCGATGCCATCGCCGAGCGTTTCGGCACGCCGCTCACCCACGAATACAACCTGCTCAACCTGCTCAGCCGCCCGGAGATCGACTACGCCGGCCTGGTGGAAGTGACCGGCAACGGCGCCGAGGATCCGCAGGTGGCCGAACAGGTGGAGATCAAGACCAAGTACGCCGGCTACATCGACCGCCAACAGGACGAGATCGCTCGCCTGCGCGCCAGCGAGAACACCCGCCTGCCCGATGACCTGGACTACGCCGCCATCTCCGGCCTGTCCAAGGAGATCCAGCACAAGCTGGGCAACGCCCGTCCGGAGACCCTGGGACAGGCCTCGCGCATCCCCGGCGTCACCCCGGCGGCCATCTCGCTGCTGCTGATCCATCTGAAGAAGCGTGGTGCCGGTCAGTCGCTGGAGAGAAGTGCCTGATGTCCCTCGTCACCTCCCGGCACGCCGAAGAACTGACCCAGGGCGCTGCGACCCTGGGCGTAGCGCTCGATGCCCGTCAGCATGAGCTGCTGATGGGCTACCTGGCCCTGCTGATCAAGTGGAACAAGGCCTACAACCTCACCGCGGTGCGCAACCCGGACGAGATGGTGTCGCGCCATCTGCTGGACAGCCTCAGCGTGGTGCCCTTCGTCGCCGAGCGCGGCAATGACTGGCTCGACGTCGGCAGCGGCGGCGGCATGCCCGGTGTGCCCCTGGCGATCCTGTTCCCCGAGCGTCGCTTCACCCTGCTGGACTCCAACGGAAAGAAGACCCGCTTCCTCACCCAGGTGAAGCTGGAGCTCGGTCTGGACAACCTCGGTGTGGTCAACGCACGCGTCGAAGCCTTCCGTCCGCAGCAACCCTTCGCCGGCGTCGTCTCCCGCGCATTCAGTGCCCTGGAGGACTTCGCCAACTGGACCCGCCACCTGGGCGACCGCGACACCCACTGGCTGGCCATGAAGGGGCTGCGCCCGGATGACGAACTGGCGCGCATGCCCGATGACTTCAAGGTCGAAGCGGAGCACACCCTCGCGGTTCCCGGTTGCCAAGGCCAACGCCATCTGCTGATACTGCGCCGCACGGAATGAAGGGGGGTAAGGCAGCCATGGCCAAGGTATTCGCGATCGCCAACCAGAAGGGCGGAGTGGGCAAGACCACCACCTGCATCAACCTGGCTGCGTCGCTGGTCGCCACCAAGCGTCGTGTCCTGCTGATCGACCTCGATCCCCAGGGCAACGCCACCATGGGCAGCGGCATCGACAAGCACGCCCTGGAGCATTCCATCTATGACGTCTTGATCGGCGAGTGCGACCTGGCCGACGCCATGCAGTTCTCCGAGCACGGTGGCTACCAGTTACTGCCGGCCAACCGCGACCTGACCGCGGCGGAAGTGGCCCTGCTGGAAATGAAGATGAAGGAAAGCCGCCTGCGCTATGCCCTTGCACCGGTGCGAGAGAACTACGACTACATCCTCATCGACTGCCCGCCGTCCCTGTCGATGCTCACCATCAACGCCCTAGTGGCGGCCGATGGCGTGATCATCCCCATGCAGTGCGAGTACTACGCACTGGAAGGACTGTCCGACCTGATCAACAGCATCCAGCGCATTGGCCAGTTGCTGAACCCCGAACTGAAGATCGAAGGCCTGCTGCGCACCATGTACGATCCGCGCATCAGCCTCACCAACGACGTCAGCGCCCAGCTCAAGGAGCACTTCGGCGACAAGCTCTACGACGCCGTCATCCCCCGCAACGTACGCCTCGCCGAGGCGCCCAGCTTCGGCATGCCGGCGCTGGTGTACGACAAGCAATCCCGTGGCGCCATCGCCTACCTTGCGCTGGCTGGCGAAGTGGTTCGCCGACAGCGCGCCGGCGCCAGAACAGCTACCGCATAAGGAAACCGCATGGCAGCGAAAAAACGAGGCCTGGGTCGTGGCCTGGACGCCCTGCTGGGCGGCAACAACGCCACCGTCCTGCAGGAGGAGGCCAGCAAGGCCGATACTCGCGAGCTGCAGAACCTGCCCCTGGACCTGATCCAGCGTGGCAAGTACCAACCCCGCCGGGACATGGATCCCACCGCCCTCGAAGAGCTAGCCCAGTCGATCAAGGCCCAGGGCGTCATGCAACCCATCGTGGTGCGCCCCATCGGTGGCGGCCGCTTCGAGATCATTGCCGGTGAGCGCCGCTGGCGTGCCAGCCAGCAGGCCGGCCTGGACCGCATCCCGGCCCTGGTGCGTGAGGTGCCGGACGAAGCCGCCATCGCCATGGCGCTGATCGAGAACATCCAGCGTGAAGACCTCAGCCCGATCGAAGAGGCCGTGGCGCTTCAGCGTCTGCAGCAGGAGTTCCAGCTCACCCAGCAACAGGTGGCCGAAGCGGTGGGCAAGTCCCGCGTCACCATCACCAACCTGCTGCGCCTGATCGGCCTGCCGGAAGAGGTGAAGACCCTCCTGGCCCATGGCGACCTGGAAATGGGCCATGCCCGTGCACTGCTCGGCCTGCCCCTGGAACGCCAGGTGGAAGGCGCGCGACATGTTGTCGCACGCGGGCTCACCGTGCGCCAAACCGAGGCACTGGTGAGGCAGTGGCTGAACACCCGCGAGAAGCCTGTCGAAGCGGTCAAGTCCGACCCGGACATCAGCCGGCTCGAACAGCGCCTGGCTGAGCGCCTGGGCGCTCCGGTGCAGATCAAGCACGGGCAGAAGGGCAAGGGACAGCTGGTGATCCGCTACAACTCCCTCGACGAATTGCAGGGTGTCCTGGCCCACATCCGCTGAAACATCTGGGCATGTAGCGGATAGTCGGATTTCACTACCGGGCAGTTGAACGGGGGGGGTTAGGCCCCTATACTCTGCGCGCAATTTTGTCGGCACAAAGTATGCCAAGTCATTGATTCAAGGCGCCGACTCAGAGGACATGCTGCGATGGATATCCGCACGCCGAATCGCTTGCCCTTCCATCGTCTACCGGTCTTCCCGGTGCTACTCGTCCAAGGGGTCGTATTGCTGATCGCCACCGTCGTTCTTTGGCAGTGGCGCGGCACGGTCGCCGGGTACTCTGGCTTGTGCGGTGGGTTTATCGCCTGGTTGCCGAACCTGTACTTCGCCCACAAGGCCTTCCGCTACAGCGGTGCCCGGGCAGCCCAGGCGATCGTCCGGTCGTTCTACGCCGGCGAGATGGGCAAGTTGATTCTGACGGCAGTGCTTTTCGCACTGACGTTTGCAGGCGTGAAACCACTGGAGGCGCCGGCCTTGTTCGGTGCCTTCCTGCTGACGCAATCGGTCAGCTGGTTCGCTCCCCTGCTGATGAGAACAAGATATTCGAAACCTTAGGGCGTTTGAGGCAAACATGGCAGAGCAAACCGCTTCGGGCTATATCCAGCACCACCTGCAAAACCTGACCTTCGGTAAGCTGCCGTCCGGCGAGTGGGGCTTCGCCCACACCGCCGAACAAGCCAAGGAAATGGGCTTCTGGGCGTTCCACTTGGACACCCTCGGCTGGTCCATCGGCCTCGGTCTGCTGTTCGTCTTCCTGTTCCGCATGGCGGCCAAGAAGGCCACCTCCGGCGTTCCCGGTGGCCTGCAGAACTTGGTGGAAGTGATGGTCGACTTCGTCGATACCAACGTCAAAGACACCTTCCACGGCCGTAACCCGCTGATCGCCCCGCTGGCGCTGACCATCTTCGTCTGGATCTTCCTGATGAACGCCATCGACCTGGTCCCGGTGGACTGGATTCCGATGCTGGCCGCCAAGATCACCGGCAACGAGCACCTGTTCTTCCGCGCCGTACCGACCACCGACCCGAACGCGACCCTGGGCATGGCCTTCTCCGTGTTCGCCCTGATCATCTTCTACAGCATCAAGGTGAAAGGCATCGGCGGCTTCATCGGCGAACTGACCCTGCACCCCTTCAGCAGCAAGAACATCGCCGTGCAGATCCTGCTGATCCCGGTGAACTTCCTGCTCGAATTCGTCACCCTGATCGCCAAGCCGATCTCCCTCGCCCTGCGACTGTTCGGCAACATGTACGCCGGCGAACTGGTGTTCATCCTGATCGCCGTGATGTTCGGTGCCGGCATCCTGCTGCTCAGCGGCCTTGGCATCGCCCTGCAGTGGGCGTGGGCCGTGTTCCACATCCTGATCATCACCCTGCAGGCCTTCATCTTCATGATGCTGACCATCGTCTACCTGTCGATGGCGCACGAAGACAACCATTGATAGCGCGCGGCGCCTCCTGGCTGTCTTCCCCTCGGGGAGGAACAGCAGGAGGCGTCTCAGGCTAGCGATGGTCCCGCCGCAGTCCGCGCGGGAATGCCCGAAAGGGCGATGGGAACACCAAAACGATTTCGTTCTACCGCTTCACTTAAACCTAACCAACACGACATAAAGTCGGGAGGAAAAATGGAAACTGTAGTAGGTCTCACCGCGATCGCCGTAGCTCTGCTGATTGGTCTGGGTGCCCTGGGTACCGCTATCGGCTTCGGTCTGCTGGGTGGCAAGTTCCTGGAAGGCGCTGCTCGCCAGCCGGAAATGGTCCCGATGCTGCAGGTCAAAATGTTCATCGTCGCCGGCCTGCTGGACGCCGTGACCATGATCGGCGTTGGTATCGCTCTGTTCTTCACCTTCGCTAACCCGTTCATTGCTCAGGTAGCCCAGTAATCCCTTCCTTAGGGAATTGGACTGACAACGAACGAGCGAGGTGTTGGCGTGAATATTAATGCAACCCTGATCGGCCAGTCCGTCGCGTTCTTCATCTTCGTACTGTTCTGCATGAAGTTCGTGTGGCCTCCGGTCATCACGGCACTGCGCGACCGTCAGAAGAAGATCGCCGACGGCCTGGACGCTGCCAACCGCGCGGCTCGTGACCTGGAGCTGGCCCACGAGAAAGTGGCCCAGCAACTGCGCGAGGCCAAGACTCAGGCAGCTGAAATCATCGAGCAAGCCAAGAAGCGTGCTACCCAGATCGTCGACGAAGCTCGCGATCAGGCCCGCACCGAAGGCGAGCGCCTCAAGGCGCAGGCTCAGGCCGAGATCGAGCAGGAACTCAACGGTGTCAAAGACGCGCTGCGTGCCCAACTGGGTAGCCTGGCCGTCAGCGGTGCCGAGAAGATCCTGGGTGCCACTATCGATCAAAACGCGCACGCGGAGCTGGTTAACAAACTGGCCGCCGAAATCTAAGCGAGGGCGATCATGGCAGAACTGACCACGCTGGCCCGACCTTACGCCAAGGCGGCTTTCGAGTACGCCCAGGCCCATCAGCAGCTGGCCGCCTGGTCGGCCATGCTTGGCCTGGCCGCTGCGGTGTCTCAGGACACCACCATGCAGCAGGTGCTCAAAGCCCCGCGTCTGACGAGCGAAGAGAAAGCCAACACCTTCATCGAGGTGGTTGGCGACAAATTCGATGCTCAGGTAGGCAATTTCATCCGCGTCCTCTCCGAAAACGGCCGCATCGGCTTGTTGCCGGAGATCGTCGAACTGTTCGAGCTGTACAAGGCCGAGCAGGAGAAGTCGATCGACGTGGAAGTCACCAGTGCCTTCGCATTGAACACTGAACAGCAAGACAAACTCGCCAAGGTTCTCAGCGCTCGGCTTGGCCGGGAAGTGCGACTGCACGCTGCGGAAGACACCAGCCTCATCGGCGGTGTCGTGATCCGTGCCGGCGACCTGGTTATCGATGGCTCGGTTCGCGGCAAGATCGCGAAGCTGGCCGAAGCGTTGAAATCTTGAGTTTGAAGGGGCAGCAGAGCAATGCAGCAACTCAATCCTTCCGAAATTAGTGAAATCATCAAGGGGCGTATCGAGAAACTCGACGTCTCTTCCCAAGCCCGCAACGAAGGCACCATCGTCTCCGTCTCCGACGGTATCGTCCGCATCCACGGCCTGGCCGACGTGATGTACGGCGAGATGATCGAGTTCCCGGGTGGCGTCTACGGCATGGCACTGAACCTGGAGCAGGACTCCGTAGGTGCCGTGGTACTGGGCAGCTACCTGAGCCTGGCCGAAGGCATGAGCGCCAAGTGCACCGGCCGCATCCTGGAAGTCCCGGTTGGTCCGGAACTGCTGGGCCGCGTCGTCGACGCACTGGGCAACCCGATCGATGGCAAGGGCCCGATCAATGCCAAAGCCACCGACGCTGTCGAGAAAGTGGCTCCGGGCGTGATCTGGCGTAAGTCGGTCGACCAGCCGGTACAGACCGGCTACAAGTCGGTTGACGCCATGATCCCGGTCGGCCGTGGCCAGCGCGAGCTGATCATCGGTGACCGTCAGATCGGCAAGACCGCCCTGGCTGTCGACGCCATCATCAACCAGAAGAACAGCGGCATCCGCTGCGTCTACGTAGCCATCGGTCAGAAGCAATCGACCATCGCCAACGTCGTACGCAAGCTGGAAGAAACCGGCGCCCTGGCCAACACCATCGTGGTGGCTGCCTCGGCTTCCGAATCCGCTGCGCTGCAGTTCCTGGCTCCCTACGCCGGCTGCACCATGGGCGAATACTTCCGCGACCGCGGTGAAGACGCCCTGATCGTCTACGATGACCTGTCCAAGCAGGCCGTCGCCTATCGCCAGATCTCCCTGCTGCTGCGCCGCCCGCCGGGCCGCGAAGCCTACCCGGGCGACGTGTTCTATCTCCACAGCCGCCTGCTGGAGCGCGCATCCCGCGTTTCCGAGGAATACGTCGAGAAGTTCACCAACGGCGAAGTGAAAGGCAAGACCGGTTCCCTGACCGCCCTGCCGATCATCGAAACCCAGGCTGGTGACGTTTCCGCGTTCGTTCCGACCAACGTGATCTCCATCACCGACGGTCAGATCTTCCTGGAATCCGCCATGTTCAACTCGGGTATCCGTCCGGCCGTCAACGCCGGTATCTCGGTATCCCGCGTGGGTGGCGCCGCCCAGACCAAGATCATCAAGAAGCTGTCCGGTGGCATCCGTACCGCACTCGCCCAGTACCGTGAACTGGCGGCCTTCGCCCAGTTCGCCTCCGACCTGGACGAAGCCACCCGCAAGCAGCTGGAACACGGTCAGCGCGTTACCGAGCTGATGAAGCAGAAGCAGTACGCGCCCATGTCCATCGCTGACATGTCCGTGTCCCTGTACGCTGCCGAGCGTGGCTTCCTGACCGATGTGGACGTGAACAAAGTTGGCGCCTTCGAAGCAGCCCTGCTGGGTTACTTCAACCGTGAGCTGGCCGCACTGATGGCCAAGATCAACGAGAAAGGTGACTTCAACGACGAAATCGACGCAGGCATCAAGTCCGGCATCGAGAAGTTCAAGGCCACCCAAACCTGGTAAGCCGCAGCGGGGGCCCCAGGGCCCCCGCCTGCTAACCCGAAAGGTGTCAAATGGCAGGCGCAAAAGAGATTCGCAGCAAGATTGCGAGCATCAAAAGCACGCAGAAGATCACCAGCGCCATGGAAAAGGTGGCCGTCAGCAAGATGCGCAGGGCTCAGCAGCGCATGGCTGCCAGCCGTCCGTACGCGGAGCGCATCCGCCAGGTGATCGGTCATCTGGCCAACGCCAACCCCGAGTACCGCCACCCCTTCATGATCGAGCGCCCCGTCAAGCGCGTCGGCTATGTCGTGGTGAGTTCGGACCGTGGTCTGTGCGGTGGCTTGAACACCAACCTGTTCAAGGCCCTGGTCAAGGACATGGCGAGCAATCGCGAGCAAGGCGTGGAGATCGATCTCTGCGTGATTGGCAGCAAGGGTGCGGCGTTCTTCCGCAACTTTGGTGGCAATGTCGTTGCTGCGATCAGCCACCTCGGCGAAGAGCCGTCGATCAACGATCTGATCGGCAGCGTCAAGGTGATGCTCGATGCCTACCTCGAAGGTCGCATCGATCGTCTGTCCGTGGTTTCGAACAAGTTCGTCAACACCATGGTGCAGAAGCCCACTGTGGAACAGCTCGTTCCGCTGGTGGCGACTCCGGATGAAGCGCTCAAGCATCACTGGGACTACCTGTACGAACCCGACGCCAAGCAGCTCCTCGACGGGCTGATGGTGCGTTACGTGGAGTCGCAGGTGTACCAGGCGGTGGTCGAGAACAACGCCGCCGAGCAGGCTGCGCGGATGATCGCGATGAAGAATGCCACCGACAACGCCGGTGAACTGATCAGCGATCTGCAGCTGATCTACAACAAGGCGCGTCAGGCAGCGATCACCCAGGAAATTTCGGAAATCGTCGGCGGCGCTGCCGCGGTTTAAGAACGGTTCAAATATTCAGAGGAACCAAAGATGAGTAGCGGACGTATCGTTCAAATCATCGGCGCCGTTATCGACGTGGAATTCCCGCGTGATCAGGTACCGGCCGTATACGAGGCGCTGAAAGTTCAAGGCGCCGAAACCACCCTCGAAGTCCAGCAGCAGCTGGGCGACGGCGTGGTTCGTTCCATTGCCATGGGCTCGACCGAAGGTCTGAAGCGTGGCCTGGACGTCACCAGCACTGGCGCAGCCATCTCCGTCCCGGTTGGCAAGGCCACCCTGGGCCGCATCATGGACGTCCTGGGCAACCCCATCGACGAAGCCGGCCCCATCGGCGAAGAAGAGCGTTGGGAAATCCACCGCGCTGCTCCGTCCTACGCCGACCAGGCGGGTGGCAACGAGCTGCTGGAAACCGGCATCAAGGTGATCGACCTGGTCTGCCCCTTCGCCAAAGGCGGCAAGGTAGGCCTGTTCGGTGGCGCCGGCGTGGGCAAGACCGTGAACATGATGGAACTCATCCGTAACATCGCCATCGAGCACAGCGGTTACTCCGTGTTCGCCGGCGTGGGCGAGCGTACCCGTGAGGGCAACGACTTCTACCACGAGATGAAGGACTCCAACGTACTGGACAAGGTCGCCCTGGTTTACGGCCAGATGAACGAGCCGCCGGGCAACCGTCTGCGCGTTGCACTGACCGGCCTGACCATGGCCGAGAAGTTCCGTGACGAAGGTCGCGACGTACTGCTGTTCGTCGACAACATCTACCGTTACACCCTGGCCGGTACCGAAGTGTCCGCGCTGCTGGGTCGTATGCCGTCCGCTGTGGGTTACCAGCCGACCCTGGCTGAGGAAATGGGCGTTCTGCAAGAGCGCATCACCTCCACCAAGACCGGTTCGATCACCTCCATCCAGGCCGTATACGTACCTGCGGACGACCTGACCGACCCGTCCCCGGCGACCACCTTCGCCCACCTGGACGCCACCGTCGTACTGTCCCGTGACATCGCCTCCCTGGGTATCTACCCGGCCGTTGACCCGCTGGACTCCACCAGCCGTCAGCTGGACCCGCTGGTAATCGGCCAGGAGCACTACGAGACCGCCCGTGGCGTGCAGTACGTACTGCAGCGCTACAAGGAGCTGAAGGACATCATCGCGATCCTCGGCATGGACGAGCTGTCCGAATCGGACAAGCAACTGGTAGCCCGCGCTCGTAAGATCCAGCGCTTCCTGTCCCAGCCGTTCTTCGTGGCCGAAGTCTTCACCGGCTCCCCGGGCAAGTACGTTTCCCTGAAGGACACCATCGCGGGCTTCAAGGGCATCCTCAACGGTGACTACGACCACCTGCCCGAGCAGGCGTTCTACATGGTCGGCGGCATCGATGAAGCCATCGAGAAAGCCAAGAAACTGTAACCCCCTGAGCGCCCGGCAACGGGCGCTTACGTGAGGCAAGCGTATGGCTATTACTGTCCACTGCGATATCGTCAGCGCCGAAGCGGAGATCTTCTCCGGTCTGGTCGAGATGGTGATCGCCCACGGCAACCTGGGCGACCTGGGTATCACGCCGGGCCACGCCCCGCTGATCACCGATCTCAAGCCGGGTCCGATCCGCCTGGTCAAGCAGGGCGGAGAGGAGGAGGTGTTCTACATCTCCGGTGGTTTCCTCGAAGTGCAGCCGAGCATGGTGAAGGTCCTGGCCGACACCGTGGTCCGCGCCGGTGACCTGGACGAAGCCGCTGCTCAGGAGGCCCTCAAGGCCGCTGAGAAGGCGCTGAACCAGAAGGGCTCGGAGTTCGACTACAGCTCCGCTGCCGCCCGTCTGGCAGAGGCCGCGGCCCAGCTGCGTACCGTCCAGCAGTTGCGCAAGAAGTTCGGCGGCTAAGCCACCGCTCTTCATCGCATGCAAGTAAAAGGGTAGCCTTGGCTACCCTTTTTCTTTTCCGGCATCGCCGGTTATCCACAGGCTCGGAAGCGTCCTTTCATGTCCCTCGATATCGTCATCCTCGCCGCAGGCCAGGGCACCCGCATGCGCTCGGCGCTGCCCAAGGTTCTCCACCCCGTTGCCGGCAAGCCCATGCTCGGGCACGTCATCGACAGCGCCCGTGCGCTGCAGCCCCAGGGCATCCACGTGGTCATCGGCCATGGGGCCGACCTCGTGCGTGAGCGCCTCGCCGCAGACGACCTCGGCTTCGTCCTGCAGGCCCAGCAGCTGGGCACCGGCCACGCCGTGGCCCAGGCCCTGCCGCAGCTCAGTGCCGAGCGCGTGCTGATCCTCTATGGCGACGTACCGCTGATCGAGGAAGCCACCCTGCGCCGCCTGCTGGACAAGGTCCAGGACGACCAGCTCGCCCTGCTCACCGTCGAGCTGGACGACCCCACCGGCTACGGCCGCATCGTGCGGGACGCCCAGGGCGTGGTGAAGGCCATCGTCGAACACAAGGACGCCAGCCCCGAGCAGCGCGCCATCCGCGAAGGCAACACCGGCATCCTCGCCGTCCCCGGCAAGCGCCTGGCCGACTGGCTGGGCCGGCTGTCCAACCACAATGCCCAGGGCGAGTACTACCTGACCGACGTCATCGCCATGGCCGTGGCCGACGGCCTGGTGGTGGCCACCGAGCAGCCCCAGGACGCCATGGAAGTGCAGGGCGCCAACGACCGCATCCAGCTTGCCGAACTGGAGCGTCACTACCAGCAGCGGGCGGCCCGCCGCCTCATGGCCCAGGGCGTGACCCTGCTGGACCCGGCGCGCTTCGACCTGCGTGGCGAAGCCAGCGTGGGCCGCGACGTGCTCATCGACGTCAACGTCATCCTCGAAGGCCGCGTGGTGATCGAAGACGACGTCCAGATCGGCCCCAACTGCGTCATCAAGGACAGCACCCTGCGCCGTGGCGCCATCGTCAAGGCCAACAGCCACCTGGACGGTGCCGAGCTGGGCGAAGGCGCCGACTGCGGCCCGTTCGCCCGCCTGCGTCCCGGTGCCGTGCTGGGTGCCAAGGCCCATGTGGGTAACTTCGTCGAACTGAAGAACGCCGTGATGGGTGAGGGCGCCAAGGCCGGCCACCTGAGCTACCTGGGCGATGCCGAGATCGGCGCACGCACCAACATCGGTGCCGGCACCATCACCTGCAACTACGACGGCGCCAACAAGTCCCGCACCGTCATGGGCGAAGACGTCTTCATCGGCTCCAACAGCGCCCTGGTCGCGCCCGTGACCCTCGGTGACGGCGCCACCACCGGGGCCGGCTCCACCATCACCCAGGACGTACCCGCCCACAGCCTCGCCGTCGGCCGCGCCAAGCAGCGCAACATCGAAGGCTGGAAGCGACCCGTGAAGAAGAAGTGAGTTGTGGATAACCCCGCCTGTGGATAAACCGCAGGCCCGACAGAAGGCGACCGAGGTCGCCTTCTGTCGTTTCCGGGGTTGACGCAAAAGCTTCGTTGAGTTTTGATTCGCCCACTTTTTCTTTCGAATCGAAACTTACGAGATGTCGAAGCGCAATACGCCCCAGCGTCGCCATGCCATCCTCGCCCTGCTCGCCGAGCAGGGCGAGGTCAGCGTCGACGCCCTGGCCAAGGCCTTCGCCACCTCGGAAGTGACCATCCGCAAGGACCTCGCCGCCCTGGAGGCCAACGGCCTGCTGCTGCGTCGCTACGGCGGCGCCGTGCCCGTGCCCCAGGAGTTCATCAGCGAAACCAGCCAGCCGGTGTCCCGCTACAAGCAGGCCATCGCCCGCGCCGCCGCCGAGCGCATCCGTGAGCACGCGCGGATCATCGTCGACAGCGGCAGCACCACCGCCGCCCTAATCCCCGAACTCGGCCACCGCCCCGGCCTGGTGGTGATGACCAACTCGCTGAATGTCGCCACCGCCCTGCGCGAACTGGAGCACGAGCCGGTGCTGCTGATGACCGGCGGCACCTGGGACCCGCACTCCGAGTCCTTCCAGGGCCAGGTCGCCGAGCAGGTGCTGCGCTCCTACGACTTCGACCAGCTGTTCATCGGCGCCGACGGCATCGACCTGGCCCGTGGCACCACCACCTTCAATGAGCTGCTGGGCCTGTCCCGGGTCATGGCCGAGGTCGCCCGCGAGGTGATCGTCATGGCCGAGGCCGACAAGGTCGGGCGGCGCATCCCCAACCTGGAGCTGCCCTGGAGCAGCATCCATACCCTGATCACCGACGAGCGCCTGCCCCAGGACGCTCGCCAAAAGATAGAAGCGCGCGGCATCACGCTGGTCTGCGCGCCTGTGGATAACTGAGGAGACAACCCATGTGTGGCATCGTTGGCGCAGTGGCTGAACGGAACATCACCGCCATCCTCGTCGAAGGCCTCAAGCGCCTCGAATACCGTGGCTACGACAGCGCCGGCGTCGCCGTGCTGGACAACCAGGGCGGCCTGCAGCGCCGTCGTCGCGTCGGCAAGGTCAGCGAGCTGGAACAGGCCCTGGCCGCCGAGCCCCTGGCCGGCCGCCTGGGCATCGCCCACACCCGCTGGGCCACCCACGGCGCGCCCACCGAGCACAACGCCCACCCGCACTTCTCCGGCGACCTCGCCCTGGTGCACAACGGCATCATCGAAAACCACGAACCCCTGCGCGAGCACCTCAAGGGCCTGGGCTACGTCTTCACCTCCGACACCGACACCGAAGTCATCGTCCACCTGCTCGACCACCACCTGTCCAACCTCGGCGACCTCACCGAAGCGCTCAAGGTGGTGGTACGCGAACTCCACGGCGCCTACGGCCTGGCCGTGATCAGCCGCAGCCAGCCCGACCGCCTGGTGGCCGCCCGCAGCGGCAGCCCGCTGGTGATCGGCCTGGGCCTGGGGGAGAACTTCCTCGCCTCCGACCAGTTGGCCCTGCGCCAGGTCACCGACCGCTTCATGTACCTGGAAGAGGGCGACATCGCCGAGATCCACCGCGACCAGGTGCGCATCTGGGACAGCGCCGGCCTGCCCGTGCAGCGTGAGCAGGTGCAGTACCACGAAGGCGCCGAGGCCGCCGACAAGGGCGAGTACCGCCACTTCATGCTCAAGGAGATCCACGAGCAGCCCAAGGTCGTCCAGCGCACCCTCGAAGGCCGCCTGGGCGCCGACCACGTACTGGTCAACGCCTTCGGCCCCCGTGCCGCCGAGCTGTTCGCCAAGGTGCGCAACGTGCAGATCGTCGCCTGTGGCACCAGCTACCACGCTGGCATGGTCGCCCGTTACTGGCTGGAAGAGCTGGCCGGCGTCCCCTGCCAGGTGGAAGTGGCCAGCGAGTTCCGCTACCGCAAGGTGGTGGTCCAGCCCGACACCCTGTTCGTCACCATCTCCCAGTCCGGCGAGACCGCCGACACCCTGGCCGCCCTGCGCAACGCCCGCGCCGGCGGCTACCTGGCGAGCCTGGCCATCTGCAACGTCGGCACCAGCTCCCTGGTGCGCGAGTCCGACCTCACCCTGCTGACCCTGGCCGGCCCCGAGATCGGCGTCGCCTCCACCAAGGCCTTCACCACCCAGCTGGTGGCCCTGCTGCTGCTCACCCTCAGCCTCGGCCAGGTGCGCGGCAACCTCGACAAGGCCCGCGAAGCCGAACTGGTGGAAGCCCTGCGCCGCCTGCCCACCCACCTGGGCGAAGCCCTGGCCATGGACAAGACCGTGGAGAAGGTCGCCGAGCTGTTCGCCGAGAAGCACCACACCCTGTTCCTCGGCCGTGGCGCCCAATACCCGGTGGCCATGGAAGGCGCGCTCAAGCTCAAGGAGATCTCCTACATCCACGCCGAGGCCTACCCGGCCGGCGAGCTCAAGCACGGCCCCCTGGCCCTGGTGGACGCCGACATGCCGGTGGTCACCGTGGCGCCGAACAACGAGCTGGTGGAGAAGCTCAAGTCCAACCTGCAGGAAGTCCGCGCCCGGGGCGGCGAACTGATCGTCTTCGCCGACCGCCAGGCCGGCATCGACAACGGCCCCGGCACCCACGTAGTGGCCATGCCGCACACCGTCGACATCCTCGCGCCGATCCTCTACACCCTGCCGCTGCAGCTGCTGTCCTACTACGTCGCCGTGCTCAAGGGCACCGACGTCGACCAGCCGCGCAACCTGGCCAAGTCCGTCACCGTGGAGTGACGGGCCGCCCGCACGGCGCCCGTGGCAGGCCTCCAGCCACGGGCGCCGTGGGCCGTGCACAGCCGCCGGGACTGGATCACATCCCGTTCAATGGCGGTTGACCCGAGGGGAGCGTCATCTTCTAATCCGCCCCTCGATCTTGAACATGGACTGTTTATGCCCTCCGCCGAAGCGCCCTCGGCACCTGCTGCCGCCCCCTCCCAGCCACTGCCTGACACCGCTCGCCGGCAGAAGCGCGCCGGCTTGCTGACCCTCAGCCTCATGGGCGCCACCCCCCTCGTCCTGCTGGCCTGGGACCCGATGTACCACGACGTGCAGGTCTTCGACAGCCTGGCGGTGTGCGAGCAGGGCACCACCCTGACCGCCGAGCAATGCCTGCGGCTGCGCGACGAAGCGTTCCGGCGCACCGCCCTGATGGCCCCGGTCTACACCAGCTTCATGGCCTGTGAGCGCGACTTCATCCGTATCAGTGGCAACTGCAAGGCCGGTGAGTGGTGCGCGGCTGACGCCGTGCAGAGCTGCACACAGGGCGACGACGGCCTGGCCCGCCCCCAGCCGGTGGCGTTCCTGGTCAGCGATGCCTTGATCAGACGCCTGCGCAGTGGCGAACCGGACGATTGGAGCGAGATCGGCCTCGATGAACTGCAGCCGGTCTTCGGCATGAGCGAAGACGCGCTCTATGGCAGCAGCACCTATGGCGGCGGCCACTTCGGCAGCTACAGCGGCGGCGGTGCTCGCAACCTGCACCTGTTCACCGGCCAGGGCCAGTACCTGGGCGACCAGCGTGCTCGCCAGGCCAGCCTGCACCGCAGCCAGCTGCAGGCATCCGGCTACGCCCAGCAGTTCCAGAGCGGGCAGTTGCCGACGCGCCTCCAGGGCGCTGCCAGTCGCGGCGGGTTCGGCGCGACCGCTCGCAGCAGCCTGGCCATGGCCAGCGGGTAGCCGATCATGTGGATACGGATTGGCCTGGTGCTCGGTTGCCTTTTCGCCAGCTCGATCGTCCAGGCCGCAGGCCTGGACAGCAGCGTTGGCGAGGCCGATGCACGGCTCAAGGAACTGCGCCAGCTCATCGCCGAAAAGCCCGACAGCCTGCAGGTGCGCCTGCCGAACAGCCGTGAATGGAAAAGCCTCGCATCGCTCGGCCTCGCCCCGAGCTGCCGGGCGCCCGTGCTGGTAAGCCCCACCGCCCCGCTGCAGGCCCTGACGCACTGCAGCGGTGTGCAGATGACCGATTCGGGAGCGGTGTGGACGATGGTCTCGATCTTCTGGACCCATGACCGTCGCTGGGAAAAGGGCAGGGCGCTGCGCCTGCAATCCAGGAGCCTCGTTCGCCAGGGCGCCCCCACCGATGACGCTGACTTGCGCACCGAGACGCCGTTGATCAGGGCCCTGGCGGGCGCCGACCTGCGTGAGCTGGATCTGCTGGCCGGGCTCTGGGCGAGCCTCCGCCAGCAGCCCCTGCCGGCCAGGCCGGACGGCCCGTGGGGGGCAGCCGAGGCCTGGCCCTCCGGGCTCGTGGCGTTGCATGCCGATGGCCGGATCAAGCTGGCCGGGTCGAACCTGGCGGGCCTGCATGCCTGGCAGAGCTGGTGGGCGACCCAGCCCAAGCCCCAGGGCGTCAGCGCGCTGGTCGGGGTCGACCTGCAGCTGGAAGGCAAGACGCCTGCCCTGCAACTGGGCGAACTGGCCCTGTCTCGGGCGCCCTTTGCCGTGGTGTTGCTACCGGCCGACCAGCAGCCTCGCGATGAGCGGGCGCTCTGGCGTGACGAGAACTGGCAACTGCTGATGGTGCGTACCGATGGCAAAAGATGATCGCGGGGTAGATGAACAGGCCCTGTCCGAGGTGTCGTTCCCGCGCGTCGTGCGCATCGACCCGGCCAGCGGCGGCGTCCTGCTGGTTGGCGCCACCCATGGCCTGACCCTGATGCTGTGCTGCCTGGTGCCACTGGTGGTGGGACTGATGTTCTCCGCACAACTGGCCTTCGACCTGTGGCCCTGGCCTGTGGGTAATTACGAACTGACACTGCTGGTCTGGATGGCCCTCTGGCTGGGTTTCCTGCTCTACAACCTGGGGTGGGGCAGCTATGTGGAGACCTACCTGATCAGCCCGCGGCAACGCTGGCTGTGGCACCTGAACAGCGGGGAGATGGTCGACCTGACCACACTGGCCGAGCGGGCGCGTACCCGACAGGCCCCTGACGAAGCCGCCACTTTCGACCTCTCGCTGGCGGAGTCTCTGCTGCTGCTCGACGAACAGCAGCTGCGTGCACTGCCGCCCTACCAGACCAGCCCGTTGGGTGCCTACCTGCGCGGCTTCTGGAGCCCGGATGCCTGGAAGCTGGCGGGTCTGGTGGTCGGCATCCTCCTGTTGATCATCCTGCTCGTCATCGGATCGCTCGGCGGCGTGTTCCTCGCCGTATGGGTCCTGGCAGTTGCCTGGCTGGCCAGCGCCCTGGCCGCCTTCTGCCTGCAGCACCTGGCACCGAGGCGGGCCGAGGCCCTGCTGCGTGGGCGCTCAATCGAGGATGTAGTGCGGAACGAAGCGTGAGCTGTCCTGGGTGATGGCGCTGCGGTCTTCGCGAATGCCCATGCCCACGGGCCGGCCACCGACCAGCCAGCTGCCGATGATGGGGTGCTCCCCGCCCATGCAGGGCGGCGGGCACCAGCTCTGCAAAATCGCCGGCCCCTGCTCGTAGGGGCCGGGCGTCGCCAGCTCCACACCGCCCTCGCTTTCCACCTGGATGTTCGCCCCCTCGCGGGAGAAGAACGGCTTGCGCACCCAGCGCGGGCCCAGCAGGGCCGCATCCGGCTCATCGGCGAAGCAGGCCGGGATCAGGTTGGGGTGGCCACGATGGCGCTGCCAGAGCAGCGGCAAGATCGCCTTGTTCGACAGCAGGGTCTTCCAGGCGGGCTCGATGAAGCGCGTCCGGCTCCGGGCCAGATGGTGGGCGAAGTCCTCTTCCAGCAGCCACTCCCAGGGGTAGAGCTTGAACAGCTGGAGGATCGGCTGGTCGTGCAGGTCGACGAAGCCCTTTTCGGGCACGTGGCCGATGTCGTCGATGTGCAGCAGATGGGGCTGCAGGCCGGCCTGGTTGGCACAGTCGGCCAGGTAGGTGACGGTGCCCTCGTCCTCGATGTGGTCGCGGCAGCAGGCCAGGTGGAAGGGGTCACCCGCCAGGCCGATGCGCTGCAGGCGCTCGACCAGCGCATCCTGGATGAGGTTGTACTGGTCGGCCCGCTCCGGCAGCACGCCCCGCTCGCGGCACTGCTCCAGCCAGACCCACTGGAAGAAGGCCGCCTCGTAGAGGCCGGTCGGGGTGTCGGCGTTGTACTCGTAGAAACGCGCCGGGCCCTGGCCGTCGTAGGTCAGGTCCATGCGCCCGTACAGCGCCGGCTCGCGTGTACGCCAGCTGTCGCGGATCAGCGTCCAGTGCGCCTCGGGCACCGCCATGCGCCGCAGCAGGGCTTCGCTCTCCACCGCGTCTTCCACCAGGGCCAGGCACATGGCCTCCAGCTCGGCGCTGGGTGCCTCGATGTCGTCCTCGATCTGCCGCAGGCTGAAGCGGTAGCAGACGCTTTCATCCCAGTAGGGTTCGCCGCCGATGGAGTGGAAGTGGAAGCCGAGCGTCGAGGCTTGCTCGCACCAGTCGTGGCGCGGCGCGATGGTGTGCCGATGCATGGAACGTCCGTGTTGGCCTGGAAAATGGGTCGCCATTCTAGCGACCCGCCAGGGCCTTGGTTGTTGATCGAGGCGGCAACCCGGTGAGGGCGTCGTTCTTAGCCAGCCGCCGGGAAGCGCAGGCGGAACTCCGTAGGGCCGGCCGGTTCGCTGCTTACCTCCACCGAGCCCCGGTGCAGGCTCATGATCGAACGCACGATGGCCAGGCCCAGGCCGGTGCCACCGTCCGCCCGGGCGCGGCCGGGGTCGACCCGGTAGAAGCGCTCGAACAGGTGGGGCAGGTGCTGCGCGGGAATGCCCGGGCCCGGGTTGCGCACCGCCATCACCAGGCTGTCGCCTTCCCGGCGGGCCTCCAGGTGGATGCAACTGCGCGGCGGGCTGTGGCGGATGGCGTTGGACAGCAGGTTGGACAGTGCCCGCTGCACCATCAGCCGATCCCCCAGCACCTGGCCTTCGCCCTCCACCACCAGCACCTGCTGCTTGTCGTCGGCGGGCAGGGTGAACAGGTCGGCCACCCGGCGCGCCTCGGCGCCGAGATCCAGCGGGGTCATGGGCACCAGCGCCGCCGGGTGGCTGACCTGGGCCAGGAAGAGCATGTCGGTGACGATCCGCGCCAGGCGCTCCAGCTCCTCGGTGCAGCACTCCAGCACCGCCTTGTAGACCTCCGGCGGGCGCTCGCGGGAGAGGGTCACCTGGGCCTGCCCCATCAGGTTGCTGATGGGCGAACGCAGCTCGTGGGCCAGGTCGTCGGAGAACTGCGCCAGCTGCTGCACGCCGCCGTCCAGGCGGTGCAGCATCAGGTTGATGGATTGCGCCAGCTCCCCCAGCTCCCGGGGCAGCGACGCCACGGGCAGGCGGTGGGAGAGGTCCTCGGTAGAGACCTTCGCCGCCACCCGGCGGAAGCGTGCCAGTGGCGCCAGGCCGCGCTGCACCACCAGCCAGGCGCCGCAGCCGATCAGCAACAGCACCAGCGGCAGCGTCGCCAGCGCCGAGCGCAGGTAGGCCGCCAGCAGGGCGCGGTCGCTGCGCCGGTCCAGGTTGAGGAACAGGCGCACCTGCTGGCCGTCGGGCAGCACCAGCTCGCGGTAGGCCGCCAGCACCTCGCTGCCGTCTTCCAGGTACAGGGTGCGGTAGCGCACCTCCGGGCCCGCCGGCAGGTCCCGCAGGCGTTCCGACAGCGGCAGGCGCCCCAGCTCCAGGCGCACCGGCCCGCCGGTGCGGGCATCGAACAGCGCCAGGCTGAGGTCGTCGTGGCCCTTGATCTGGTCGCCCACCACGTGGGGCCGCAGGCTGTTGCCCAGGTCCAGCGCCAGGCTGTGCTCGATCTGTTTCAGCTTGCTCTCCAGGGCCTCGCGGGCGCGGGCATCCAGCGCCCCGTCCAGCCCATAGGCGGCCAGCAGGGCCAGCACCACCACCAGCACGGCGCCCATCGCGCCGACCGCCAGCCCCAAGCGGACGGACAGGCTGGCCGGCTTCATCCGCGGTCTTCCAGCACGTAGCCGACGCCGCGCAGGGTGTGGATAAGTTTGTTCTCGAACGGGTCGTCGATCTTCGCCCGCAAGCGGCGGATGGAGACCTCCACCACGTTGGTGTCGCAGTCGAAGTTCATGTCCCACACCAGCGAGATGATCTGGGTGCGCGACAGCACCTCGCCGGCGCGGCGCATCAGCAGGTGCAGCAGGGCGAATTCCTTGGTGGTCAGGTCGATGCGCTGGCTGCCACGGAAGGCCCGGTGGCGCCCCGGGTCCAGCTCCAGGTCGGCCACCCGCAGCACCTCCGGCACGGCGATCTGCTCGGCGCGCCGCAGCAGGCTGCGCACCCGTGCCAGCAGCTCGGGAAACTCGAAGGGCTTCACCAGGTAGTCGTCGGCACCCAGGTCCAGGCCTTTCACCTTGTCCGCCAGGCGGCCCCGGGCCGAGAGCATCAGCACCCGCGTGGCGGTGTCCTGGCGCAACTGGCCGAGCACGCCGAAGCCGTCGATCTGCGGCAGGTTCACATCGAGGATGACCAGGTCGTACTGGTGCTGGCGGGCCAGGTGCAGGCCGTCGACGCCGGTATGGGCAGCGTCCACCACATAACCGCTTTCGCTCAGGCCCTGGTAGAGGTAATCGGCTGTCTTGGGCTCATCCTCGACAATAAGGATCCGCATGGGAATTCATCCTGCATATAGAAGGAAAAGTGCCCGGCTCATTGTTCGAACAAGAGGGCAGCGATAAATAAGTCAATTAAGAAAAACGACCGGAAAGTTGCGCAGGCTAAACCCTGTAGTCACTTCAAGGTCAAGCCATCAGACCCGTCAGTGCCGCCTGCCACGAGGCTTTCAGCGCGGCGTAAGGCCTGTGGATAACACCGGTAGTTGTTTCAAGTTGCTACGGAAGTTGTCCGGAAGTTGTTCGGCGCGGCGCGATGCTAAACCAGATAAGTGCCCCCGGAACGGGCATTACATATTTGTAATCCGTGCGTCACCCTGGGGATAAGTGCCCCGCCCTAGAGTCCCCGGCGTTATCGGATCAACCCCTGGAAGTTGCCAGGCGTTGATCGCTTCCGAGACGCAGAGGACTTCCACCGTGTACCGACCCAAGCCCCCCAAGCGCCTGCGCCCGAGCCTGGCCGTCCTGGCCCTGTGCCTGGCGTTGCCGCCCTTCGCCACGGCCGCCGAGCTGGACTTCGCCACCGCCCTCGCCACCGCCTACCAGGGCAACCCCGAACTGGCGGCCGCCAGCCAGGGACCGGGCATCGCCGCCGGCGAACGCCGCCAGGCCGCGCTGCTGCCCAACCCGGAACTCTCCTGGGAGATGGAGGACACCCGCAGCGCCACCCGCACCACCAGCGTCAGCCTGGCCCAGCCCCTCGAACTGGGCGGCAAGCGCGGTGCCCGTGTCACCTACGCCGAGCGCGGCCAGGCCCTGGCCGAGCTGACCCTGGAGCAGCGCCGCAATGCCTTGCGCGCCGACACCCTGCTGGCCTTCCAGGCGGCCCTGCGCGCCCAGGCGCGCAACGAGCTGGCCGACGCCTCCCTGGCCCTGGCCGAACGCGGCCTGACGGTGGCCCAGGCGCGCATCCGCGCCGGCAAGGCCGCCCCCATGGAAGCACTGCGGGCCCAGGTCCAGCAGGACGAGCTGACCCTGGAGCGCGACCGTGCCCGCACCGAGCAGCGCCAGGCCTACCAGCGCCTCGCCACGCTCATGGGCGAGCCCCGGCCCGGCTTCGAGCGGGTCGCCGGGCGCCTCGGCCCATTGCCGTCCCCCCCGGCCGAAGCCCGCCTGCTGGCCCGCCTGGGTGACACCGCCGACCTGCGCCTGGCGCTGGCCGACGTGGCGCGGGAAGAGGCCGGCCTGGACCTGGAGAAGGCCCGGCGCTACCCCGACGTCACCGTCAGCATCGGCAGCCAGTACAGCGCCGAGGACCGCCAGCGGGTGAACCTGGTGGGGGTGTCGTTGCCGCTGCCGCTGTTCGACCGCAACCAGGGCAACGTGCTTTCCGCCAGCCGCCGTGCCGACCAGGCCCGCGACCTGCGCAACGCCACCGAACTGCGCCTGCGCGGCGACGTGGCCATGGCCCTGGAGCAATGGCGCCGTGCCCAGGCCGCCATCGACGCCCACGACCGCAGCATCCTGCCGGCTGCCCAGCAGGCGGTGGACAGCGCCACCCGCGGCTTCCGCATGGGCAAGCTGGCCTTCCTCGACGTGCTCGACGCCCAGCGAACCTTGATCGACGCGCGCAACCGCTACCTGCAGGCCATGGCCGAGGCCACCGAGGCCTGGGCCAGCCTGGAGCGCCTCTACGGCGACCTGTCGGGCCTCGACGGCCCGGCCTGAAGCATGCCCCGTCGCCACCCCTGGCTCGGCCTGCTGGTGCTGGTGGCGGGCTGCGGCTACGCCCCCGGCGTGCCCAGCGAGCCCGACGGCCACTGGTGCCGCCACGACCTCTACCGCGCCTTGCACATCATCGTTTCCCTTCGAGAGGACACCCCATGGACATGAAACGAGGCCTCGCCCTCGGCCTGCTGCTCGCCCTCGGCCTGGGCGCGGGCGCCACCCTGCTGCCGGCCATCGGCAGCCCATCGCCCCAGGCCACCGACGACCCACCGCCCTCGGCCCATGCCGACGAGGAGGGCGGCGACCACGATGAGGAAGAGGGCGCCATCGCCCTCAGCCCCGCGCAGATCCAGGCCGCCGGCATCGAGCTGGTGAAGGCCGCCCCCCGCGCCCTCAGCCAGCGCCTGGCGCTGCCCGGCGAGATCCGCCTGGACGAGGACCGCACCGCCCACCTGTTCCCCCGTGCCGCCGGCGTGGTCGAGCAGGTCAGCGTCGGCCTCGGCCAGGCGGTGCAGAAGGGCGACCTGCTGGCGGTGATCGCCAGCCCCCAGGTGTCCGAGCAGCGCAGCGAACTGGCCGCCGCCGAACGCCGCGTGCGCCTGGCCCGCACCACCTTCGAGCGCGAGCGCCAGCTGTGGCAGGAAGGCATCTCCGCCGAGCAGGACTACCTGCTGGCGCGCCAGGCCCTGGACGAGGCCGAGATCGCCCTGGGCAACGCCCGGCAGAAGGTCAGCGCCCTCAGCGGCAGCCTCGCCCAGGGCGGCGGCAACCGCTACGAGCTGCGCGCGCCCTTCGCCGGCATGGTGGTGGAGAAGCACCTGGTGCCCGGCGAGGTGGTGAACGAGAGCAGCGCCGCCTTCACCCTCTCCGACCTGTCCCGCGTCTGGGCCACCTTCAGCGTCTCGCCCCGTGACCTGGCGCGGGTCCGCGTGGGCCGCCCGGTCACCGTCAGCGCCCGCGACCTGGGGGCCGAAGTGGCCGGCTCGGTGGCCTACGTCGGCAGCCTGCTGGGTGAGCAGAGCCGCACCGCCACCGCCCGCGCCACCCTGGAGAACCCGGAACTGGCCTGGCGCCCGGGGCTGTTCGTCAGCGTGCAGCTGGCCACCGACACCCGCGAAGTGCCCGTCGCCGTGCCCGAGTCCGCCGTGCAGACGGTGGAGGACCGCAGCGTGGTGTTCGTCCGCACCGACACCGGCTTCGCCACCCGCCCGGTGACCCTGGGGGCCCGCGACCAGGGCTTCGTGGAGGTGGGCGACGGGCTGGAGGCGGGGGTCGAGCTGGCCGCCGCCGGCAGCTTCACCCTCAAGTCCGAGCTGGGCAAGGCCAGCGCCGACCACGCCCACTGACGAGTAGCCACCATGTTCGAACGCATTCTCCGCTTCGCCATCGAGCAGCGCCTGCTGGTGATGCTCGCCGTGCTGGCGATGGCCGGCCTGGGCATCGCCAGCTACCAGAAGCTGCCCATCGACGCCGTCCCCGACATCACCAACGTCCAGGTGCAGATCAACACCGCCGCGCCCGGCTCTTCGCCCCTGGAGACCGAGCAGCGCATCACCTTCCCCATCGAGACCGCCATGGCCGGCCTGCCGCACCTGAAGCAGACCCGCTCGCTGTCCCGCTCCGGGCTGTCCCAGGTCACCGTCACCTTCGAGGACGGCACCGACCTGTACTTCGCCCGGCAGCTGGTCAACGAGCGCCTGCAGACGGCCCGCGAGCAATTGCCCGAAGGCGCCGAGGCGGTCATGGGGCCGATCTCCACCGGCCTCGGCGAGATCTTCCTGTGGACGGTGGAAGCCGAGGAGGGCGCCCTCAAGGCCGACGGCACGCCCTACAGCGCCACCGACCTGCGGGTGATCCAGGACTGGATCATCAAGCCGCAGCTGCGCACCGTGCCCGGCGTCGCCGAGATCAACACCATCGGCGGCCACGCCAAGCTGTTCCAGGTCGCGCCCGACCCGGCGCGCCTGGCCGCCTACCGCATCACCCTGGCGGACCTGGTCACCGCCCTGGAGCGCAACAACGCCAACGTCGGTGCCGGCTTCATCGAGCGCAACGGCGAACAGCTGACCATCCGTGCCCCCGGCCAGCTGGAGGGCATCGAGGACATCGCCGCCATCGTCGTCACCCAGCGCGAGGGCACGCCCATCCGCGTGCGCGACGTGGCGCGGGTGGCCATCGGCGAGGAGCTGCGCAGCGGCGCCGCTACCGAGAACGGCCGCGAGGTGGTACTCGGCACCGTGTTCATGCTCATCGGCGAGAACAGCCGCAGCGTCTCCCAGGCGGTGGCCGAGCGCCTGGAGAGCATCAACCGCAGCCTGCCCGCCGGCGTGGTGGCGGTGCCGGTGTACGACCGCACCCACCTGGTGGACAAGGCCATCGCCACGGTGAAGAAGAACCTGATCGAGGGCGCCATCCTGGTGGTGGCCGTGCTCTTCCTGTTCCTCGGCAACATCCGCGCGGCGCTGATCACCGCCCTGGTGATCCCGCTGTCGATGCTCTTCACCTTCACCGGCATGTTCGCCAACAAGGTCAGCGCCAACCTGATGAGCCTGGGCGCGCTGGACTTCGGCATCATCGTCGACGGCGCGGTGGTGATCGTGGAGAACGCCATCCGCCGCCTGGCCCACGCCCAGCAGCGCCACGGTCGCCTGCTGACCCGCAGCGAGCGCCTGCATGAGGTGTTCGCCGCCTCCCGCGAGGCGCGCCGGGCCCTGGTGTTCGGCCAGCTGATCATCATGGTGGTGTACCTGCCGATCTTCGCCCTCACCGGGGTCGAGGGGAAAATGTTCCACCCCATGGCCTTTACCGTGGTGATCGCCCTGTTCGGCGCGATGATCCTCTCGGTCACCTTCGTCCCGGCGGCCATCGCCCTGTTCATCACCGGCCGCGTGCGCGAGGAAGAGAACGCCGTGATGCGTGCCGCCCGGCGCGGCTACGCCCCGGTGCTGGCCTGGGTGATGCGCCGGCGCAACCTGGCCTTCGCCCTGGCGGCCGCCAGCGTGCTCGGTGCCGGTGTGCTGGCCAGCCGCATGGGCAGCGAGTTCGTCCCCAGCCTCAGCGAGGGTGATTTCGCCCTGCAGGCCCTGCGCGTGCCCGGCACCGGCCTCGGCCAGTCGTTGGACATGCAGCAGCGCCTGGAACGCGCCCTGGTGGCGCAGGTGCCGGAGGTGCTGCGGGTGTTCGCCCGCACCGGCACCGCCGAGATCGCCTCCGACCCGATGCCGCCGAACATCTCCGACGCCTACGTGATGCTGCGCCCGCGCGAGCAATGGCCGGACCCGGGCAAGAGCCGCGAGGCGCTGGTGGCCGAGATCCAGCAGGTGGCGGCCGGCGTGCCGGGGAGCAACTACGAGCTGTCGCAGCCGATCCAGCTGCGCTTCAACGAGCTGATCTCCGGGGTGCGCAGCGACGTGGCGGTGAAGGTCTTCGGGGACGACATGGACGTGCTCGGCAGCACCGCCCAGCGCATCGCCACGACCCTGCAGCAGGTACCCGGCGCCTCCGAGGTGAAGGTGGAGCAAACCTCCGGGCTGCCGGTGCTCACCGTCAACATCGACCGCGACAAGGCGGCGCGCTACGGCCTCAACGTCGGCGACGTGCAGGACACCCTGGCCATGGCCGTCGGTGGTCGCCAGGCCGGCACCCTGTTCGAGGGTGACCGCCGCTTCGACCTGGTGGTGCGCCTCGACGAGGGGCTGCGCACCGACCCGCAGGGCCTGTCGCGCCTGCTGCTGCCGCTGCCCGGCGGCGCGGCGGACGGCATCGCCTTCATCCCCCTGGGGGACGTGGCCACCCTCGACCTGGAGCTGGGGCCGAACCAGGTCAGCCGCGAGAACGGCAAGCGCCTGGTGGTGGTGAGCGCCAACGTGCGCGGCCGCGACATCGGCTCCTTCGTGGCCGAGGCCGAGGCGCGCATCCAGGCCGAAGTGCAGGTGCCGGCCGGCTACTGGACCACCTGGGGCGGCCAGTTCGAGCAGCTGCAATCGGCCGCGCGGCGCCTGCAGGTGGTGGTGCCGGTGGCGCTGCTGCTGGTCTTCACCCTGCTGTTCATGATGTTCAACAACGTCAAGGACGGCCTGCTGGTGTTCACCGGCATCCCCTTTGCCCTCACCGGCGGGGTGCTGGCGCTGTGGCTGCGGGACATCCCCCTGTCGATCTCCGCCGGGGTCGGCTTCATCGCCCTGTCCGGGGTGGCGGTGCTCAATGGCCTGGTGATGCTGGCGTTCATCCGCAACCTGCGGGAGGAGGGGCGTTCGCTGGTGGATGCGGTGAACGAAGGGGCGCTGACCCGGCTGCGGCCGGTGCTGATGACGGCCCTGGTGGCCTCCCTCGGTTTCGTGCCCATGGCGCTGGCCACCGGCACCGGGGCGGAGGTTCAGCGGCCGCTGGCCACCGTGGTGATCGGCGGCATTCTCTCGTCCACGGCGCTGACGCTGCTGGTGCTGCCGGCGCTCTACCTGCGTGCGCACCAGCGCGACGAGGAAGAGGACGAAGCCGACGAGCGCGGCTGACCCGGGCGGCGCCACCCGTGTTCGCGGGTGGCGCCGGTGGCGTCAGTCGGCGCTGACCAGCTGGGTTTCCCAGCCGTCGTAGCGGCCGCCGTGGTCCTCGGCCAGGTGGAACAGCGGCAGGGTGACGCTGTCGATCTCGGCGAAGGAGGGCAGGTCCTTGCGCCACAGGTGCACGCTGTACTGCCCGTCCTCGTTGGCCTCGATCGGCACCCGCAGCGAGAAGCCCAGGGCCTGGGCGCGGTTGGCGAAGGCCTGGGCGTCGCCGGCCTCGGCGAATTCGGCCCAGTGGTCGATGTCACGCGGGGTGTCGAGGCGGTCGCCGTTCTGTTCCAGGGTCTGGCAGACCCGGCGGTTCTGGATGCACTGGTGGTCGATGGCGCTGGGGTACAGGTACTCCAGGTAGGTCGACCAGCCCGGGTCGGGGTTGCTGCCGGCCTCGAAGCGGTAGTCCGGGAAGCCCCGGAACGCCTCGGCCACGCGGGCTTCCCAGCCTTGCGGATGGGCGGTGTAGAAGAAGAAATCGCGGCAGCCGTTGGTGGTGCAGCGCCCGACGTAGGCGTGATCGGCACCTTCCAGCTTCGGCAACACGGCGTCCTCCAGGGCGATCAGCGCGTCGTACTCCTCGTTGCTCGACAGGCCGTCGCCCCGTGGCGCGTTCATCTCCACGCGCACATAGGCCATGGCCGGCAGGCGCTCGATCGGCGCCTCTTCCACGGCACCCAGGTCGACAAACAGCGATGCCGGGCGGTCATCCACCCGGGCGAAATAGAAATCCCAGTTCTCGGTCATCAGTCTCCCTCCCTGTTGGGGTGGCGAGACTGTAGCGGGTTTGCCGGGACAAGAAGCGGACCTGGCGCACGGCGGACCGTGGCGCGGCAATCGGTCGCTGGAGAGAGGGGGAGAGGATTTGCGACCGGACGGCCACAAAAAAAGGCGCCCATCCGGGGCGCCTCAGGGTCCACCTCATCCAAAGGAGCGGAAACTGGAGGTGAACGTATTGCCTGGGGAAATCAGTTGTTGGCGCGTTCGGCGCCCCTGGCTTCGGCCTTGTCGGCGTCGCGCTGGGCGGTGAGCGTCTGGCTGTCGTCGGCCGGGCGGGCGAGCTGGGCGTCGCGGGCGGCCTGGACCATCTGCTGGGCGCGTTCCGAGCCGTCTTCGGCGAGGGCGGCGGTGGCGTTCAGGCCAAGCAGGGCGATCAGGAGAAGACTGGCTTTCATGGGGGTAACCTCGTTCATCTTTCGGGATTGGCGTCGAACCACGAGGCCCATGCTAAGGAGCGGAAGCTAACAGGACGGTGAGGCGCGGATTACATCTTTGATATCCGGGCCGACCCCCGTGGGGCGGCCCGGACGCCCCGTCAGAGCACGTTCAGCGGGTACTCGACGATCAGGCGCACCTCGTCCAGGTCCGACTCGAAGTCGGTGGCGCGGGTGGTGGCCTGGCGCAGGCGCAGGGACAGGTCCTTCAGCGAGCCGCTCTGCACCACGTAGCGGGCCTCGATATCGCGCTCCCAGCGCTTCTGGTCCACCAGCGGGTCGCCGTTGCCGTCGCGGCGCATGTAGGTGCTGTTGGCGTGGGAGTAGTCCGCGTCGGTGCCGCGGGCGTAGCGGGTCATGAAGCTCAGGCCCGGCACGCCGTAGGCGGCCATGTCCAGGTCGTAGCGGAGCATCCAGGAGCGCTCCTTCGGCGAGTTGAAGTCGCTGTACTGGATGGAGTTGTCGAGGAAGATCGAGTCGGACTGGCGCAGGTAGTCGAAGTCGTCGTCACCGGTGTTGCGCTGGTGCGACAGCGCCAGGGTGTGGGCGCCGTAGCGCACGCCGACCTTGCCGCTGTAGATGGTGTTGTCGAACGTGCCCAGCAGGCGGCGCCCTTCGTCGGTGGCCTTGTACAGGTTGAGGCCGCCGATCAGGGCCAGGTCCTCGCCCAGCGGGTACTCCAGCTGGAGGCCGGCGTAATGCTGGTTCCAGGCGTCCTTGAGGCGGCTGCTGTAGAGGCTCAGGCCCAGGTACTCGTTCACCTGGTAGTCACCGCCCAGGTAGGCCACCCAGGGGGCGTCCACGCGGCCGGCGTAGAAGGTGGCGAAGTTGCCGCGCATGCCGCTTTCCTGGGGCTGGCTCATGGCGTGCAGGCGCCCGGCCTGGACCTTCAGGCCCTCCAGGCTGGTGTTTTCCAGGGTCACGCCACGGAAGCTCTCCGGCAGCAGGCGCGCGTCGCCGTAGTGCACCACCGGGGTGGTGGGGAACACGTCGCCGGCCTTGAGCACGGTGTCGAAGGCCCGCACCTTCAGGGCGCCGCCGGTCTTGGAGTAGCGGTCCTCGGCCTCGCCCCGGCTGTTCACCGGCAGCAGGTTGACGCTGCCGCCCGGGCCGTAGCGGCCGTCGCCGGTGTCCAGCTTCAGGCCGAGCATGGCGAAGGCGTCGATGCCGACCCCCACCGTGCCTTCGGTGAAGCCGGACTGGAAGGTGGCGATCACGCCGTGGGCCCAGGCTTCGGTGTAGCCGTTGTCGGTGGGGCTGGACTGGCCGTGGCGGAAGTCCCGGTTCATGTAGAAGTTGCGGTTGAGGACGGTGAGGCTGCTGCCTTCGATGAAGCCTTCGGGCTTCTGCTCGGCGGCCTGCAGGGGTGTGCTGGCGGCGAGGGCGACGAAGAGGGCCAGGGGGGCCCGGGCGGATTGGATCATCGGATGCTCCTGTTCGTGTATGGCAGGTCGTGGAGGCCATGTCGTTGTTGTTATCGAACACGCCGACGCTCACGCGGGCGGCGCGCGGCGGGGCTATCGTGGCAAGCGCCGGATAACCCGGAGATGAGGCGCTGATTACAATTCCGTAATCCGCCCGCCAGGGGGACAGGGGCAGCCGGGGGCCTCAGGCCGGGCGCAATGCCACGGCCTGGGAGCGGGAAGGGCAGTTGGAGGGGGCCGGGCGGGGAAGGGGGCTCAGGTCCAGAGCCAGTGGATTTCCGCCACGGCGTCGTGGGCGTGCAGGCTTTCCTCGTGCTCCACACGCACCTTGAATGCAGCCAGGTCCGGCAGCGCCCGCAGGGGCTCGGCCAGGCGCCGCGCGGCGTCCTCGCAGAACATCAGGTTGTGGCCATTGGCCAGCGCAAAGGCCTGCTCGTCGGCGCGCTTCACGGCAGTCTGCAGCGCCGTGCCCAGGGCGGCTTCGCAGCGGTCCACCAGCTCGATCCAGTCCGGCGCCTGCAGCGGGTCCACCGGGCGCAGCCACAGCCGCGCCTTGCTGCGCTGGCTGTGGGGCGTGGCGGGCATGGCCGCTTCGCTGCCCAGCCATTCATGCAGGGCTTCCCAGGTGGGTACCTGCCCGGCGAAACGTTCGCTGAAGGCACGCTGGGTCATCTGCCGTGACAGCGCCGCCGAGCACGGGCAGGTGGAGGAGTAGCCCAGTTCCAGCATGAGTTCCACGTGAAACCCCCGTGGATCCAGGCTCAGCGCGATTTCGAAGGGATAGGCCTTGTGCCCGGACAGCGGGCTGACCAGCGCCGGACGCTTGAGCAGCAGCTCACCGGCCACCCGCAGGTGTGCCGAGAGGGACAGGCCCTGGTGGCTGTCGAGGAAGTGCTGCAGCAGCGCCTGCAGGGCGGGAAGGGTCAGCTCCTCGCCGGCCAGGGCCTCCAGCGCCAGGTACAGCCGCGACATGTGGATGCCGCGTACGCCTGTGGTGTCGAGGCTGACGCTGGCTTCCACCCGCGCCTGCACGGCTTGCCCGGCCACCTGCAACGGCAAGCGGATGCCGGCCATGCCGACGCGGTCCAGCGGGGCGAGGGTGGCCTGGGTCTGGCTGGCCACGTCGGGCAGGGAGAGGTCGTTCATCGTCGGGCTCGGCTTGCGGGGAATTCGATATGTTATGTTATAACACTTGAAAATCAAGCCACCCTTGCCGAAGCCATGCACCTCATCACCAGCGAAGACGACCTGCTCAGCCAACCGGACGAGCAGTACATGGACGACGCCCAGCAAGCCTTCTTCCAGCGCCTGCTGGAGGCCCAGCGGGACGACCTGCGTACGCGCATCGACAACGAGATGAACGAGCTGCGGGAGATCGAGCCCGCCAGCGACGAGGTGGACGTGGCCGCCCGCGAAGAGCAGCGCCAGTGGCAACTGCGCCGCCTGGAACGGGAAAAGAAGCTGCTGGACAAGATCGACAGCGCCCTGGACCGCCTCGCCCGTGGCGAGTACGGCTGGTGCCGGGAGACCGGCGAGCCGATCGGCCTGCGCCGCCTGCTGCTGCGGCCCACCGCCGAGCTGTGCATCGAGGCCAAGGAGCGCGAAGAGCGTCGCGAACGGCACCTGCGCGACGCCTGAACTCATAACCGTGCCCTGAAGAGGATTCCGCCATGCAAGAGCGTCTTCCCGTCACCGTGCTGTCCGGCTTCCTGGGAGCCGGCAAGAGCACCCTGCTCAACCAGATCCTGAAGAACCGCGAGCACCTGCGGGTCGCCGTGATCGTCAACGACATGAGCGAGATCAACATCGACGGCAGCGAGGTCCAGCGCGACGTCAGCCTCAACCGGGGCGAAGAGCGCCTGGTGGAGATGAGCAACGGCTGCATCTGCTGCACCCTGCGCGAGGACCTGCTGGAAGAGGTCGGCCGGCTGGCCCGTGAAGGCCGCTTCGACTACCTGCTGATCGAGTCCACCGGCATCTCCGAACCCTTGCCGGTGGCCGAGACCTTCACCTTCCTCGACGAGGACGGGCGCGGCCTGTCCGACGTCGCCCGCCTCGACACCCTGGTCACAGTGGTCGACGGGGTGAACTTCCTGCGCGACTTCCACCAGGCCGAGAGCCTGGCCAGCCGTGGCGAAACCCTGGGGGAGGACGACGAGCGCGCCATCACCGACCTGCTGATCGACCAGGTGGAGTTCGCCGACGTCATCCTCATCAGCAAGATCGACCTCATCAGTCAGGCCGAGCGCGAGGAGCTGACCGCCATCCTCCAGCGGCTCAACACCGAGGCGGAGATCCTGCCCATGAGCATGGGCCGCGTGCCGCTGGACAAGGTGCTCAACACCGGCCGCTTCGACTTCGAGCGGGCCGCCCGTGCGCCGGGCTGGCTCAAGGAACTGCGCGGCGAACACCAGCCGGAGACCGAAGCCTACGGCATCGCCTCCAGCGCCTACCGGGCGCGGCGGCCGTTCCACCCCGAGCGCTTCCACGCCTTCCTCAACCGCGAATGGCGCAACGGACGGCTGCTGCGCTCCAAGGGCTTCTTCTGGCTGGCCAGCGCCTGGCGCGAGGCCGGCAGTTGGTCCCAGGCCGGCGGCCTGATGCGCTACGGCCATGCCGGGCGCTGGTGGCGCTTCGTCCCGCGCGAGCAGTGGCCCCAGGACGAAGAAGGCCTGGAAGCGATCTTCAAGCACTGGGACCCCCAGGTGGGCGACTGCCGCCAGGAACTGGTGTTCATCGGCCAGGGCATCGACTTCGAGCGCCTGCATGCCGAGCTGGATGACTGCCTGCTGGACGATGCCGAGATGGCCCAGGGCGTCGAAGGCTGGTCGCGCCTGCCCGATCCCTTCGGCGGCCTGGTCGGGGAGGCGGCCTGATGGAAGCCCTGGCCCTGCGCCCTCCGCCCCGTGCGGCCATCGGCGACAACCCGGCGGTGCTGGGCGAAGCCCTGCGGGACGAGGTCAACCTCGCCGTCTGGGAGCGTCAGCTGCCCCTGCACATCAGCGACTACGCCCGCTGCCTGCTGGGGCTCGGGGAACCCTTGAGCGAGTCCCTGACCCTGGAGCTGCCGGACCCGGAGGCGCCCCTCGACCTGAGCAACCTGGCCCGGCGCTTCGCCGACATCGACGGCCATGCCGGCTTCCTCGCCGACGTGGCCTGGCTGGTGCGTGCCTTCGCCTGCCTGCTGGATGCCCGGCGCATCGGCCTGCGCCTGCGGCGCCTGGACCGCGCCATGTGCCCGCGCTACCACGTCGACCACGTGCCCCTGCGGCTGATCACCACCTACGCCGGTGCCGGCAGCCACTGGCTGCAGGAAGGCCAGATGCCCCGCAGCCGCCTGGGCGACCCCGCCGCCGAGCCCGCGGCCGTACCCGCCGGGCAGACCCTGGCGGCCGGCCATGTGGCGTTGTTCAAGGGCGAGAAGTGGCTGGGCAACGAGGGGCGAGGGGTTATCCACAGGTCGCCGGACGTCCTTCCGGGTGAGGCGCGGCTGCTGCTGACGCTGGATTGGTTGGCCTGAGCGGCAGGTGTGGTTGTGTTCGATGGGGTGGGGCGGCAGGTGTCGGGTCTGCCGATGCTTATCCACAGGTCAAAAAAAAGGGCCACCCGAAGGTGGCCCTGCATCACCGAGGCCCTACCGGCTGAGCCGGCATGGGCGAGGTACCCGGGGCTATTTCACCGCCTGGCTGTTACCGGCTGATGACGACGGGCTTTCCCAGGTGCCTTTGCCCTGGCCCTCGCAGAACGGCTTGAGGTAGCGCGCGTCGCTGGCGACGCCGTAGTAGTAGAGGTCCTGGCGGTAGGCGATGTTGCTGACCTGGCTGTTGCGGCAGACGCCGAAGGCCCCTTCGGGGCACTGCTCGGCGTAGCTCACCTCCACCTTCTGGCCCGGCATCTCCGGCTTGCAGAAGCCGTCGCGGAACAACTGGGAGGGAATGCTGCGGTTGGCCTGGCAGACCTTCACGTCCAGCCGGTCGCTCTGGCTGTGGACAATGCAGGCTTCCGCCAGGGCCTGGGACGAGGCGAGCAGCAGCAGGGGCAGCAGGAACACACGCATGAAGCACCGACCAAGATCGTTGAGATGCGCGACTCTATCACGGCCCTTTATTCACAGACTGTGACACCGCACCATGGCATCCATGCTGACCCACATCCCCACCCATCTGGTGGCCGGCCCTCTCGGTGCCGGCAAGACCAGCCTGATCCGCCACCTGCTGGCCCAACGCCCCGTGGGCGAACGCTGGGCGGTGCTCATCAACGAATTCGGCCAGGTCGGCCTGGATGCCGCGCTGCTGGAAACCGGCGAGGACGGCATCAGCCTGGCCGAGGTGGCCGGCGGCTGCCTCTGCTGCGTCAACGGCGCGCCCTTCCAGGTCGGGCTCGGGCGCCTGTTGCGCAAGGCGCGGCCGGACCGGCTGTTCATCGAACCGTCCGGGCTGGGCCACCCGGCGGAGCTGCGTCGGCAGCTCGTTGCGGCGCCCTGGACCGAGGTGCTGGCCCTGCAGCCCACCCTGGTGGTGCTGGATGCCCAGGCTCTGGCCCGGGGCGAGCCGCTGCCCGCCAGCCAGCAGGCGGCATTGGAAGGTGCCGGGCTGCTGGTGCTGAACAAGGCCGAGGGCCTGGAGGCCGACGTTCGCCAGCGTATCGCCCAGGCCCTGCCGGCGGTGCCCCGGTGCTGGACCCAGCAGGGCCAGCTGCCGCTGGAACGCCTGCCCGGCCTGGCGGCGCGCGCCGGCGCGGCTGTGGATAACCTCGCGCTGCCCAGTGCCCCGCCGTCTTTGCCAACCCTGTGGACAGACCCCACCCGGCCCGTATGCCAGGCCGGCGGTCAGGGGGACGGTTGGAGCATCGGCTGGCGCTGGCACCCGTCCCAGTGCTTCGACCCGGAGCACCTGGCCGCCTGGCTCCAGGGCCTGGACTGGCGCCGCGCCAAGCTGGTTATCCACAGCGCGCAAGGCTGGGTCTCGGCCAACGCCCTGGACGGCGCCCCGCTGCACTGGCGTCCCAGTGAGTGGCGGCGGGATTCGCGGCTGGAGCTGATCTTCAGCGAGCCGCAGGAGGAGGCCGTCCTCTCGGCGGGGCTTGAGGCCTGTCGGTTGCGGGAGTGATGCCTCTCCAGTGCTCGGGAGGGAGCTGGGCGCCTGGATACAGAGCGCGAGGCATACAGAAACGAAAACGGGCCCTTGCGGGCCCGTCTGCGGAATAAAACGGCTACGGCAAACCGCAGCCAGGGCCAGGGCGGCCCAAGGGAATCAGTCGTCGTTCATGCGCGAGTGGGTGCGGGTGTCCTTCATGAACAGGTACACCATCAGCGAGCAGGCGATGCAGGCGGTCACGTACCAGTAGAAGCCGCTCTCCATGCCGATGCTCTTGAACCACAGCGCGATGTACTCGGCGGTGCCGCCGAAGATGGACACGGTCAGCGCGTAGGGCAGGCCCACGCCCAGGGCGCGGATCTCGGTGGGGAACAGCTCGGCCTTCACCACGGCGTTGATCGAGGTGTAGCCGCTGACGATCACCAGCGCCGCCATGATCAGGAAGAACGCGCCCCACCAGGTCTCGATGGTGTGCAGGGTGCTGAGGATCGGGTAGGTGAACAGGGTGCCCAGCACGCCGAAGGCGATCAGGATCGGGCGCCGGCCGATCTTGTCCGAGAGCGCGCCGACGATGGGCTGCAGCAGCATGAACAGGAACAGCGTGGCGGCCGAGATCATGGTCGAGTCGTCCTTGCTCATGCCCACGGTGTTGACCAGGTACTTCTGCATGTAGGTGGTGTAGGTGTAGAAGGCCAGGGTCCCGCCCATGGTCAGGCCGACCACGGTCAGCACTTCCTTGGGGTGGCGCATCAGGGTGCGCAGCAGGCTTTCCTTGGGCTTGTCCTTCTTCTGGGTGAAGGAGTCGGTCTCCTCCATGCCGCGACGCAGGAACATCGCCACCACGGCGCAGGCCGCGCCGATGAAGAAGGGTACGCGCCAGCCCCAGCTGTCCAGCTGCTCGGTGGTCAGGGTCTGCTGCAGCACGATCAGCACCGCCAAGGCGATGAGCTGGCCGGAGATCAGCGTCACGTACTGGAAGCTGGAGTAGAAGCCGCGCTGTTCCTTGGTGGCCATCTCCGACAGGTAGGTGGCGGAGGTGCCGTATTCACCGCCCACCGAGAGGCCCTGCAGCAGGCGGGCGATCACCAGCAGGATGGGCGCGGCGATGCCGATGCTCTCGTAGCTGGGGGTCAGGGCGATGATCAGCGAGCCGAAGCACATCAGCAGCACCGAGGCCAGCAGGGCAGCCTTGCGGCCCTTGCGGTCGGCGTAGATGCCCATCAGCCAGCCGCCGATGGGGCGCATCAGGAAGCCCACGGCGAAGATCGCGGCGGTGTTCAGCAGCTGGGCGGTCAGGTCGCCCTGGGGGAAGAAGGACTTGGCGAAGTACAGCGAGAAGGCGGCGTAGACGTACCAGTCGTACCACTCCACCAGGTTGCCCACCGAGCCGCTGAAGATCGACTTGATGCGCTGGGATGTGGTGCGGGTTGCTGCTGAGGCAGTCAGGGTGCTGGAGCTTTCCATCGTGGTTCCTCGAGTCGTTGTTGTTGTGTGCACGGACTGGCCGGGCTTGGACAGGCCCCATAGCAGGACCTGTGCCAGGCACTGGGGGCCGCGCCGTTGCTGGGTTTCGGCTCAATGGAGGGGCATCGTTGCGCGGAATCCCGCCGATGCCGGAACGGGCGATGAGCGGGTTCTTGCCGAGTGCCCGGTGCTGGTGTGCGCATGCCTTCGGCATGGCTTCCGGGCACCGCGCCGCACATGGGAAGCGCCAGGGGCAGGTGTTCATCCCCGATTCCGGTGGAGCACAGCGTGGACAAGCTGTGGGCAGCTTCCCCTATGCCCCGTCATCCGTGGCTTTCAGGCATTCGATCAGGATTTGCACAGGGCAGGGCCTGTGGATGGGCTTCCGCCCTGTGGGCGACTGTCCCCAAATGGCGTGGATGAGCCTGTGGAAAAGCTGTAGCCACCCCGCCAGAGGCCAGGCTGTACGCTGTCTGTGGAGGGTTGATCACTTAATGTCCAACGGGATAAGTGAGCGGATACGGCCTGTTGGGTATCGTCCCCAATTCCCGTGGACGGTACTGTGCCCAAGCTGTGGATAGATCGACAAGGCCCAGTTTAAACGGGCCTTTCAGGCGTTCGTACAGATTCTGATCAGCAGCTGGGCCCTGCCATGCGCCGGTTTTCCACGGCTGTGAACTGTGGACAAAACCGCTGCATGATCCCCACCTGTCCCCAAACGCCGGGGATGAGCCTGTGGACAAGCTGTAGCCAGACCGTCGGAGGCCTGATTTGGCGGGGCTTCTGGCGTTTAGATCGTTTTTTGATCGATGCGCGGGCACTCCAGTCGTGTGGAAAAGGCCCTGCGCCGGTGGTCTTGCTGTCCACATTGCCCCCAGTATCCGGGGAAGACGCTGTGGAAAAACTGTACGCACCTGCCTGTCACCCACGGCTGGCGGGCTGTTCAGCCGATTGATCATTAATTGAGCCCTTGCTGGCTGGGCGGTGCAGGCATCTGGCGTGTGCCGGACAGGCCGGGCCGGAGCGGCAGTCGGCCTGTCAGAAGGGGCGTTCTCCCTGCTATCCACACCGTCCCCAATAACGGTGGAAGGGCCTGTGTACAAGCTGTCTGTACCTCTCTGAAGGCCAGGGATTGCAAGGCCTCCAAGGGTTTGTACGAATTCTGAGCGATGGCCCGGGCGCACCGCACGCAGCCGTGGTGTTTGCCTGTTCATCACGCTATCAACAGTCCCCAGATCAGGTGGAACAGCCTGTTGATAAGCTGTGCTCAATCGCTTACAGGCCTTTATTCATAAGGCTTTCATCGATCTGATCGCGTTTTGACCAGGGGTGCGAGGACGATTGGATGCACACAGCGAGCGACGCACTGGCGGTACTGTCCACAATTGTCCCCGCTTAAAGGGGAAAAATCTGTGGATAAACTGTTTTCAGTTGTACACAGGCCGTGTCGGGTGCGGCACGGAGCAAGCTGTGCATTTACTGATCATGTTTTTCTCAAGGCCCCGCCATACAAGGGATTTTGCGGAGTGAAGGGAGGGCGGGGTGTGGAAAAGCCCCGCCTGGGAGCTGTCCCCAGATAGCGTGTATCAACCTGTTGAAAAGCTGTGTCCACAGTGCTGAAGGCCCCGATTGACGGGGCCTTTGGCGTTCAGGTGGATTTATGACCACAGGGCCGGAAGGCCCTGTGGATGGCTCAGTCGTCTTCGCCGGGGAGGAAGTCGCCACGGGCCAGGCCGTGGCGTTGCATCTTCTCGTTGAGGGTGCGGCGCGGCAGTTGCAGCAGCGCCATCACCGCCTTGATGTCGCCCTTGCTGCGGGCCAGGGCCTGGCGCAGGCATTGCGCCTCGTAGGCTTCCATCAGCTCGGCCAGGGACGGCGCGCTGTCCTCGCGGGGGGCGTCCAGCGGCGCGGCCAGCCCCAGCACGTGGCGCTCGGCGGCGTTGCCCAGCTCGCGCACGTTGCCGGGCCAGTCGTGGGCCAGCAGGTGCGCCAGCTCGGCCGGGGTGAGGTTCGGCACCGGGCGCTGCAGGCGTTCGCCGGCCAGGGCGGCGAAGTGTTCGAACAGCAGGGGGATGTCTTCGCGTCGGTCCCGCAGCGGCGGCAGCTGCAGCTCGGCGACGTTCAGGCGGTAGAGCAGGTCCTCGCGGAAGCGCCCGGCGCGCACTTCGTCGCGCAGGTCCGGCTTGGTGGCGGCCACCACCCGCACATCGATGCGGATGCTCTGGTTGGAGCCCAGGCGCTCCAGTTGCTGCTCCTGCAGCACCCGCAGCAGCTTCACCTGCTGGGCCAGGGGCATGCTTTCGATCTCGTCGAGGAACAGGGTGCCGCCGTTGGCGTGCTCCAGCTTGCCGATGCGCTTGCCCTGGGCGCCGGTGAAGGCTCCGCTTTCATGGCCGAACAGCTCGCTCTCGAAGAGGTTTTCGGGGATGGCGGCGCAGTTGAGGGCGACGAAGGGCCGTTCCGCGCGCGGGCCGAAGTCGTGCAGGCAGCGCGCGACGAGCTCCTTGCCGCTGCCGGTGTCGCCCCGCAGCAGGACGTTCACCGGCGTCTGCGCCAGGTCCAGCACCTGTTTGCGCAGGTGCAGGATGGGCCGGGAGATGCCCAGCAGGCGGCCGTCCAGTTGCGCGCGGCTGTCCGCCTGCTGGCGCAGGCGGCGGTTCTCCTGCTGCAGGCGGCGCTTCTCCAGCGCGCGCTTGAGGCTGCCCAGCAGGCGCTCGGGGGTGAAGGGCTTCTCGATGAAGTCATAGGCGCCCAGGCGCATGGCCTCCACCGCCTGGGGCACGTCGCCGTGGCCGGTCACCAGCAGGAAGGGCAGGTCGCGGTCGCGGGCCTGGACCGCTTCCAGCAGGGCCAGGCCGTCCATGCCCGGCATGCGCAGGTCGCTGACCACCACGCCGGGGAAGTCCGGTTCCAGGGCGTGCAGGCACTCGGCGGCGCTGGCGCACAGGCGCACGGCGAAGCCGGAGAGTTCCAGCCATTCGCGCACGGCTTCGCGGATGGCGGCTTCGTCGTCGACGAAGATCACGTGGGGGGAGGTCATGCTCGCTCCTCGGGGGGACTGGCCGGCAGGCTGAGGCGGAACACCGCGCCGGGGCCACGGTTTTCCGCAGACAGGCGCCCGCCCAGTTCATGGACGATGGCGTAGGACACGGCCAGGCCGAGGCCCAGGCCGTCGCCCACCGGTTTGGTGGTGAAGAAGGGATCGAAGACCTGGGGCAGGACCTCGGCGGGGATGCCGCCGCCGTTGTCGGCGACCTCCAGGCACCAGTGCTCGCCGTCGCGCCGCAGGCTGATCTCCACCTTTGGCGAAGCCTGACCGTCGACGGCATCCAGGGCGTTGCGCAGCAGGTTGACCAGCACCTGTTCCAGGCGGATGGCGTCGCCCTGGACCCAGGCCGGCTGCTCCAGGCGCTGGACGATGTGGGCGTCGCTGTCGCGCAGGCGCGGGGCGAGCAGTTGCAGGGCCTTGCCCACCACGTCGCCGAGTTCCAGGGTTTCCCGCAAGCCGCCGGGGGTGCGGCGGGCGTAGGTCTTGAGGTGGCCGGTGAGGGCGGCCATGCGCCGCAGCAGCTCGTCGAGGCGGTCGAGGGCCTTGCGCGCCGGCTCCAGCTGGCCGTTGTCCAGCATCAGGCGCAGGCTGCCCAGGTGCATGTGCAGGGCGGTCAACGGCTGGTTGATCTCGTGGGCGAGGGCGGCCGACATCTGCCCCAGGGCGGCCAGCTTGGCGGCCTGCACCAGGCCGTCCTGGGCGGTGCGCAGGTCGGCGGTGCGCTGCTCCACCAGGCGCTCCAGCTCCTCGCGGCTCTGCTGGCGCAGGCGCGCCAGGCGCCAGCGCTGCTGCAGGAACAGGCCGAGGAAGAACAGCGCCGCCCACACCCCGCCGGCGGCCAGGCTGGCGGTGCGGGCGCTGCTGGCGGCGCCCTGGGGGCGGTGCAGCAGGTGCAGGGTCCAGCCCTCGCTGGGCAGCGCCTCGGATTCCCAGAGGTAGTCCTGTTCGCCGTCCGGGCCGTTGACCCGTACCAGGCGGCTGCCCTCGCCGAAGTCCTCGCGGGTCTGGTGCTTCAGGGGCACCAGGGGCTTCTTGTCGTACTGCCGGGTGGCGGCCAGCTCGGCACGTTGCCCTGCGTCCAGCGGCGCCAGCTCGCGGTAGCGCCAGGCCGGCTGGTTGGCGATGAAGACGATGCCCTTGGCATCGCTCACCAGGATCACGTCGGGGCGTTCGCGCCACTGCTGCTCCAGCTCGGGGAACTCCAGCTTGACCACGATGGCGCCGAGGAAGCGCCCGGCATCGTCGTGGATGGCATGGGAGAGGAAGTAGCCGGGGATGCCGCTGACCACGCCCACGGCGTAGAAGCGTCCGGTGCCCTGGGTGCGGGTTTCCAGGAAGTAGGGGCGGAAGCCGTAGTTGTGGCCGACGTAGCTGGTGGGCAGGCGCCAGTTGCTGGCGGCGATGGCCAGGCCGTCTTCGCGCATCAGCTCCAGGGTGGAGGAGTGGGCGGCGCCGTTGATGCGTTCCAGCTTGAGGTTGAGCTGCCGTTGCAGGTCGTCGGTCAGCGGTGCCTGCAGCGCCTGGCGCAGCTCCGGGTCCAGGGCCAGCACGGCGGGCAGGGCGCGGTAGCGCTCGATCAGGGTGCTCAGGGCACTGCGGTAGAGGCCGAGCTGGGCCCCGGCCTGGAGGCCTTCCTCGCGCAGTGCGGCGTACTCGGCCTGGCGCCCGGCCTGGTGCATCGACAGCAGCAGGCCGATGACGAACAGCAGTGTCAGCGGGACGATGCGCGGGGACAGGCTGGGCACGGGCGGGTCCGGGGTGGTGCAGGGGGGCTGCGACGATAGCACGAGCGGGGCGGCGGCGGCCTGTGGATAACCCCTGGAGCCCGGAGCCGGCGGGTCGGCACGGGTATCCACAGGCTGCCGGTGGGCGGCATCCGGCGATACACTGCGCGCTTCCCGTTGCGAGCCTGCCCCATGTCGTTGATCGCCTGGTCCCATTCCACGTCCGCCGGTTTCACCCTGCGTGGCTGGCACAGCCCGCCCAGCGGCCGGCCGCTGCTGCACTTCCTGCACGGCAACGGCTTCTGCACCCGCGCCTATGCGCCGATGCTGGCGCGCCTGGAGGCGCACTTCGACCTCTGGCTGTGCGACCTGCAGGGCCACGGCGAGAGCGATCATGGGGGGCGCTTCCTGGGCTGGAACCGCAACGCGGAGCTGGCTGTGGAGGCGTTCGAGGCCGGTCGCGGGCGCTTCGGCGAGGTGCCGCGCCTGGCCCTGGGGCACAGCTTCGGCGGCGTGCTCACCAGCCTGGTGCTGGCCCGCCATCCCGCGCTGTTCCAGCGTGCAGTGCTGCTTGACCCGGTGATCTTCACCCCGGCGATGATCGGGGTGATGGCCTTCAGCGAGGTGCTCGGCCTGCACCGGCGCACCACCCTGGCCAAGCGCGCACGGGCCCGACGCCACCAGTGGAGTGACCGCGAGGCGGCTTTCAAGGCGCTGCAGGGGCGCGGCATCTTCCGTGGCTGGCGCGACGATGCCCTGGCGGCCTACGTGGACCATGCGATCAAGGCGGTGGAGGGCGGCGTCGAACTGAAGTGCCGCCCCAGCCGCGAGGCCGAGGTGTTCAGCTCCTGCCCGAAACGTCTCTGGCCGTCGCTGGCACGCATCGCCACGCCGACCCTGATCCTCCACGGCGAGGCCAGCTACCCCTTCGTCGCCCGTTCGGTGGCGCGGCTCTGTGCCCTCAACGGCCACGTCAGCGCCCAGGTGGTGGAGGGCGGCCACTGCTTCATGCAGGAAGACCCGGACGCCGCCGCCGAGCGGGTGGCGGACTTCCTCGGGCGCGGCCTGTGAGCGACCCGCGCCGCGAGGCGGTCTGGCTGGCGCTTTCGGAGCTGTGGCTGGACACCGAGCTGGACGCGGGCGACCTGCTGCGGCTGGCGCGCTGCCTGCACGAGAGCGGTTATCCACAGGCCGAGCTGGAGGCGATCTACGCGCTGGAAGTGGCGCCCGCCGTCTGGCTCAACGCCTGGAGCGTGGCGGGGGTGTGGCAGGGGTTCGATCCCGACTGGCTGTTCGAGCGCTGCCGGCATAACCAGGCGCGGCGGGCGCGGCTCGGCTTCCGCCTGGGCTGCCGGCTGCTGCGCGGCGCCATGACCGGCGCCACGCGGGCGGACTGGAACGGGGTTATCCACAGGTTGGAGGGGCTCGGCGAGGGCTGAGCCCGGCGGGTCATTCCACCTGGCGCTGCTCGTCCTGGCGCGGGTGGTTGCGGCGCCAGGTGTCCAGCTGGATGACGTTGCTGGCGACGACTTCCGGCTCGCGCGGGGCCTGGAAGGGGTGCGGGTCCATCTGGATGCGTCCCAGGTGGTTGCCGAACATCTGTACCGTGCCGGTCAGGCGCTGCTCGCCGGTGACGGTGAATTCGAAGCCATAGATGCGCGCCAGGCGCCGGTGGCCCTTGGCATCGCGGACGATGGCCATGCGCTGCAGGGCGACGTTGCCGTCCAGCAGGTCCACGTCGAAACGGGCGCAGTGTTGTTTCACCAGCACCAGGGCGCGCTCGCGCACACCGTGGCCGCGCCAGAGCCAGGCGGCGCCGGCGGCAAGCAGCAGGAACAGGAAGACATCGGCCAGACTGATCATGATCACTCCCCTCGGATGCGCTGAAGCTTAACCCATCCGTGGCCGATCAGAAGGCCAGCTCGAGGCGATTGCGACCCTGCTGCTTGGCTCGATAAAGCGCCTGGTCGGCCGCCTCCTGGAGGGCCTCCAGACCTCGTTCCGCCGGGGCTTCGGCCAGGCCGATGCTGACGCTGACGGCCAGCGCCTGACCGTCGATTTCGATGCGCAGCTGCTCCACGGCCTCACGCAACCGTTCAAGAAAACGACGGGCGGCATCGGCCGGGGTGTCGGGCAGCAGGAAGACGAATTCCTCGCCGCCGACCCGGGCGAACACGTCGGTGCTGCGGGCGGCCGCCTGGCAGAGGCGGCTGAAGGCCTGCAGCACTTGGTCGCCGGCGGCGTGGCCATGCTGGTCGTTGATGCGCTTGAAATGATCGATGTCGAGCATCGCCAGGCACAGCGGCTGGCCCTGGCGCAGGGCCCGCAGGCGCTCCTGCTCGGCGCGGGCGTCGAAGGCCCGGCGGTTCAGGGCGCCGGTCAGCGGGTCGGTGGTGGCCTGCAGGCGCAGGCGTTCCTCCAGGGCCTTGCGGTGGCTGACGTCGCGGATCTCCATCAGCCGCTGATGGTCGTCCAGCACCGTCACCGAGCACTCGACGGCGAGCAGGGTGCCGTCCTGGCGCTGCACGGCGAAGTCGCGCGGGGTGCCGTCGGCCTCCGTCAGCAGGCGCTCCAGCGCAGCCTGCTCGCTGGCCGGGAACAGCGCCTGGGGCGTGCGCTCGCGCAGGCCGTCGCGGGGCAGGCCGAACAGGCTGTCGAGGGCCGGGTTGCTGTCCTGGATGCGGCCGTCCTGCAGCACCATCAGGCCCACACTGGTCAGCCCCATCAGGCGCTCGAAGCGCTGGGCGCCGGCCTCGGCCTGCTCGGCATGGCGCTGACTGTCGAGGAGGATGCGGCGCATGGTCATCAGCGCGAGGCCCACCAGGGCGATGACCCACAGCGGGATGCCGAAGTTGTAGGGCAGCAGGTAGGCCACCGAGCGGGTCACGTCGGGGTGCTCCACCGCGTTCAGCCAGTCGTGCACGGCGATGCCGCCCCGCAGCAGGGTGACCAGGGCGTAGCCCAGCAGCACCACGCCGACGCCGGCACACACCCCGCGCAGCTGGGGTTCGCGCGGGTGGCGCAGCAGGGCGCTGGCGGACTGCAGGGGCAGCGCCCCGCCGATGGCGGCATAGACGGCGATCAGCAGCTCGCTGTTGAGCGGTGCCACCCACCAGTGCCAGCTGTTGAAGGCGGCCATCAGCCCGGCGCTGGCCGGCACCGTCCAGACCGGCAACGGCCGGCCGAGGAAGCGGAACACCCCGAGCATCAGCACTGCCTCGCCGGCCAGCTGGGTGGCGTTGCCGAGGACGTTGAGCACGCGGTTGCCGGTGGCGACGAAGACGAAGAAGGCGAGGATGCCGAGGATCAGCAGCCAGGCGCCGGCCGCCCAGAAGCCGGGACCGCGATAGGGGCGCGAGACGTACCAGAGCCCGGTGCAGGCCAGGGCGCTGCCCAGCATCAGGTTGAGCCCGAGCAGCATGGGCGAAAAATACAGGGATTCCATGGTGACGGTGGGTGCCGGCAGGTTGGAGAATCCTGCCATTATGGCCGGCGAACCGAGCCCGCACCTCCTGGCATTCGATCCACCCCGACCCGAAGGACCTTCCATGTCGCGCACGCCCCATCTCCTCAGCATCCAGTCCCATGTGGTGTTCGGCCACGCCGGCAACCGCGCGGCGGTGTTCCCGGTCGAGCGCCTGGGGGTGAAGGTCTGGCCGCTGAACACCGTGCAGTTCTCCAACCACACTCAGTACGGGCAGTGGACCGGCGAGGTGTTGCCGCCCCGGCAGATCCCCCAGCTGGTGGAGGGCATTGCCGCCATCGGTGAGCTGGGCAACTGCGATGCGGTGCTGTCCGGCTACCTGGGCAGCGCCGCCCAGGGCCGCGAGATCCTCGAGGCGGTGGCCCGCATCAAGGCGGCCAACCCGCGCGCGCTGTATCTGTGCGACCCGGTGATGGGCCACCCGGAGAAGGGCTGCGTGGTGGCCCCTGAAGTGAGCCGCTTCCTGCTGGAGGAGGCCGCGGCCGCCGCCGACTACCTGTGCCCCAACCAGCTGGAGCTGAACAGCTTCGCCGGGCGCCGCCCGGACTCCCTGGAGGACTGCGTGGCCATGGCCCGCGCTTTGCTGGCCCGTGGCCCGCGGGCGGTGCTGGTGAAGCACCTGGACTACCCCGGCCGCGCCCCGGAGGACTTCGAAATGCTGCTGGTCAGTGCCGACGGCAGCTGGCTGCTGCGCCGGCCGCTGCTGGCCTTCCCGCGCCAGCCGGTGGGCGTGGGCGACCTGACGTCCGGGGTGTTCCTCGCCCGTCTGTTGCTGGGGGACACCCTGGTGGCGGCCTTCGAGTTCGCTGCTTCGGCGGTGCACGAGGTGCTGCTGGAAACCCAGGCCTGCGGCAGCTACGAACTGGAGCTGGTGCGGGCCCAGGACCGCATCGCCCACCCGCGCGTGCGCTTCGAGGCGCGTCGCCTGGGCTGACCTGCGGCCATCTGACTCAGGGCACGTCCAAAAACGTCGGCGAGGCCGGAAGCCGAAGGCAAAACAGGCGAAAAAGCGCAGTTTACGTGCGGTAAATGAGCATTTGAGGCTGTTTTCAACGCCGCGATGACAACGCAGGCCCTGTTTGGAGGTGCCCTTCAGCGGCTATGCTTGCCGGCGCTGTATCGCTAGCATGGCGCGGTTTCCGGCGTGGTTGCCCACGCCGCCCTCCAACGGACCCGGGAGACGGGATTGGCTCATCACGGACGCATGCGCTTCGGCGCCTGGCTCGGACTGCTGGCCCTGTGGCTGGTGGTGGCCGGTCCGTTGCTGTCCCAGGTCCGCGCCCAGGCGGGCGAACTGCCGGCCTGGCTGGCGGAGATGGCCTGCGCCTCCGGGCGTGATTCGGCCAAGCTCCCGGCCCACCCCGACCACCTGCTGGCCAAGTGCGGCTACTGCACGCTGCTCTCCGCCTCCCCGGCACTCACGCCCGCACCGCTGCTGCCCGCCCTGTTGCCGGCCACGGCGTTCTTCGCCCCGCTGGAGCCGGAGGCGGGCCATGGTGCCGCCTCGGTATTCCCCGGTGCCCGGCCCCGCGCACCGCCGTCGCTCGCCTGAAACCGTCTGCCGCCGCGCGCCCCTGTGCGCGGCGTTCCCGGCGTCCGGATGGCCGTTTTCAGGCCCGGCGCCGATCGACTTTCCAAGGAGTGACCCCATGCGCAAGACCCTGATTTCCGCCGCTGCCCTACTGGGCCTGTTCAGCACCGCCGCCCTGGCCCACGAGTACCAGGTGGCCAAGCTGCACATCGACCACCCGTGGGCCCTGGAGCTGCCGCCGGTGTCCGCCAATGGCGCGGCCTACCTGGTGGTGCACAACAACGGCGACACCCCGGACCGCCTGGTGGGCGCCGACACCCCCCGTGCCGGCAAGACCGAGATCCACGAGCACGTGCACAAGGACGGGGTGATGAAGATGCAGCAGGTGGACGGTGGCCTGGCCATTCCCGCCGGGGGCGAGGTGCGCCTGGAGCAGGGTGGCTACCACCTGATGATGTTCGGCCTGAAGCAGCCGCTGAAGGATGGCGAGCGCTTCCCCCTGACCCTGCACTTCGAGAAGGCCGGCGACCTCAAGGTGGAGATCGCCGTGCAGAAGGCCGCCCCCGCTGCCGAGAAGGCCCACGCCCACGGCGAGCACGCCGAGCAGGGCGACCACAGCCAGCACAGCGGTCACGCCCAGTAACCGCCTGCCGGCCTGCACCCGCCAGCAGGGGCGCTCGCCCCTGCCGGGTGCAAGCCGGATCCTCAACCCTGGACGTCGTCCTCGCCGCGCAAGGCGCGGTAGCGGCGTTCCAGCTCCTGGCGGATCTCCCGCCGCTGCTGACCCTGCACGTAGCGACGCTTCTGGTCGGGGGTCTGCGGCTCCAGCGGCGGGACCGGCGCCGGGCGGCGCTCGTCGTCCAGCGCCACCATGGTGAAGAAGCAGCTGTTGGTGTGTCGCACCGAGCGTTCGCGGATGTTCTCGGTGATCACCTTGATGCCGATCTCCATGGAGGTGGTGCCGGTGTAGTTCACCGAGGCGAGGAAGGTCACCAGTTCGCCGACGTGCACCGGTTGGCGGAACACCACCTGGTCCACCGAGAGGGTCACCACGTAGCGCCCGGCGTAGCGGCTGGCGCAGGCGTAGGCCACTTCGTCGAGGTACTTGAGCAGGGTGCCGCCATGGACGTTGCCGGAGAAGTTGGCCATGTCCGGGGTCATCAGGACGGTCATCGTCAGTTGTGCGTTGCCGGGTTCCATCGGGGCTCCAGAGGCAGTGTGAATCGGGGTGCGTGACGCGGTGCCAACCGCGCCGGGACGGGCGCCCGTATGATGGGCGTCTTTTTTCCCAAGCAAGGACGCCCTCCCATGCCGGCAGGCTACACCTGGCGCCCCACGTGGCGCTGCGAAAACTTCATCGGCCTTCCTATCGCCCGGGTGCAGCCATGAAGCGCGCCGTGATCGGGCTGCTCGGTAGTGCGGTGCTGGTGGGCGCCCTGGTGACGGGGGGGGCGCTGCTGCTGCGGGATGACCCGCTGCGTCCGGAGGTGGCCGGCTGGTTGCGGGATGCCCGCCACGAAGGCGCCGACAGCGCGGCATTCCTTTACCTGATGGGCATGGATGCGCCGGCCGACCAGGCGCCGGAGGCCTACGGCCGTGAGCGGCTGGACCTCTACGAGCGCTGGTACGCCCAGCACGGGGCGACGGATGACTTCAGGCTGCCGGGGCGGCCTGCACTGGAGTTGCCTGAGATTCCCCAACTCTGTGCCCTGGAGGAGAAAGGATGCTGGGCGAGCCTGGTGGCCCGGGATGGGGAGCTGGATACCTGGGTGCAGCGCCATGCCGTGCTGGTCGACCGCTACCACCACCTGCTGGCGTTGGATGATTACCGGACGTTGACCTCCGGCGGCGCCAGCGAACCCTTGCCCAGGCTGTCCTACCTCATTCGAGCCCAGCAGATGGCCGGCCTGCAGCTCATGCAGCGGGCCCGCCGGGGTGAGGGTGACGAGGCGCGGCGCCTGTTGGCGGAAGAGCTGGCTGGCCTGCGCCGCCTCCTGGTGCAGGCGGACACGTTGATCGTGAAGGTCATGGTCAGTGCCATGATCAATCACAACCTGGAGCTGCAGGCGCGGCTGTATCGCCAGGGCTGGATGCCGATGCCGGAGTTGCCCGCGCCCCTGAGCGAGGCAGAGCGTTCCCTGGTTCCCCCGCTGCAGCGAGAGTTCCTGGTAATCGCAACGTTGTTCCAGAACATCCGGCAGGATCGATCGCCGCAACTGAAAGAGCGCGTCGCCATGGCGCTGCTGGTGCGGCCGAATATCAGCGTCAACGCGGCGTTTCCGCCCTTCCGCCAGGTTGCCGAGCTGTCCCGGCTGGAACCGAAGGACTTTGCCCGCGAGGTGAAGGCGCAGCCTCTGGTGGTTCCGCAGCCCACGGGCTGGCGCAACTGGATGGGTGATCGCCTGGTGGCCATCGCCGGGCCGGACTACCGCACCTACGCCGGCCGCATCCAGGACCTGGACGCGAAGCTGCGCCTGCTGGCGTTGCTGGATGACCTGCCCGCCGAGCCGTCCGGCTGGGCGGCGGCGCTGGCGGCCTCGCCTGTGGATAACCCCTATTACCCCGGCCAGCCGGCGCGCCTGGAGGGCGGGAACCGGGTGTGCTTCGCCGGGCCCCTCGAACCCAGGCCCAACGCCCGCTGCCTGCCGTTGCGCTGACGCTGTGGATAACCCTGCCGGCCCATGGGTCGGCAGGGCTTCCAGCGGTCAGGCGTGGGTCAGGTACCAGCGCCAGTCCTGCTCGCCCACTTCGCTGACGAACTGGCGGAACTCCTCCCACTTGATGGCGAGGTAGATCTTCAGGAACGCCTCGCCCAGGGCGTCCTTCGCCCAGGCGGACTGCTCAAGATTGCGCAAGGCGGTGAGCCAGTCGGTGGGCAGGGTTTCGCGGGCCTGCTCGTAGCCGTTGCCGACGATGGGCTCGCCCGGGTCGATCTGTTCGCGGATGCCGGTGTGGATGCCGGCCAGGATGGCCGCAGCCGCCAGGTAGGGGTTGGCGTCGGCGCCGCAGATGCGGTGCTCCACGTGGCGGCTCTTCGCCGGGCCGCCGGGCACGCGGAAGGACACGGTGCGGTTGTTCACCCCCCAGCTCTTGGCCAGCGGCGCGTAGCTGTTGGCCTGGAAGCGCCGGTAGGAGTTGGCGTTGGGGCAGAAGATCGCCAGGGCGTCGTTGAGCGTGGCCATCATGCCGCCGATGGCGTGGCGCAGCAGCGGGGTGCCGTGGGGGTCTTCGCTGGCCATCAGGTTGTTGCCCTCGGCGTCGGCCAGGCTGACGTGCATGTGCAGGCCGCTGCCGGCCAGGTCGCCGAAGGGCTTGGCCATGAAGCAGGCGATCAGCCCGTGCTTGTTGGCCACGCCCTTGACCAGGCGCTTGTAGCGCAGGCCTTCGTCCACCGCCTGCAGCGCGTCGAAGCGGTGCTCCAGGGTCAGTTCCAGCTGGCCGGGGGCGTATTCGGAGATGGCGGTGCGCACCGGCAGGCCCTGGGCTTCGCAGGCGGCGTAGAGGTCGTCGAGGAAGGGCTGCAGCTGTTCCAGCTCGTATACGCCGTAGACCTGGGGCGCCTGCGGGCGCACGCCGTTGGCCTGCAGGGCGGGCTGCGGGCGGCCGTTGGCGTCGCGCTGCCTGTCCAGCAGGTAGAACTCCAGCTCCACCGCCATCACCGGGTGGTAGCCGTCGGCCTTGAGCCGGTCGATGGTGCGCGCCAGCACGTGGCGCGGGTCGCCGGCGGCGGCCGGCTGGCCCTGGGTCGGGTGCATGCTCACCTGCACCTGGCCGGTGGGGGTGGCGCGCCAGGGCTGCAGGCACAGGGAGCCGGCGAGGGGGTAGGTCCAGCAGTCGGCATCGGCCACTTCCCAGACCAGGCCGCTGGCTTCCACGTCCTCGCCCTGCAGGGTGAGGGAGAGGATGGAGCTGGGCAGCGGGCGGCCGTTCTCGTAGATGGCCAGCAGCTCGTCGCGGTGCAGCAGCTTGCCGCGGGGGATGCCGTTGGCGTCGATCAGCATCAGCTCGATGCTGCGGACTTCGGGGTGGCGTTCGAGGAAGTCGCGGGCTTCCTGGGGATGGGCGAAGGGCATGGGGGTTCTCGCGTCGGGTGGCTGGCGCGTCCTCCAGCCACCGGTGGTTGGGTGTGGGCGGATGACAGCGCCATCCGCCCGACCGGTCTACGGACTATTCGCGGGCGCCGGGGATGGCCAGCAGCTCGGTGATGGCCTGGTCCAGGGTGGCGATCAGTTGGTCCACGTCCGCCTCGGAGGTGGACGGGCAGCACAGGGTCATGTTGTGGAACGGCGTGATGAGGATGCCGCGGTTGATCAGGTACAGGTGCAGGGCCATCTGCAGCTCGTCATGGAAGGCGGCCTCGGCCTCGGCGCCGGTGCGCGGGGACACCGGGCAGAACTGGAATTCGCTGCGGGCGCCCAGCTCGGTCACCGACCACTTCAGGTCGTGCTGGGCGATGAGCCGGCGGAAACCGTCGGCCAGGCGCTTGGCCAGGGGCAGCATGTGGTCGTAGGCGGCCTGGGTCATGACCTCTTCGAGGTTGGCGCGCATGCAGTGCATGGCCAGGGCGTTGGCCGAGAGGGTGGTGCCCATGCCGCTGTGGCCGTGGCCATGGCTGTCTTCCTGGGCCTGCCTGCGCGAGGCGGCCATGCGTTCGGCCATCTCCGCGCTGCAGCCGAAGATGCCGCAGGGCACGCCGCCGGCGATCGGCTTGCCGACCACGAAGAAGTCCGGGTCGAGGTTCCACAGGCGGGTGCAGCCGCCGATGTCGGTGGAGATGGTGTGGGTCTCGTCGATGATCAGCAGGCTGCCGTACTTTCGGGTCAGCTCGCGGCACTTCTGCATGAAGCCCGGGTCCGGCAGGACCATGCCGATGTTGGTCATGGCCGGCTCGCAGAGCAGGGCGCAGACGTCGCCCTGGGCCAGGGCGGCCTCCAGGGCCTCGACGTCGTTGAAGGGGATGGCGCGGCTGTACTGGGTCAGGTCGTAGGCCTGGCCCACCAGCCCGGAGCGGTGCACGGTGCGGCCGTCGCGGCTGCGCACCATCACGTCGTCCACGGTGCCGTGGTAGCAGCCGTCGAACACCAGCAGGGTCTTGCGGCCGGTGACGGCGCGGGCCCAGCGCAGCACGTAGCGGTTGGAGTCGGTGGCGGTGGCGGTCACCTGCCAGTAGGGCAGGCCGAAGCGGGCGGCCAGCAGCTCGCCGCAGACCACGGCGTCTTCGCCGGGGAGCATGGTGGTCAGGCCGTTGCCGGCCTGCTCGGCGATGGCGCGGGCCACCGGGTCTGGCGAGTGGCCGAACATGGTGCCGGTGTCGCCCAGGCAGAAGTCGATGTATTCGTGGCCGTCCACGTCATAGAAACGGGCGCCCTTGGCGCGCTCGACGAACAGCGGGCAGGGGGTGGACCAGTCGGCCATCCAGTGCATCGGCACGCCGGCATACAGCGAGTTGCGGGCGCGCTCGGCGAGGGCGACGGACGTCGGGTTGCGCTCGATGAAGCGGGTGCGCTCACGGGCGGCGAAGGTTTCCACGGCGGCTTGGCTGATACCACTGGCGGTCATGCTGAACACCTCGTTCGAATTTCCGCACATCGTGATTTGTGATCACATTTGTGTCAAGCATTGGCCGGATACGCCGATTGGAGTAGCCTTTTACCTGCTTTGTGATCACAAGGAGGCGAAAGAGACCGTCCTCCTGCTGATCGAATCCCGTGCCCGCACAGCCCGTGCGGGCCTCCCCGACCCTTGATATAGACGGTGTCCACGATGCGCGATTGCAGCCTGACCCTCAGCCAACTGCCGGCCCCGCCGGTTTCCGCACGGTGATCCGCCATGGCCGAGAACCTGCAGGAACAGCTGTACCTCCGACTCCGTGAAGGCCTGCTGGCAGGCCAGTTCAAACCCGGCGAGCGCATGAAGATCCGCGACCTCGCCGCCGCCTGGGGCACCAGCCCGATGCCGGTGCGCGCCGCGTTGCAGCGCCTGGTGGCCGAAGGCGCCCTGGAAGGCGAGCCGCAGCGCTCGGTGCGGGTGCCGGTGATGACCCGGGAACGCTTCGCCCAGGTGTTCCAGGTGCGCCTGGCGCTGGAAGGGCTGGCGGTGGAAACCGCCGTACCGCGCCTGGGCACCGATGAGCTGGCGACCTTGCAAGGCTGCGTCGAGCGCATGGAAAAGGCCCTGGAGCGCCGCGACGTGCAGGGCTACCTGGACGACAACAGCCTGTTCCACCTGACCCTCTACCGCGCCTGCGCCAACCCGACGCTGCTGCGCATGATCGAATCCCTCTGGCTGCAGGTCGGGCCCTTCTTCAACCAGCTGTTCACCGAGGCGGACCTGTCCCTGCGCCTGAACGACTTCCATGAAGACGCCTATGAGGCCGCGCGAGCAGGCGACGCCCGTGGCGCGCGGGCAGCCATCGAGCAGGACATGCAGTTCTTCGGCAACTTCCTGATGAACCTGCTGGCGCTGGAAACCAGCCAGGCCCGCAGCGGCGGTTGAAACCTGTTTCGGTTTGTTTCGCGGAAATGATGGCGTGAGGCCGGGTGTTACTCTCCGGAAAAGTCTGACATAGACCTTCCAGAATTCTTACGTGGCTCTTCGGGGCCAAGGGAGTAACCCCGGGCGCGGCGACCACGCCTGCGCACTGACGAGCAAGAGGAGCCGGTGCGCCATGCATGCCATCAGTTTCATCCAGGATCTGGCCGTGATCATGCTGGTGGCCGCCATGGTCACGGTGCTGTTCCATCGCTTCAAGCAGCCGGTGGTGCTGGGCTACATCCTCGCCGGCTTCCTCATCGGGCCGCATACGCCGCCCTTCGCGCTGATCCACGACGAACACACGATCAAGATCCTCGCCGAGCTGGGGGTGATCTTCCTCATGTTCTGCCTGGGGCTGGAGTTCAGCCTGCGCAAGCTCTTCCAGGTAGGGGCGACGGCCTTCATCGCGGCCTTCCTGGAAATCGTCCTGATGATCTGGATCGGCTACGAGATCGGGCGCTTCTTCGGCTGGAGCACCATGGACTCGCTGTTCCTCGGCGCAATCCTGGCGATCTCCTCCACCACCATCATCATCAAGGCCCTGGGCGACCTGAAGATGAAGCACGAGCGCTTCGCCCAACTGATCTTCGGCGTGCTGATCGTCGAGGACATCCTCGGCATCGGCATCATTGCGCTGCTGTCCGGCATCGCCCTGTCCGGTTCGGTAGAGACCGGCCAGGTGTTCGCCACCGTCGGCAAGCTCAGCCTGTTCATGGTGGTCGCGCTGGTCATCGGCATCCTGCTGGTGCCGCGCCTGCTGGCCTACGTGGCGAAGTTCGAGAGCAACGAGATGCTGCTGGTGACGGTGCTGGGGCTGTGCTTCGGCTTCTGCCTGCTGGTGGTGAAGCTGGAGTACAGCATGGTGCTGGGGGCCTTCCTGATCGGCGCGATCATGGCCGAGTCTCGCCAGCTGGCGCAGATCGAGCGCCTGGTGGAGCCGGTGCGGGACCTGTTCAGCGCGATCTTCTTCGTCGCCATCGGCCTGATGATCGACCCGGCCATCCTGCTGGACTACGCCTGGCCCATCGCGGTGATCACCGTCGCCGTGGTGCTGGGCAAGATGCTCTCCTGCGGCGTCGGCGCCTTCATCGCCGGCAACGACGGACGCACTTCGCTGCGGGTGGGGATGGGTTTGTCCCAGATCGGCGAGTTCTCCTTCATCATCGCGGCGCTGGGCATGACCCTGAAGGTGACCAGTGACTTCCTCTATCCGGTGGCGGTGGCCGTGTCGGCCATCACCACGCTGCTCACGCCCTACCTGATCCGTGCCGCCGACCCGTTGTCACTGCGGCTCGCCAGCCTGGTGCCGCCGCGCATCGCCCGGGTGTTCAACCACTACGGCGACTGGCTGCGCAGCATCCAGCCTCACGGCGAGGGCGCGCTGCTGGCGGGGATGATTCGCAAGATCCTGCTGCAGGTGGGGATCAACATCGCGCTGGTGGTGGCCATCTTCCTCTCGGGCGCCTACTTCGCCGGCGCCCTGACCGGGCACGTGGCGAACTGGGTGGCTGCGGAGAACCTGCAGAAGGGGCTGGTCTGGGGGGCGGCGCTGCTGCTCTCGCTGCCTTTCCTGATCGCCGCGTACCGCAAGCTCAAGGCGCTGTCGATGCTCCTGGCGGAGATGGGCGTGCGCCCGGAGAAGGCCGGGCGGCACACGGCGCGGGTGCGCAAGGTGATCGCCGAGCTGATCCCGCTGCTCGCCCTGGTGGGCTTCATGCCGCTGCTGATGGCGCTGTCGGCGAGCATCCTGCCGACCGTGGAGCTGCTGGTGCTCATCGCCCTGCTGGCGGCAGGCGTTATCGCACTGGCCTGGCGCTGGCTGATCCGCGTGCATTCACGGATGCAGATCGCGCTGATGGAGACCCTGGAGCAGAACCCGCCCAAGCCACCCCACTGAGGCCCGCCGGCTCAGCTGGCGAGCCAGACGTCCCGGGCCCAGTGCCAGACGGAGTCCCAGCTCTCGTCGGTCATCTCGCCCTCGGCGCCGGACCACAGCAGCACCTCGCCCTCGGCGTCGACCACGTAGTAGTCGTCGCCGTCCTGGCAGATCGGCACCAGGTCGCGGGGCAGGCCCAGGTCCCAGGCCACGGCGGTGACTTCCGGCAGGTAGGTGTGGGACTGCGGGTCGGTGACGGTCACCGGCTCCAGGCGGCCGTAGACCACGTCGCTGACCTTGAGCAGGAATTCGCGGAGTTCGAAGGGCAGGTTGATCAGCAACTGTTCCTCGATCTCCACCAGCAGCTCCTCGTCGGGCAGCTCCAGCGGGACGGGAACCGGTTCGTTGAGTTCGCGCAGCTGTTCGATGACTTCTTCCACGGCGACAGGCCCTCGTGCATTGGGATGCGCTTTATACAGTAGCCGGCGTGTCGGAAAAACCGTCGCGGGGCGACGTGCTGCGCCGGCATACTGCCCGGCCTGATCGACTACGCGAGGCCCGCACATGACCCTGGACTGGAGCTGCCAGCACCATGACGCCCTGACCAAGGAGGCGCTCTACGCCATCCTCGCCCTGCGCACCCAGGTGTTCGTGGTGGAGCAGAAATGCCCCTACCTGGAGGTGGATGGGCTGGACCTGGTGGGCGACACCCACCACCTGATGGCCCGTGACGGTGAACGCCTGGTGGCCTACCTGCGCCTGCTGGACCCGGTTCGCCAGGGCGGCGAGGTGGTCATTGGCCGGGTGGTGATCGAGGCGAGCGCGCGCGGCGCGGGCCTGGGCCGACCGCTGATGGCCCAGGCGCTGGAAGCCTGCGAACGGCTCTGGCCGGGGACGCCGGTGTACTTGTCGGCCCAGGCGCACCTGCAGGGGTACTACGGGCGGTTCGGCTTCGAGCCGGTGACCGAGGTGTACCTGGAGGACGACATCCCTCATATCGGCATGCGCAAGGCGGCGGGCGCGGGGATGACCGAGACGGTGTGATGCCGTGGGGCGAATTCATTCACCAAGGACCACGCAGCGTCCCGGCCCCGCGCCAAAGCCATGGTCAACGCACCCGTAGGATGGCGCTGAGCGCAGCGATGCCCATCGGACCGAGCGCAACACGTGGCGCCACGGCCTGGCGTGGACGCGATGCGCTTCGTGGCCTCAGCGCATCCTACGGATCGTGTACAGCCCGACCGGGGGGTGGGCGGCGGGAGTTGGTGGATGCGAAGAGCGTTATCCACCCTTCATCCTCAAGGCCCGACAAAAGAAAACCCCGGGACAAGCCCGGGGTTTCTGCATGCCAGTGTCGCGATCAGTTCTGGCGGATGCCGGCCACCAGCCAGGGCTGGTTGTCGCCGTTGACGCGCTCCATGCGCCAGCTTTCGCTGAACACTTCGCCCTGGTCGAAGCGGGAGGTCTTGGAGACGCCGCTGAAGGTCAGGGTGGCGACGGTCTTGTCGGCCAGTTCGTCGATACCGTCCAGCTGCACCTGCAGGTTGTCGATGTAGGTGGACTGGAAGCCTTCACCCAGGCTGGCGCGCTCTTCCTTGAGGAAGTTGAGCATCTGCGGGGTGACGAATTCGGCGATCTTGTCCATCTCCGCGGCGTCCCAGTGCTGCTGCAGGGCGAGGAAGTGCTCGCGACCGGCCTCGACGAAGCGGGCTTCGTCGAACCAGCTCGGCGCGTTGAAGGCGCGAGCCGGGGCCGCCGGGGCGGCGCTGCCGAAGATCGGCGCCTGCTGCTGCGGCATTTCACGCTGGAAGGGGGCACCACCGGCGGCGCCGGCCATGGCCGGCTGGCCCATCTGCTGGCGCTTGCGGGCGGCGATGAAGCGGAAGATGACGAAGGCGATCAGGGCGATGATCAGGAAGTCGAAGATCTGCATGCCTTCGAAGCCGTCGCCCATGAACATGGAGGCCAGCAGGCCACCGGCGGCGAGGCCGGCCAGCGGGCCGAGCCAGCGCGAGGCACCACTGGCGGCAGCCGGGCGGCCCGCTGCGTTCGGCGCGGCGGCCGGGGTATTGGGCTGGGCCTGGCGGGTCTGCTGGGTCTGGTGGGTCGGCGCGGCACCGGAGGTCTTGCCCCCGCCCATCCGCTTGGCGTTGGCGTCCAGGCTGAGCGTCAGGCCGACGCACAGGGCCAGGGCGATACTGAGGAATCGGCGCATCACAGGCTCTCTATAGGGTTGGGAATCACGCGCGCCATGCTGCCCAGTCACCGGGGTAATGACCAGCGAGAGAATGTATCGGGATTTTTAGCGAGGCGTGGGGGCGGGCGCATGCCGGCCCCCGGAGGGGATCAGAGCGCTTCGCTCCACAGGCTGAACGCGAGGCGGTGCCGCGCGCCTGGCGCCAGGTGCAGGACATCGTCCATCACCTGGGCGGTCTCGATGCAGAGCATGCGCTGCCAGGCGTCGGGGGCGAACTGGGAGAGGCGGGTGGACTTGTCGATCCAGGGGTTCCACACCACCGCCGAGGACGAGCCCTCGGCCTCCAGCACCACGCGGCGGTTCCAGCCGGCATCGTGGATGGCGACGCGGCGGGGGACGCCGAGGTAGATGCGGTCGGTCTCGCCGCTGAAGGCCACGTCACCGGCCTGCCGGCGGCGGCTCCAGCCGTCCAGGGTCTCGATGTAGTCGCAGCCGTCCAGCCCTTCGACGCGGGCCTGGTGGATGTCGCTCACGGCGAAGTAGGTGTGCAGCGCCTGGCTGATGGCCAGGGGCGCGTCGCCGAGGTTCTCGGTGTCCAGGGCCAGGTGCAGGCGCTGGGCGTCGAGGCGCAGGGTCAGGCCCAGGCGGGCGGCGTGGGGCCAGCCGGGGAGGGGCTGGCGTCGGGTGTCGAGGCTGAAGCGCAGCTGCACCTCGCCGTTGAGGGCTTCGACGCCGTCCAGCTCCCAGTCCAGGCCGCGTACCAGGCCGTGGGCAGGGGCGTTGCCGTCACCGGGGTAGCACGCCTGCACGGCATCGGGGTTGCGGCGCAGGTCGCCGAACCAGGGCCAGCACACCGGCACGCCGCCGCGTACCGACTGGCCGCGCTGGTAGCCGGCCTGTTCGCTGAGCCAGATCAGCGGCTGCTCGCCGTGGCGGCGGTAGCTGAGCACCTGGGCGCCCTGTTGGGCGACCAGCAGCTCGGCTTCGGCGGTGAGCACCCGCCAGCAGGCGAGCTGGTCCATTTCGATGCGTTCGATCTGCGGGGTCGCGCGGGTCATCGGCGTTCTCTCGTGGGGGATGGCCCGAGCTTGGGCAAGGGCAGGGCCGGCGAGGTTCCCGCCGGCCGGTGCATCAGTTGCGGCGGGGAACCGGGCGGGTGCGGCCGCTGCCGTCGATGGCGACGAACACGAACACCGCTTCGGTGACCTTGCGCCATTCACTGGAGAGGGGGTCGTCGCTCCACACTTCCACCAGCATCTGGATCGAGCTGCGGCCGATCTCCAGGGTCTGGGTATAAAAGGAGAGCTGGGCGCCGACGGCGACCGGGACGAGGAAGGCCATGCGGTCGATGGCCACGGTGGCGACGCGTCCGCCGGCGACCTTGTTGGCCATGGCGGTGCCGGCCAGGTCCATCTGGGAGACCAGCCAGCCGCCGTAGATGTCGCCGAATCCGTTGGTTTCGCGCGGGAGCGCGGTGATCTGCAGGGCCAGGTCGCCCTGGGGAGTCAGGTTTTCTTCTTCTTCGATCTCGATCATGCCTGGGGTGCCTCTACCCCTGTGCTGCTCTGATTTGGCTTCGGTGGGCGGGGAAGGGCACGCTGCCCTGCAAAGAATCCCCGGGCGCCCGTCGACCCACTGCCCGTCGTCCGTGCGCAACAGCGCGCAGTATATAGGTCGGCGTGGCGGGCGACGACCGCCCGGTCGGGCTTTGTCGCGGTCATACGTCAGAGATTGTGTGCCCGGTAGGCCTTTTTGCTATGTTGCGGACCGGCCCGCCGCCAACGCAGTGGCGGGCACGCTTTGCCTGCCCCCCGAACAAGAGACCCCACATGGCCACCGTTTCCGCCTCCGAGGCGCCCGCGCGTCCCCTGACCCGTAGCGACTACAAGACCCTGTCCCTGTCCGCCCTTGGCGGCGCCCTCGAGTTCTACGACTTCATCATCTTCGTGTTCTTCGCCGCCGTGGTGGGCAAGCTGTTCTTCCCCGCCGAGATGCCCGAGTGGCTGCGCCAGCTGCAGACCTTCGGCATCTTCGCTGCCGGCTACCTGGCACGGCCGCTGGGGGGCATCGTCATGGCGCACTTCGGCGACCTCCTGGGGCGTAAGCGCATGTTCACCCTGAGCATCTTCCTCATGGCGGTGCCGACCCTGGTGATGGGCCTGCTGCCCACCTATGCGCAGATCGGCATCTGGGCGCCGCTGGCGCTGCTGCTGATGCGGGTGATCCAGGGCGCGGCCATCGGTGGCGAGGTGCCCGGCGCCTGGGTGTTCGTGGCCGAGCACGTGCCGGCGCGGCATGTCGGCTACGCCTGCGGAACGCTCACCTCGGGCCTCACCGCCGGCATCCTGCTGGGCTCGCTGATGGCGACCCTGATCAACACCCTCTACACCCCGGAAGAGGTGCAGGCCTGGGCCTGGCGCGTGCCCTTCCTGGTGGGCGGTGTGTTCGGCCTGTTCTCCGTGTACCTGCGCCGCTGGCTGCACGAGACGCCGGTGTTCGCCGAACTGCAGCAGCGCAAGGCGCTGGCCGAGGAGGTGCCGCTGAAGGCGGTGCTGCGCGAGCACCGGGGCGCCATCGCCATCAGCATGCTGCTGACCTGGGTGCTGTCGGCCGGCATCGTCGTCGTCATCCTCATGACCCCTACCGTGCTGCAGACGGTGTACGGCTTCGACGCGGCCACCGCGCTCAAGGCCAACAGCCTGGCCATCGTCTGCCTGACGGTCGGCTGCATCGCCTCCGGCGCCCTGGCCGACCGTTTCGGTGCGGGTCGTACCTTCCTGGTGGGCGGGCTGCTGCTGGCGGCCAGTTCCTGGACCTTCTACTCCAGCCTCAAGGCACACCCGGACTGGCTGTTCCCGCTCTATGCGCTGACCGGGCTGTTCGTCGGCACCATCGGCGCGGTGCCCTACGTGATGGTCAAGGCCTTCCCGCCGGTGGTGCGCTTCTCCGGCCTGTCGTTCTCCTACAACCTCGCCTACGCCATCTTCGGCGGGCTGACGCCGATGATCGTCTCGCTGCTGATGAAGTGGGATCCGCTGGGGCCGGCCTACTACGTGGCGGCCCTGTGCGGGGTGGCGGTGTTCATCGGTCTGTACCTGATCGGGCAGAAGCGCTGATCGAGCGCAGGGCGCAGCGGTGACGGGCGCCATGCGCCTGCAGGGGGCACTTCGTGGGGCATTCCCGTAGGGTGGGCTTCAGCCCACGCTGAGCACCGCGGGTGGGCTGAAGCGGAACGCCGCCCGGCCCACCCCTACATGGCCCCACGTACGGGGCGGCGATGCGGTTCGCTGAGCTCACCACATCCTACGACCGGTTCTATGCGCTGCGGGGCTGGCCCGGTTATCACCGGGCGGTGGGGGTCACCCGCCAGACCGTGTTGCCGACGTCGTCGGTCACCAGCAGGGCGCCCTGGGCGTCCAGGCGCACGTCCACGGGGCGGCCCTGGGCGTTGCCGTCGGCGTCGAGGAAGCCGGTCAGCACGTCCACCGGCTGGCCATTGGGCTTGCCGTCCTTGAAGGGCACGAAGATCACCTTGTAGCCGCTGTGGGGTTTGCGGTTCCAGGAGCCGTGCTGGGCGACGAACAGGCCGTTCTGGAAATCCGGCAGGGCGCTGCCGCGGCCGAAGGCGATGCCGAGGGAGGCGGTGTGCGGGCCCAGGGCGTAGTCCGGCACCAGGGCGCTGGCGACCTTCTCCGGGTTGGCCGGTTGCACGCGCTCGTCGACGTGCTGGCCGTAGTAGCTCCAGGGCCAGCCGTAGAAGCCGCCGTCCTTCACCGAGGTGATGTAGTCGGGCACCAGGTCGCTGCCGATCTCGTCACGCTCGTTCACCGCCGTCCACAGCGCGCCGCTGTCTGGCTCCCAGGCCAGGCCGTTGGGGTTGCGCAGGCCACCGGCGAACAGGCGCTTGGTGCCGCTGGCGCGGTCCACTTCCCAGATCGCGGCGCGGCCTTGCTCCATCTCCAGGCCGTTCTCGCCGACGTTGCTGTTGGAGCCGACGGTGACATAGAGCCGGGTGCCGTCGCGGCTGGCGATGACGTTCTTGGTCCAGTGGTGGTTGATGCCCGCCGGCAGGTCGGTGACCTGCTGCGGCGTGGCGTCGATGCGGGTCTGGCCGGGCTGGTAGGGCACCTTCACCAAGGCGTCGGCGTTGGCGACATACAGGGTGTCGTCCACCAGGGCCATGCCGAAGGGCGAATGCAGGTTTTCCAGGAAGGGCGTCTTCAGGTCGGCCACGCCGTCGCCGTCGGTGTCCCGCAGCAGGGTGATGCGGTCGGCGCTGGGGGTGCGGGCGCCGGCCTTCTCCATGATCTTGCCGGCGATCCAGCCCTTGAGGCTGAAACCGCCGTCACTGGCCGGGGCGTTGCTCTCGGCCACCAGCACGTCGCCGTTGGGCAGCAGGTACAGCCAGCGCGGGTGGTCCAGGCCTTCGGCGAAGGCCTTCACCTCGGTGCCCTGGGCGGCCTGGGGACGGCCGCCTGCGGGCCAGCCGGTGGCGGGGGCGATGTTCACCGTGGGGACCAGGGTCTTGTTCGGCGCGGGCAATTGCGGGGTGGGGCCGGTGCCGTCGGCCACCTGCAGGGCGGCACGCTCGCCGCAGGCGGCGCAGAGGACGGCGAGGCTGAGGGGCAGCAGGTGCAGCGCTTTCATGGGGTTCTCCTTGAGCGGGCCTGGTGGGCTTCCTGTCGGGATGAGTGGCGGTCGCCAGGGGTTGGACCGGCATGATGGCCATTCATCCAATTGTCATATTCGGGTCATAGAGTGTTCACACGGCCTTCCGATACTGGCCCCCGACTCATCCAACCCTATCCTCTGCTAGGAGCAAGGCATGAAACTGAAGCGTTTGATGGCGGCCCTGACCTTCGTCGCCGCCGGCGTTGCCACCGCCAGCGCGGTTGCCGCCGTCGACCCGTCCATCCCGTCCTACACCAAGACCACCGGTGTGTCGGGCAACCTCTCCAGCGTCGGTTCGGACACCCTGGCCAACCTGATGACCCTGTGGGCCGAAGCGTACAAGCGCGAATACCCCAACGTGAACATCCAGATCCAGGCTGCCGGTTCCTCCACCGCGCCGCCGGCCCTGACCGAGGGCACCGCCAACCTCGGCCCGATGAGCCGCAAGATGAAGGACGTCGAGCTGCAGGCCTTCGAGCAGAAGTACGGCTACAAGCCCACCGCCGTCCCGGTGGCCGTCGACGCCCTGGCGATCTTCGTGCACAAGGACAACCCCATCAAAGGCCTGACCATGCAGCAGGTCGACGCCATCTTCTCCGCCAACCGCCTGTGCGGTGGCAAGAGCAACATCAAGACCTGGGGTGAGCTGGGCGTGACCGGCGACCTGGCCGACAAGCCGATCCAGCTGTTCGGCCGCAACTCGGTATCCGGCACCTACGGCTACTTCAAGGAAGAAGCCCTGTGCAAAGGCGACTTCAAGGCCAACGTCAACGAGCAGCCGGGCTCCGCCTCCGTGGTGCAGTCCATCAGCCAGTCCCTGAACGGCATCGGCTACTCCGGTATCGGCTACAAGACGTCCAGCGTGAAGACCGTGGCCCTGGCCAAGAAGGAAGGCGGCGAGTTCATCGAAGACAACGAGCAGAACGCCCTGAACGGCAGCTACCCGCTGTCCCGCTTCCTCTACGTCTACGTCAACAAGGCCCCGAACAAGCCTCTGGCCCCGCTGGAAGCCGAGTTCATCAAGCTGGTGCTGTCCCAGCAGGGTCAGCAGGTTGTGGTGAAAGACGGCTACATCCCGCTGCCGGCCAAGGTGGCCGAGAAGACCCTGAAGGATCTGGGCCTGTAATCCAGGACAGATGAAGGGGCGGCCTACCCCATCGGCCGCCCCGCAAGGATGCGACGGCGTCGGGTGATCCCCGGCGCGAAGGCCCGCCCCCGGCATCACGCCCCGGGCGGGCTTCGTTGCGTCACCACGCTGTCATCTTTCTGTCATACGAAGGCTTTAGGGTGTGCCCCATGAATGACCTGGCCAGTTCCCCCATGACCTCGACGAATCCCCCCGCGCGCATCGACTTCAATACGCCGGCGCTGCAGCGCAAGCGTCGCATCCGCGCGCTGAAAGACAACCTGACCCGCTGGTACGTGCTGGTGGGCGGCCTCGCGGTCCTCGCGGCCATCACCCTGATCTTCTTCTACCTCGCCTACGTGGTGCTGCCCCTGTTCAAGGGCGCCGAGCTGACCGCGAAGCAGGTGCAGGCCCCGGCCTGGCTGCAACAGGAGACCGGCAAGCCGCTGTTGCTGACCCTGGAAGAGCAGAACCAGGTGGGCATGCGCGTTTCCGACAAGGGCGAGGTGGTGTTCTTCGCCACGAAGGACGGCGCCGAACTCCAGCGCGTCGCCCTGCCGCTGCCGGAAGGTGTCAGCGTCGCCTCCATCGGCCAGGACCAGCCCGGCCAGCCGCTGGTGGCCCTCGGTCTGTCCAACGGCCAGGTGCTGCTGTTCAAGCACAGCTACCAGGTGACCTACCCGGACAACAAGCGCGTGATCACCCCGCGCATCGACTACCCCTTCGGCGACAAGCCCATGGCGCTGAACCCCGAGGGCAAGCCGCTGGAGCACGTGGCCGTCAACCAGAACGACGAGACCCTGGTCCTGGCCGGCTCCACCGGCAACCAGCTCTACGTGCAGGAGCTGGTGAGCCAGGAGAACATGCTCACCGGCGAGACCACCGTCGAGCAGAACGCCATCGCCCTGCCGCAGATGGTCGAGCCGATCAAGGCCATCTATGTCGACCCGCGCCAGCAGTGGCTGTACGTGATCAACGGGCGTGCCCAGGCCGATGTCTTCAGCCTGCGTGAGCATGCCCTCAACGGCCGCTACAAGCTGTTCGAGGACGGCGACCGCGAAACCACCGCCAGCGCCCTGCTGCTGGGTGGCATCTCCCTCATGGTGGGCGACTCCAAGGGCAGCATCGGCCAGTGGTTCATGGTCCGTGGTGCCGACGGCGAAGCGCGCCTGACCCACATCCGCAGCTTCCAGCTGGGCAGCGCCCCGGTGGTGCAGATCGCCCCGGAGGAGCGCCGCAAGGGCTTCCTCGGCCTGGATGCCAGCGGCAAGCTCGGCGTCTTCCACAGCACCGCCGAACGCACCCTGCTGATCGAGCCTGTGACCGAAGGCGCCGGCATGCTGGCCCTGTCGCCCCGCGCCAACCGCGTGGTGGTGGAGGCCGATGGCAAGTTCCTGCCGTTCCGCCTGTCCAACCCGCACCCGGAAGTCTCCTGGAGCGCGCTGTGGGGCAAGGTCTGGTACGAGAGCTACGACGCACCGAAGTACGTCTGGCAGTCCACCGCCGCCAACACCGACTTCGAGCCCAAGCTGAGCCTGGCGCCGCTGACCTTCGGCACCCTCAAGGCCGCCTTCTACGCCATGCTGCTGGCCGCTCCGCTGGCCATCGCCGCCGCCATCTACACCGCCTACTTCATGGCCCCCGGCATGCGCCGCAAGGTCAAGCCGGTGATCGAACTGATGGAAGCGCTGCCCACGGTGATCCTCGGCTTCTTCGCCGGCCTGTTCCTGGCGCCCTACGTCGAAGGCCACCTGCCGGGCATCTTCAGCCTGCTGCTGCTGACCCCCATCGGCATCCTGCTGGCCGGCTTCATCTGGAGCCGCATGCCGGAGTCGGTGCGCCTGCGCGTGCCGGACGGCTTCGAAGCCGCCATCCTGATCCCCGTCGTGCTGCTGGTGGGCTGGTTCGCCCTGGGCATGAGCCCGCTGCTGGAGACCTGGTTCTTCGGCGGTGACATGCGCCTGTGGATCAGCAACGACCTGGGCATCACCTACGACCAGCGCAACGCCCTGATCGTCGGCCTGGCCATGGGCTTCGCGGTGATCCCGAACATCTTCTCCATCGCCGAAGACGCCATCTTCAGCGTGCCCAAGAGCCTCACCTACGGCTCCCTGGCCCTGGGCGCCACGCCCTGGCAGACCCTGACCCGGGTGGTGATCCTCACCGCCAGCCCGGGCATCTTCTCGGCGCTGATGATCGGCCTCGGGCGCGCCGTGGGCGAGACCATGATCGTGCTGATGGCCACCGGCAACACCCCGGTGATGGAGGTGAACCTCTTCGAAGGCATGCGCACCCTGGCGGCCAACGTCGCGGTGGAGATGCCGGAATCCGAAGTGGGCGGCTCGCACTACCGCGTGCTGTTCCTCGCCGCGCTGGTGCTGCTGATGTTCACCTTCGTGATGAACACCCTGGCCGAACTGATCCGCCAGCGCCTGCGCAAGAAGTACGCATCCCTGTAAGGCGGCCCGCGCCGCGACGGCCCCCTCCCGGCGGGAGGGGGTGTGGACAAACAAGCGCCTCCGGCCCCGGGCGGGAGGCACTGGAAGACTCACGAGTTGGAGACATCCGTGAAAAAGGTTTCCCTCAAGAACTGGTTCGAGAGCGGCGCACCGGGCGTCTGGATGAGCGGTGGCGCCGTGGCCATCGCCGTCATCATGACCATCGGCCTGCTCTCGGTGATCGCCGTGCGCGGCCTCGGCCACTTCTGGCCGGCCGACCTGGTCGAAGCGCAGTACAGCATCCCCGGCCAGGCCCCCAAGGCGGTGATCGGCGAGGCCGTGCAGATCGAGGAAGTGCCCAGCGCGCGCCTCAAGAGCGCCGGCCTGCCGGTGCAGGACGACAGCCCCGAGTTCATGACCCGCGAGCTGCTCAAGGTGGGCAACCGCGAGGTCTACGGCGCGGATTTCACCTGGGTGGTGGGCGAGTGGCTGAAGGACCTGCAGAAGCCTGCCGACCTGATCGCCATGGAGCGCCGCGAGTGGGGCAACTTCTACGGCCGCCTGGTGAGCGTGAAGGAGAACGGCAAGGTGATCGCTGAAGGCGAGGCCGCCATGCCGGTGCTGCAGGAGCGCCTCAAGCGCGTCGACGACCTCTACGCTCAGCTCTACCGGCTGGAGAAGAAGGAGATCGGCGGCATCAACCACGGCCTCGAACGCCTGCGCCTGGAAGGCCGCAAGCTGGAACTCAAGGGTGAGCTGGACGCCGTGGCCCAGGCCGACCTGGCCGCGCGCCGCGCCGAGCTGGACGCCCGCTACAAGACCCTCGAAGGCCAGCTGACCGAGCTGCACCAGGCCTTCAACCGCGACAGCGTGGTGGTGCGCGAAGCCGGTGGCCAGGAGCAGGAAATCACCCTGGGCAAGGTGGTGCACGCCTACCAGCCCAACGCCATGGGCGTGATGGACAAGCTGGGCTTCTACTTCAAGAAGCTCTGGGAATTCCTCGCCGACGACCCGCGTGAAGCCAACACCGAGGGCGGCATCTTCCCGGCCATCTTCGGCACCGTGATGATGACCCTCATCATGGCCGTGATCGTCACCCCCTTCGGTGTGGTGGCCGCCATCTACCTGCGCGAGTACGCCAAGCAGGGCGTGCTGACCCGCGTCATCCGCATCGCCGTGAACAACCTGGCCGGCGTCCCCGCCATCGTCTACGGCGTGTTCGGCCTGGGCTTCTTCGTCTACGTGGTGGGCGGCTCGCTGGACCGTATGTTCTTCCCCGAGGCCGCCCCGGCGCCGACCTTCGGCACCCCGGGCCTGCTCTGGGCCTCGCTGACCCTGGCGATCCTCGCCGTGCCGGTGGTGATCGTCGCCACCGAGGAAGGCCTGGCACGCATCCCCCGTGCGGTGCGTGAAGGCTCCCTGGCCCTCGGCGCGACCAAGGCCGAGACCCTGTGGAAGATCGTCCTGCCCATGGCCAGCCCGGCCATGATGACCGGCCTGATCCTCGCCGTGGCCCGCGCCGCCGGCGAAGTGGCGCCGCTGATGCTGGTGGGCGTGGTGAAGCTGGCGCCGAGCCTGCCGGTGGACGGCAACTACCCGTACCTGCACCTGGACCAGAAGATCATGCACCTGGGCTTCCACATCTACGACGTCGGCTTCCAGAGCCCCAACGTCGAGGCCGCCCGCCCGCTGGTGTACGCCACCGCACTGCTGCTGGTGCTGGTGATCGCCCTGCTGAACTTCTCGGCCGTGGCCATCCGCAACCACCTGCGCGAGAAGTACAAGGCGCTGGAAAACTGATCGAACGCCCGGCGGCCCCCAGGGCCGCCGCGCCTGAATACCTGAGCGCGTAGCCACCGGCTACGAACGGAGCGAGACCATGCAACACGAGACCCACAGCCACGGCGTCAACATCTCCGCCCTGGGCCGCGGCAAGCAGAGCCTGAACCTGGCCGACGAGACCGTCGCCCTGGAAGTGCCGGGCCTGAACCTGTTCTACGGCGAGAAGCAGGCCCTCTACGACGTGCGGATGAACATCCCCAAGCAGCGCGTGACCGCTTTCATCGGCCCGTCCGGCTGCGGCAAATCGACCCTGCTGCGCTGCTTCAACCGCATGAACGACCTGGTGGACGGCTGCCGCGTGGACGGCGAGATCCGCCTGGACGGCAACAACATCTACCGCAAGGGCGAGGAAGTGGCCGAGCTGCGCCGCCGCGTCGGCATGGTGTTCCAGAAGCCCAACCCCTTCCCCAAGAGCATCTACGAGAACGTCGTCTACGGCCTGCGCATCCAGGGCATCAACAAGAAGCGCGTGCTCGACGAAGCCGTCGAGTGGGCCCTGAAGGGCGCCGCCCTGTGGGACGAGGTCAAGGACCGCCTGCACGAGTCCGCCCTCGGCCTCTCCGGCGGCCAGCAGCAGCGCCTGGTCATCGCCCGCACCATCGCGGTCGAGCCTGAAGTGCTGCTGCTCGACGAGCCCTGCTCGGCCCTCGACCCGATCTCCACCCTCAAGGTGGAAGAGCTGATCTACGAGCTGAAGAGCAAGTACACCATCGTCATCGTCACCCACAACATGCAGCAGGCCGCGCGCGTCTCCGACTACACGGCGTTCATGTACATGGGCAAGCTGATCGAGTTCGGCGATACCGATACGCTGTTCACCAACCCGGCCAAGAAGCAGACCGAGGACTACATCACCGGCCGCTACGGCTAGTGGCCGGGGCGGCCCGCCTGCGCGGGCGCCCACGGGTGGACCCGGACAACACGAATGACCTGTAGCTGGCGGCGTGGAGCCTGCAGCTTTCGCGGAGCGAACAATGATCGACAAAGACAGCCTTACCCACCACATCTCCCAGCAGTTCAACGCCGAGCTGGAAGAGGTGCGCAGCCACCTCCTGGCCATGGGCGGCCTGGTGGAGAAGCAGGTGAACGACGCCGTCACCGCGCTGATCGACGCCGACTCGGGCCTGGCCCAGCAGGTGCGCGAGATCGACGACCAGATCAACCAGATGGAGCGCAACATCGACGAGGAGTGCGTGCGCATCCTCGCCCGTCGCCAGCCGGCCGCCTCCGACCTGCGCCTGATCATCAGCATCTCCAAGTCGGTGATCGACCTGGAGCGCATCGGCGACGAATCCTCGAAGATCGCCCGCCGCGCCATCCAGCTTTGCGAAGAGGGCGTCTCGCCCCGTGGCTACGTCGAGGTGCGCCACATCGGTGACCAGGTGCGCAAGATGGTCCAGGAGGCGCTGGACGCCTTCGCCCGCTTCGACGCCGACCTGGCCCTGTCGGTGGCCCAGTACGACAAGAACATCGACCGCGAGTACAAGACCGCCCTGCGCGAGCTGGTCACCTACATGATGGAAGACCCCCGCGCCATCAGCCGCGTGCTCAACGTCATCTGGGCCCTGCGCTCGCTGGAACGCATCGGTGACCACGCGCGCAACATCGCCGAACTGGTGATCTACCTGGTTCGCGGCACCGACGTGCGCCACATGGGCCTGGCCCGCATGCAGGAAGAGGTGAAGGGCTCGGCCAAGTCCGAGTAAGCTTCGCCTACGGACCGGTCGCCCTTTTCCCGCTGGACCCGTCGCGCCCCGGCTTGCCCGGGGCGCATTCTATTTGGCACAGCGCTATCGCCCGCAGCTATGCTTAGGTCCGGTCTGAGAGGAGTGGTTGATGAGCAAAGTTACTGTGCTGGTGGTGGACGACGCGTCCTTTATTCGTGACCTGGTGAAAAAGGGCCTGCGCGACCATTTCCCGGGTATCCAGATCGAAGAAGCGGTGAACGGCCGCAAGGCCCAGCAGATGCTCAGCCGCTCGTCGGTGGACCTGATCCTCTGCGACTGGGAGATGCCGGAGATGTCCGGCCTTGAGCTACTCACCTGGTGCCGCGCCGAGGAAAGCCACAAGACCACGCCCTTCGTCATGGTCACCAGCCGTGGCGACAAGGAGAACGTGGTGCAGGCCATCCAGGCCGGCGTCTCCGACTACATCGGCAAGCCCTTCTCCAATGACCAGCTGGTCACCAAGGTCAAGAAGCAGCTGGCCCGTGCTGGCCGCCTCGAAGCCCTGGCCGCCTCCGCGCCGCCCAAGATGCTCAGCACCGGCGGCTTCGCCAACGACTCCCTGGCCGCGCTGACCGGCGGCAAGGGCGCCGACGTGGTCAAGCCCAGCAGCCCCGGCGCCAAGCCGGCGGTCCAGGCCGCCGCTGCCTTCGCCGCGCCGGCCAAGAGCGCCGCGCCCAAGGTGCCCGCCGGCCGTGGCCAGGCCCAGCTGCGCCTGCCCTCGGCGGTGCTCTCCTGCGTGATCAAGACCATCAGCCTCAAGGATGCCCACCTGGTGGTGAAGCGCGGCGACCCGCTGCCCCAGGTGCTGGAAAGCGCCGTGCTCGACCTGGAGCAGGGCGAGGGTGGCGAAGTGGCGCGCCTCAACGGCTACCTGCACGCCGTCGCCGCGCTGGAGCCCAAGCCCGACAGCGAGTGGCTGCAGCTCACCTTCCGCTTCGTCGACCGCGACCCGCAGAAGCTCGACTACCTGTCGCGCCTGATCGCCCGCGGCACCGCCCAGAAGCACTTCGTCCCTGGCGCCTGATGCCCGCCGGTCCGCCCGGACCGGCCCCCAGCCAACCCCGTCACAGCCCGACTGCCGGTGCCTCGCACAGGACCGGCGGCGCTGCTAGGCTTGCCAGCTCATAACACTCATGAAACGTGCAGTCATGCCAGGGCGCGCTCTACTCCTCTGCTGCTTGCTGGCGGTCGCCATGCCCGCCAGCGCACTGACCATCTACAAGTACACCGACGCCAACGGCGTGGTGACCTACACCGACAAGGCCGTCTCCGGCGCCCAGGTGTTCGTCTTCCGCGACCGCATGGTGGAGCGGCTGGACCGCTCGGTGAAGCTGGAGACCCAGAAACACGACGCCGGCGAGACCCTGCTGGTGCGCAACGACCTGTTCGCCCCGGTGGAAGTGGAGCTGAGCCTGGAGAACGTCAGCAACGCCGTCGGCGATCCTGGCCGGCCGATCCGCTGGGTGCTCCCCCCGCGCAGCAAGATCCGCCTGGTCACCCTCAGCCCCGAGAACCCCGGCAAGGCCCTGCGCTACAAGCCGCGCCTGCGCTACGCCCTGGGCGACCCCCGGCAGCAACCCTCGCTGTACCGCTACCCGCTGCCTTGGCTCGGTGGCCCCTTCCGCCTGACCCAGGGCGCCAACGGCCAGTACAGCCACTTCACCCCCAAGGGCCGCTATGCCCAGGACGTGGCCATGCCCGAGGGCACGCCCATCGTCGCCGCCCGCGCCGGCATGGTGGTCAAGACCGAGAACCGCCAGAGCGGCCGGGGCGAGAACCCCTCCGGCAACTTCGTGCGCATCCTCCACGACGACGGCACCATGGGCGTCTACCTGCACCTCATGAAGGGCTCGGTGCAGGTCCAGGAAGGCCAGCGTGTGGTGCTCGGCGAGCAGATCGGCCGCTCCGGCAACACCGGCAACAGCACCGGCCCGCACCTGCATTTCGTCATCCAGCGCAACGTCGGCCTGGCCCTGGAGTCCATCCCCTTCGACTTCGCCCAGCCGGTGGACAGCCTGCCCAACTTCGCCGTTGGCGGTGAATGACAGCGCTCTGTCTGCGTTAAGTGTTGCTAGAAGATTTGAGCCCAGCTGATTGCCGAGCTTCGCGGGTGACTCTGGTTTCGCCCTCCCGGGCGAGTCACTTTTCTCAATCGCCAGAAAAGTAACCAAAAGGGCTTGCCCCTCCATACGGGTCTGGCTGAAGCCAGACTTCCCTCGCTCCATCATCGCTCCAGGGGCACGCCGCGAAGGGCCATCCCTGGCCCATCGCTGCTCTCGCGACATCCATGTCGCTCAACCCCTTCCACGACGATTCGCTCAGCCTCCTGGGAAGGGGCGTTTGGTGGCTGCTTCAACATCGATGCTCGGATCCTCACATCGATGTGGGCACCAAACCAGCGCGCAAACCCTAGGGATTCCGGGAAGGGCCGTGCTAGAACGCTTGAGTTGAAACCACAACAGCTAACGCAGAAAGAGCCAATGACAGCGCTTGCGTCACCCCGGTCGGCGCGCCTAAGATGCGCGCCTTTCCCCCCAACCCGACAGCAAAGGAGGTTCATCATGCAAACACTGATCACCCCTTGCAGGTCGCGCCTGGCTTAATCGCTCCTTCCGTCCTTCTTCGCGACGGTTCCGCATCGCCCGGCCCCAGGCCTGCCAAATCCAAGCATTTTCGTTTCAACCCATTTGGATTGGACCATGGGCACTTGCATTCGCAATCTGGCCGACGGCATCACCCTGATCGCCGCGGACGACACCTGGATCGAAGGAAAAGCGATCCAGCAACTTGAAACCACCGCCCGCCTGCCGGGCATGCAACGGGTGGCCGGCATGCCGGACCTGCACCCGGGGCGCGGCTACCCGGTGGGCGCCGCGTTCTTCTCCAGCGGCCGTTTCTACCCCGCCCTGGTGGGCAACGACATCGGCTGCGGCATGGCCTTCTGGCGCACCGACATCCCCGTCGCCAAGCTCCACCTGGGCAAGCTGGAGAAGCGCCTGGGCTCCCTCGACGCGCCGCTGGACGGCAGCTGGCACGAGGCGATTGCCGCCTTCGGCCTGCCGCCCTGCGGACACGAGCGTTCCCTGGGCACCATCGGTGGCGGCAACCACTTCGCCGAGCTGCAGCAGCTCGACGAAGCCTACGACGCCGACGCCCTGGCGGCCTTGGGCATCGACCGCAAGCACCTGCTCCTGCTGGTGCACAGCGGCTCGCGCGGCCTGGGCGAAGCCATCCTGCGCGAGCAGGTGGACCGCTTCAGCCACGCCGGCCTGGAAGCCGGCAGCCTGGAGGCCGAGCACTACCTGGCCCGCCACGACGGCGCCCTGCGCTTCGCCGAAGCCAACCGGCAACTGATCGCCCGACGCATCCTCGACCGCCTGCGTGCAGACGGCGAACAACTGCTGGACGTGAACCACAACCTCGTCTCCGCCGCGACCATCGGCGGCGTCGACGGCTGGCTGCACCGCAAGGGCGCCACCCCCGCCGACCAGGGCGTGATGGTCATCCCCGGTTCCCGGGGTGACTACAGCTACCTGGTGGCCCCGGTGCCCGACGAGCGCAGCCTCAACTCCCTGGCCCACGGCGCCGGGCGCAAGTGGATGCGCAGCGAGTGCAAGGACCGCCTCGCCAAGCGCTACAGCGTCGAGCAGCTGGAACGCACCGTCCTCGGCAGCCGGGTGATCTGCGCCGACCGCGCGCTGATCTACGAGGAAGCGCCGGAAGCCTACAAGGCCATCGACTCGGTGGTCGGCGCCCTGCGCGATGCCGGGCTGGTGCAGGTGCTGGCGCGGCTCAAGCCGGTGCTGACCTACAAGACGCGCGGAGGGTGCTGCTGATGATCCTCCTGCAACTCTCGGCGGCCCAGGGACCGGACGAATGCGCCCTGGCCGTGGCCAAGGCGCTGCAGCGGCTGATGCACGAAGCCACGCAGCGGCAGGTGCGCGTCCAGGTACTGGAGCGGGAGGAGGGTGCCCGGCGCGGCACCCTCGTCTCCGCCCTCCTGGCCCTGGACGGCGACCAGGCCGACGGCCTCGCCCGGGACTGGGAAGGCACCCTGCAATGGACCTGCCCCAGCCCCTACCGGCCCAACCATGGGCGCAAGAACTGGTTCTTCGGCGGGGCCCGCTTCGCCTCGCCGCCGGCCAGCCTCGAAGGCGAGATCCGCTTCGAGGCCCTGCGCGCCTCCGGCCCCGGCGGGCAACACGTCAACACCACCGACTCGGCAGTGCGCGCCACCCACCTGGCCAGCGGCATCAGCGTCAAGGTGCAGAGCGAGCGCAGCCAGCACGCCAACAAGCGCCTGGCCATCCTCCTCATCGGCCAGCGCCTGGCGCAACGGGCCGACGAGGCGGACGGCGCCCTGCGCGCGGAGCGCCGCCTGTTCCACCACCGGGTGGAGCGGGGCAACCCGGTGCGCTGCTTCAAGGGCGAGCGGTTCGAGCCGGTGTGAACGCGCGCGCAGGTCGGGTTCGCCCGCACCTGCGCGTCATCGGTGATCCATCAACTGCTCTGGCTGGCCTTCATCGAGGCCAGCAACGTGCCTTGCGGCGGCGCTGCCCGGAAGTGCCGGTACAACCCGTCGAAGATCGCGTTCGCCACCCGCTGCTGGTGGCGGGCATCGATCAGCCGACGGCAATCACCCGGGTTGGACATGAAGCCGGTTTCCACCAGCACCGAGGGGATGTCCGGAGACTTGAGTACGGCGAAGCCCGCCTGCTCGACCCGCTTCTGGTGCACGCCCGCCACACCCTGCAGGCTGCCCAGGATGCTCTTGCCCAGGTCCAGGCTGGTGGCAATGGTGGCGGTCATCGACATGTCGAGGATCACCCCGGCCAGCATCGGGTCCTTGTCCTTCAGCGACAGCAAACGCTCGGCACCGATCAGGTCCACACGGTTCTCGCGCTCGGCGAGCCAGCGCGCCGTGGTGGACGTCGCACCGCCCTGGGACAGCGCGAAGACCGAAGCCCCGGAGGCACTGCGCCTGGGCGCCGCATCGGCATGGACGGAGATGAACAGATCGGCGTTGCGCCGCCGGGCGATCTCGACCCGCTTGCGCAGCGGCACGAACACGTCGTCATTGCGCACCAGATGGGCCTTGAAGCCCTTCTGGGCATTCACCTTCCTGGCCAGCAGGCGGGCGATGGCCAGTGCCACCGCCTTCTCCTGCTCACCGTTGAAACCGATGGCGCCCGGGTCCTTGCCGCCGTGGCCCGCGTCGATGGCGACGACGATGTCCCGCTGCCCGCCCGCAGGGGCGACCGCCGGAGCGGCCGGCGCCAACGCAGGGGTGGGCGTGAGCGGCTGGAAGTCCAGCACCAGCCGGTGCCCCTTGCCCTCCCCAGGTGGCAGCAGGAAGCTGCTCAGCTGGGCCGGGGCCTGCAGGTCGAACACCAGCCGTGTGCTGCGGCCCTGCAGACCACTGCGGACCGAACGGATCGGCCCCTGGCCCAGCGCCAGGTCCTGCAGCTGAGCCAGCAGGCGGGTGTCGTCCAGGTCGACGATGACCCGCTCCGGCGCGGCCAGCGCGAAGCTGCGGAAGTTCACCGGGCCGCTGAGGTCCAGCACGATGCGCAGGCGGTCGGCCGTCCGCCAGCTGCGAACCTGGGTGACGGCCTGGACGGCGGAGGCCGTGGAAGCGAAGGGCAGGGTGAAACCGGCGAGCACGAACTTGAGCAGATGACGGCGATCCATGAGGGGGCTCCATCGCATCGAGGAAAGCGGGATCGGTCAATTATGTTATAAAGTAACGTTTTTGCGCAGCCTGATTCCGGCTCTAAGCTCCCTCTACCGTGCGTTTCGCACCCACAAAAAACGGGGCCCTTCGGCCCCGTTCTCGTTTCAGCTGGCGGTCACGCCCGGGCTTATTCCCCCGGGATGTCCTTGCGCAGCTTCACCGCCTCTTCCTTGCGTCCACGGGCGATGCGCATGCGGATGTTCAGCGCCTCCACGCCCAGGGAGAAGGCCATGGCGAAGTAGACGTAGCCCTTCGGCACGTGGACTTCGAAAGCCTCGGCGATGAGCACGGTGCCCACCACCACCAGGAAGGCCAGGGCCAGCATCTTCAGGCTCGGGTGCTTGTCGATGAAGGCACTGATGGTGCCGGCGGCGGCCATCATCACCAGCACGGCGACGATGATCGCGGCGACCATCACCGGCACGTGGGAAACCATGCCCACGGCGGTGATCACCGAGTCCAGGGAGAACACGATGTCGATGATGGCGATCTGGATGATGGTGGCGATGAAGTTGCCGCCCTTGCCCTTGGGCGCCTCGCTGGCCTCGTCCTCGCCTTCCAGGCTGTGGAACATCTCGGTGCTGCTCTTCCACAGCAGGAACAGGCCGCCGAAGAACAGGATCAGGTCACGGCCGGAGATGCCCTGGTCGAACACATGGAACAGGTCGGCGGTGAGCCGCATGATCCAGGTGATCGACAGCAGCAGCAGGATGCGCGTGACCATCGCCAGCGCCAGGCCGAAGAGCCGGGTGCGTGCCTGCATGTGCGGCGGCATGCGGCCCACGAGGATGGCGATCATGATGATGTTGTCGATGCCCAGGACGATCTCCAGGGCGGTCAGGGTGAAGAAGGCGACCCAGATTTCCGGGCTGGTCAGCCATTCCATGATGCGTGTACCTCGTGGTGTCGACGGCTAGGTTGGAGCACGGCCACGCCGGAAAGTGCGAGCCTTTCCGGCGTGAATGAATTAAAGGAGGCGCCTGACCCTCACGGGGTGCCGAACAGCGGGAAGACCCCGAGCAGCAGCGCGGCGAGCAGGATACACAGGCAGATCAGAACCGCCCACTTCAACGTGAAGCGCTGGTGGTCGCCGAATTCGATCTTCGCCAGGCCCACCAGCAGGTAGGTGGAGGGCACCAGCGGGCTCAGCAGGTGCACGGGCTGGCCCACGATAGAGGCCCGCGCCATCTCCACCGGGCTGATGCCGTAATGGCCCGCCGCTTCGGCCAGCACCGGCAACACGCCGTAATAAAAAGCGTCGTTGGACATGAAGAAAGTGAACGGCATGCTCACCACCGCCGTGATCACCGCCATGTACGGCCCCATGGACGGCGGGATCACCGCCAGCAGGCTCTTGGACATCGCCTCCACCATCCCCGTGCCGGAGAGGATGCCGGTGAAGATGCCGGCCGCGAAGATCAGCCCCACCACCGCCAGCACGTTGCCGGCATGGGCCGCCACGCGCTCCTTCTGCTGCTGCAGGCAGGGGTAGTTGATGATCATCGCGATGCTGAAGGCCACCATGAACAGCACCGGCAGCGGCATCAGGCCGAGGATCAGCGTCACCATCAGCGCCGCCGTCAGCGCCGCGTTCACCCACAGCAGCTTCGGCCGACGCGCCTCGGGGAACTGCGACACGCTGATGTCCACATGGCTTTCCGGCAGGTCAGGCAGCTGCAGCACGCCCAGGCGGGCGCGCTCGCGCTTGCCGTAGGCCCAGGCCAGGCCGAACAGCGCCACGGCACCGGCCGCCATCGCCGGGATCATCGGCACGAAGATGTCCGACGGGTCCACGTGCAGCGCACTGGCCGCACGGGCGGTGGGGCCGCCCCAAGGGGTCATGTTCATGATCCCGCCGGCCAGGATGATCAGCCCCGCCATGATCAGCGGGCTCATGCCCAGGCGGCTGTACAGCGGCAGCAGCGCCGCCACGCAGATCATGTAGGTGGTCGCGCCGTCGCCATCGAGGGAGACGATCAGCGCCAGCGCCGCCGTGCCCATGGACACCTTCAGCGGGTCGCCCTTCACCAGCCGCAGGATCGCGCGCACCGGCGGATCGAACAGGCCCGAGTCGATCATCAGGGCGAAGTAGAGGATGGCGAACATCAGCATCACGCCCGTGGGCGCCAGCTTGGTGATGCCCTCCAGCATCATCGGGCCGATGCCGGCGGCGAAGCCACCGATCAGCGCGAAGGTGATGGGCACGATGATCAGGGCGATCAGGGCGGACAGGCGCTTGGTCATGATCAGGAACATGAAGGTCATGACCATGGCGAAACCGAGGAAGGTCAGCATGGGAATCTCCGGACGAAAGGCGACGAGGACGGGCGCCGGTCAGCGCGCAGCGGGTCGGGTACGGAGAGGGGGCGGAACGAGGCCGGGGAGGCGGCAGGAGCGGAACATGGCAATCACCCATCTTGTTGTTGTCGGGGTGCCTGGCGCGGAACGGGCAGCGCCGGGCGGCCGGTCTGTGCCGGCGGTGGGGCGATGCTAAGGGGCGAAGCTTTCAGCCAGCTTTCGCTGCGAACCGGCAGCGAACGTGCAGCGAAATCCGGACGGGCGGTCAGCCCGCCCCGGCTTGCAGCAGCGCCAGCACGGCCACCAGGGTGGCGCCGGAGAGCAGCGTCTGCAGGGTGATGATCCCCGCCATCAGGTGGCCGTCGCCGCCCAGCTGGCGGGTCAGCACATAGGCGGTGGGCGCCGTCGGCAGGGCGAAGAACAGCACCAGGATGCTGCTCTCCATCGCCGGCAGCCCGAGCACTCGCGCCACGACGAAGGCCAGCGCCGGCATCGCCAGCAGCCGCGCCGCGCAGTTCCAGCCCAGGGCCGGCAGCTCGCTGCCCAGCTCGCGGGGCTGCAGCGCCGCCCCCACGCAGAGCAGGCCCAGGGGCAGGCTCGCCACCGCCAGCAGGTTGAGCAGCCGGTCCAGCCCGCCGCCCAGCCCCAGCCCCGACAGGTTGTAGGCAGCACCGGCCAGGCAGGCGAGGATCAGCGGATTCTTCACCATCGGCAGCAGCAGGCCCCGTGCGCTGACCCCGCGCTCGGCAGTCAGCGACCACACCGACAGCAGGTTCACCGTCGGCACCATCAGCGCCAGCATCAGCGCCGCGATGGCCAGCCCCTCCTTGCCGAACAGGCTGCCGATGGCCGCCAGCCCCAGGTAAGTGTTGAAGCGCAGCACGCCCTGGGTGATCGCCCCGAAGCGCGCCGCCGGCCAGCCCAGCAGGCGCCGCGCCAGCAGCAACGCCGCCCAGCCGAGGCCCAGGCCCAGCAGCACCGCCAGTGCCAGGCGCGGCAGCGCCGGGTTGTCCAGCGGCGCCGTGGCCAGGCTGCTGAACAGCAGCGCGGGGAACAGGATGAAGTAGTTCAAACGCTCGGCGGCCGGCCAGAAGGCCTCGCCGGGGAAGTCGACCCGCCGCAGCACATGGCCGGCGACGATCAGGGCGAACAGGGGCCAGAGGGCCTGGAGCAGGGTCAGCACGGGCGCGTCCGTTTGTCCGGTGGCGAAGGCCGCATCTTGTCCGCCGCGGCCCTCACGGCGCAACCCGCAACGCGCTAGGCTGCGCCTTTGCCAAGGAGTACGCCATGACCACCGCACACACCGGCGGCTGCCACTGCGGCCGCCTGCGCTACCGCTTCGACGCCCCGCTGGCCGACATCGCCCACTGCCATTGCAGCGACTGCCGGCGCATCACCGGCGGCCTGGTGACCACCTGGATCACCGTGCCCCGCGCGGCGTTTACCTGGCTCGATGGGCAGCCGGCGGAATACCGCTCCTCCGCCACCTGCAGCCGCTACTTCTGTGGCCATTGCGGCTGCCACCTGGCGCTCTACACCCGCCTCAGCCCGGACAGCCTCGACGTCACCGTGGCCACCCTCGACGACGTCCACCAGGCCCCGGCCGACCGCCACATCTGGGTGCGCAGCCGCCTGCCCTGGGTGACCCTCGACCCGCACCTGCCGGAGGAGCAGGAAGAGGCGCTGTGAGTTATCCACAGCGCCCCATCAGCGCACGGCCAGCACCCTCGGCAGTTCCCCACAGGGCACCCAGACCCGGCCCTGCCACTCCAGCACGCTGACCGGCTGGCCCGCGCCGTGTAGCTGCACCTGCCGGGGCTGCACCGGGTCGCCCCGGCACTCGCTGCGCAGCGTCAGCACCACCTCCTGGGTGAGCCACTGGCGGATGCTGCGGTTCTCCGGGTGGTAGTAGTGGATCAGCGCCCCATAGGCCGCCGACTCGCTCACCAGCAAACCTTCCTCCGCCACCCCGCCGCCGTCCGGGTACCAGGCCCAGCGCCACTGGTCCGGATCGAGATTGGCGCGGATGCGGTCCTCCAGCAGCGGGTGCTGCATCAGCCGCCCGAGGTCGCGCACGCAGAACCAGGCCTGGTCATCCAGCAGAAAGGCCCGCAACTGGCGGCGATGGCGGATGAAGACACGGGGTTGGAGGATGGGGGTGTCGTCGAGCAGCTCGTTCATGAGTGCATTTCCAAGTGTCGTTGAGAGGGCCCTTGTTGAGAGGGCGGCCGGGTACTTCAACACCGCACTTGGAACGGCCCGCAGATTTCCCCCCGAAGGAGTCTTTTATGGCTGCGCGCTACCCGGCCAGAACGACCGCTGTTTGACCAGCGCCGCGACTATCGGGTGCGGAGGACCGCCAAGTGAGAGGTGTGTTGAGCACCGGCGACGGACACTAGAGAGCCGAACCAGGCCAAACAACGTGATCACAGGGGAATCGGATTGTACGGAGGCACACCCACCCATTTCCCCCAACGTCCTCATCCCGCGCTGTAGGAAACCACGTAAAGATGCCGCCCGCCGCGTAGGCTGGATGCCGCTCTTCGCATCCACCAACGCCCACCGCCCACCCCCGGTCGGGCTTTACACGATCCGTAGGATGCGCTGAGGCACGAAGCGCATCGCGTCCACGCCAGGCCGTGGCACCACCTGTTGCGCCCGGCCTGATGGGCATCGCTGCGCTCAGCGCCATCCTACGGGGCGTTGACCGAGGCTTTGGCGCGGGTGCGTGGATCGGTGAAGCGTACGGCTGTAGCCCGGGCTTTAGCCCGGGAGCGGCGCCGGGCATTCCCGGACTGAAGTCCGGGCTACGGGCTCAGCGCCATCCTGCGGCGGCGTTGACCAAGGCTTTGGCGCGGGACCGCGTGGATCGGTGAAGCGCGATCCACCCTACGGTTGGTGCTGCCTGGTCGCGTAGGGTGGATGCCGCTCTTCGCATCCACCAATTCCTGCCGCCCACCCCCCGGTCGGGCTGTACACGGTCCGTAGGATGCGCTGAGGCCACGAAGCGCATCGCGTCCACGCCAGGCCGTGGCACCACCCGTTGCGCTTGGCTTGATGGGCTTCGCTGCGCTCAGCGCCATCCTACGGGGGCGTTGACCGTGACGTTGGCGCGGGTGCGTGGATCGGTGAAGCGTACGGCTGTAGCCCGGGCTTCAGCCCGGGAGCGGCGCTGGGCATTCCCGGACTGAAGTCCGGGCTACGGTCTGAGTGCCATCCTGCGGGGGTGTTGGTCGTGGCTGTGGTGTGCGATCCACCCTGCATCCGCTGGGAGCGGGCTCAGGGCAGTTCTAGGCCGCCGGCGGCTTTGTGCAGCTGGCGCAGGTGGGCGCTGAGCTGGTCGAGGTTGGCCTGGGTGGCGTCGAGTTCGGTGAGGATGCGCGGGTCGATCAGTTCGCGCAGTTCGCGGTCGAGGCTGTCGGTGAGCTGGCGCAGGGTGCGCTGGCGGTTGGCGCTCTCTTCCTGCAGGCGTTGCCATTCGCTGGCCTGGGGCAGGCCGTAGCCGCTGCCTTGCAGCAGGTCGGCCGGGCGGCTGAGGAAGCCGCTGTTGGCGAGGATCTGTTCGAGGGTGCCGCCGGCGCGGGAGAACTCGGTCTGGCCGAGGGTGGCGCGGTTGTCCAGGTAGCGGCGCTTGAGGTCGTCCTGGGCGAGCAGCATCTGCCGGCGCATGGCGGCCTGCTCCAGCAGCAGCAGGGCGGCGCTGCCGCGCAGGTCGGCGTGTTCGATGTAGGGGCGGCGGCGGGTGGCGTCCTGGGCGAGCCAGGTTTCCACGTCGGCCTCGGGCAGCCCCAGGCGCTGGCGGGCGATGTCGAACATGGCCTGGTAGCGGTCGCGGAAGGAGTCGAAGCGGTAGCCCAGGCGCAGGGCTTCCTTCGGGTCGCGCAGGGGGCTGGGGTCGGCCACGCCGCGCCCTTCCAGCACCGCGAGGAGGCCGTTGGGCATGATGCTGTCGAGGTCGTCCAGGCGCGGGTCGGCGGTGCCGCTGCGCAGCAGCTTGAGGGTCTCGACGGCGCAGTTGTTGGAGAGGAACCAGTAGTTGCCGTCGTAGCTCCAGTGCATTTCGGCGGCACGCTCCACCAGGTTGTGCACCTGCTCGCGGTCCAGGCGCAGGGGCACGGAGGCGAGGCTGCGCATTTCCACCTTGGTGTACTCGTCGATCACCTGGGCCAACGGCAGGACGAACAGCCGCGAGGGGTAGGCGCCGGTGAGGCCGTCCCAGCTGGAGAGCTGCACGTCGCCGACGAAGGCGCGGTAGGAGAGCACCAGGTGCTGGTCGAGGTCGAGCCGGCAGTCCGGGCCGCGCGGGCGACCGGGGGCGCAGATCACCAGGCGCAGCATGGTGTGGCCCCAGCGGCTGGCCCAGTTGTCGTTGGCTTCGGCGAACAGGTAGTCCACTTCGTAGACCCGCTCGGGGTCGAGGCGCCCCAGGGGTTCGCGGCCGAAGTCGCGCCCGGCGTTGAGGTAGGCCAGTTCGCTGGCGCAGGTGCCGGCGGCGTCCGGGGCCCAGCCGAAGTGGTCGCGGAAGTAGCGGTACAGCGCGGGGCGTCGGCAGCGGTAGTCGGGGTCGAGGAGGAAGTACTCCATGTTCACCGCGACGAATTCGCGAGGGTTGGCCAGTTCGTAGAGGTCGGGGCTGCGGGCGGCCTGGTGGTTGTCCGCTTCGCGCTCGCCGCGCTGGCCGACGCGCTGGGGCCAGCCGGCGAGGTCTAGCAGGCGCGGGTCGTCGCTGAAGGTGAAGCGGCGGGCGGTCTGCCCGCGGCATTCGCTGCGCAGGCCGACGGCGCCGGTGCTGGCCTGGGCGCTGCGGCAGCGGAAGCCGAGGCTGCGCTGGGCGGCGTCGCGGTAGTGGGCGCGGTCGTAGAGGTGGGTCAGCTCGTGGAGCACGGTGGCCAGCAGTTCGCGGCGCACGGTGCCGTGGGGGCGCGTGGTCTTCTCGCGGGCGGCGCTGCCGTCGGCGAGGGCGGGCAGCAGGGCGCGGTTGAGGTCGAGGGCGTCGATGCGGGTGGCGCGGCCGTAGGCGTTGTCCGGCAGGTCATCGGCCCAGGTGACTTCCACCTGGCGGTCGAGGCGTTCGACGAAGCGCGGCGGCAGCTTCTGCAGGGCTTCGTCGAGCAGGGCCTGGCTGGCCTGGCGCTGGGCGGCGTCGAGGCCGTCGGTCTTCAGCGCCAGGCGCAGATCGGCCCGGGCGCTGGCGCAGGCCAGCAGGGCGGCCAGGCCGAGCGCACCGAGGCGCCACAGACGCAGGCTCAAGGGCGCCGCTTCAGAGGGCGAGGATGGCCTGGGCGAGGGCTTCGTCGCTGGCGTCGCGGGCTTCCGGCAGGCGGGTGCGCAGGGTGTCGAAGGCGGCTTCGAGCTGCACGCCACGGATGGCGCCTTCGCTGGCGACGAAGCTGGCGGCGTCGTCGCGGGCCTCGCGGATCACCTTCATGTCGCGGATGGAGGTGGTGGTGTCGGAGGTGAAGTCGATGCTGCGGCCCAGTGCACGGACGACGATGTTGCTGGTGGCGACCAGGGTCTGGGCCTGGGCGATGCCGGTGAACAGGGTGAGGGCGGTGGCAGCGACGATCAGCGTGCGACGCATGGAGGGTCTCCGGAGGTGAAAACTGTACGGGTCATTGGACGTCAAAGCGGCCGCCCGGTTCAGCGCAAGCGCAGCGGCACCGGCGCGGCGGGCGCCAAGGCTAGCGAAAGGCGCCAGGCGCGGCCATAGCCTGCTGTCGCGGCTGTGAACCGGGTGGCGCCGATCGGGGGCCTCAGAGGGCGAGGATGGCCTCGGCCAGTTGCAGGTCGCTGGCCTGCAGCTGCGGGGCCTGGGTGCGGATGTGCACCAGGGCGGCTTCCAGGCGGGCGCCACGGATGGCGCCTTCGCTGGCGACGAAGCTGGCGGCGTCGTCACGGGCGGCGCGTACCAGCTTGCTGTCGCGCAGGGAGGAGGAGGCGTCCGTGGTGGCGTCGGCGGTGGCGCTGAGGGCGCCGACCAGGGAGTCGGTGGTCACGGCAAGGCTGGAGGCGAAGGTGGCGCTGGAGAAGGCCAGGAGCGCAGCGGCACCGAGCAGGCGGAATGAGGGCATGGGGAAACTCCTGTACGGCAGGGGGACGCCCGTCAGGGCGCCCCATCGACACGGTGCCCCGGAGCGGGGCGGCGCCGATTTTCGCACAGGGCCCAGCGCAGCGGCAGAGCAGATGACCGCCGGGTCGCGTTTCAGCGCCAGAACGGCTTGTCCAGCTCGACGCGGCGGTCGCTTTCGCTGAGGCCGATGTCGGCCAGCTGCTGGGCGTTGAGCTGGGCCAGGTGGCTGCGGGTGCGGGCGTTGCGCTGCCATTCGACGACGCGGGCGTACAGGCGCAGGAACAGCGGCGCACGGGGTGCGGGCGGCAGCGGGGCAGGGCGGGCGTGGAGGTGGCGTTCCATGGTGGTGGCTTCCCTGTTGGTGTGGGGCAGTCCATGGTCGCGCGGCGGGGGGAGCCTGGGCAGGCACAACGGGGTGGAATTGTACGGGTCCAGGTGCGGATATTCGTGAACTGTTATGCCCGTATCCGGCACATCTGTACCAGCGCCCGGTTTCCCGGGACCGTAAAAACGAAAACCCGCCGGCTGAGCGGCGGGTTCTGTCGGTACTGCGGTGCGGCTTGCGCCGCGCTGGCTCAACGCCAGAAGGGCTTGTTCAGCTCCAGTTCACGCTGCGCTTCGCTGATGCCGGCGTCAGCCAGCAGGCGGGCGTCCAGCATGGCCAGTTGACGACGGCTGGCGATGCGGCGCTGCCACAGCAGCAGGGTGGAGATGACGCGCAGCGGCCAGGAGGCTTTGGCGCTTGACTCGTGGGAGTTGAAGATCAGGTCGGAACTGAGGGTACGTTCCATGGCGGTGCTTCCTTCCCGCTTGTGGCGGGGCTAGAGGGGTTGTCTGGTGGCTATTTTCTAGCCGGAACAGCCGACCCAGTAGTCACAGCTACCGAAAATTGTATGGCTACTAGAAAGCAAGCTAACTAACTGTATTGGTAAAATTTTAGTCAGCTGTACCGGTCACCCGTTGAAACCCTCGGCATTCAACGGGAAACCGGATTTTCCTCTGGGGAAGTGCCTTTTGGCAGGGGTTTGGAGCAGTACAGTTGGCCTTTTACCTGATGCAGTTTTTTGACCTGTTTGTCAGGTAAAAGGCCGTTCGGCGGGGGCTCAGCTGGCCAGCATGCGGCCGGTTTCTTCCAGGTTGATGTGCCAGGCCATGGCCTCGCGGAGCAGGTGCGGGGTGTGCCCGCCCTTGGCGCAGGCGGCGCTGAAGTACGCATCGAGCGCCGGACGATAATCCGGATGCACGCAGTTGTCGATGATGACCCGTGCGCGCTCGCGCGGGGCCAGGCCGCGCAGGTCCGCCAGGCCCTGTTCGGTGACGAGGATGTCGACATCGTGCTCGGTGTGGTCCACGTGGCTGACCATGGGCACCACGCTGGAGATGGCGCCGCCCTTGGCGATGGACTTGGTGACGAAGATCGCCAGGTGGGCGTTGCGGGCGAAGTCACCCGAGCCGCCGATGCCGTTCATCATCCTGGTGCCGCCGACGTGGGTGGAGTTGACGTTGCCGTAGATGTCGAACTCCAGGGCGGTGTTGATGCCGATGATGCCCAGGCGCCGCACCACTTCGGGGTGGTTGGAGATCTCCTGCGGGCGCAGCACCAGCTTGTCCTTGTAGCGCTCCAGGTTGCCGAACACGTCGGCGTTGCGGCGCGCGGAGAGGGTGATGGAGCTGCCCGAGGCGAAGCGCAGCTTGCCGGCGTCGATCAGGTCGAAGGTGGAGTCCTGCAGCACCTCGGAATACATGGTGAGGTCCTGGAAGGGCGAGTCGATCAGGCCGCACATCACCGCGTTGGCGATGCTGCCGATGCCGGCCTGCAGCGGGCCGAGGTTGTTGCTCATGCGGCCGTCGGCCACTTCACGGCCGAAGAAGGCGATCAGGTGGTCGGCGATGGCCTGGGTCTCGTGGTCCGGTGGCAGCACGGTGGACAGCGAGTCGGGCTGGTTGGTGAAGACGATGCCGGCGATCTTCGCCGGGTCGATCGGGATCGCGGTGCTGCCGATGCGGTCGTCCACGCGGGTCAGCGGGATCGGCGTGCGGGTCGGGCGGTAGGTCGGGATGTAGATGTCGTGCAGCCCTTCCAGGTTGGTGTGGTGGGAGAGGTTGATCTCTACGATCACGCGCTTGGCGAAGATGGCGAAGCTGGCCGAGTTGCCCACCGAGGTGGTCGGCACGATGTGGCCCTGCTCGGTGATGGCGGTGGCCTCGATCACGGCGATGTCCGGCAGCTTGAGCTGGTGGTTGCGCAGCTGCTCGACGGTTTCCGACAGGTGCTGGTCGATGAACATCACGCTGCCGTCGTTGATCGCCTTGCGCAGGGTGCTGTCCACCTGGAACGGCATGCGCCGCGCCAGTACGCCGGCCTCGGTGAGCTGCTTGTCGAGGTCGTTGCCCAGGCTGGCGCCGGTCATCAGGGTGATGCGCAGCGGCGAGGCCTTGGCGCGTTCGGCCAGGGCGCGGGGCACGGCCTTGGCTTCACCGGCGCGGGTGAAGCCGCTCATGCCGACGGTCATGCCGTCTTCGATCAGGGCCGCGGCCTCGGCCGCACTCATGACCTTGTCCAACAACGAGGGCAGGCGTACGCGATCAGGGTACATGGAGGAAAACCTCAGGGCTTCAGGGTGGGGAGGAAGGCGCGCAGTCTAGGGGCTGCGGCGCGGGGCGACTTCTATACCAAGGTCGAAGAGGCCGCTCTGGACGGGGCCTTTGCGCGCGCCATGGTGGTGCTTCGGAGGGCGCTTTTGAATGCGGCGGATTGGCGCGGCGCAGACGGCCGCGCGGGGCATGGCGAGGGGCCCGGGCAGGCCCCTGCGGGGGTCAGTCGGCGCGTTCGCCGCACAGGTCCAGGGCGAACCAGCGTTCCGTCGCCTCGGCGTCCAGGCCGGCACCGATCAGGGCGAACAGCTTGGCCAGGGCGGCTTCGCGGGTCATGCCGCCGGCCGACACCAGGCCACTGGCGGCCAGTTGGCTGCCGGCGGCGTAGACACCGAACTCCACGTGCCCGGCCGGGCACTGGCTGATGGCCGCCAGTACCACGCCGCGCTGGCGCGCCTCGCGCAGCACCTGCAGCAGCTCGGCGTTGTCCGACGGGCCGGTGCCGCTGCCGTAGCACTCCAGCAGCAGGCCCTGCACGCCGCTGCCCAGCAAGGCCCGCAGATGCGCAGCCTGCAGGCCGGGGAACAGCGGCACCACCGCCAGGTTGACCGGCTGCCGACGGACGGCGAAGCCCAGCTCGGCAGGCACCGGGGCGTGCTCGCCGTGGCGCGGGCGCGGCAACACGGTGAAGGCATCCAGTGCCTCGCTGTACAGCTTGCTGACCCGGGCGCCGTGCATCAGCGCGCCGTTGAACCACAGGTGCACGCCGGGCGCCACGCCAGCCGCGAGGGCCGCCAGGGCGCCGCACAGGTTGGGCCAGGCATCGCTGCCCTCGGCACCGGCCGGCAGCATGGAGCCGGTGAGCACCACCGGCACGCCCAGGCCGAGCAGCTGGAAGCTCAGGGCCGCAGCGCTGTAGGCCAGGGTGTCGGTGCCATGCAGCAGCAGCACGGCGTCGTGCCCACCCTCGCGCACCGCATCGACGATGACGTCGCGCATGGCGAGCCACTGGGCCTGGGTCATGTTGGCGCTGTCCAGCAGGGGCAGCATCTCGGCGAAGGTGAAGTCCAGGGCCGGCGCAGTGGGCTGGCTCGCCAGGTGCTCGCGCATGCGCGCCTCGAAGCCGCCGGCCGGGGCCAGGCCCTGGGCGCTCTGCAGCATGCCGATGGTGCCGCCGGTGTAGAGGACGAAGAGGTTCTTGACTGCGCTCATGCCTTGCCCTGGTCGTACGGGGAGTAAAACGGTGGGCCAGCATAACGCTGAATACGGCCGCGAACGCGAGCCGATCCCACCAGAAAAGGTTGCCTGTTATGAAAATGCCGCTTCCCCGCAGGGCGGAGAAGCGGCATCCGGTGACGCGCGGGGCGCTTAGCGGTGGCTTTCCGCCAGGCCGGCCGGGACCTGCTGCGGAGCCGCTTCGGTGACCGGGTTGATCGGCCAGGCGGCGCGGTCCAGGTCCAGGTCGGTGAACTTGCTGGCGTCGAATACCGGCTGGTCGATGCCGGCCTTGCGCTGCTCGTCGTAGTCACGCATCACCCGCAGGCCGACCTTGATCAGCAGGGCCAGGGCCAGCAGGTTGACGAAGGCCAGGCAGGTCATGGTGATGTCGGCGAAGGCGAACACGGTGCCCAGGTTCTGCATGGAACCCCAGCAGATCAGTGCCAGCACCAGGCCACGGTAGGTCAGCAGGGCGGCGCGGCTGCGGCCGGCGAGGAACTGCAGGGCGTTCTCGCCGAGGTAGTAGTTGTAGAGGATGCAGGTGAAGACGAAGAGGCTCAGCGCGACGCTGACGAAGATCCGGCCCCAGTCACCGACCACGGCGGCCAGGGAGTTCTGGGTCAGGACGATGCCGTCGCCTTCGAAGCCCGGGGTGTAGAAGCCGGACAGCAGGATCAGCAGCGCGGTGCAGGTGCAGATCACGAAGGTGTCGAGGAACACGCTGAACGCCTGGACCACGCCCTGGGCGGCCGGGTGCTTCACGGCGGCCACGGCGGCCACGTTCGGGGCGCTGCCCAGGCCGGCTTCGTTGGCGAACACGCCACGCTTCACGCCCATCACGATGGCGCTGCCCAGCAGGCCGGCGAAGGCCGGTTCCAGGCCGAAGGCGCTCTTGACGATGGTCACCAGCATGCCCGGGACCAGCTCGATCTGGGTGGCAATCACGTACAGGGTCACGCCGATGTAAGCCAGGGTCTTGACCGGTACCAGCAGGTCGGAGACGGCGGCGATGCGCTTGATGCCGCCGATGAACACCAGGCCCAGCAGCACGGCCAGGCCGATCCCGGTGTACTGCACCGGCAGGCCGAAGGCGTTCTCCAGGGAGTGGGTCACGGTGAAGGACTGCAGGCCGTTGAAGGCGAAGCCGTAGGTCACCAGCAGCAGCACGGCGAAGGTCACGGCCATCCAGCGCAGCTTCAGGCCGTGCTCGATGTAGTAGGACGGGCCGCCGCGGTACAGGCCGTCGCCATCGGCGCGCTTGTAGACCTGGGCCAGGGTGCACTCGAAGAAGCTGCTGGACATGCCGACCAGGGCGGTCACCCACATCCAGAACACGGCGCCCGGGCCGCCCAGGGTCACGGCGATGCCGACGCCCGCGATGTTACCGGCGCCGACGCGGCCGGCGAGGCTCAGCATCAGGGCCTGGAAGGAGCTCAGCTGGCCTGCCTGGCCGCGGATGGATTCCTTGAAAACGCTGAACATGTGGCCGAAGTGGCGGAACTGGACGAAACGGGAGCGGAGGGTGAAATACCCGCCCAACCCGACGATCAGCACGATAAGCAGTTTCCCGGACAGGAAGTCGTTGAGCGCTTCGAGCATTGGAGAATTCCTCGATTCTTATTGTTCGAACGATGGAGTGCCGCGAGCGGGTCGAGGCAGAGGCGCGCATGGTTGGGCATGGCCGTCGGTCAGGCAATTTCGCAGGTTGGCTCAAAATGGTGCGAGTTGACGCTACAATCGCGCCGCTCGCGTCAGCTGGAGGGGCGGGAATTGTCAAACAATCTGGGTGCCAACCTGAAGTTGCTGTGCAGCCACTACCGCTCTATCTCGGAGGTTTGCCGGAAGCTGTCGATCAACCGTGCGCAGTTCAACAAGTACCTCAGCGGCCAGAGCGCGCCGACGGCCTACAACCTCAAGCGCATCGGTGATTTCTTCGGTGTCGAGGACTACGAACTGGGCCTGCCACCGGAGCAGTTCGCCCGCCTGATCGGTGCCCGCCGCCCCCACGACAGCAGTGCCCCCAGCGACGACCCGCTGATGCAGATGCTGCGCCCCCTGCGCGAGCACGCTGGCGACCTGTCGCGCTACTGCGGCTACTACTTCGAATACTCCAACTGCATGTCGGTGCCCGGCACCATCCTGCTGTCGCTGGTGCACCTGTGGGAGGAGCGCGGCACCTTCCTGTTCGAGCGCCAGGAACGCCAGGAGCGCTCCAGCGCCTCCAACGTCGAGGCCGAGGACTGGGTGCGCTGCCGCTACCTCGGCGCGGCGTTCCAGCTGCAGGACCGGCTGTTCCTCGCCGACTTCGAGTCGCTCACCCTCAACGAGATGAGCCAGACCATCCTCATCCCCAGCTTCAAGAGCCGCATCACCCGCCTCAACGGCCTCAAGACCGGTGTCTCCAGCGGCGACCGGCGCAACCCCGCCTGCACCCGCGTGGTGTGGGAATACCTGGGGCCGGAGATCAACCGCGTCAGCGCCTACCGCCAGGTGATGCTCTACCGCCCGGACGACCCGCGCATCGACGAGGACATCCGCCGCCGCCTGCAGGTCGGGCCGCTGCAGAACAACCTCTTCGAAATCGAATGACCCACCCGCTTCAAGGAACCCCCCGACCATGGACGTTCTCCGTCACCCCCGCTTCCTCGCCCGTGCCCTCGTGCTGCTGTTCGCCGGCCTCCTGCTCGCCGGCTGCGGCGGCGGCGTGAAGGGCAAGGGCTACCTGTTCACCCGCGACAGCCAGGCGCTGCGCCTGAATGACCAGGCCACCCTGCACCAGGGCCACAAGGAGCTGGAGTTCAGCCCCACGCCGAGCTTCTTCGGCACCCTGCGGCTGAAGGACGAGCGCGATGACGTCAGCATCGACGTGCCCCGCAGCGCCTATGGCAAGCGCTCGTTCTTCATCGACGGCCGCGAGGCCGGGCTGAACTACGACATCCAGGCCCGCTGGCGCGAGGAGCGCGAGCTGCAGACCGAGCGCGATCGCCAGGAGTCCTGCACCGCGCCGGGCTATTGCACCCGCACCGTGAGCGTCCTCAACTGCGACGGCAAGCGCTACCTCAGCGGCACCGAGCGCTACGGCGACCACCTCGACGACCAGAACTGCCGGCGCGAGCAGGTGACCCGCACCGACTACTTCCGCGACTGCCCCGGCTCCCGCCCGGTGCGCGAGCGCTACCAGGTCTACCGCCTGCTGGTGAACCTGTCCTTCACCGACCCCGTCCACAAAGGCCCGCCGGCCGCCGAGTTCGACGGCGAAAGCCGCCTGCGCGACCGCTTCCTGGAACGCCTCTCCGAGGGTGCCTGCCGGGTCAATTGATCCCCGCACCACCCGCCGTGCCACCGCTTGGCCGCGACGTGATGCGCTTCGTGGCCTCAGCGCATCCTACGGTTCGCCCGAGGGCCAACGGGAGACGTCGGTTGCGGTGCCGAACGCCTCAACGGCACCCGTAGGATGGCGCTGAGCGCAGCGAAGCCCATCGATCCGAGCGCCAAGGCCATTCGTGGTGCTGCCACTTGGCCGCGACGTGATGCGCTTCGTGGCCTCAGCGCATCCTACGGTTCGCCCGAGGACCAACGGGAGACGTCGGGTGCGGCGCCGAACGCCTCAACGGCACCCGTAGGATGGCGCTGAGCGCAGCGAAGCCCATCGATCCGAGCTCCGAGGCTATCCGTGGTGCCTCCCCTTGGCCGTGACGTGATGCGCTTCGTGGCCTCAGCGCATCCTACGGTTCGCCCGAGGGCCAACGGGAGACGTCGGGTGCGGCGCCGAACGCCTCAACGGCACCCGTAGGATGGCGCTGAGCGCAGCGAAGCCCATCGATCCGAGCGCCAAGGCCATCCGTGGTGCCTCCCTTGGCCGCGACGTGATGCGCTTCGTGGCCTCAGCGCATCCTACGGTTCGCTCAAGGCTCAATCGGAGACGGCTGATGGGGCGCGCTTCATCGATCCACGCGGACCAAGCTCCCCGGCCTGTTCAGAACCCCATCTGCCACTGGGCGATGAGGGCGTTGTTGCGGGCGTTGCTGCCCAGTTCGCCGCTGTAGGCGAGGCCGATGCGCTGGGTGCTGCTCAGGCCGAGGTCGAGGCCGGTTTCCACCAGCAGGCTGTTGCGGTCCAGGGCGGTGCCTTCGACGCGGAAGGCGCTGCCGCCGCTGAGGAAGGCCTGACGGGTGCTGCTGTCGACGTCGCCGTAGACGTGGCGCCAGGCCAGGGACAGGCGTGGCACCAGGGTCATGCCGTTGTCCAGGGTGCCCAGGTGTGCCAGGCGCAGGCCGAGGCTGCTGGTGAAGTTGCCCTGGTGCTGGTCGTCCACCCGCAGGGCGGCGGCTCCGCCCCGTTCGGCGTAGCCGTCGCGGGCGTAGTACTGGTAGCCCAGCCCGGCAAAGGGTTCGGCCTGCCAGCGCCCGCTGCCCAGGGCGTAGCCCAGTTCGCTGACGGCCTGCAGGCTGTGGGCGTCGTAGCGGCCCTTGAGGCGGTCGCTGAATCCGTCGAATTCCACCGTACGGCGGCTCTCGCCGTCATGCCGGCTGTAGGCGGCGCCCAGGCGCAGGGACAGCGGGCCGTCCTGGCGCAGGCCGTAGAGGCCCAGGTGCAGGCTCTCCACATCGCCCTTCAGGCTGCGCCCGGCATCCAGCCGGGTGCGCGAGTAGCCGCCCAGTACGCCGAGGCGCCACTGGCCGTCGAGGGCCCAGTCGGCGCCGAGCACCGCCCCCCGGGTATCGCTGTCCAGGTCGGCGCTGCCGGCCTGGCCGTCCAGGCGGCCGTGGCTGCCCAGGCCCTGCATCCACAGGCGGCCCTGGGCGGCGGGGTCGTTGAGGTTGCGTGCCGCTTCAGGCACGCCGAGGGCCGCCAGTTGCGGCCCGTCTTCCAGCGAGCGGGCGCTGAGCAGCCCGCCGGCCCCGCTGGCCCCGACGCTTTGCAGGGCGCCGAGCATGGCGCCGGTGACCTGGCCGGTACTGGCCAGGCTGCTGCCGGCGAGGCTGGCGTTGCCGGCGGCGGCCAACTGGTCGAGGGCCTGCCCGGCGCGGGTGCCGTCCTGCACCACCAGGGCGTTGTACAACTGCGGGCTGCCCTGGGCACTGATGCTGCCCGCGACCGTGGCGGCGTTGCTGTTGCCGGCGACGCTGGCGAAGGCCACGTCGTTGCGGGTCAGCTCCAGCTCCACGCTGTTGGCGCCGTAGCGCAGGCTCGGGGTGAGAAAGGCGAAGGTGCTGGTGACGCTGGCGAAGCGGCCGCTGACACCGCCGGCCGCCTGGATCACCTGGTAGCGGCTGGTGTTCGGGTAGGTGCCGGCGCTGGCACGGACATCCAGGCGGGCGCCGTCGAGGCTGACCCGGCCGTCGGCCTGCAGCGGGCTGTGGCTGCCGTCGGCCGCGACGGCGAAGGCCAGGGTGGAATCGGCCGCGAGGTCGAGGTTATCCACATGGCCGCCGCCGGCGTAGGTGGCGCCCGAGGCGATGCCCAGGGTGCCGCCGATGCGCCCGAGGTTGACCAGCTCGGCGCCGGCCAGCACTTGGCCGCCTTCGCTGAAGTCGTCGGTGTCGAGGGTCCAGCGGCCGGCGTTGACCTGCAGCCATTCGAAGCGGGTGCTGTTGCCGAAGCTGCCGCCGCCGACGTCGTCCAGGGTCAGCACGTCGCGGCCGGCGCCGCCGTCCACCCGGCCGACGAAGCGGCTGCCGCTGTGCAGGGTCAGGCTGTCGGCGCCGCCGCCCAGGTCCAGGGCCACGCCGCCGGTGCTGCTGATCAGGCCGCCGTTGATCACGCTGTCGGCCTGCTCGCCGATGATGCGCACGGCATCGCCGCCCAGGCCGAGGATCTGCCCGAAGTTCTCCAGGTGGGTGGCATAGGGGGCGCCGCCGGTGGCGCTGTCGTCGATGAGGATGGCGTTGGCCGCCCCGCTGATGGTGGCGCCGGCGTGGTTGAAGATCGTCCCGCCGCCCATGGCGATGCCTTCGCTGGTGTTCGGCGAGCCGTCCTTGGAACCGCCGGCGCCGGTGCCTTCGATGATGCCGTGGTTGTCGATCCAGCCCTGGCCGTCGATGTCCACGCCATCGCCGTCGCCATCGGGCACCAGGCCGTTGTAGGCACCGGTGATGCGCCCGTAGTTGGTGACGCGGCCGTTGCCGTCGGAGCCGAAGCCCGAGCCGTTGCGGCCGATGATCACGCCGCCTGCGTAGTTGACCAGTTCGGCGCCGGCGTCGGTGGTGATGCCGTGGCGGCCACCGGTGATGGTGCCGTGGTTCTCCACCTTGCCGCCGGTGGAGGCGTCGAAGTCGATGCCGTCGAACTTGGCGTCGGCGCTGGTCATGTCGCCGCTGCTGATGGTGCCGTAGTTGGTGATGGTGGCGTTGTTGCCGACGCGCATGGCGTCCTCCCGCACACCACGGATCAGGCCGGTGGCGCGGTTGGTGATGTCGATCTGCACGTTGGTCTTGAGGTCCTTGAGCATGATCGCGCGGTCGGTCTGGGAGATGACGGTGCCGGCGTTGTCGATGGACACGCGGGTGCCGGCCAGGTCGCCGCTGATGCGGATGGCCTGCTTGGCGGCGTCGAGGGTGGCGCCTTCGCGGTTGATGATCTGGTAGGTGCGCGCGGGGTTGCTGCCGGAGGCGTCGAGGCCGCGGTCGGCGGTGGACTTGATCAGGCCGCTGTTGTCGACGACCACGCCGGTGCCGCTGGTGGCGTTCTTCAGCTCCACGCTCTTGCCGCTGGTGGTGATGCTGCCGCTGCTGCCCACCTGGAGGGTGGTCTCGCCGCTGAGCACCTGGCCGGTGGTGGTGGCGCTGTTCACGGTGACGGTGGCGGCGCTCGCCAGGCCGGTGCAACCGGCCAGGGCGAGGGTGATGCAGCGGGCGAGCGGGGACGGCGAGCGGAGCATGGCGGCAACCTGTTGGGGGTCTTGTTGGCTGGCCGCTCTTTATAAGGAAGAAGTCTTACCGTTCCGTAACAGGGGTGTGACGGGAATAAGGGAGTGGGGGCGTCGGGTGGGGGCGGGCCATCCCGCGTGGCCCGTCGAGGTGGCGGGCTGCAACGGGGCGGGATGGCGCCGGGTGCCGGCCTACGCCGGCCGCAGATCCTCCAGCCGGCGGCGCTGGCGGCCTTCGCCGTCGAAGTTATCCACAGCCAGCCAGGCCTCGAAGGCGCTGCGCACGGTGGGCCATTCGCCGTCGATGATGGAGAACCAGGCGGTATCGCGGTTCTGGCCCTTGATGACCATGTGCTGGCGGAACAGCCCTTCGTAGCGGAACCCCAGGCGTTCGGCGGCGCGCATGGAGCGGGCGTTGGCGGCGTTGCACTTCCACTCCAGGCGGCGGTAGCCGAGGTCGTCGAAGGCGTGGCGGGCCAGCAGCCAGACCGCTTCGGTGGAGGCCGGCGAGCGCTGCATGGCCTGGCCGAAGGCGATGTGGCCGATCTCGATGGCGCCGTCCTTCGGGGCGATGCGCAGGTAGCTGAGCAGGCCGGTGACGCGGCCGCTGGCCAGGTCGACGACGGCGTAGAACAGCGGGTCGCGGCTGGCGGCGTGGCCGGCGAGCCAGGCGTCGAAGGGCGCGCGCTCGGGGAAGGGGCCGTAGGGCAGGTAGTTCCACAGCGCCGGGTCGTGGCCGGGCCCTTGCAGGGCGTGCCAGAGATCGTCGCCATGGCGCGCCGGGTCGAGGGCTTCCAGGCGCACGAAGCGCCCGGGCAGGGCGCGGTGGTCGGGGGTGGGGCGGGGTTGCCAGTGGCTGAGGTCGGTCATGGGGCGGTCCTCACAGGACTTTGCGGTACTGGACGAAGCCGGAGCGGTTGGCGATGCGGTCGTAGAGCTGCATGGCGTCGGTGTTGGTCTCGTGGGTCAGCCAGTGCACCCGCGAGCCGCCGGCGGCCTCGGTGCGGGCGTAGACGTATTCGATCAGCGCGCGGCCGATGCCGGCGCCGCGCAGGCCCTCGGCAACGAACAGGTCCTGCAGGTAGCAGTAGTTGCCCACCGTCCAGCAGCTGCGGTGGTCGATGCAGTGCACCATCCCGACGGCGCGGCCGTCCTGCCAGGCGAGGGCGGCGTGCATGGGTTCGGTCGGGTCGAGGAAGCGCTGCCAGGTGACGGCGCTGGTGGCCTCGGGGATCTCGGTCTTGTAGAAGCGCTGGTAGCCCTGCCAGAGGGGCAGCCAGGCGGCGTGGTCATCGGCGGTGACGGGGCGGATCTCGAGGCTCATGGGGCGTCCTTGTGGGCTCGGTTGAGGGTCAGGATGTGGGCTGTAGCCGGGCCGCCAGGGCCTGGTCGCGCGGGTCGGCGGAGGCCTCCAGGCCGGCGCGGACACCGGCCTGGTCGGCAGCGGAACGGTTCTGGCCGAGCTTCCACTTGCCTTCCAGGCGGCGGATCGGCAGGGCGAAGCCGACGATGGCGCGCAGCATGCTGGCCAGGTAGTCGGCCGGGGCTTCGTCCACGGACCAGGGGCGTGCCTGACGCGCTTCGTGGCGGTCGCTGAGCTGGCGCACCAGGGCCAGCAGGCGTTCGGGGTCGTCGAACACTTCGGCCTGGCCCCAGGCGTGCACGGCGATGTAGTTCCAGGTAGGCACCGCCTTGCCGTGCTCGGCCTTGCTCGGGTACCAGCCGGGGTGGACGTAGGCGTCCGGGCCGCTGAACACCACCAGGGCTTCGCTGCCAGCGGCCAGGTCGCGCCAGTGCGGGTTGGCCCGGGCGAAGTGGCCGTAGAGGGTGCCGAACTCGCCTTCGCCGGGGGCCAGCAGCAGCGGCAGGTGGCTCGCCTGCAGGCCCTGGGGGCCGGCGCTGGTGAGCAGTGCGAGGCCGCTGGCGTCGATCTGGGCATGGAGCTGGGCCAGGTCGTCCTGGCGGAAGGCGGCGGGGCAGTACATGGTCGGTCTCCTCGGCGATGGCTTCATGCTAGGCAGGGAATTGGCCTTGTGTAAGATCCATTGGCCGCCACTTTCATAGAGCCAATCGAGGCCGCCATGACCGCCACGCCCCCCTTGCCCGTCGACCTCTCCGGCATCCGCCTGGACCCTGCGCGGGGGCTGTCCCGCCAGCTCTACGAGGCGCTGCGCGAACGCATCCTCGACGGGCGCCTGGGCAGCCGCACGCGCCTGCCCGCCAGCCGCGACCTGGCGGCGCTGCTGGGCATCTCCCGCAACACCGTGACCCGCGCCTTCGACCAGCTCTACGCCGAGGGCTACGTGGAGGGGCGGGTGGGCGATGGCACCTACGTGGTGGAGTTATCCACAAGCCCGCCGGTGGCACTGCCCGAACCGCTCGGGCCGGCGCCAAGCGTGGCCCTGGAGCGCCTGGAGCGGCATCACCTGCCGGCTTCGCCGGAGCGCGCGCCCCGGGCCTTTCGCATCGGCGTGCCGGCCTTCGACCTGTTTCCCTTCGAGACCTGGGCGCGACTGTCTGCGCGCTTCTGGCGCAAGCCGTCGCTGGCGCGCCTGGGCTATGGCGACCCGGCGGGCGACCGCGGCCTGCGCGAGCTGGTGGCGGCCTACCTGCGCAGCAGCCGGGGCCTGGCCTGCGATGCGGAGCAGGTGGTGATCACCTGCGGTGCGCAGCAGGCCATCAGCCTCTGTGCGCAGTTGCTGGTGCAGCCGGGGGACCGGGTGGCTGTGGAAAACCCCGGCTATCGCGCGGCGGGCCACGCGTTCGCGGTGGCGGGTGCACGGCTGGTGGGGGTGCCTGTGGACAACGAGGGGCTGGTCTGCCCGGCGCTGTCCGCTGTGGATAACTGCCGGCTGGTGTACCTGACACCGTCCCACCAGTACCCGACGGGGGTGACGCTGTCCCTGGCGCGGCGCCTGGAGCTGCTGGAGTGGGCCGAGCGCGAGGGCGGCTGGATCATCGAGGACGACTACGACGGCGAGTACCGCTACAGCGGGGTGCCGCTGGCGCCCCTGGCTTCGCTGGACCGGCAGGGGCGGGTGCTCTACGTCGGCACCTTCTGCAAGATCGCCTTCCCGGCCCTGCGCCTGGGCTACCTGGTGCTGCCACCGGCCCTGGCCCAGCCCTTCGCCCGGCGGCTGGCCCTGGACATGCGCCATTCGGAGATCGGCACCCAGGCGGTGATGGCGGAGTTCATCGCCGCCGGGCACTTCCAGCGCCATGTCCGGCGCATGCGCCAGGCCGCCCGGGCGCGTCGCGATGCCTTGCTGCGGGACTGGCCGGCGGCGATTCCCGGTTGTGCACCGATGCCGGCGGTGGAAGCGGGGCTGCACCTGTGCATCCGGGTCGACAGCCAGGCGCGGGAGCAGGCACTGCTGGGCGCCGCGCGGGCGGCGGGGGTGGAGATGAACGGGTTGAGCGGCTATTGGCTGGAGGACAGCGACACGCCTGTGGATAACCGCGCCGGGCTGGTGCTGGGCTTCGCCGCCGTGCCCGAGCCGGCGATCGCCGAGGCGGTGCGGGTGTTGCGCCGGGCCTGGCGGGTATAGATGCCGTAGAGGCTTCTGCGTCGGATGTGAGTCCGGTCGGTGGATAAAAAGAACGTTATCCACCCTACGCAATGACTGGCACCCGTCGGGTGGATCGCGCTTCATCGATCCACCAGCGGAGTTGCGGCGGGTCCGGATGGTGGGCTGAAGCCCACCCTACGCCTGGGCAGCCACCGTAGCCTGGGCTTCAGCCCAGGGATGTTCGGCTCCAAATTCCCGGGCTGAAGCCCGGGCTACGGCTGGCAGGTGCGGATGCCGCAGGGGGAGGCTTCGGTGTCGGGCGTGAGTCCGGTCGGTGGATAAAAAGAGCGTTATCCACCCTACGCAATGGACCGGCGTCCGTAGGGTGGATCGCGCTTCATCGATCCACCAGCGGTGGGCTCCGATGGTGGGCTGAAGCCCGCCCTACGTGGGGCACTTTTCCACAGGCAAAAAAAAGGATGGTCAGACGACCATCCTCTGGAATGAGGGGCTACGCCCCTCCTGGTGAGACGGTAAGGCTCAGGCCTTCAGCGGTACGAGGCGCGGGGCGATCATGTTTTCCGGGCGGAGGATGTCCGCCAGCATGGAGTCGTCCAGCAGCTTCTCTTCGCGAACCAGTTCCAGTACGCCGCGGCCGCTGATCAGGGCCTCCTTGGCGATACGGGTGGAGTTCTCGTAGCCGATGTAGGGGTTGAGCGCGGTGATCAGGCCGATGGAGTTCTCCATCAGGCGGCGGCAGTGCTCTTCATTGGCGGTGATGCCGACGATGCAGTGCTCGCGGAGCATGTCCATGGCGCGCTGGAGCAGGCGGATCGAGTCGAAGATCTTGTAGGCGATCAGCGGCTCCATCACGTTCAGCTGCAGCTGGCCGCCTTCGGCTGCGAGGGTCAGGGCCAGGTCGTTGCCGATCACTTCGAAGGCGACCTGGTTGACCGCTTCCGGGATCACCGGGTTGACCTTGCCGGGCATGATCGAGCTGCCCGGCTGGCGTGCCGGCAGGTTGATCTCGTTGATGCCGGTGCGCGGGCCGCTGGAGAGCAGGCGCAGGTCGTTGCAGATCTTCGACAGCTTGACCGCGGTGCGCTTGAGCATGCCGGAGAACAGCACGAAGGCGCCCATGTCGGAGGTGGCTTCGATCAGGTCGGCGGCGGGCTTCAGCGGCTGGCCGCTGATTTCGGCCAGGCGCTCGACGGCCAGCTTCTGGTAGCCGGGGTCGGCGTTGATGCCGGTGCCGATGGCGGTGCCGCCCAGGTTCACTTCGGTCAGCAGTTCGGGTGCCAGGCGACGCAGGCGGTCCAGGTCCTCGCCCAGGGTGGTGGCGAAGGCGTGGAATTCCTGGCCCAGGGTCATGGGCACGGCGTCCTGCAGCTGGGTGCGGCCCATCTTCAGCACATGGGCGAATTCTTCACCCTTGGCGGCGATGGCCTGGATCAGGCTGTCGAGGCTGGCCAGCAGGGCGTCGTGGCCGAGCAGCAGGCCGAGGCGGATGGCAGTGGGGTAGGCGTCGTTGGTGGACTGCGCCATGTTCACGTCGTTGTTCGGGTGCAGGTGCTTGTATTCGCCCTTCTGCTTGCCCATCGCTTCGAGGCCGATGTTGGCGATGACCTCGTTGGCGTTCATGTTGGTGGAGGTGCCGGCACCGCCCTGGATCATGTCCACTACGAACTGGTCGTGGTACTCGCCACGGATCAGGCGGGCGCAGGCCTCGGTGATGGCGGCGTGCTTGTCGGCCGGCAGGTGGCCGAGCTGCTTGTTGGCGTCGGCGGCGGCCTGCTTGACCATGGCCAGGGCGACTACCAGTTTGGGGTAGTGCGACAGCGGTACGCCGGAGAGGCGGAAGTTCTGCACGGCGCGCAGGGTCTGGATGCCGTAGTAGGCATCGGCGGGGACTTCGAGGGTACCGAGCAGGTCTTTTTCGACGCGGAAGGATGCAGCAGCGGACATGATGCGATTCATCTCTGGAAGAACACGGCTAGTGCCGCGATGCCCGCTAATCTAAGGCTCCAGGCATTTTTAGACCAATGCTGTTATTCGCTGCCCTATGCACAATCGGCATAATGCAGGTGTGACGCCGCTTCGCTGGCAAGCGTGTGCACCAAAATCGAGCATTCCCTGGAAGGCCCCATGAACCTGGAAACCAAATGGCTGGAGGATTTCGTCGCCCTGGCCAACACCCGCAGCTTCTCCCAGGCCGCCGAGCGGCGCTTCGTCACCCAGCCGGCGTTCAGCCGGCGCATCCGCAGCCTGGAGGCGGCGCTGGGGCTGACCCTGGTGAACCGCTCGCGCACGCCGATCGAGCTGACCGACTCGGGCCAGCTGTTCCTGGTCACCGCGCGCAGCATGGTGGAGCAGCTGGGGGAGGTGGTGCGCCGCCTGCACCACCTGGAGGGCCAGCAGGGCGAGGTGTTGCAGTTCGCCGCCGCCCACTCCCTGGCGCTGGGCTTCTTCCCGCAGTGGATCGCGCGGTTGCGGGCCGAGGGGCTGAACATATCCAGCCGCCTGATCGCCACCAACGTGGGGGAGGCGGTGCACTCGCTGCGGGAGGGGGGCTGCGACCTGATCCTGGCCTTCTATGACCCGGACGCGGCGCTGCAGATGGACCCGGAACTGTTCCCGTCCATGAGCCTGGGGCGCACCGAGATGCTGCCGGTGTGCGCGGTGGACGCCGAGGGCAAGCCGCTCTACGAGCTGGACAGCGGGCAGAGCGTGCCGCTGCTGGCCTACAGCGCCGGGGCCTTCCTCGGGCGTTCGGTGAACCTGCTGCTGCGCCAGCGGGCCCTGCGTTCCACCACGGTGTACGAGACGGCAATGGCCGACAGCCTCAAGAGCATGGCGCTGCAGGGCCTGGGCGTGGCCTGGGTGCCGCGCTTCAGTGCCGAGGCGGCGCTGGCGCGGGGGGATCTGGTGGTGTGCGGCGGGCCGCATTGGCACGTGCCGCTGGAGATCCGCCTGTACCGCTGCGCGCTGGTGCGCAAGGCGGCCATCCGCCTGCTGTGGCGCAAGCTGGAGGGCGGGCTGGGGGCGACGCTGGAGGGGGGAGGGGCCGGCTGAGCCGGCCCCGGCGGGTCAGGGGTTGATGACGATGCGGCCTTCGATCTTGCCGGCGCGCATCTGGTCGAAGATGCCGTTGATGTTGTCCATCGAGTCCTTGTGGATGGTGGCCTTCACCAGGCCTTCGCCGGCGAAGTCCAGCGCTTCCTGCAGGTCGGCACGGGTGCCGACGATGGAGCCGGTGATGCTGATGGCCTTGAGCACCACGTCGAAGATCGGCGTGGGGAAGTCGCCCGGGGGCAGGCCCACCAGGGCCACGGTGCCGCCGCGACGGGCCATACCGATGGCCTGGCCGAAGGCGCTGTTGGACACGGCGGTGACCAGCACGCCGTGGGCGCCGCCGATGTCGCGCTGGATCACCTCGGCGGGGTTCTCGTTGCGTGCGTTGATGGTCAGGCTGGCGCCGAGCTTGCGGGCCAGGTCGAGCTTGGCGTCGTCGACGTCGATGGCCGCCACATGCAGGCCCATGGCGCGGGCGTACTGCACGGCCACGTGGCCGAGGCCGCCGATGCCGGAGATGGCCACCCACTGGCCGGGGCGGGCGCCGGTGACCTTCAGGCCTTTATAGACGGTGACGCCGGCGCAGAGGATCGGCGCGATCGCGTCGAACTCGACGTCCTTGGGCAGCAGCCCGACGTAGTTCGGGTCGGCCAGCACGTATTCGGCGTAGCCACCGTTCACCGAGTAGCCGGTGTTCTGCTGGCCTTCGCAGAGGGTTTCCCAGCCGGTCAGGCAGTGTTCGCAGCAGCCGCAGGCGGTGTACAGCCAGGGCACGCCGACCCGGTCGCCTTCGCGGACGCGGGTGACGCCGCTGCCGACGGCGGCGACGTAGCCGACGCCTTCATGGCCGGGGATGAAGGGCAGGGCGGGTTTCACCGGCCAGTCGCCCTCGGCGGCGTGGAGGTCGGTGTGGCAGACGCCGGAGGCCTCGATCTTCACCAGGATCTGGCCGGGGCCGGGCAGCGGCACCTTCACTTCCTCGATCCGCAACGGTTCACCGAAGGCATGGACGACGGCGGCTTTCATGGTCTTGTTCATGGCTTTCACCTCCTGGCTGTGGAGCCTGGGAGTGTGCCGTGCCGAGCGTGACAAACCTTGCGCTGGGACAAGGTTACGGCCCGTGGCGGGCACCGCGTGACGGACGGTCGAGGCGGGTGATTACCGCGCCCGCCTTTGCGGTATACTGCGCGGCCTTCGGCCGGCAGCGCACGCCGGCCCACATCGCAGACAAGCCACGCCCTTGAGCGTGGCTTGTTGGTTTTCGACCCTTGATGAGGTACGACGATGAGCGCACTGGTAGGCGTGATCATGGGCTCCAAGTCCGATTGGAGCACCCTCAGCCACACCGCCGAGATGCTGGACAAGCTGGGCATCCCCTATGAAGTGAAGGTGGTCTCCGCCCACCGCACCCCGGACCTGCTGTTCCAGTACGCCGAAGAGGCCGAGGCCCGCGGCATCCAGGTGATCATCGCCGGTGCCGGCGGTGCCGCCCACCTGCCGGGCATGTGCGCGGCCAAGACCCACCTGCCGGTGCTCGGCGTGCCGGTGCAGTCGTCCATGCTCTCGGGCGTCGACTCGCTGCTCTCCATCGTGCAGATGCCGGCGGGCATCCCGGTCGCCACCCTGGCCATCGGCAAGGCCGGTGCGGTGAATGCCGCCCTGCTGGCCGCCAGCATCCTCGGCCACCAGCACCCGCAGTACCACGCGGCGCTGAAGGCCTTCCGCGAGGAGCAGACCCGCACCGTTCTCGACAATCCGGACCCGCGCGAGGCCTGACCCATGAAGATCGGCGTGATCGGCGGCGGCCAGCTCGGCCGCATGATGGCCCTGGCGGGCACCCCGCTGGGCATGGACTTCGCCTTCCTCGACCCGGCCCCCGACGCCTGCGCTCAGGCGCTCGGCGAGCACATCCGCGCCGACTACGGCGACCAGGACCACCTGCGCCAGCTGGCGGACGAAGTGGACCTGGTGACCTTCGAGTTCGAGAGCGTGCCGGCCGAGACCGTGGCCTTCCTCTCCCAGTTCGTGCCGGTCTATCCCTCGGCCAATGCCCTGCGCATCGCCCGTGACCGCTGGTTCGAAAAGTCGATGTTCAAGGACCTGGGCATCCCCACCCCCGAGTTCGCCGACATCCAGTCCCAGGCGGACCTGGACGCCGCCGTGGCCGCCATCGGCCTGCCGGCGGTGATGAAGACCCGCACCCTGGGCTATGACGGCAAGGGCCAGAAGGTCCTGCGCAGCCCGGCGGACGTGGCCGGTGCCTTCGCCGAGCTGGGCAGCGTGCCCTGCATCCTCGAAGGCTTCGTGCCCTTCACCGGCGAAGTGTCCCTGGTGGCGGTGCGCGCCCGTGACGGCGAGACGCGCTTCTACCCGCTGGTGCACAACACCCACGAGAACGGCATCCTGCGCCTGTCCATCGCCAGCACCGACCACCCGCTGCAGAGCCTGGCCGAGGACTACGTCGGCCGCGTGCTGCGCGAGCTGGACTACGTCGGCGTGCTGGCTTTCGAATTCTTCGAAGTGGACGGCGGCCTGAAGGCCAACGAGATCGCCCCGCGCGTGCACAACTCCGGGCACTGGACCATCGAAGGCGCCGAGTGCAGCCAGTTCGAGAACCACCTGCGCGCCGTTGCCGGCCTGCCGCTGGGTTCCACCGCCAAGGTGGGCGAGAGCGCCATGCTCAACTTCATCGGCGAAGTGCCGCCGGTGGAGAAGGTGATCGCCGTCGGCGACTGCCACCTGCACCACTACGGCAAGGCCTTCAAGGCCGGGCGCAAGGTCGGCCACGCCACCCTGCGCAGCGCCGACCTGCCGACCCTGAAGGCGCGCATCGCCGAGGTCGAGGCGCTGATCGCCGGCTGAACCCCTGCCGCTGCGCTGCTGTCTGATCAAGGGCGTGTCCACGGACACGCCCTTTTTCATTCAGGATTCAGGAGTGACTGCCATGGGGCTCATCGGAACGCTATTCATCGGCCTGGTCGTGGGCCTGGTCGCACGCTTCCTCAAACCGGGCGATGACAGCATGGGCTGGATCTGGACCATCCTGCTGGGCATCGGCGGTTCCATCGCCGCCACCTACGGCGGCCAGGCGCTGGGCATCTACCGTGCCGGGCAGGGGGCGGGCTTCATCGGTGCGGTGGTCGGCGCCATCGTCCTGCTGATGATCTACAGCGCCATCAAGAAGGACTGAGGGCTGGGAACCGGGAACGGGCGCGGCTAGTCTTAGCGCCTGTTTCCCGCCCGCGAGCCCGCACCATGCGCCGTACCCTGCTGTTTCCCCTGCTGCTGTGCAGCGCCCTGGCCCACGCCCAGCTCCCCGAGACCGACTGGCTGGAGCTGATGCCCCCGGAGGACCGCAAGGCCCTGGAAGAGATGCCGGACATCAGCCACAACACCCCCGAAGGCGAAGGCACCTTCACCAACAAGGGCGGGCTGAAGCAGCAGGACAAGGACCTGCCGGCGGTGATGTATTCGGCGAAGACGGTGGCCACGCTCAACGGCAAGAAGATCCGCCTGGGGGGCTACCCGGTGCCGCTGGAGACCGATGCCAAGGGGCGTAACACGCTGTTCTTCCTCGTGCCTTACCCGGGCGCCTGCATCCACGTACCGCCGCCGCCGCCGAACCAGATCGTGCTGGTGCGCTTCCCCAAGGGCATCGCCCTGGACGACATCTACACCCCGCTCTGGGTGAGCGGCACGCTCAAGGTGGAGCCGGTCAGCAACGACCTGGCCGACGCCGCCTACGCGATGGACGCCGGCGAGGTGCGGGTGGTGCAGGACGAGGACCTCTGACGGGCCTCAGGCCACTTCGCCACGGATGTACTGCTCCAGGTGAAGGATCAGGTTGTCCTGCTCGGCCATGGCTTCCTTCACCAGGTCGCCGATGGACAGCAGGCCGATCAGTTGGCCGTCTTCCACCACCGGGAGGTGGCGCATGTGACGGTCGGTCATCAGCGACATGCATTCGCGGATGCTCTGCCGGGCATGGACGGTGAACACCGGCTCGGTCATGAACTCGCGCACCGGCGTCGCCACCGAGGAACGCCCCTGGAGCACGCCGCGCCGGGCGTAGTCACGCTCGCTGACGATGCCCACCAGGCGACCGCCTTCGGTGACCGGCAGGGCGCCGATGTTCTGTTCCGCCATCAGGCGCAGGGCTTCGAGCATCGGGGCATCGGCCTCGATGGTGTGGACCTGCTGGCGAGGCTTGGCGTGAAGCATCTGGGCGACGGTTTTCATGGCTTCTCCTCCCTGGGGATGGCGCTGACTGGAAGCGCAGGATGCACCTGCAGCCGGTGCGGCGGCCAAGTGGGAATTTTCATGATGACCATTGAGAAATTCATGAGCCGGCCAGGTGCTGCGGCGGGCTCGGATGGTGGGCTGAAGCCCACCCTACGCGGTGCGGCTTAGCCTGGGCTTCAGCCCAGGGAGATTCGACTCCAAGTCCCCGGGCTGAAGCCCGGGCTACGGCTGGTAGGTGCAGATGCCACAGCGGGGAGGCTTCGGTGTCGGGTGTGAGTCCGGCCGGTGGATAAAAAGGGCGTTATCCACCCTACGCAATGACTGGCACCCGTAGGGGGGATCGCGCTTCATCGATCCACCAGCGGAGTTGCGGCGGGCCCGGATGGTGGGCTGAAGCCCACCCTACGCGGTGCGGCTCCCGTAGCCTGGGCTTCAGCCCAGGGATCTTCGGCTCCAGGTCCCCGGGCTGTAACCGTTGGGACATAGGCAAAAAAAGGGAGCCTTTCGGCTCCCCACGGGGACTTCGGGTCGAGATCATTCGATCTCGATCAGCACCTCGCCCGGGTTGACCCGGTCGCCCTTGGCGACGTGGATCGCCTTGACGGTGCCGGCGATGGGCGCCTGGACTTCGGTTTCCATCTTCATGGCTTCGGTGATCAGCACGGCCTGGCCGGCCTTGACGCTGTCGCCTTCCTTGACCAGCACGTCGACGATGTTGCCCGGCATGGTGGTGCTGACATCGCCCGGTGCGCTGGCGCTCTTGCGCTTGTTGCCGCCGCCGCCGATGAATTCGTTCAGCGGCTCGAACACCACTTCTTCCGGCATGCCGTCGATGGACAGGTAGAAGTGGCGCTTGCCGTCGCTCTTCACGCCCACGCCGGTGATGTCCACGCGGTAGCTCTCGCCGTGCACGTCCACCACGAACTCGGTGGGTACGCCCTCGCCGCCGACCGGGGCCGGGCCCTGGCCGTTGGGGATGGGCAGCAGTTCCTCGGGCTTGAGGGTGCCGGCGGCGCGCTCTTCGAGGAACTTGCGGCCGATGTCCGGGAACATGGCGAAGGTCAGCACGTCTTCCTCGGACTTGGCCAGGCTGCCGATCTCGGCGCGCAGCTTGTCCAGCTCGGGCTTGAGCAGGTCGGCCGGGCGCACGTCGATGACTTCCTCGTTGCCGATGGCCTGGCGGCGCAGCTCTTCGTTGATCTGCCCGGCGGCCTTGCCGTAGCGGCCTTGCAGGTAGAGCTTCACCTCGTTGGTGATGGTCTTGTAGCGCTCACCGGCCAGGACGTTGAAGAAGGCCTGGGTGCCGACGATCTGCGAGGTGGGGGTGACCAGGGGCGGGTAGCCCAGGTCGGCGCGCACGCGCGGGATCTCTTCCAGCACTTCGCCCATGCGGTTCAGGGCGCCCTGTTCCTTCAGCTGGTTGGCCAGGTTGGAGATCATGCCGCCGGGCACCTGGTTGACCTGCACGCGGGTGTCGACGCCGGTGAACTCGCTCTCGAACTGGTGGTACTTCTTGCGCACGGCGTGGAAGTACAGGCCGATCTCCTGGATCAGCTCCAGGTCCAGGCCGGTGTCGTAGGGGGTGTTGCGCAGGGCCGCGACCATGGACTCGGTGCCGGGGTGGCTGGTGCCCCAGGCCATGCTGGAGATGGCGGTGTCGATGCGGTCGGCGCCATTCTCCACGGCCTTGAGCTGGCACATGCTGGCCACGCCGGCGGTGTCGTGGGAGTGCACGGCCACTTCCAGGGGCAGGGCATCCTTCAGGGCCTTGACCAGGTCGCCAGTGGCGTAGGGGGTCAGCAGGCCGGCCATGTCCTTGATGGCGATGGAGTCCACGCCCATGGCGGCCATCTGCTTGGCCTGCTCGACGAAGGCGTCGATGGTGTGCACCGGGCTGGTGGTGTAGCAGATGGTGCCCTGGGCGTGCTTGCCGGCGGCCTTCACCGCCTCGATGGAGACGCGCAGGTTACGCACGTCGTTCATGGCGTCGAAGATGCGGAACACGTCGATGCCGTTGACGGCGGCCTTGGCCACGAAGGCGCGGACCACGTCGTCGCTGTAGTGGCGGTAGCCCAGCAGGTTCTGCCCGCGCAGGAGCATCTGCAGGCGGGTGTTGGGCAGGGCGGCCTTGAGCTTGCGCAGGCGCTCCCACGGGTCTTCTTTGAGGAAGCGCACGCAGGCGTCGAAGGTGGCGCCGCCCCAGACTTCCAGGGACCAGTAGCCGACCTTGTCCAGCTTGTCGCAGATCGGGAGCATGTCCTCGGTGCGCATGCGGGTGGCCAGCAGCGACTGGTGGGCGTCGCGCAGGATGGTGTCGGTGACGGTGACTTTCTTGCTCATGTTCTGAATCCTTCCCCTACAGGCCGGCGTGGGCAGCGATGGCGGTGGCGATGGCGATGGCCAGGTGCGACGGGTTGCGCTTGATGGAGTACTGGGTCAGTTCCGGGTGGGCTTCGACGAAGCTGGTGTTGAACTGGCCGCTGCGGAACTCGGGATCGCGGAGGATCTCCTGGTAGTAGGCGGCGGTGGTCTTGACCCCCTGTACGCGCATGTCGTCGAGGGCGCGCAGGCCGCGGTCGAGGGCTTCTTCCCAGGTCAGCGCCCAGACGATGAGCTTCAGGCACATCGAGTCGTAGTAGGGCGGGATGGTGTAGCCGGTGTAGATCGCCGTGTCGGTGCGCACGCCGGGGCCGCCGGGGGCGTAGTAGCGGGTGATCTTGCCGAAGGAGGGTAGGAAGTTGTTCTTCGGGTCCTCGGCGTTGATGCGGAACTGCAGGGCGTAGCCCCGGTGGATGATGTCGTCCTGCTTGACCGACAGCTCCAGCCCGGAGGCGACGCGGATCTGCTCGCGGACGATGTCGATGCCGGTGATTTCCTCGGTGATGGTGTGCTCCACCTGGACCCGGGTGTTCATCTCCATGAAGTACACCTCGCCTTCGGCGAGCAGGAACTCCACGGTGCCGGCGTTCTCGTAGCCCACGGCCTTGGCCGCGCGCACGGCCAGGTCGCCGATGTAGGCGCGCTGCTCGGGGGTGAGCTGCGGGCTGGGGGCGATCTCGATGAGCTTCTGGTTGCGGCGCTGGATCGAGCAGTCACGCTCGAACAGGTGCACGGTGTTGCCGAAGGAGTCGGCCAGCACCTGGGCTTCGATGTGCTTCGGGTTGACGATGCACTTCTCCAGGAACACTTCCGCCGAGCCGAAGGCCTTGGTGGCCTCGGAGATCACCCGGGGGTAGGCCTGCTCCAGTTCCTCGCGGCTGTTGCAGCGGCGGATGCCACGGCCGCCGCCGCCTGAGGTGGCCTTGAGCATCACCGGGTAGCCGATGCGGTCGCCTTCGCGCAGGGCCTCGGCCAGGTCGGCGACGTTGCCCTCGGTGCCGGGGGTGACCGGTACGCCGGCCTTGATCATGCTGCGGCGCGCCTCGGTCTTGTCGCCCATGCGGCGGATGACCTCGGCGGACGGGCCGATGAACTTGATCCCGCGCTCGGCGCAGATCTCCGCCAGCTCGGCGTTCTCCGAGAGGAAGCCGTAGCCGGGGTGCAGGGCGTCGCAGCCGGTCTCCACGGCCAGGTTCACCAGCTTGCGCGGGTTCAGGTAACCGGCCAGCGGGTCTTCACCGATGCTGTGGGCTTCGTCAGCGCGCTTCACGTGCAGCGCATGGCGATCGGCCTCGGAGTAGATGGCCACCGAGCGGATGCCCATCTCGGCGCAGGCGCGCACGATGCGGACAGCGATCTCACCCCGGTTGGCGATGAGGATTTTCTTGATCACGAGTGTTCCCTCGACCAAGTGGGCAGGCGAACGGCGTAGGCCGGTCGGCGAGTGACCGAGCCAGGCTGGACGGTCGCGTATCTAACCTAAATCGAAGTTTGTGAATAACCAAAATCAATAATTATTGGGATATCCATTAGGAAGGCCTTATAGTCCGGCGCCGCACCCCCCGATTTATCGAGGTCCATGATGCGCAAGACCCTGCTGCGCATGACGTTGCGCCAGCTCCAGGTGTTCCGTGCCGTGTACGAGAGCCGCTCCTACAGCCGCGCGGCGGAGGAGATGGCGCTGACCCAGCCGGCGGTGAGCCTGCAGATCCGCCAGCTGGAAGAACTGGTGGGCCAGCCGCTGTTCGAATACGTGGGCAAGAAGCTCTACCAGACCGACGCCGCCGAGGCGTTGTACGTGGCCAGCGGCGACATCTTCCAGCGGCTGGAGAGCCTCGACATGCAGCTCTCCGACCTGCAGGGCTCGCTGCAGGGGCAGCTCAACCTGGCGGTGGAGTCCAGCGCCAAGTACTTCGTGCCCCACCTGTTCGCCGCCTTCCGCCAGCAGCACCCGGACGTCAGCCTGCACCTCACGGTGGTCAACCGCGCCCAGGCGATCAAGCGCCTGGCGGACAACCGCGACGACCTGGTGATCATGTCCCTGGTGCCCCAGGACATGGCCCTGGAGTTCCTGCCGTTCCTGAACAACCCGATCATCGCCGTGGCCCCGCCGGACCACCCGCTGTGTCACGCCCGCAGCCTGACCCTCAAGGACCTGGAGCCCTTCCCGCTGCTGGTGCGCGAGGCCGGCTCCGGCACCCGCAAGGCCTGCGAGGAGTACTTCCAGCAGAAGCGCGCGCACTTCGCCCACACCCAGGAAGTCACCTCCCTGGATGCGTTGCGCGAGTGCGTGGTGGCGGGCCTGGGCATCGGCCTGCTGCCCCGTCATGCGGTCAGCCTGGAGCTGGCCACGGGGTTGCTTCGGGAGCTGCCGGTGGAGGAACTGCCGCTCTACCGCAGCTGGTGCGTGGTGCATGCCAAGGGCAAGCGGCTGTCACCGGTTGCCCAGGCCTTCATCAGCTACATCCGCGAAGAACGCGCCCAGATCAGCACGCTTTCGCAGCGTTTCGACGGCGCTTTGCCGTTGTCGACAACAGGTAGTTGATGGCGATCAGGTCGGGATAATCGTCGATCTCGGCCTTCAGGCGCCGTTCCTCGGCGTGGGCCTCGATGGCGCGGCGGAAACGCATCCGGCGCTGATCTTCGAGTTTGCGGCGGGTCTTGCTGTCGAGGACGGGGGCGTCCGAACGCACGTCATGGGGATGAGTCATGTCGGGTCTCCAGGGGCTCCGTTGTCGGAGCCCCCAGCATTGCGCCGGAACATGACGCTTTGACGGCAAGCCGATGACCCTGGAATGACCGACGCTCAGGTGCGCGGTGCTCAGCCGAGCATGTCCAGCAGGCGGTACCAGGCGATGCCAGCCCCGAGATAGAGCCGTTGCAGCCCATGCAGGGGGATGCGCCGGATGGGGCTCGCCGGGAAAGGAAAGGCCTCTTCGCTGCCCGTCAGGCGCTGTGCCATTCGTCGGCCCAATGCAGTCGCCAGGGCCACGCCCCGCCCGTTGTAGCCCAGCAGGATCGAGAGTCCCGGCGCCGGTTCGTGCAGGTGCGGCAGGAAGTCCTGGGTCAGGGCGACGCGGCCGCTCCAGCGGTAATCGATGGGCACCCCGGCCAGTTGCGGGAAGAGGTGCGTGAGGGATTGCTCCAGATGGGCCCAGTCCCCCGCCTGGCGGGGTTCGGCGAAGGGGCCCCGGCCGCCGAGCAGCAGGCGGCCCTGGGCGTCCTGCTTGAAGTACAGCAGCAGCCGGCGGGCGTCCGAGCACACTTCGCCGCCTGGCAGCACGCTGCGCCGCAGGGCCTCGGGCAGCGGGCGGGTGGCGACGATGAAGCTGTTGGCGGCGAGCACGGTCTGGCGCAGGCCGGGCCACAGGGCGTCGGTGTAGCCGTTGGTGGCCAGCAGCACCCGCTCGGCGTGGACGCTGTGCCCGCCGGCCGTGGCCAGGCGCCAGCCGCCGCCCTGCGCTGACAGGCCGGTCACCCGGCTGTGGCCGTGGATGCGAGCCCCTTCGGCCTGGGCCGCCCGGACCAGGCCACGGGCGTAGCTGAGGGGCTGCACGCTGCCGGCGCGCGGGTCGACCCAGGCGCCCAGGTAGTGGGGGCTGCCGATGCGCCGGGTGACCTGCTCCCGGTCCAGCAGCTCCACCGGGACGCCGTGCCGGCGCCATTGCTCGGCGCGACCCTCGATGGTGCGCAGCGCGGTCGGCGAGGCGGCCGGCTGGATCCAGCCCCGGCGGGTGGCGTCGCAGTCGATGGCGTGGCGCTCGATCAGGGCGAACACCTCGTCCGCTGCGCCGCCCGCCACGTCGATCAGGCGCTCGGCCTGTGCGCCGCCGAAGCGCTTGCGCAGGGCGTCGGGGTCGTACTTGAGGCCGGGGATCACCTGGCCGCCGTTGCGCCCGGAGGCGCCCCAGCCGGGCTCGCCGGCATCCAGTACGCAGACGCGGGTGCCGGCGGCGGCCAGGTGCAGGGCGGTGACCAGGCCGGTGTAGCCGGCGCCGACGATGGCGACATCCACCCGGGCGTCTTCGGCGAGGGCGGGCGTCGCCGGTGCCGGCGTTGCCGTGGCGGCCCAGAGCGAGGCGGGCAGGGTGGTCTGTGGTGCGTTCATGCCGGCACCTCGCCGTTGTTCAGCAGGCGCCGGAGGAAGTCCTGGGTGCGCGGGTGGCTGGGGGCGCCGAGCACCTCGCGGGCAGGGCCGGCCTCTACAATGCGGCCGCCGTGGAGAAAGCAGACCTTGTCGGCCACGTCCCGGGCGAAACCCATCTCGTGGGTCACCACCACCATGGTCATGCCTTCGTCGGCGAGCTTGCGCATCACCGCCAGCACCTCGCCCACCAGCTCGGGGTCGAGGGCCGAGGTGGGCTCGTCGAAGAGGATCGCCCTGGGCTTCATCGCCAGTGCACGGGCGATGGCCACGCGCTGTTGCTGGCCGCCGGAGAGTTCGTCCGGGTAGGCGTCCATGCGGTGGGCGAGGCCGACCTTCTCCAGCAGGGCGCGGGCGTGTTCGCGGGCCTCGCGGGGGTTTTCCTTCTTCACGTACACCGGCCCTTCCATGACGTTCTCCAGGGCGGTGCGGTGGGGGAACAGGTTGAAGCGCTGGAACACCATGGCCACCTGGGTGCGGATCTCATGGATGCTGTCGTGGTGGCGGTTCACCGGCTGGCCGCTGACCAGGATCTCGCCCCGGTCGTGGGTCTCCAGGCCGTTGATGCACCTCAGCAGGGTGGATTTGCCGGAGCCCGAGGGGCCGATCAGGCAGACCACCTCGCCACTCTCGATGCTCAGGTCGATGCCTTCGAGCACCGCCAGGCTGCCGAAGCTCTTGTGCAGCTGCTTGATCTCGATCATGCCTTGCTCCTCTTGCCGATTCGCGCTTCCAGGCGGCGCAGGCCGTAGGACAGCGGCAGGCTCAGCGCCAGGTAGAGCAGTGCCACCAGGGTGTAGACGGTCATGTTCTCGAAGGTGGAGGAGGCGATCAGCTGCCCCGCCCGGGTCATCTCCGCCACGGTGATGGTGGAGACCAGGGAGGAGTCCTTGAGCATCATCACCAGGGTGTTGCCGTAGGGCGGCAGGGCGATGCGGAAGGCCTGGGGCAGCACCACGCGGCGCATCACCATGGCGCCGCGCATGCCGAGGGATTCGGCCGCTTCGATCTGCCCCTGGTGGATGGCCTGGATGCCGGCGCGGAAGTTCTCCGCCTGGTAGGCCGAGTAGGCGATGCCGAGGCCGATGACGCCGGCCTGGAAGGCGCTGAGCTGGATGCCGAAGTCTGGCAGCACGAAGTAGATGTAGAAGAGCTGCACGATGATCGGCAGGCCGCGGATGACGTTGACCAGGCCGATGGCGAACAGCGAGATGGCGCGGACCTTGGACACCATCATCAGGGCGAAGACCAGGCCGATGACGGAGCTGAGCAGGAAGGACCCGGCCGTGACCTGCAGGGTGACCACCGCCCCTTTCAGCAGAATGGGGAGGAAGTCCAGGGCGTTCTGGAGAAACATGGCGCTACCCGAGAGAAGGTTCAGGAAAGGCCCGCCCGGGGAGGGGCGGGCAGGGTGGGCTCAGTCGAGCTTCCACTTGGCGATGATGCCGGCGAGGGTGCCGTCGGCCTTGATGGCGGCGATGCCCCGGTTGACCCGTTCCAGGGTCTGCGGCTCGCCCTTGCGCACGATCAGGCAGACGTCGCCCATGATCACCGGCTGGTAGCCCTGCACCAGGCGCACCTTGTCCTGGGTGCCCTGGGCCATCTGGTAGGCGAGGATCGGGTGGTCGGCGAAGCCGGCCTTGATCCGCCCCAGCGCCAGGTCGCGCATCAGGTCGGCGATGGAGTCATAGCCGCGCACTTCCTTGAAGATGCCGCGCTTGTTCAGCTCGTCGATGAACACGGTGCCGACCTGGGCGCCTACCACTTCGCCCTTGAGGTCCTCCATGCGGGTGTAGGCGGTGGCGTCGTCGGCGCGGACGATCAGGCCCTCGCCGTAGCTGAACACCGGGTCGGAGTACTGCACCACCTTCTCCCGCGCGGGGGTGCGCAGCATGGCGGCGGAGATGACGTCGATCTTCTTCGCGGTCAGCGAGGGGATCAGGGCGGCGAAGGTGGTCTGCTGGATGTCCACCTCGAAGCCACCGGCGCGGCCTACGGCTTCGGCGGCGTCCACCATCATCCCCTGGATGCGCTGGCTCTTGACGTCGAGGAAGGTGAAGGGCACGCCGGTGGCGGTGGCGCCGACGCGGAAGGTGTCGGCCTGGGTGGTGAAGGAGGCGAGGCCGGCGACCAGGGCGCAGGCACAGGTGAGGGCACGGAGGCGAGGATGCATGGCGGTTCTCCCATCAAACGCTGCTTGTTGTCGTTGTGCGCGTATGGATAGCCTCGTCTGTATCGGCAGGAGGCGTTGAACCGACTATAAGTGATTTACAGAAATCGTAAAGAGATTTATAAATATCGAATATCGATACTTTGTGGCGAATAACCAAGAGAGCCGCTGTGAACGACAACGACAATGCCCTGTTCAACCAATCCCTGGAGAAAGGCCTGGCCGTGCTGCGGGCGTTCAACGCGCAACGCCGCACCATGAACCTGGCGGAGGTGGCCGAGGCCGCGGGCATCAACAAGAGCTCCGCGCAGCGGATGATCCACACCCTCGAAGCCCTGGGTTACGTCTGCAAGCACCCGCAGACCAAGCGCTTCCAGCTCACGCCCCGGGTGATGGAGATCGGTTACAACTACCTCGCCGCCGACACCCTGGTGGACGTGGCCAATCCCTTCCTCGCCGAGCTGGCGCAGATCACCGGGGAGACCACCAACCTCACCGAGCCCGACGGGGTGGAGATGGTCTACGTGGCGCGCTTCGTGGCGCCCAAGTTCATCCCCATCCACATGCCCATCGGCAGCCGCATCCCCATGTACTGCACCGGCTCCGGCCGGGCCTACCTGAGTGCGCTGGAGGACGGGGAGGTACGCGAGCTGCTGGCCGCCAGCGAGCTGAAGCGACACACCCAGCAGACGCTGGTGGACCCGGAGGCGATCCTGGCGCAGGTGACGATCACCCGGGCCAAGGGCTACGCGATCAACAACGAGGAGCTGTTCCAGGGCGACATGACCATCGCGGCGCCGATCCTCGGCAGCCAGGGCCGCCCGGTGGCCTCGGTGCACGTGGTGGCGCCCACCAGTCGCTGGACCCAGGAGGAAGCCGAGCGTCGCCTGGCGCCGGCGGTGATCGAGTGCGCGCGGGCCATCCGCACCTCGATCCGCACGCTCTAGCCGGTCGCTTTCAGCGGGCGGCTCAGTCCTCGGCGTTCTTGATCGACTTCGGCGACAGACGCAGGCTGCGCAGGCTGCGCTTCACGCTCTTGAGGTGGTTGACCAGGCTCGGGCCACGGGCCATGGCCACGCCCATGGCCAGCACGTCGATCACCACCAGGTGGGCGATGCGCGAGGTCAGCGGGGTGTAGATCTCGGTGTCTTCCTGCACGTCGATGGCCAGGTTGACGGTGGCCAGGTCCGCCAGCGGTGTCTGGCTCGGGCACAGGGTGATCAGCGTGGCGCCGGTCTCGCGGACCAGGTTGGCGGTGATCAGCAGGTCCTTGGAGCGGCCCGACTGGGAGATGCAGATGGCCACGTCGGTGGGCTTGAGGGTCACCGCCGACATCGCCTGCATGTGCGGGTCGGAATAGGCCGCGGCGGTCAGCAGCAGGCGGAAGAACTTGTGCTGGGCATCGGCCGCCACCGCACCGGAAGCACCGAAGCCGTAGAACTCCACGCGCTGGGCCTGGGCGCAGGCGGCGATGGCGGCCTGCAGGGCCTGCGGGTCGAGCTTCTCGCGCACGTCCATCAGGGTGTGCAGGGTGGTGTCGAAGATCTTCAGGCTGAAGTCCGCCACCGAGTCGTTCTCGTGGATGGCGAACTGGCCGAAGCTGGCGCCCGCCGCCAGGCTCTGCGCCAGCTTCAGCTTGAGGTCCTGGAAGCCGCCACACCCGATGGCACGGCAGAAGCGCACGATGGTGGGCTCGCTGACCCCGACGCTCTGCGCCAGGTCGGCCATGGAGCTGTGCATGACGGCGGCGGGGTCGAGCAGGACGTGATCGGCGACTTTCAATTCCGACTTGCGCAGCAGATGGCGCGATTGGGCGATATGTTGCAGCAGATTCACTGGGCAGGCTCTTCGAAGTGGGGAAGTACGCCGCAGGTCGCGATCTATTCGGCCGGGCAACTCGGTTATGATCGGCGACGGTCAGGCTGTAGTGACCGTGTAGTTATACTACATGACCCGCTTCCCCGCCCAGGCAAACCACGCAGGAGTGCACACGTGACCCAGCCTTGCGACATGTTGGTCTTTGGCGGCACCGGCGATCTGGCGCTTCACAAGCTGCTGCCGGCGCTCTATCACCTGCATCGCGACGGCCGGCTGCATCCGCAGCTGCGCATCCTCGCCATTGCCCGCAATCCCCTGGACATCGACCGCTACCGCGCCCTGGCCGAGCGTCATTGCCGCGCCCAGGTGGCCCGTGCCGAGTTCACCGAGCAGGCCTGGGCCGGGTTCGCCGAGCGGCTGGACTACTTCGCCATGGACGTGTCCCAGAGCGCCGACTTCGGCCGCCTGGCGCGCCACCTCGGCCCGCTGGAAGGGCGCACCCGCGTCCACTACCTGGCCATCGCCCCGCGCCTGTTCGAGGACATCGCCCGGCACCTGCAGATCGCCGGGCTCGGCGGGCCGGACGACCGCATCGTGCTGGAGAAGCCCATCGGCCATTCCCTGGAGTCGGCCCGCGCCATCAACGCCGCCATCGGCAAGGTGTTCAGCGAATCCCAGGTGTTCCGCATCGACCACTACCTGGGCAAGGAGACGGTGCAGAACCTCATGGCGCTGCGCTTCGCCAATGCCCTGTTCGAGCCGATCTGGCGCGCCGGTCACATCGACCACGTGCAGATCAGCGTGTGCGAGACCCTGGGCGTGGAGAACCGCGGCAGCTACTACGACCAGGCCGGCGCCATGCGCGACATGGTGCAGAACCACCTGCTGCAGCTGCTCTGCCTGGTGGCGATGGAGGCGCCGGTACGCTTCGACGCCGAGGCGGTGCGCAACGAGAAGGTGAAGATCCTCGAAGCGCTCAAGCCCATCTCCGGGCTCGACGTGCAGGACAAGACCGTGCGCGGCCAGTACAGCGCCGGCAAGATCGGCGGCCAGGAAGTGCCGGCCTACTACTTCGAGAAGAACGTCGACAACGACAGCGACACCGAGACCTTCGTCGCCCTGCAGGTGGAGATCGACAACTGGCGCTGGGCCGGCGTGCCCTTCTACCTGCGCACCGGCAAGCGCCTGGCGCGCAAGTACTCGGAGATCGTCATCCAGTTCAAGCCGGTGCCCCACCGCCTGTTCAACGGCGGCGAGGCCAACCGCCTGCTGATCCGCCTGCAGCCGGAGGAGCGCATCAGCCTGCAACTCATGGCCAAGAACCCCGGCAAGGGCATGCGCCTGGAACCGGTGGAGCTGGACCTGAACCTGGCCCAGGCCTTCAGCCAGCGGCGCTGGGATGCCTACGAGCGGCTGCTGCTGGACGTGATCGAGGGTGACTCGACGCTGTTCATGCGCCGCGACGAGGTGGAGGCCGCCTGGCGCTGGGTCGACCCGATCCTCGAGGGCTGGCACGAGCACTACCAGAGCCCCCGCAGCTACCCCGCCGGCTCCAGCGGCCCGGAGCAGGCCCACAGCCTGCTGGAGCTGCAGGGGCGGGCCTGGAACGACTGAGCCCCATTCTTTCGCGAATGAATTCGCTTCCACAAAAAAGCCAGACCGCTGCCTAGGCTGGACGTCACCGGCTGGGCTCGGCCCGGCTCCGCTGGTGGACCGGTGAAGGGGGCCACCCTACCGGTCCGCAGCGCCAACGATGGGCTTCGCACAGCTCAGCCCATCCTACGAATGGAGCGGGCCCGTAGGATGCGGTGAGCTCGGCGAACCGCATCGATCGGTCACGGCGTTGGGGGCGTGCAGCGGCATTGCTCCAGCGCAATACCCGTGGCTGGGGGCTTGCCTAGAATGCGCGATTTTTCGCGTCACGAGCCCCGCCCATGTCCCGCCTTCCCGCCCCCGAACTGCTGTGCCCCGCCGGCACCCTCAAGTCCATGCGCCATGCCTTTGCCTACGGCGCCGATGCCGTCTACGCCGGGCAGCCGCGCTACAGTCTGCGGGTGCGCAACAACGAGTTCGACCACGCCAACCTGGCGCTGGGCATCGCCGAGGCCCATGCCGCCGGCAAGCGCTTCTACGTGGTGGTCAACATCGCCCCGCACAACGCCAAGCTGAAGACCTTCCTCAAGGACCTGGAGCCGGTGGTGGCCATGGGGCCGGATGCGCTGATCATGTCCGACCCGGGGCTGATCATGCTGGTGCGCGAGCACTTCCCGGCCATGCCCATCCACCTGTCGGTGCAGGCCAACGCGGTGAACTGGGCCAGCGTCGAGTTCTGGCACCGCCAGGGGCTGGAGCGGGTGATCCTCTCCCGCGAGCTGTCCCTGGAGGAGATCGGCGAGATCCGCCAGGCCGTGCCCGGCATCGAGCTGGAGGTGTTCGTCCACGGCGCCCTGTGCATGGCCTATTCCGGGCGCTGCCTGCTCTCCGGCTACATCAACCACCGCGACCCCAACCAGGGCACCTGCACCAACGCCTGCCGCTGGCAGTACAAGGCCGGTGAAGCGCGGGAGGACACCCTCGGCGACATCGTCCACGCCTGCCAGCCGGCGCCGACCCTGGGCGAGGGGCCGAGCACCGAGCGGGTCTTCCTGCTGGAGGACGAGACCCGCCCCGGCGATTTCATGCCCGCCTTCGAGGACGAGCACGGCACCTACATCATGAACTCCAAGGACCTGCGCGCCGTGCAACACGTGGAGCGCCTGGTGGCCATGGGGGTGCATTCGCTGAAGATCGAGGGGCGCACCAAGTCGCACTTCTACGTGGCCCGCACGGCCCAGGCCTACCGCCAGGCCATCGACGACGCGGTGGCCGGCCGGCCCTTCGAGCCGCGCCTGCTGGAGCGCCTGGAGTCACTGGCCAACCGGGGCTACACCGAAGGCTTCCTGCGCCGGCACACCCACGACCACTACCAGAACTACGCCTTCGGCAGCTCGCGGCCGTCGCGCCAGCAGTTCGTCGGCGAGCTGACCGGCGTGCGCCGGGGCGAACTGGCCGAGGTGGTGGTGAAGAACCGCTTCGAGGTAGGCGACCGCCTGGAGCTGATGACCCCCGCCGGCAACCTCGGCTTCATCCTCCATGGGCTGCAGGCCGGCGACGGCAGCCGCCGCGAAGTGGCGCCGGGGGACGGCCACGTCCTCTACATTCCGCTGCCTGCCGACCTCGACCTGGAGCACGGGCTGCTGCTGCGCGACCTGCCGGAGCCGGTCAGCGCCACAGCGTAGCGCTCTGTTCGCGGAGCAGCGCGGTGAAGGCCGAGGCCTCCACCGGCGGGCTCAGCAGGTAGCCCTGGATCTCGTCGCAGCCCTGCTCCTTGAGGAAGTCCAGCTGCTCGGTGGTCTCCACGCCCTCGGCTACCACCTTAAGCTCCAGGCCGTGGGCCATGGCGATGATGGCGCGGGTGATGGCGGCATCCTCGCCGCCCAGCGACAGGTCGCGGATGAAGGTCTGGTCGATCTTCACGTAGTGCACCGGGAAGCGCTTGAGGTAGCTCAGTGACGAGTAGCCGGTGCCGAAATCGTCGATGGCCAGCTTCACCCCCAGCTCGCGCAGCTGGTGGAAGGTGGCGATGACGTGCTCGACGTTCTCCAGCAGGTGGCTCTCGGTCAGCTCCAGTTCCAGCAGGCGCGGCGGCAGGCCGGTTTCCGCCAGCACCTGGCGCACCAGGGCCACCAGGTTGCCCTGGCGCAGCTGGTGGCCGGAGAGGTTCACCGAGACGCGGATGTCCGCCACGCCCTGGCGCTGCCAGTCGCGGGCCTGCAGGCAGGCCTGGCGCAGGACGAACTCGCCGATGGGGGCGATCAGCCCGGTTTCCTCGGCCAGGCCGATGAAGTCCCCCGGCGGGACCAGCCCCATCTGCGGGTGGCGCCAGCGCACCAGGGCCTCGGCGGCGTTGAGGCTGTCGTCGGCCAGGCACAGCTTGGGCTGGTAGAAGACTTCCAGCTGACCCTCGTCGATGGCCTTGCGCAGCTGGGTTTCCAGTTGCAGGCGCTCCAGGGTGCAGGCCTGCAGGTTGTCGGTGAAGAACTGGAAGGTGTTCCCGCCCAGGTGCTTGGCGTGTTGCATGGCCATGTTGGCCTGGCTGACCAGGGTGGTGATCTCCCGCGCGTTGTCCGGCAGCAGGCTGATGCCCAGGGAGGCGCTGACCACCAGCTCCTCGCCGCCCACCGTCATCGGCGTGCGCAGCTTGGCCAGCAGGCGGCTGGCGGTGCGCGCGAGGCTGGAGAGGCTGCCGTAGCGGTCGAGGATCAGCGCGAACTCGTCGCCGGACAGCCGCGCGATGGTGTCCGCCTCCGGCGCGGCCTGGGCCAGGCGCCGGCCCATCTGCCGCAGCAGCTGGTCGGCCAGCTCGTGGCCGAGGCTGTCGTTGAGCACCTTGAAGCGGTCCAGGTCGATGTGCAGCAGCGCCAGGCCGTGGCCGTTCTCGCGGGCCCGCTCGCTGGCCTGGTGCAGGCGGTCGCGGAACAGCGTGCGGTTGGCCAGGCCGGTGAGGTCGTCGTAGTGGGACAGGTAGCGCAGGCGCTCCTCGGCCTCGCGCCGGGCCGAGAGGTCGGAGAAGAAGCCGACGATGTGGCTGGCCTGGCCGCGTGAGTCGCGCACCACGTTGAGCTGCAGCCACTGCGGGTAGAGCTCGCCGTTCTTGCGGGTGTCCACCAGCTCGCCCTGCCAGCAGCCGTCGTGCTCCAGCTGCTGGTGGATCAGGTGGTACTGGCGGCGGCTCTCGCGGGTGCCGCTGATTTCCGCCACGGCGCGGCCGAGCACTTCCTCGGCGCGGTAGCCGGTGACCTGGGTGAAGGCCTGGTTGACCGCCAGCAGGCGGTAGTCCGGGTCGAGGATGACGATGCCTTCGCTGGCGGCCTCGAACACCGTGGCGGCGAGGCGCTGCTGCTCCTCGGCCTGGCGCCGGGCGGTGACGTCGCGGCGGGTGCCGACCATGCGCAGCACGCGCCCGCGCGCGTCGCGCTCCACGGCGCGGCCGCGGTCTTCCACCCAGATCCAGCGGCCGTCGCGGTGGCGCACGCGGTAGTCCACCGCGTAGTCCTCGCTGCGGCCCTTGAGGTGGTCCACCAGGGCGCGGCGCAGCAGCGGCACGTCATCGGGGTGCAGGCAGGGGCGCAGGTCGCTGAGCACCCGGGACACCTCGTCGCTCTCCAGGCCGAAGATGGCCTTGAGCTGGGTGTGGTGCACCTCGTCCGTTTCCAGGTTCCAGTCCCACAGGCCCAGCTCGCTGGCCTCCAGGGCCAGGGCCAGGCGCGCCTCGCTCTTGGCCAGGGCGTGGGTGGCGTCGGCCAGTTCCAGGGTGCGCTGGGCGACGCGGATCTCCAGTTCGTCGTGGGCACCGCGCAGCTCCCGCTCGGCACGGCGGCGTTGTTCCACTTCGCGGGCCAGTTCGGCGTTGAGCCCTTCGGCGCGGCTCTTGGCGTGCTCCAGGTTGTCGATCAGGGCCTGGTTCTGCAGGCGCTGCAGCAGGCTGTTGCGCACCAGGCGGTTGACCTGCAGCGCCACCACCATCAGCGCCGCCAGCAGGGTCAGGCTCAGCAGGCCCCAGCCGCGCAGCATCGGGTGGCCGCTGGCGAGCAGCCAGCTGACCGTGGGCAGCAGGCAGGGCAGGGCGAAGGCGAGGAAGGCCGGCAGGCTGACGGCATAGGCGACGCTGGCGGAGAGGATGGCGGCGGCGACGAGCCCGTAGACCAGCGCCTGCTGCAGGAAGGCGTCCGCCGGCACCAGAAAGACCACCGGGAAGGCCAGGGTCAGCCCCGAGGCGCCAGCGCCGAGCAGGAAGGTGCGGTGCCAGTGCGGCTGGGCCTGGCGCGAGGGCAGGGCGCGGTTGAAGGCGGCGACCTGGGTCAGCCGCAACACGGCCAGCAGGACCAGCCAGATCAGCCAGCCGGAGAGCAGGGCCGCCAGTTCCGAGCGCCACAGCAGGCAGGCACAGGCCAGCCCGTTGAGCAGCATGAACAGGGTCGGGACCCGGGAGCCCTGGTAAAGCAGGCGCGTGCGCTCGATCGCCAGGTCGGCGGCGAACGGGGGGCGCAGCGGCGCGGAATCGTCGTCGGCAAACGCAAGGGAAGCCTGGTTGGGAGTCGCGGTCATAGGCGATGTTCTTGTAATGGTTGCCTAGGCGTCGGCGGAGCTTACCCGAGCCTGCGGAGTCGCCAAAGGGTTATGTGATGCCTTTCTCCCTTGCGCCTCCCAACTTTTGGCGGGCGCTCTGGCACGCAGGCTGCGTGCCGTCTGGCCGACCGCCCGGTCATCGGTTTGCCCTGCCTGGGCCGCCCCCCTAGAATGCCGCGATGCAAAACGACCCCGAACTCCTCATCGCGTCCCTCAACGATGCCCAGGTGCAGGCTGTGGCCGCTCCGCTGGGCCGCCAGCTGGTGCTGGCCGGCGCCGGCTCCGGCAAGACCCGCGTGCTGGTGCATCGCATCGCCTGGCTGATCCTCACCGAGGGTGCCTCGCCTCATTCCATCCTCTCGGTGACCTTCACCAACAAGGCCGCCGCCGAGATGCGCCACCGCATCGAGCAGCTGCTGGGCATCAACCCGGCCGGCATGTGGGTGGGCACCTTCCACGGCCTGGCGCACCGCCTGTTGCGCGCGCACTGGCAGGAGGCCGGGCTGGCGGAGAACTTCCAGATCCTCGATGGCGATGACCAGCAACGGCTGATCAAGCGGGTGATCCGCGACCTCGGGCTGGACGAGCAGCGCTGGCCGGCGCGCCAGGCGCAGTGGTTCATCAACGGGCAGAAGGACGAGGGCCTGCGCCCGCAGCACATCCAGGCCGGCGGCGACCTGTTCCTCGCCACCATGCTGAAGATCTACGAGGCCTACGAGGCCGCCTGCGCGCGCACCGGGGTCATCGACTTCTCCGAGCTGCTGCTGCGCGCCCTCGACCTCTGGCGCGACAAGCCGAGCCTGCTGGCGCACTACCAGCGGCGCTTCCGCCACCTGCTGGTGGACGAGTTCCAGGACACCAACGCCGTGCAGTACGCCTGGCTGCGCCTGCTCGCCCAGGGTGGCGAGAGCCTGATGGTGGTGGGCGACGACGACCAGTCCATCTACGGCTGGCGCGGCGCGCGGATCGAGAACATCCAGCAGTTCGCCAGCGACTTCCCGGATGTGCAGACCATCCGCCTGGAGCAGAACTACCGCTCCACCGCGGCCATCCTCAAGGCCGCCAATGCGCTGATCGCCAACAACAACGGCCGCCTGGGCAAGGAACTCTGGACCGACGGCCCGGACGGCGAGCCGCTGGGCCTCTATGCCGCCTACAACGAGCACGACGAAGCCCGCTACGTGGTGGAGAGCATCGAGAGCGCGCTGAAGGACGGCATGACCCGCAGCGAGATCGCCATCCTCTACCGCTCCAACGCCCAGTCGCGGGTGCTGGAAGAGGCGCTGCTGCGGGAGAAGATCCCCTACCGCATCTACGGCGGCCAGCGCTTCTTCGAGCGCGCCGAGATCAAGAACGCCATGGCCTACCTGCGCCTGCTGGACGGCCGTGGCAACGACGCTGCGCTGGAGCGGGTGATCAACGTGCCGCCGCGCGGCATCGGCGAGAAGACCGTGGAGAGCATCCGCGAGTTCGCCCGCGCCCAGGACGTGTCCATGTGGGAGGCGATCCGCCTGCTGCTGGCCAACAAGGGCCTGTCGGGGCGCGCGGCGTCGGCCCTGGCGGTGTTCGTCGAACTGGTGGAGAACCTCGCCGCCAAGGTCCTGGAGATGCCCCTGCACCTGATGACCCAGACCGTCATCGAGCAGACCGGGCTGATCACCTACCACAAGGAAGAGAAAGGCGAGAAAGGCCAGGCCCGGGTGGAGAACCTGGAGGAACTGGTCAGTGCCGCCCGTGCCTTCGAGAACAGCGAAGAGGACGAGGAGCTGACGCCGCTGCAGGCCTTCCTCAGCCACGCCTCCCTGGAAGCCGGCGAAGCCCAGGCCGATGCCTTCGAGGACAGCGTCCAGCTGATGACCCTGCACAGCGCCAAGGGCCTGGAGTTCCCTCTGGTGTTCCTGGTGGGCATGGAAGAGGGCCTGTTCCCCCACAAGATGAGCATGGAGGAGCCCGGCCGCCTGGAAGAGGAGCGCCGCCTGGCCTACGTCGGCGTCACCCGCGCCATGCAGCGCCTGGTGCTGACCTACGCCGAGACCCGGCGCCTGTACGGCAGCGAGACCTACAACAAGGTCTCGCGCTTCGTCCGCGAGATTCCCGCCTCGCTGGTGCGCGAAGTGCGCCTGGGCAATACCGTCAGCCGCCCGATGGCCGGCAGCGCCCCGCGCACGCCGTCGATGTTCAGCGGCGCCGAAGTGCCGGAGACCGGCTTCACCCTCGGCCAGCGTGTGCAGCATGCGTTGTTCGGCGAGGGCACCATCCTCAACTTCGAAGGCGCCGGCGCCCAGGCGCGGGTGCAGGTGAAGTTCGAGAGCGAAGGCAGCAAGTGGCTGATGCTGGCCTACGCGAAGCTGCAGCCGCTCTGAGGCCGGTGTGGCCGGGAGGGTCTGGTTTGCCCTTCCGGCCGTCGCTTCCCTGGCTGTACCTGCTCGACCCACCGGGCGCTCCCTGCCTGTCATTTCCCAAGGGCTATGCCAACCCTTGGCTGCTCTCCAGCCCCTTTCCCCAGTGGGCAATCCATGAGCGCACGCCGCAGCACCCGCCTGAGACACCCCCCATAAAAAACCCCGGCACGAAGGCCGGGGCTGGGAAAGGTGGAGCGCAGGCGTGTGATCTCAGTCCACGGCCTTGACCATGTCTTCCAGGACTTTCTTGGCGTCGCCGAAGACCATCATGGTCTTGTCCAGGTAGAACAGTTCGTTGTCCAGGCCGGCGTAGCCGCTGGCCATGGAGCGTTTGTTGACGATCACGGTCTTGGCCTTGTAGGCCTCGAGGATCGGCATGCCGGCGATGGGCGACTTGGGGTCGTTCTTCGCGGCCGGGTTGACCACGTCGTTGGCGCCCAGGACCAGCACCACGTCGGCCTGGCCGAACTCGGAGTTGATGTCTTCCATCTCGAATACCTGCTCGTAGGGCACTTCGGCCTCGGCCAGCAGGACGTTCATGTGGCCGGGCATGCGGCCGGCGACCGGGTGGATGGCGAACTTCACGGTCACGCCACGGTGGCTCAGCTTCTCCGACAGTTCCATCAGCGCGTGCTGGGCACGGGCCACGGCCAGGCCGTAGCCGGGGACGATGATGACGGTGTCGGCGTTGGTCAGCAGGAAGGCCGCGTCGTCGGAGGAGCCCGACTTCACCGGGCGCTGCTCCTGGCTGCCGCCCGAGCTGCCGGCGTCTGCGTCGGCACCGAAGCCGCCGAGGATGACGTTGAAGAACGAGCGGTTCATCGCCTTGCACATGATGTAGGAGAGGATCGCGCCCGAGGAGCCCACCAGCGAACCGGCGATGATCAGCATCGAGTTGTTCAGCGAGAAGCCGATGCCGGCCGCCGCCCAGCCCGAGTAGCTGTTGAGCATCGACACCACCACCGGCATGTCGGCGCCGCCGATCGGGATGATGATCAGCACGCCGATGACGAAGGCCAGGGCCACCAGCACGGCGAAGGCGCGGATGTCACCGGTGAAGGTGAAGTACAGGCCCAGTGCGAGGATGGCCAGGCCCACCAGCAGGTTGACCATGTGCTGGCCCTTGAACACCACCGGGGCGCCCTGGAACAGGCGGAACTTGTACTTGCCGGAGAGCTTGCCGAAGGCGATCACCGAACCGGAGAAGGTGATGGCACCGATGGCTGCGCCGAGGAACAGTTCCAGGCGGTTGCCCTTGGGAATGGCGTCGCCCAGGGTGGCGACGATGCCCAGGGACTGGGGTTCGACCACGGCGGCGATGGCGATGAACACGGCGGCCAGGCCGATCATGCTGTGCATGAAGGCGACCAGCTCCGGCATCTTGGTCATTTCGACGCGCTTGGCCATGATCGAGCCGGCGGTGCCGCCGACCAGCAGGCCGACGATGACGTAGCCGATGCCCTGGGTGGCCAGCTCGGCGCCGAGCTTGTAGATCAGGCCGACGGTGGTGAACACCGCGATGGCCATGCCGATCATGCCGAACAGGTTGCCGCGACGGGACGTGGTCGGGTGCGACAGGCCCTTCAGGGCCTGGATGAAGCACACCGAGGCGACGAGGTAGAGAACAGTGATCAGGTTCATGCTCATGGTCAGTGTTTCTCCGCAGCCGCTTTCGGCGCTTTCTTCTTGAACATTTCCAGCATGCGGCGGGTGACCAGGAAGCCACCGAAGACGTTCACCGCGGCCAGGGCCACCGCCAGGGTGCCCATGGCCTTGCCCAGGGGGGTGACGGTGAGCGCGGCGGCCAGCATGGCGCCGACGATCACGATCGCGGAGATGGCGTTGGTCACGGCCATCAGCGGGGTGTGCAGGGCGGGGGTCACGTTCCACACCACGTGGTAGCCGACGTAGATGGCCAGCACGAAGATGATCAGGTTGTAGATGCCGTCAGAAATCAGGTCCATGTCCGCTGCCCCTTAGCCGTTGGTGCGGACGACTTGCCCGTCGCGGCACATCAGGCACGCGGCGACGATGTCGTCTTCGAGGTTGAGGTGGAACTGGCCGTCCTTGTCGATGACCAGCTTGAGGAAATCCAGCAGGTTGCGGGCGTACAGCGCGGAGGCATCGGCCGGCACCAGGGCCGCGAGGTTGCCGTGGCCGACGATGGTGACGCCGTGCTTGACCACCACCTGGTCCAGCTCGGTGAGCGGGCAGTTGCCACCCTGGGCGGCGGCCAGGTCGATGACCACGGAGCCCGGCTTCATTTCGGCGACGGTGGCCTCGTGGAGCAGGGTCGGTGCCTTGCGGCCGGGGATCAGCGCGGTGGTGATGACGATGTCGGACTGCTTGGCGCGCTCGTGCACGGCCTTGGCCTGGCGCTCCATCCAGGAGGCGGGCATGGGACGGGCATAGCCGCCGACGCCCTGGGCGCATTCGCGCTCTTCATCGGTCTCGAAGGGCACGTCGACGAACTTGGCGCCGAGGGACTCGATCTGCTCCTTCACCGCCGGGCGCACGTCGGAGGCTTCGATCACCGCACCCAGGCGCTTGGCCGTGGCGATGGCCTGCAGGCCGGCGACGCCGGCGCCGAGAATCAGCACGCGAGCGGCCTTCACGGTGCCGGCGGCGGTCATCAGCATGGGCATGAAGCGCGGGTAGTGGTTGGCCGCCAGCATCACCGCCTTGTAGCCGGCGATGTTGGCCTGGGACGACAGCACGTCCAGGCTCTGGGCGCGGGAGGTACGCGGGGCGGCCTCCAGGGCGAAGGCGGTCAGGCCACGGGCGTTGAGCCGGGCGATGGTTTCGTTGCTGAAGGGGTTGAGCATCCCCACCAGGACGGCACCGGCCTTCATCAGGGCGGCTTCGTCGTCGCTGGGGGCCACGACCTTGAGCACCAGGTCGGCACCGAAGGCGGCAGCGGCATCACCCAGGGTGGCGCCGACGGCTTCGAAGGCGGCGTCGGGAATGCTGGCGTTGATGCCGGCCCCGCGCTGCACGGTGACCTGATGGCCTTGGCCGATCAGCTTCTTGATGGTCTCTGGCGTCGCGGCAACCCGCGTTTCGCCGGCCTGGGTTTCGAGAGGAACACCGATGTGCACGTAAAAACCTCCTGCGTGATCGTTTTACTTATGAGTCCAGTGCACTGCGATGGCGCTCTGGCGGGCGGATCAGCACGACGCCGCCGGGTGCGCATGGCGCGACCAGGACGGGCGCGGCATTTTGCAGGTGAACCGAATGGCCATCAAGGAGTTCTGGAGCAAAACGCAACAAGAACTACAAGTCACCTACTGACCGTTTTCCCGGTGATAAGGTTCGATCTGCCTCCAGCCCTTGTTTAATGGGCCTTTCGGCGTTCTATTGTCTTCCGTTAGGCGCCGGGGCTCGTGGAAAAACGTCGGGCACGCCGGAACCTCGGGAAGGCTGCGCAATCCTGCCGTGTCCAGCGTGGTGACTGTTAGTCAGCGTTTTTTATAGTTGCCATAAGGTCCCGGAAATCCGGGCTTCTGTAGTTTTCATGAATAGTTGACTACAGGGTCAGGTCGCTCTGCGACGGGGCTTTGAGCCGAGTGTGCGGGGTGGGTGTGGCGGATTGTCGCGATGGGGCCTCAGACCAGCAGGCCAAGGGTCTTGGCGCGCATCACGGCCTGGGTGCGACGTTTCACGCCGAGCTTGCTGTTGATCTTCTTGGTGTGGGTCTTGACGGTGTTGACCGAGATGAACAGCCGCCCGCCGATCTCTTCGTTCGAGCAGCCCTCGGCCAGCAGGTGCAGCACCGCCTGTTCCCGCTGGCTGAGCAGCGCCACGGCCGCCGGGGTGCCGTTCGGCAGGGCGGCCCATTCCTGCAGCAGGCCGTTGAGGCCCAGGGCCGAGGCCTGCTGGCGGGCTTCGCGCTCCAACTGGGCGGCGTCCTCCTGGCCGAGTTGCCGCGCGGCCTCGGCCAGTACCAGGCCGACTTCACAGGCCAGCGGCCGGTACTGCAGGCGCTCGCAGCGTTGCAGGAGGCTGCGCAATGCCGCTTCGGCCTGCTGCGGGCGACCGGCACTGAGGTGCACCCGGGCCAGCAGCAGTTGGTTGCGCAGGGGCAGGGTGGGGTAGTCCAGCGGGGCCATCCAGGGGTGTTCGCCCTCGAAGTAGCGCTGGATGCGCAGGCCCACCGGCTCGACCCGTTCCCAGCGGCCCTGGCGGGCCAGCACGCGCATGCTCTGCAGGCTGAGGGCGCCGTTGAAGCACAGGCGCCAGACCTGCCGGCAGTGCATCTGCCGCTCGGCTTCGCGCAGGTGGAGGAAGGCCTGGTCGAACTCGCCCTGGCGCGAGCTGCGTTCGGCGAGGCCGAGGTAGCCGTGCAGGGCGAAGGGGTCGGCGCAGGCCAGGGCCTGTTCCAGGCCGCTGTCCAGGGCGGGGCCGGCTTCGTCGAGGCGGCCGTGGAGCAGGTGCAGTTCGGCCTGGATCAGGTGCAGGCGGCCCAGCAGCAGGCCGTCGACGCCCCGGCGCCGGGCGGTGAGGGCGAAGCTCTGGGTGACCAGGCTCTGGGCACGGGTGAGCTCGCCCCGCAGGACCAGCAGGCGAATGCGGTCGAGGTTGATCAGCACCTCGAAGAGCACGCTGCCCTGGCGCCGTGCCAGTTCGAGGGCGTCGTGCAGCAGGGCGGCGGCCTGGTCGGGCTCGCCTTCGGCCATGGCCAGCCGGGCCAGGGCGGAGTGGCACAGCAGCAGCGGCATCCAGTCCCGTTCGGGCAGGTGTTCCAGGGCTTCGCGGCAGTGCTGCCGGGCGTCGCTGGCGGAGCGTCCGCGCAGGGCGGTGAGCACGCCCTGCAGGGCCTGGCCGTTGGCGATCAGCTTGCGGTTGCGCCGTGCGTCGGCCTGGGGCAGGAAGCGGCCGAGGTGCTCGATGCAGGCCTGGGCTTCGTCCAGGCGCCAGGCCAGCAACAGGGCCCAGGCACTGAGGGTGAGCAGGCGCGGGGTGCTTTCCAGCAGCACCTGGGGCAGGCGGTCGCGCCAGGCGAGCAGGTGGGCGAGGTGCTGTTCGCCGGTGAGCCATTCCTGGCCGAGGTGTTCGAGGTAGTTGGCGGCCACTTCCGGCTGCTGGGCGCAGAGGGCCTGTTCGATGGCGTCTTCCACCTGGCCGGCGGCGATGAAGACCCGGCAGGCGGCCAGGTGCAGGTGGGTGGCGGCTGCGGGGGCGAGGCGGTTGCGCAGCACTCGGGCGACGATGGGCAGGACGCGGTACCAGCGGCCTTCTTCGTCCAGCGGCATGAAGAAGGCATGGCGGGCGAGAAGGCGGGCGAACAGGGCGGCGCCATCGCCGTCCTCCCAGAGTTGCTGGCAGAGCTCGGCGCTGACCCGGGGCAGGTGCACCAGGGCGAACAGGCAGCGGGCTTCGTCGTCGTCCAGGCGGGCCAGCAGTTCGTGGTCGAGGTATTCCTTGAGCCAGCAGTGGTGGGCGCCGACGTTGCTGGCGGCGGCCGGGGGGAAGCGGCTGCACAGTTGCAGGCGGACGCCGGCGCACCAGCCTTCGCTTTCCGCCCACAGCTCGTCGCGCAGGGTCGGGTTGGCCTGGGGGGCGATCAGGTCCACCAGGCGCTCCTGCTCGTCACGGGTGAGGGCCAGCCGGGCGGCGTCCAGCTCCTGCAGGTCACCGGCCAGCAACAGGCGCGGCAGGTTCCACTCGGGGCGCTGGCGGGCGCTGACCAGCAGTTGCAAGTTGGGTGGGGTGCGGGCGAGCAGCAGGTCGATGCAGGCGTCCAGTTCGGGTGGCGGGTCGGCGGGGTAGTCGTCGAGTACCAGCCACAGCGGCCGCGAGGGGTCGCCCAGCAGTTGCCAGAGGGCCTGTTGCGGGGGCAGGTCGGGGGCCGGGCGCTGCAGGGCGGTGGCGACCTGGGCGACCAGGCGCTCCACGGGGAGGGCTTCGCCACCGAGGCCGATCCAGGCGATAGCGTCGTGGGTGTCGGCGCCGGCCCGCAGCAGTTCGCTGAGCAGCACGCTCTTGCCGAAGCCGGCGGGGGCACAGAGCAGGCGCAGGCGCGCCGGTTGCTCCAGCAGCGGCGCCACCAGGCGCGGTCGGGGCACGTGCGCGGGCGGCAGGCGGGGCACGCCGGGACGGTCGGGTCGGGGGGCGGTGCGGGGCATGGCGGTTCTCGGTGTTGTCGTTATGGTGAACCGTGGTCGTTCAGGCTAGACATCCGCTGCCATCGCGCAAAGGCCCATGCGCCGGCGTGATGGCGGGTCATAAGGGGGCGCCCGTCCCTGGGCGCGGTGTGCTCAGCGGATGCCGGCGTTGCGCAGGGCGGCGGGGGTGTAGTCGGCGCCGCTGGCCTTGAAGCCGAACTCGGTGCCGTGCTTCTCCTCGTTCTTCAGGCCGAGGGCGATGTAGCGGCCGGCGATGATGTCGTAGAGGGCTTCGAGGGTGTAGGCGGAGACCTGCTGGCCGTAGTGGTACTCGGCGTGGCCTTCGCCGACGCGCCACAGTTGGCCGCGACCGTCGTAGTGGTCCACCAGGGCCACCTGCCAGCTGTCCTCGTCGAGGTACATGTGGCGCTTGGCGTAGATGTGCCGCTCGCCGGACTTGAGGGTGGCGACCACTTCCCAGACCCGGTGCAGCTCGTAGCGGGTGAGGTCCTGGTTGATGTGGCCGGGGCGGACGATGTCGGCGTACTTGAGGCTGGTGGAGTCGAGTTTGTAGCTGTTGTAGGGGATGTACATCTCCTTCTTGCCGATCAGCTTCCAGTCATAGCGGTCGGGGGCGCCGGAGAACATGTCGAAGTTGTCGGCGGTGCGCATGCCGTCGGCGGCGGTACCGGGGCCGTCGTAGGCGACCTGGGGGGCACGGCGCACGCGGCGCTGGCCGGCGTTGTAGATCCACGCCAGGCGCGGCTCCTTGACCTGGTCGATGGTCTCGTGGACCAGCAGCACGTTGCCGGCCAGGCGCGAGGGCGCGAGGACCCGCTGCTTGAAGTAGAGGAGGATGTTGGCGGCCTTGTCCTTGTCCAGGTCGGTCATGTCGGCGGGGAAGGCGACCTCGTCCTGGAACTGCACGGGAGAGAAGGAGCCGTTGGTCTGCGGGGTGACCTGGACCACCAGGCGCCGGGCGTTGCCGCCGCGGTAGCGGGTGATGTGGTTCCACAGCACCTGGACGCCGTCCTTGGGAATCGGGAAGGCGTAGTAGTGGCTGTCGGCGAAGTTGGAGAGGCCGTTGCCGCCGTCCACCGGCTGGGTGTTGAGGGCGCTCTGCCGGGCGGCGGCGTAGATGGCCTCCGGCGCGGCGGCGGTGCGGTGGGTGGGGTAGACCGGGATCTTGTAGGTCTCGGGGTAGCGCTTGAACATCGCCAGCTGCCCTTCGGAGAGCCTGGCTTTGTACTGGTCGACGTTCTGGGCGGTGATGGTGAACAGCGGCTTCTCACTGGCGAAGGGGTCGGCGAGGAAGCCGTTGGCGTCGATCGGTGCGGCGTTCTTCGCCAGGCCGCCGGTCCAGGCGGGGATGCTGCCGTCGGCGTTGCCGGCCTTCTCGGCGCCCAGGGGGGTGAGGGTGGTGCCGAGTTGGGCGGCCTCTTCGGGGCTGACGGCCGCCATGACCTGGCAGGCCAGCAGGCCGAGTACCAGTGCGCCACCTTGCAGGATTCTTATGGTTTTCATGGTGCGAGTCCTATGCGCGGGGTCAGAAGTTCAGACCGAAGCTGAGGGCGACGAAGTCGCGATCAGTGGTGGGGTTGTAGTGGCCGCCGAAGAAGTCGGTGTAGCTGAGGCTGGCGGTGTAGGTGTTCTGGTATTCGGCGGTGAGGCCGAGGCTGATGGCCTTGGAGCCTTCGTTGAAGTTGGGGCCGTAGCCGTCGACGTCATGGGACCAGGCGAGGCTCGGGCTGAGGTTGATGCCGGCGATGACGTTGGGGTAGTCGAGCACGGCGCGGGCGCGGTAGCCCCAGGAGTTGCTGGTGTAGAAGCCCTTGTCGTTGCACTCGCGCTGGGCGGGGCTGGAGGCGGTGAGGGCGATGCAGGTGGCCTGGGAGGAAAGCTGGCCGGGGCCGTAGATCGGGTCGCGGCCGTAGCGCAGGGAGCCGATGTCGTCGTCGAGGCCGCTGATGTGGTTGTAGCCGACCTCGGCCACCAGGGTGAGGCGGCTGGCGCCCATGACCTGGTCGACGAACTGGGTGGCGGTGACCTGGGCCTGGGTGACCGGCTTGCGCTCGTAGCCATGGATGATGGCGCCGGCGGTGTTGCTGCTGTGGCCGCTCTCGAACACCGGTGAGGACGGTACCGCCAGGGCGGCGAAGGACAGGTCGGTGCTGTTGAGCTGCAGCGGCATGTTGGGACGGTAGCTGATCTCGCCGGCCACCGAGGTGCCTTCGATGTTGGTCTGGAAGCTCAGGCCGTAGAGGCGGATGTCCTCGGGGTATTCGATGAAGTAGCGGGCGCCCGGTGCACCGGGGATCACCGCGAGGCTCGGGCTGGTGGTGCGGATGGTGCTGAACACCGGGCCACGGCTGTGGTAGTTCATGGCGTAGGCGCCGAATTCGGTGTCGTTGAACTCCGGCACGAACCAGCGCAGGGCGACGCCGAACTGGCCGCTGTCGCGGGCGTCCTTGTCACCGGCGCGGGGGATGTAGAGGGTGCTGCCGGTGTTGGTGGAAACGCCGGGGGCGAGGTCGGGCCCGTTGACGATGAGGCGGTCGGTGCAGCCGTCGGCGACCACGTCGGAGGTGGAGAAGAAGGTGCCGCAGTTGTCGGCGACGGTCTGGTCCCATTCCAGCTGGTAGAAGGCTTCGGCCGAGAGGTTCTCGGTGAGGCTCTGGGACAGGTAGATCATGTTGACCGGGATGAGGCCTTCCTTGATCTCGGCACCCGGGCGGCGGAAGGCGGCGGCGTCGATGGGGTTGATGCTGTTGATGCTGTTGCCGATGAAGGTGCTCTCGCCCCAGCTCACCACCTGCTTGCCAACCCGGACCGAGCCGGGCAGGTCGCCGAGGTTGTAATTGTGGTAGAGGAAGGCATCGAGGATCTGCGCGCCGGAGGCCTTGGCCCCTTCCTTCCGGTTGTGGTCGTCGATGTCGTAGAACTCGCGGTGCTCGTCCTTGAGTTCGAAGTCATACCAGTACTTGCCACGGATGAAGACGCCGGTGTCGCCGTACTTCAGTTCGAGGTCGTGGATGCCCTTGAAGATCTTCGAGAAGGTCTCGCCCTTCTTGAAGTTGAGGCGGCCATCGTCGCTGGTCCGGGACAGGGCGGTGCCGCCGCTGGCGGTAGAGATGAAGTCCCGGTCCGGGGCGCGGGTGCTCCAGCTGGCGCCGACGGACAGCGAGGAGTCCAGCTGCCCTTCGATCTCCCCGATGTTGAAGTTGATGGCGAAGGCGGGGGCGCTCAGCCCCAGTGCCACGGCGGCGGCCAGCGCGTGCGGCCGGAAGATTCCGCGCATTGTTCTTGTTGTCATGCGGCTCTCCAGTGAAGGAATGAGGGAGGCTTCATGCTAGTCAGCGCGGTCGGGGCCCATAACTGCCTGAATGGGCGATTTGCGGCATCACCCGTGTGGGTGATGCGGTGGGATGGGGCGCGGGGAAATGACCTGTTCTGGTGCGTCGGGTGGCGATTCGGGCTGGGCTGTCACCTTGCGTGACAGGGAGCCGGGCGGGGTGTTTCGCCTCAGGATTCGCCTGCTTCCTGGCGATACCGGGCGGCGGCTTCCAGCAGCCAGTCGCGGAAGGCGCCGAGCACGGCGGACTCGACCTTGCGCTCGGGGATGAACAGGTAATAGGCCTTGTCGCTGCGGCAGCTGTGGGTGAGGGCGGTGACCAGGCGGCCTTCCTCCAGTTCGCGCTGGATGAGGAAGGGGGGAATGAGGGCGACGCCCATTTCGTGCATGGCGGCCTGGGCGAGCATGGAGAAGAGTTCGTAGCGTGGGCCGCTGAGGTCGCGGGCGACGTTCAGGCCGAGGGAGTTGAACCACTGGCGCCAGGCGTAGGGGCGGGTGGTCTGCTGCAGCAGCGGCAGGCGGGCGATGTCCTCGGCGCTGAGGCTGGTTCGGCCGCCCAGCAGGCTGGGGCTGCACACCGGTACGGAATGCTCGTGCATGAGGAAGTGGGACTGGGTGCCGGACCAGTCGGCGGTGCCGAAGTGCAGGGCGGCGTCGAAGTCAGTGTCGGCGAACAGGAAGGGGCGGGTGCGGTTGGTGAGGTTGACGGTGACTTCGGGGTGCAGGCGCTGGAAGTCCTTCAGCCGGGGCAGCAGCCATTGGGTGCCGAAGGTGGGGACCACGGCGAGTTCGATGGCCATGGCGCCCTGCTGGCCCATGACGGCGAGGGTGTCCCGCTCGACGGCGTCGAGCTGGCTGGCGATGCGCCGGGAGTAGGCGAGGCCGGCTTCGGTGAGCTTCACGCCACGTCGGGAGCGGCGGAACAGTTCGATGCCGAGGAAGTCCTCCAGGCCGCCGATCTGGCGGCAGATGGCGCTCTGGGTGAGGGCCAGCTCTTCGGCCGCCTTGGTGAAGCTCTGGTGGCGGGCGGCGGATTCGAATGCGACCAGTGCGCTGGTGCTGGGAATCTTGCGGCGCATTGTGTACGGCTACCTCACAAATGACGGGCCTTTGGCGGGGCTATGAAGCTTTCGGAGTGAGAAATTAGCACAAGAGGGTGCGAAAACCTCGTTTGCCGGGCCTGGGGGCGCTGTCTAGGATTGTTCCCCACAACGCGCGGACACTCCGCCTGATCCCATCCCTTATTCGAGGACCTGCCCATGGCTGCCAAAGCTTCCTTCAACTGGATCGACCCGTTGCTGCTGGACCAGCAACTGACCGAAGAGGAGCGCATGGTGCGCGAGAGCGCCCAGCAGTTCGCCGAGGACAAGCTGGCGCCGCGCGTGCTGGAGGCCTTCCGTCATGAGCAGACCGATCCGGCGATCTTCCGCGAGATGGGCGAAGTGGGCCTGCTGGGCGCGACCATTCCGGTGGAGTACGGCGGCAGCGGTCTGAACTACGTGTGCTACGGGCTGATCGCCCGCGAAGTGGAACGCATCGACTCGGGCTACCGCTCGATGATGAGCGTGCAGTCGTCCTTGGTGATGGTGCCGATCAACGAGTTCGGCAGCGAGGCGCAGAAGCAGAAGTACCTGCCGAAGCTGGCCAGCGGTGAGTGGATCGGCTGCTTCGGCCTGACCGAGCCGAACCATGGTTCCGACCCGGGTTCGATGGTGACCCGTGCGAAGAAGGTGGACGGCGGCTATCGCCTGAGCGGCAGCAAGATGTGGATCACCAACAGCCCGATCGCCGATGTGTTCGTGGTCTGGGCGAAGGACGATGCCGGCGACATCCGCGGCTTCGTGCTGGAGAAAGGCTGGGAAGGCCTGAGCGCGCCGGCGATCCACGGCAAGGTGGGCCTGCGTGCCTCCATCACCGGCGAGATCGTGATGGACAATGTGTTCGTGCCGGAGGAGAACGCGTTCCCTGAGGTGCGTGGCCTGAAAGGTCCGTTCACCTGTCTGAACTCGGCTCGTTACGGCATCTCCTGGGGGGCGCTGGGTGCCGCCGAGTTCTGCTGGCATACCGCGCGCCAGTACGTGCTGGACCGTCACCAGTTCGGTCGCCCGCTGGCGGCCAACCAGCTGATCCAGAAGAAGCTGGCCGACATGCAGACCGAGATCACCCTGGCCCTGCAGGGCTGCCTGCGCCTCGGCCGGATGAAGGACGAGGGTACGGCGGCGGTGGAGATCACTTCGATCATGAAGCGGAACAGCTGCGGCAAGGCGCTGGACATCGCGCGCATGGCCCGCGACATGCTGGGCGGCAACGGCATCTCCGACGAGTTCGGCATCGCCCGTCACCTGGTGAACCTGGAGGTGGTCAACACCTACGAGGGTACTCATGACGTGCATGCGCTGATCCTCGGCCGCGCGCAGACCGGTATCCAGGCGTTCTTCTGATCCGGTCCCTGGCCGGGTCCTTCTATATATAGAGGGGCCCGGCTCTGCTTCTTTCTTCTTCCGCAGGTGATTCCATGGCTGGTGCCCTCTCCCATATCCGCGTGCTCGACCTGTCCCGTGTGCTTGCCGGGCCTTGGTCGGGGCAGATCCTTGCTGACCTCGGTGCCGATGTGATCAAGGTGGAGCGGCCGGGGAGTGGCGACGATACCCGCGCCTGGGGGCCACCCTTCCTCAAGGACGAAAGCGGGCGGGATACCAGCGAGGCGGCGTACTTCCTCTCGGCCAACCGCAACAAGCAGTCGGTGACCATCGACTTCACCCAGTCGGAGGGCCAGGCGCTGGTGCGAAAGCTGGCGGCGGAGTCGGACATCCTCATCGAGAACTTCAAGGTCGGTGGGCTGGCGGCCTATGGGCTGGACTACGCGTCGCTCAAGGCGATCAACCCGCGTCTCATCTATTGCTCCATCACCGGCTTCGGCCAGTTCGGCCCCTATGCCAAGCGGGCGGGTTACGACTTCATGATCCAGGGGCTGGGTGGGCTGATGAGCCTGACCGGGCGCTCGGACCAGGAAGAGGGTGCCGGGCCTGTGAAGGTGGGGGTGGCGCTGACGGACATTCTTACCGGGCTCTATTCCAGCGTGGCCATCCTGGCGGCCCTGACCGCCCGTGAGACCACCGGCCGGGGGCAGCACATCGACATGGCGCTGCTGGACGTGCAGGTGGCCTGCCTGGCGAACCAGGCGATGAACTACCTGACCACGGGCGTTCCTCCCCGGCGCCTGGGCAATGCGCATCCGAATATCGTGCCGTACCAGGATTTCCCCACGGCGGATGGTGATTTCATCCTCACGGTTGGCAACGACGGGCAGTTCCGTAAGTTCTGTGAGGTGGCCGGGCATCCGGAATGGGCGGACGATCCGCGCTTTGCCAGCAACAAGGCACGGGTGGCGAACCGGGCGGAGCTGATCCCGCTGATCCGCCAGGCCACCGTATTCAAGACCACGGCCGAGTGGGTGGCGGCACTGGAAGCGGTCGGCGTGCCCTGCGGACCGATCAACGACCTGGCGGCGGTATTTGAGGATCCCCAGGTGCTGGCCCGGGGGCTGAAAGTCGAATTGCCCCATGCACTGGCCGGTGCGGTGGCCCAGGTGGCCAGTCCGCTGCGCCTCTCCGATACGCCGGTGGAGTACCGGATGGCACCGCCGCGCCTGGGCGAGCACACGGCATCCGTACTGGAGCGTGTGCTGGGGCTGTCGGCGGAGGCTATCGAGCGTCTGCGGCAGGAAGGGGTGGTGTAGCCACCTCTATAAAGAGGCCTGGAAGCCAGGCGTAAACTTTTTCCGAAAAGGGGGTTTACACCCATCTTCACTCATGTAGAATGCGCGCCTCGCTGAAGCGGAACGCTCTGCCAAGCGAGCTAAGTTGTTGAGTAGAAAAGAAAATTTCGAAAAACAGCTTGACGGAAGAAAGAGGTGCTGTAGAATGCGCGCCTCGCTTCGGAAGAGAAATCGAACGAAGCGCAAGTTGTTGAGTAGAAAGAAAAAATTCTTCGAAAAACAGCTTGACAGAAAGAAAGGCTGCTGTAGAATGCGCGGCCTCGGTTGAGACGAAAGACTTGATCGAAACGCTCTTTAAAAATTTGAATCAAGCAATTCGTGTGGGTGCTTGTGATGTAAGACTGGTAGTCGACTGATTATCAGCAACACAAGTAACACTCGTGAATTCGAGA
>NZ_JAVYJG010000025.1:0-1090 GCF_032621675.1 Pseudomonas sp. zfem003 | reverse complement strand
TGCGAAGTGCTCGCGGTAGCGAAAAAGATAGAAAAGTGCGACTGACTTGAGTGTTTTGGATCGAGTGGCCGCTTTCAAAATCGGTAGGCGCTGAATTCAGCCAGAAATGCATGGCTACTTCAGACCATCCCTAGTGGGATGTCAAGTTTTTATCGTTTAAGCTGCTCTATGATGCCGATCAAATCAATTTTATTGATTCGTGAAATCCTACAAGAGGCTGGCAATAATTACCCTTTCGAGTAGGAGTTTCTTGACTGGGTGTGTCAAGGGCGTGAAGTTGAGCGGCCTCTCTCCAAGAGCTAGCTTGGCTCGGCGGGTTTAGGAGTACCGCTCCTTAAGCTAGTCACATGGAGATTTAAGTGATGATCCTCGTACGGATTCTTTCCCTGTTGTTCGTCTTCCTCGGTTTCACCGGTTCCGCCATTGCTGCGGAGACGCCATCCAAGAGCGAGCTGGCGAAAGTTGCTACCGAGCAGGTCGTTAAAAAGGTGGATATCAACAAGGCCGATGCTGCTTCGTTGCAGGGGGCGATGGTTGGAGTTGGTGAGTTGAAGGCCAAGGCAATCGTGGAGTATCGCGAAGCCAATGGTCCATTCTCATCCGTAGACGATCTGCTGCAGGTCAAGGGAATTGGCGCCAAGACTCTTGAGGCCAACCGCGACAGGCTTAGCGTCGAATAAGCGCTGAGGCTTAAGGTGGGAAGCCGGCTTGATTGCCGGCTTTTTTATGCCTTGCTGTTTTTGCCGCTATCGGGGCAGCAGGCCGCTGCGCCACGTCACAGCTAAACCTTAAGCTGTCTCAATGAGGCCAAAGGCTCTGAATAACTGGGAATGAAGCCCTTGATGAGAGTCCGGGTGCTTAAAATAAAAATCCCCCGGCACATGCCGAGGGCTTTTGAATTTGGCTCCGCGACCTGGACTCGAACCAGGGACCCAATGATTAACAGTCAAAGCCTCTTAACAAGTAAATCAGGCACTTAGCTCAAAGCATTGTACGTCGACACCACCCACCAAAAGCAACATTTCCAAGGGGGGCAGATTTCATTGTACGCGATAAAACCGCCTCGGAAGCCTGTGGATAAATCGAATTA
>NZ_JAVYJG010000024.1:0-4999 GCF_032621675.1 Pseudomonas sp. zfem003 | reverse complement strand
GTGGGCTTCTTCAACGATGGGGTGCATGTGGCTTTTGGCACCGAGACGGGGTTCACCACGCCGGTGAACAAGCTGACGTCCTTCGGGGTGAACGCGGGCGGCTGGGCGAACAACAACCAGTACCCACGGATGGTGGTGGACATCAACGGGGATGGGCTGGCCGACATCGTGGGCTTTGCCGGTGATGGGGTGTATGTGTCGCTGTCGACGGGGGAGGGTTTCCAGCAGCCCGCCAAGTGGATTGCGGCCTATGGCGTCAGTGCCGGTGGTTGGAGTGACCAGAACACCTATCCGCGCCAACTAGCGGATGTGGATGGTGACGGGCTGCTGGATATCGTGGGTTTCAGCAGCACTCAGGTAATGGTGGCATTGAATAAGCGGGACCGGTTCGAGAGTTCGCCGGTTTATTCCAATTTGAATGCCTATGGTACTGCGGCGGGGTGGTCCAGTAACGAAGTTTATCCGCGACAAGTCATCGATATGAATGGTGATGGGAAAGCCGATGTTGTAGGTTTTTCAGGAAGTGGCGTGTATGTGGCCCTGGCTGGGCAGGTAGGATTTGGCGCGCCTGCTCTTTGGGTTAATGGATATGGTTATAGTCGTATAAGTAATAATAGCTGTGAGGCTGTGGACAATATTAGAGTCAACTGGGCTGGTCAGTCAGTTTCACCTCGTCTCTTGGTAGATATAAATTCTGATGGCCTTCCTGATATCGTTGGGTTTGATTTGATTCCCAGGTATAAACGTAGTTATCCCTCAAAGGCTTGCATTGCCAAACATGTAGGCGTTGGGCTGCGCAGCGAAATCTATATCTCTCTTAATATGGGGGGGTATATGGCTGCGGCTACTTTGGTTGGTGCCGAGTTTGGGGCGATGGCAACCAGTGGTGGATTTGAAGCAGCTGAAAGCCTTATGTACAACATGGCTTCTTATACTAAGGTGGTTGCGGATTTTAATGTGGACGGCCAAGCGGAAGTTTTGCGTGTCAATACTGCCGGCTGCAGTCAGGTTTACAAGTTCAAGCAAAGTGGGCTGGACACCTCCGAATGTGTTCCTGCCTTTGCATCTACGGCCAATGGCAACCTGGATTTCGTGCCGAGTTTTGGAAGTTCCGACTTCGCTCTTCTGGGCTTTGGAAGTGACGGTGTTAGGTTGAGTCGGAGCTTGTCCAAATCCCCCAATCAGATCCTGTCCCTGAAAACCGACCTCACTGAGTCCAGCATCACCTACGGTTTGCTGGTGGATAGCAGTGCCTATCAGAAGGGCACCGGTTCGAGCTTCCCGGTGATGGATGTGCAGGTGCCTTACCAAGTGGTGACTGCACTGACCAATCCCGATGGCCTGGGCGGTGTCCGCAAGACCCAGTACCGCTACGGCGGCCTGCGCTCGCACTTCGACTACGGCTCGCTGGGCTTCCAGTGGATGGAGACGATGGACCCGGCGACCGGTGCACTGGAATACAACGAATTCAAGCAGGTGTTCCCGCTGGCGGGCTCGCTCTACCGCAGCCAGAAGCAGCGCTGCACGGGCGTTTCGCAATTGCCGTGGACGGGTTGCGGGGTGCTGTCGCAGGAAGTGAGCGACTGGCAGAGCAGCGAGACGGGGACGACGGCGGACCGCAAGGTCTACCAGCCCTATATCCGGAAAACCGTAGAAAGCAGCTGGTTAAAGGCTTCCCCGTAGATCGGTGTGAGAAGTCCTCGACAGGCATTGAAAAAAACGTCTGGGGGGGCTTGTGCCTGTAAGTAGCCGTTATCTATAGTCGCGCTCCATCAGAAATCTGCCGTCACAAATAACCACAAGGATTGTCATGACTCAGGGAAGAGTGCGGCCTCTAAGCGTATGCGTGGTTGCCATTGGAGTCCTGCCGGCTCTTTCACAGGCGGCAGCTCCAATCGGTTCTTCCCTGAGTGGTGAGTTGTCGGTATCCGCCAGCGGCGCGGCGAACTACAGCCTGTCGCTGATCACCCCATACTCAAGCCAGGCCGGTAACGGTCCTTTGGGCATGGGCTGGACCCTGGGTGGTCTGTCGCAGATCGGTCGTTGTCCGCGGGACAAGACCATCGACGGCATCGAAGATGGCATCACCAGCCTGACCGCCAATGACCGGCTGTGCCTGGACGGCCAGCGGCTGATCCTCAAGAGCGGTAGCGCCTACGGGGCTGATGGGGCTGAGTACCGCACGCAGATAGAGAGTTTCACCAAGATCGTTGGTTATGGCGACTTCGGTAGTGCCTCGTCCTGGTTCAAGGTGTGGAAAAAGAGCGGCGAGGTAATCGAGTTCGGCAACAGTGCTGACAGTCGTGTGCTGGTCACGCCCAGTGGAAGCACTACGTCGTTGCCCTATGCCTGGTCGCTGAGCAAGGTCAGTGACCGCTTCAGCAACTACTACACCGTCAGCTACATCCAGGATTCGAACGTCAGCTACCCCAAGCGCATCCAGTACAGCGGCAACGCCAACGCGGGCAGTGCGCCGGCTCGAACGATCACCTTCGACTGGGGCGAGGCGACGGCGCGCCCGGACCCGATCCCGATGTACCTGGGGGCCGGGATACGGCCTGCCATCCGTTATCGCCTGTTGGGTGTGAGCAACGATGCCAACAGTGCGCGATACAAGCTGACCTACACCGCCTCCGGTGCGGGGCTGTCGAACCTGACCAAGCTGCAGTACTGCCCGGACGGCGGTGATGCCAACTGCCTGTCGGTGGACAGCCAGTACGGCTATGACAAGGACCCATCGACGGGCAAGCGGATGAGCGATCCGCAACTGGTACTGGCGGCCTTCGGCGCGAACCAGGGCTGGGGTGACATGAACGTGCACCCGCGTCAGCTGGCGGATGTGAACGGCGATGGCCGACCGGACATCGTGGGCTTCTTCAACGATGGTGTGCATGTGGCCTTTGGCACCGAGACGGGTTTCACCGCGCCGGTGAACAAGCTGGCGTCCTTTGGGGTGAACGCGGGGGGCTGGGCGAACAACAACCAGTACCCGCGGATGGTGGTGGATATCAACGGGGATGGGCTGGCCGACATCGTGGGCTTTGCCGGTGATGGGGTGTATGTGTCGCTGTCGACGGGGGAGGGTTTCCAGCAGCCCGCCAAGTGGATTGCGGCCTATGGCGTCAGTGCCGGTGGTTGGAGTGATCAGAATACTTATCCGCGTCAGCTCGCGGATGTGGATGGCGATGGACTGCTGGATATCGTGGGTTTCAGCAGTAGCCAGGTGATGGTGGCGCTGAACAAGCGGGACCGGTTCGAGAGTTCGCCGGTTTACTCCAACTTGACTGCCTATGGTACGGCGGCGGGGTGGTCCAGTAACGAAGCTACTCCTCGTGAGGTTGCGGATATGAATGGTGACGGTAGAAGCGATATTGTTGGTTTTACCTCAAGCGGTATTTATGTGGCTCTTAGTGGTTCTATAGGGTTTATCTCTCCGGTGAAGTGGAGTGGTGATGTCTGGGGGCAGAAAGTAAGAGGAGGATACGGCGATTGGGATGTTTGTGGTTGGGAGGCGATATGGCCTTCTCAGATATCTGCACCTCGTACGCTTGCTGATATAAATGGTGATGGTTTATTGGATGTGGTGGGGTTTGATACTAGGATTCATGATGTAAGTCAGCCTCTAAATACTGATACGCCTCCATGTGATTCTTTGGCTCAATTATATGACTTCAGAGGGAATACAGAAAATTTGGTATTTTCTACGTCTGATATGGTTTATGCGCTTAATACGGGGCGGTCTTTGGTTACCCAGGGCAGGCGCTCGGAGGGGGTGCCGCCGATTGAGCTTGCAAGATATAGGAGTGGTGATGACGGAAGTATGATAATAGATAGTTTTGGAGGCCTTCTTAATGTCGGGGTTTCACCGTTTTCTAGGGCGACTGGTGATATTAATCTTGATGGCAAGAGTGATGTGCTTAGGATTAATAATGTTGCGTTTCAGCCTGGAAAGAAGAATTGCCTTTTCATGCTGATGCTTTCTGGGTATTCAAATGCGTCAAGTGAGTGTGTGAGTCGCTCTGGTTTGAGTGTTTCTTGGGAGGAAACTCCGTTATTTGTGGAAGGTGGTGATGGGGTTTATTTGTACTCTTACTCAAGAGCTGGGGTCGTTAGAAGTAAATTTTATTTAAATGCACCGAATAATGTCCTTGTATTGAAAACCGATCTCACTGAGTCCAACATCACTTACGGCTCGCTGGTGGATAGGAGTGCCTATCAGAAGGGAGCCGGTTCGAGCTTCCCGGTGATGGATGTGCAGGTGCCTTATCAGGTGGTGACCGCACTGACCAATCCCGATGGCCTGGGCGGTGTCCGCAAGACCCAGTACCGCTACGGCGGTCTGCGCTCGCACTTCGACTACGGCTCGCTGGGCTTCCAGTGGATGGAGACGATGGACCCGGCGACCGGTGCACTGGAATACAACGAATTCAAGCAGGTGTTCCCGCTGGCGGGCTCGCTCTACCGCAGCCAGAAGCAGCGCTGCACGGGCGTATCGCAAGTGCCGTGGACGGGTTGCGAGGTGCTGTCGCAGGAAGTGAGCGACTGGCAGAGCAGCGAGACGGGGACGACGGCGGACCGCAAGGTCTACCAGCCCTATATCCGGAAAACCGTAGAAAGCAGCTGGTTAAAGGCTTCCCCATAGAGTGGTGTGAGAAGTCCTCGACAGGCATTGAAAAAAACGTCTGGGGGGCTTGTGCCTGTAAGTAGCCGTTATCTATAGTCGCGCTCCATCAGAAATCTGCCGTCACAAATAACCACAAGGATTGTCATGACTCAGGGAAGAGTGCGGCCTGCCGCTGTGCGGGCTCTAAGCGTATGCGTGGTTGCCATTGGAGCCCTGCCGGCTCTTTCACAGGCGGCAGCTCCAATCGGTTCTTCCCTGAGTGGTGAGTTGTCGGTATCCGCCAGCGGCGCGGCGAACTACAGCCTGTCGCTGATCACCCCACCTGGGGTGATCAAGCCTTCCCTTTCCATTAACTACTCAAGCCAGGCCGGTAAC
>NZ_JAVYJG010000023.1:0-5231 GCF_032621675.1 Pseudomonas sp. zfem003 | reverse complement strand
GTCGACCAGGCGCTGGATCAGGGGAGGGGTGAACTTCTTCACGGCGAGCTGCCCCAGGGTCTTGCCTGGGATCTTCGTGGGCAGGCTGACCAGCACGTCGCGACAGTAGTCGTAGTCATCCTGGCTGCTCTTCTGCAGCCTGGTGAACTTGTCGCTCAGGCGGAACTGCTCGCACAGGTAGGTCAGGCTGTCGCGATCCACGCCGTGGATCTCCTCGACCAGCTTGTGGAGCTCCGACAGAGTGACGTCAGCTGCGCAGAGGTTCTTCCGCTGGCGCCGGCCGGCCTCATTGAAGGACAGCATGTACCAGGTGCCGCTCCCCCTGTGGTCGAAGTAGACACCACGGGGGAGGGCGGCCTGGTCAATGTGGCCAGGTATGTTGGGGTTGTGCTGCCGCTTCCTGCCGCTCTTCATCCAAGGATGTCCGGGTTGTAGCCATCGGGCTGCGAGGCGGCCTTGATGCCGCCGGCGTCGTTGATAAGGTCAATCGTAGTCCATGGCCCCTTTCGGCCAAGGAACAGCTTGATGCCCTGGGCGCGCATGCTGCGCTCGACGTCGGATCGCCTGGTGTAGCCTGTGATCCTCTGCAGGTCTTCGAACTCAAGGATTCGTTCGCCTGTCATGGGGTGCCTCCTGTGTTTCGTTGCGCGCTACGTTTCCACGTGCTTCGTTTCGTGGCGCTGCGCGTGTGTGCGCTACTGCTTCGGCTGGTCTTCTTTGTCCAGGTCGGGCCTGGCGGGGCACTGGAGTGTGATCACGCCGTTCGCGGTGGTGATCTGGGGCATTGCCATCCGGCGGGCTTCGTCGCGCTGGAAAACGACGACGTTGAACATGATGAACATGGCCAGGAAGCCAAGGCCGAAAAGCCAGGTAAGGGGACGCTCTGCCATCTCACACCCCCTCGCCCTTGACCGGATGCGGGACTCTAAACACCAGCGTTCCACCTGACAGCAGAATCCTGACGGCTTCCTCATCGCTGATCGGCTGCTGCTGTTCGGATGCAGTCGGGGTGGGGGTGCTCGCCGCCTTGATCATTTCCTTGCCCTTGTTCCACAGTGCACACCATGCGCAAGGCTTCCCTGCCAGTTCACCGTTATCTTCGTCCCACACTCCGGGGATGGTGTGGCTATGACGCGGTGCATTACCGCGTTCGTCGCCATGCCTGTGCTCCAGCTCGCGAAACACAGCGGCCATAACATCAACGAAACCCTCCGGCACCCCAGCAGCAGGCGGGGCGGTGAACGCGGCGGTTAACGCCAGCAAGTTCTGCTCGCTGGCCTCGGCGCGCCGCCATGCCTTATCGTGCTCTTCGGATACGTTCTCTAGCTTGGAGCGGAGGCTGTTGATCTCCTGGGTCATGAACTTCATGGCTGCGTCGCGGGTGGCAATGCCGTCATACGGGCACTCGTCGTTGATCTCCAAGCGCTCCCTCAGCCTCTCGCACTCCCGCTCAAGCTCGGCGATGCGGGCGGATTGATCAGCTCCAGCCAAGCGCTTCAATCCATCGGCATACGCCTCCTGGCTTGCCTTGTCGGCTAGCAGCATGTCCGGTTTCTCACACATCGGCCTGGGCCTCCTTGGCTTTCTGGAAACGGGTGCAGATCACAACCACATCGCAGCCTTCGCGGCGATGGATCGGCATCTGGTCGAACGGAAGGGCTGAGCAGTCATGCAACCGCTTGCTGCAGGCTGAACAACGGCCACCCTTCGGGTAGAAGTTGGTAGTCGTCTCGCTCACTTCACCACCTCCGGTGCGCGCTCAATGGTCCTGCTGCGGCCGTCATTGCTGTGCACCACCAGGGCCGGCCGCTGGATCGTTTGTGTGCCGTCCTGGTAGAGGCGGCGGGTGGGGACGCCGTAGAACGGCCCGCCGGGGGCGAACGGATCGGGCATCTTGTCCATGTTGTCGATCATGATGGTCAGCAGGCAGTGGAACAGCGGGCCATCCTTCAAGTCGCTTTGCCGGCGGCCGCTCATGCTCGCGGCGCTGTCTTCCAGTCCGTGGACAAAGCACAGGTCCCAGAAGAGCCGACCAGGCTTCGGCGCTGGATCGAGGTCAACGCGGTGCACCGGATTGATGCCGAGGCAGTCGCACAAGTCCGAGTAGCTGAGATCGGAGAACAGCCGCAGGGACTCAGCCCCCAGCAGCCATTTACCAAGCGCGCGCCGAGTCTCTTCGGTCGACGTCCGCACACCTTTCCACCAGGCTTCCCAGTCCTTGAGCATGAGCCGCGCCTGGAAGCTGTGATCGGCTTCAAGGGCCTTCTTGGTCTCGCTGTAGATCTCCAGGGGACCGCGCAGGTCTGCCTGCCTGGACAGTCGCCTCGCAACCAAGAGGAGTGTCCTGGGCTTCAGGTGCTGCATGGAAAAGAGCTCAGCCAAGCGATCCAGATGCTCGGGCTTCATGGGGAGGAAGGAACGGCTTGTCATGACCAGCACCTCACGGCCGGCGCGGGCTGGTCTAAGGCGTCGGGGGGCAGTGGTGCCTCCCAGCGCCCCCGCCAGCCGTAGTCGGCGATCTTGATATAGGCGGCCAATCCCAGGATCAGCCACGCAGGGGGAAGCAGGAAGGCCAGCAGGACCAGCTCGGGCCGTCCGCTGGTGAGCATCAGCGGTGCCAACTGGTGGGCCATGACGGCGGCGAGGATGAGCCACAGCAGGGCGGCGGCAAGCAGGGCGATGGTCTTGAGCATCACAGGGCACCACGGTTGGCGAGGCGGCGCACCACCCCTTCGGAGTGGTTGGCGGCGGCCTGCAGCTCGGCAACGGTGATCGCCTCAATCGGCTTGCCCAGTGCCTGCAGGTACTCAGCAAAGGCGCGTTGCGCCGGCCGGTTCCAGTGGTTGCAGAAGGCGCCGATGTCGCGCAGCTGCTCCTGCAGGTCCAGGGCGAGGAGGTCGAGGCTGTCCGGGTTCCAGGCCATCTACGCCACCACTGCCGATTCGATGCGGCGGACAGCGCTGAAGGTCTCGATGCGGCGTGGTGCGCTGGGGCGCCTGACGGCGCTGGGATTGTGATGAAGGCCCATCAGGAGAGCGATGACCATGCACAGAGCTGGAGCGATGATGCCGCGCCGGAACGCCTCGGCTACCAGTGCGGTGCGCTTGTAGGTGTGAAGCTTATGCATCACACGTTCGACTGCGCCCTTTACGGTGCGAGGCGAAATGCCTGCTTCAAGAGCCGCCTGTTTGTCTGTCTCGCCAGCAGCTATTGCAAGCAGGCAGCGAAGCTCGCGCTCGGCAATGCCGCTGTCCATGCGCCCGACAAGGCCGGCGTAATAGATTTTTTCCACGAGACTTCCCTCCAGAGGCGTATGCACTGGAGAGATAATGGCTTTGGCATTACTGACTAGTCAATGCCTGTGGTTATATTTTTTTATAGCCCAGGCATTTTTGCGTCGACCACGCGCCCTATAACTCGCCAGGAATCGCCATACGGCTCAGGCTGAAAAGCTTGATTCAGAGGCAGTAGGTACGTGGCTGACCCCTCAGTAAGGAAGCGTCGAAAGACGAACTCGCCTGCTTCGTTCCTGAAAAGATAAAAGCGCCCGTCTTCCGGCTGGGCGGCTTCAAGCGCGACAAGAATGAGAGTGCCCTCTGGGAAGCTCGGCGCAACATCGGCTCTCATTGAGGGGCCCTTTACACGAATCCATACGCCGTCAGATCCAGCGTTCTCGGTTGTGCTAACGAACCCCTCAATGATCTCAATTGGTATGCCGCCGGTTGGCAGAAATGCTGTACTTAGTGAGCTCCACGAGATGACTGGATATCCATGAGATCCCTTTGACTCCTGGGGCGCAGGCTTTTTTACTTGCTCGCCTGATCGAACCCGAACGTCACCAAGAATTCTGTCGTCCAAATCGGCCGGAGCTGAGGCTTGGGAAAGCTTCACCGCTAGTCGTGGGCTGAACGCGCTCACGGGAACCTCAAGAAGCCCCGCAGCTTTTATGGCGAACTCAAGGTTCAGCCCGTTGCGCCCATTCAGGTAGTGAGAGAAAGAGGCTTGAGTCATGCCGAGCCTTTCGGCGGCAAGCTCTTGGGTGAGGCCTAGCGCGTCTTTTTTCTCGAAATAGATGCTCTTCAAGGCGGCGCATTCGGCCAGCTGGTTGGGAGTGAGGCTTCGTCTAGTCATCCTGAGACCTTAAAACCTATGGCATTTTTCACCTAATGCCGCGTCTTGACTTGCATTAATGCCAGCAGGAATACTTGGGGTCGCTACCAAAATAAGGTGCGGCGATGACCAGAACCCCCCTTTCCCAATACGCCTTACGGCGTCAGTCGGAGGTCGCTAAGCAGCTTGGCGTCACTCAGGCGTCCATCAGCAAAGCGATACGCATGCAGCGCTCGATCTTTGTCCTTGTTGCCGAAGACGGAACGATCTCTGCAGTTGAAGAGCGCCCTTTCCCGAGCCGTGAAAGGGCTGCGGGTAAAGAATATGAAAAACAACCGCTGTGAATAAGAGGAGAAAAATACCTGTTTATTTGAACAGTATTTGGCGTGATCAAAACCCGTTATCCCGGACTATGCGCAGAAAGGCTCACTGAATTCTGGGCATAAAAAACCCGCCTTGCCGGGCGGGTTCTTTTCCCACTCGTTGGCGCGAGTGGTCGTACTTCATCGCTATAGAGGAGCGAGGAAATGTCACATCCCGAAATTACCAAAGAGACCCCCGAGAAGCAAGAGTCGCAGGAGTCCCAGTCGGCAGTAGAGATCGCATACGACGCCGTCGAATGCATGCGACTCGAGCTGCTCAGTGCACGTGAACTGATCTCAGTTCTCCGGGCAATCGACCGCGATATGGACTCGACGCAGCACATCCGCCAGCTCTGCCGAGCAGGGATGAAGGCTGCCGAGTACGTATGCGAAGGGCTGGACGCAATGGCTGATGTGTTCACCGTCCAGCTTAAAGAGCTTCAGGGCCTAGGAACGTCCGCCCAAAGCGCGGAGGTGGCTCATGGTTAATCGCCCCATCCGCAGCGAATCTCAGGCGTTGGCAGAACGCCTGCAAGAAGGCATTTACACCATTGGATCGCTGGCAGAAATCCTGTCTGAGGACGCCGCCTACGAAGGGTCAGAGCCTGGTCCCCGCCTCAGCGTACAGGGCCAGGCCTCCATCCATTTCGCCATTCTCACTATCTCCAAGTGCGCCCAGGAAGACCTGAGCGCGCTGCTGGAAGATCTGCAGGTGCCAGCGTTAGGACAAAGTCTCACTGGCGCAACCAGTTCTGGATG